>JAZAHA010000056.1:0-118494 GCA_036231565.1 Pseudomonadota bacterium
AAAACCCAAGAAACTCGCCCTCATCGCCGTCGCCCGAAAACTCCTCGTCACCCTCAACGCTATGCTCAGAGACCAAAAGCCATACGCACCATAAACACAGTTGCCGGCACAAGGCCGGGGAAAGTGAGATTGGCGAGGATCAATCCGCCTTGGCAAAATGGGCCATCTGGTCGGCATGGGCCTTGATGAAGGCCGGACGGGCCGTCGCACGGGCAATATAGGCCCGGCAGGCCGGGTGATCGGCCAGCGCACCGAAGCGGTCGACCAGACGTAACGCATCCACCATCAGTATATCGGCAATGGTGAAACGCCCGGCCGCCAGCCATTCCCGGCCTTTCAGAACACGTTCTAGATGTTCCATCCGCGACGCCACCCACGCATCGAGCGCCTGCCGGCCCGGCGTCTCTTCGGTATCGCCCATGAATTTGAAGATCGACCAGGGCACGCTGGCCATCTCGATCGAGTTGAGCCCCGCGATCAGCCATTCGATCGTCTCGGTCCGGCCGTCAGGGTCGGCGGGCATCAACGTCTCGCTGCGCTCGGCGAGATAGAGCAGAATCGCTCCGCTCTCGAAAATCGGAGCCCCGCCATCGGTCAGCCAGGGCACCTGGCCGAAAGGCTGGTTGGCGTAGTGAGCCTCGCCCCTGTCGTGGAACGGCGTGCTCTCGACCCGATAAGGCAGCCCCGCCTCCTCCAGCGCCCAGCGGATTCGCAAGTCACGCACGTGCCCGCGCGGCGTTTCCGGCACCCAGTCATAAGTCGTCAGGACGAGATCGGACATCGAGGTCTCCGAAATGGCTGAGGTGACGTTGTCTCATCCTTCCCCTTGATGGGGAAGGTGGGCCGGCGCGCAGCCCCGGGTCGGAAGGAGTGAATCCCGGTGGCGGTCTTTTAGGTGCAAAAACGCAAAGACCCAGCCCCCACCCCATCCACCACGCCTGCGGCGCGGTCCCCCTGCCCCATCAAGGGGCAGGATGAAGGGCCTGCTACACCATGCGGCTCTGATGCAGCGCTGCAGCAATGAAGCTGGCAAACAGCGGGTGCGGTTCGAAGGGGCGCGATTTCAGTTCCGGGTGAAACTGTACGCCGACGAACCAAGGGTGATCCTCGATCTCGACGATCTCCGGCAGGATGCCATCAGGTGACAGGCCGGAGAAAGTCAGCCCGCAAGCCTCCAGCCTCTCCTTCCAGGCCACATTTACCTCATAGCGGTGCCGATGGCGCTCCTCGATATGGGCAGCGCCATAGATCTCGCGGACCCGGCTGCCTTCCTTGAGGACGGCCGGGTAGGCGCCCAGGCGCATCGTACCGCCCATATCGCCCTCGGCCGAACGGGTCTCGACCTCGTTGCCGCGTGTCCACTCGGTGAGCAGACCGACCACAGGCTCGCCTTCGCTCGAGAACTCCGAGGATACAGCGTCGGTCACACCGGCGAGGTTACGGGCGGCTTCCAGCACCGCCATCTGCATGCCGTAGCAGATGCCGAAGAAGGGCACCTTGCGTTCGCGGGCGAACTTGGCCGCGGCGATCTTGCCTTCCACGCCCCGTTCGCCGAACCCGCCGGGCACGAGCACACCGTGCACGTCTTCCAGCGGTTCGAACGGGTCGTCTTTCTCGAACTGCTCCGAGTCGAGCCATTTCAGGCGCACCTTCACACCATTGGCGATGCCGCCATGGTTGAGCGCCTCGATGAGGGATTTGTAGGCATCCAGCAGACCGACATACTTGCCAACCACGCCGATCGTCACTTCCCCGTCAGGATTGTGGATGGTGTGGGAAATCGCCTCCCAGCGCGACATGTCCGGCGCCGGAGCATCGTCAATACCGAAACGGTGCAGGATTTCCGTGTCCAGGCCCTGGCGATGGTATTCCATCGGCACGTCGTACAACGAGGCGGCGTCGCGCCCCTCGATCACGGCGCTTTCGCGGACATTGCAGAACAGTGCGATCTTGCGCTTGTCGCCTGGCGGGATCGGGATTTCGCAGCGGCACAGAAGGATGTCCGGCTGGATACCGATCGAGCGCAACTCCTTCACCGAGTGCTGGGTCGGCTTGGTCTTCATCTCGCCGGCGACCTTGATAAAGGGCAGCAGCGTGACGTGCAGGAAGACCGCATTGCCCTCGCCCAGCTCCTGGCCGAGCTGGCGAATCGCCTCGAAGAAGGGCAACCCCTCGATATCGCCGACCGTGCCGCCGATCTCGCACAGCACGAAATCCACATCGCCGGCATCGGAGAGGACGAATTGCTTGATCTGGTCGGTGACGTGCGGAATCACCTGCACTGTCGCGCCGAGATAGTCGCCGCGGCGCTCGCGCTCGATGATGCGGGAATAGATCCGGCCCGTGGTGATATTGTCGGCCTGGCTCGCCGGAACGCCGGTGAAGCGCTCGTAATGGCCCAGATCCAGATCGGTCTCCGCCCCGTCATCGGTGACGTAGCATTCGCCGTGCTGGTAGGGCGACATCGTGCCCGGGTCGACATTCAGATAGGGATCGAGCTTGCGCAGGCGGACCTTGTATCCACGCGCCTGGAGCAAGGCTCCGATAGCGGCTGAAGCGAGGCCTTTTCCAAGGGAGGAGACCACGCCGCCGGTGATGAAAATATATCGCGGCATGGGCCGTCTGATTATCCGAGATTCGGACGCCCCGAAAGACGCGACTGCAAGATTTGGTGTGAAAAGCGTGGAAGCCGCGGTCTAGCCGTCGGTCGGAACCCCTGTGCCCGGCTCTTCTTCCTCGTCGAGAACACCGATGGCCGGGTTCTGGTCGACCGTGCGGTCGAATACGCTGCGGCCGTCCGCATCGACGCTGGCAACAACGGCCAGCAGGATAGAGTTGGCAATGAACACCGCGCCGAGCAGCATGGTCGTGCGTGTCAGCACATTGGCAGCCCCGCGGCTGGACATCATGCCGCCGCCCCCGCCGATTCCCAGGGCTCCGCCTTCGGAACGCTGCATCAGGATCACGCCCACAAGACCGGCCGCAACCAGGAGCTGGATGATCAGGAGCACTGTCGTCATGAATACCGCCGTCGCTTCGGAACCTGCCGGCCGGACCCTAGACGCACGTGCTTGCTGCACAAATGCCTAGCGCCCGGATGCGCATGGGCCCGCACATCGGCGAACCCAAGCCCGGCTACATGGCGGCGCGTTTTATACCAGCGTTCTGGTCTTGGCCAGCATCGTCTGCGGTTGCGGTGTCAGTCCCGCCAGACGCCGCAGCCTGCTCGGCGGCCAGTTCGGCCCGGCGCTGGGCCAGATCCGCCTTGGCCTGGAGCCGTTTGCGCAGATTGGTGACGGTGCGGCCGATCTCGTCTTTCGAACGCTCGAGCGTCTCGCCGTTGGCAAAGGCAGCGTAGGCGCCCATCGACAATTCCTTGATCAGGCGCAATGAACTCGCCGGCACGCTGGAACCGTCGCCCAGGGCCCGGATCTGGTCGAGCAGAGCTTCGGCGACCTCGGCAGCCTCGCGTCGATTTGCCTTGATAAGCTGGGCTTTGAGCTCGCGGGCCGAGCGGCCGAGATCCGCCACATCCAGCCGGACCGGTGGATTGCCGCCGCCACTCGCCTTGGACATCTGAAGTTCGACTGTGATCACGATACGCATCGCCAGCCGGCGCAGGCGCTCGGCCGTAACCGTCTCGCGCGCTTCGCGGATCCACTGATTGGCGTTGTTCAACGCCTCGTGGTCATTCTCTACGGTCGCCTGCAGGAAATTGGGGACTTTAAGCGGCGGTGCATCCGAGGAACGCTCGGTATCCTTGCGGCGGTCGGGGCCGATATAGTCGCTGGTGACGATGAATTCCTTGCGGTTCTTGATCAACGTCTTGACCCGCTCTTCGGCAAACATGGTGGAGAAGGGCCGCACGATCACATCGTCGGCGCCGCACTCGATGGCCTTGCGGATATGGGAGGTATCGCGGCTCCAGGTGGTCAGCAGCATGACGGAAAACGGGTTATTACCCAGATCGCCGCGGCGCACGGAGCGCACGAGATTGAAAATGTCGGTATCTGTCGCGCTGGTCTCAGCCACCACGAGCGCGGGTGCCGTCTCCGCCAGCGTCGACTTGAACTCCCGCAGCGAGGATACGCACTCGATCTGCCGGAAGCCGATTTCGAACAGGGCATAACGCGTCGTCCGCTGGTTCACATGAACCGGGTCAAAAAGCAGGACGGATGCTCGGGCGTAGTCGGTTTCGGCCATGCGCTGAGAAGCTCCCGGTTCGGCGGACAGGTGTCATCGAACCGGAACACTGCGCAGAAAGAAGTTTCGATCCGCTTACCGGAATAGTTGTGATTCGCGACAGCCGGCTTTGATAATCGGTATAAAATCATCGGCTTTCAGGGACGCTCCCCCCACCAGGGCGCCATCGACGTCCGGCAATTCGAGCAGCGTCGGCGCATTGTCCGGCTTTACCGACCCGCCATACAAAATCCGTGTGTTGGCGGGGTCGGGCAGCCGGCTCCGGATGAAGGCGTGCATGGCCTGGACATCCTCCGCCTGCGCCGTCAACCCGGTACCGATCGCCCAGACCGGCTCATAAGCTATGACCAATTCCCGCTGGTCCGGGTTTTCCGGCAGGGATCCGGCGAGCTGTGCCGCAATCACGGTCTCCTCCCGGCCGGCTTCACGCTCTGCCCGGGTCTCGCCGACGCAGATAACGGGCACCAGACCGGCCTCAAGCGCCGCGACGGCCTTGCCGCGTACAATGCTGTCGCCCTCGCCATGATCGCAACGACGCTCTGAATGGCCGACAATCACATGGCTGGCACCGACATCGCGCAGCATCAAGGCAGAAATGTCACCGGTATGGGCGCCCGATGCGGCAGCATGGCAGTCCTGTCCGCCCACCCTGATCCCGTGCGCGGCGGCCCTGCGCGCGGCCTCCGCCAGCAGCGTCGCCGGCGGGCAGATCAGCACCTCGGCATCCACAGCCGCTGCGGCCGGCCCGATCGCGTCGAGAAAATCCAGATCGGCCGCCAGACCGTTCATCTTCCAGTTGCCGGCGATCAATTTCTGTCTCGGCATAACCCCTCCCGTGCCTGTCCCTAGCTCCCCCCGAGCCCGCCGAGGATTAGTCGGCTCCGGCGTCCGGGGCAATAACCGCGCCTGCGCCCGATGGCTGCGCTGCAAGTGCTGCAACCGCGACTGGCGCTTGCGACCGCGAATCCGCCCCGTTACCTTCCGCCCGACATTGATCTGAGGCCCTGCTGACCATGCTGACCCTATTCCGGTCCTTCGCCAAATCGCCGTTTGCCCTGGTGATCATCCTTCTCATCGTGCTCGCCTTTGCATTTACAGGCGTGGGCGGCATCTTCACCGGCAGCGGGACTGCGGTCGTGGTCGCCGGCAATCAGCAGGTTTCGGTGCGCCAGGTTGCACAGGCCTTCGAACGCGAACTGCAACGCGTCCAGACGGAAAACCCCGAAATCACCCGCGAACAGGCCCTGGAATTCGGCCTGGGCGAACAGGTGCTGCAGCGCCTGACGACCTTCGCGGCGCTGGAAGCGAAAGCGAGCGAGCTCGGTCTCGCCATCTCACCGGACGCGCTGGTTGACGAGGCGGCGCGCCAGACAGCCTTCCGCAACCCGGTTACCGACCGGTTCGACTACAACACCATGATCAGCGTACTGCAGAATAACGGTATGACCGAAGCGCAATTCCGCTCCGAGCTGGAAGGCGATCTTCTGCGCCAGCAGCTGATCTTTGCCCTCGCCGGATCGGTTCCGGCGCCGGAATTTCTTGCAGAGACTCGCTATGAAGTGCGCCGCGAACGCCGACAGATCACGGCGTTGCTGCTGGATGCCTCGACGGCTGACGAGATCGAGGACCCTACCGAGGAACAGCTGGAAAGCTTCATCGCCAGCAACCAGGACATGACGGACCGCAACGGCCTTCCGCTCTTCACCGCACCGGAATTCCGCGCCATCACCCTGGTCCGCTTCCGGCTGGCGGACTTCCTGCGTGACATCGAGATCGACGAGACGATGCTGCGCGAGACCTATGACTACCAGGTCGAGACCGGCCAGCTGGGCACGCCGGCCCGCCGTTCCTTTGTTCAGCTGACCGCTGCCGACGAAACCACCGCGCAAACCGTCGCATCGCGCCTCGAATCCGGCGAGACCGCCGCAGCCATCGCCGCCGACATGGGCCTGGGCGAGCCGGTCGAGCTGGAAGAAGTCGAGGCCTATGAAGTGCCCGACAGCCAGGTCGCCGAGGCCGTATTCGGTATGAGCGAGGGTGCGGCAGCCGCCGTTGAGGGCCGGTTCGGCTGGAATGCCGTTCTGGTGACGATGTCGGAAGACGCGCAGCTTCCGACCTTCGAGGAACAGTTGCCACAGCTGCGCGAGGACGCCGCCCGTGCCGACGCGCTGGACGCGCTCTACGACCAGATCGCCGCCTTCGAGGAAGCGCGCGCCAGCGGCGCAACACTGGAGCAGGCCGCCGCCCAGTCAGGCACCCCGATCGAGGTCTATGCCCCGCTTGACCGGTATGGCCGTGACCAGAGCCTGGCAATCGACATGCAGCGCTATACCGAGCTGGGTCCCGATATCCTGGCGACTGCGTTCGAGCAGTCCCAGGGCTTTGCCATTGATCTCGAGCAATACAACGAGACCGACTATTTCACCGTGCGCGTCGACGAGATCATCCCGTCGGCTCCGCGTGCGCTCGACGATGTCCGCGATGTTGCCGAAGCCCGCTGGCGCGAGATCCAGGTCGACACGCAATTGTCCGCCCGCGCCGACGAGGCGCTGGAACAGCTGCAGGCCGGCGAACCGCTCGACGTCGTCGCCCTGACGACCGGCGGTCGCACCGAGAGCACGACCACGACGCGCAGCGCCACGGCTCCGAATTTCGGCCGCAACGTCGTCAGCCGGGCCTTCAGCCTGGATCCGGGGGTCTGGGACAGTGTCCAGACCGGCACAGGCAGCTATGCGCTGGTTCGCGTGGATGAGATCATTCCGGCCGATACGAGCACGATCTCCGAAAGCGAGATGGCGACGATGCAGGAAGAGCTCGCCAACGAGATGGGCGAAGACGTGCTGATCGCGCTGCAGCAGGCCCTGCAGCAGGAATACGGGCTGAATGACGGCGCCGTTGACCGCCAGCTCTTTGCCCGCGCCCTCGGCCAAGACCAGACGACCCAGCCATGACCGTACGCGCGACGGTCTCGCCGGACTTCGAAACCGTCGCCGCCGCGTTTGAACGCGGCGAAACCGCGGTACTCCAGGCCCGGCGTGTGGACGATCTGCTGACGCCGGTCGCCGCCTATCTGAAACTCGCCCGTAACCGGGTCGACACTTTCCTGCTGGAGTCGGTCGAGGGCGGCGCCTGGCGTGGCCGCTATTCGGCGATCGGGCTCGATCCCGACCTGATCTGGCAATGCCGCAACGGGCAAGTGTCTGAAGCCCGCGGGCTCGCCGTGGCGCGCCGTGAATTCACGCCCGTCGACGAGCCGCCCATGCAGGCGCTGCGGCGCGTGATCGAGGATGCGCGCTGCCCCCTGCCCGACGGCGCACCGCCGCTGGCCTCCGGCCTGTTCGGCTATGTCGGCTATGACATGGTCCGCTATCTGGAACGCCTGCCGGAAAACGCCGCGCCGGACCCGCTGGACTTGCCCGAGAGCTGTCTGCTGCGGCCGCGTGTCATGGTCGTGTTCGATGCGCTGAAGCAGGAAATCCAGGTCTACAGCCCGGTCCGCCCCGGCGAGTATTCCGCCCGCGAAGCCTATGATGCCGCCGTGGAACGCATGCAGATGGCGCTCGATGCGCTCGCCGGCGCAACGCCGGATATGGCGAGGCCGGACGCCGAGCTTGGCCCGCGCAGCTCGAACCAGGACGACGCCACCTATCGTGAAGCCGTCGATCGCGCGCGCGGCTATATCCGCGCCGGCGACGCCTTCCAGGTCGTGCCCAGCCAGCGTTTCTCGGCCGATTATCCGGCCGATCCCTTCTGGCTCTACCGTTCGCTGCGGCGCCTGAACCCCTCGCCCTTCCTGTTCTTTTTCCGCTTCGACGGTTTCGAGATTGTCGGCTCCAGCCCGGAAATCCTGGTCCGGCTGCGCGACGGCACGGTGACGGTCCGCCCGATAGCCGGCACGCGGCCGCGCGGCAGGACACCGGCCGAGGACGATGCTTTCGAGGCCGATATGCTGGCCGATCCGAAGGAACGCGCCGAACACCTCATGCTGCTCGATCTGGGCCGCAATGATGTGGGCCGTGTCGCCAAACCCGGTTCGGTGCGCATCACCTCGCGCGAGACGGTCGAGCGCTACAGCCACGTCATGCACATCGTCTCGAATGTCGAAGGCGATCTGGCCGAGGGCGAGGACGCCGTCTCGGCCCTCTTCGCAGGCTTCCCCGCCGGCACCGTGTCCGGCGCGCCGAAAGTGCGGGCGATGGAGATCATCGACGAGCTGGAGCCGCATCGCCGCGGCATCTATTCCGGCGCAGTGGGCTATTTCTCGGCCGATGGCGGCATGGATACGTGTATCGCCCTGCGCACGGCAGTGGTGAAGGACGGACGGATTCACGTCCAAGCCGGTGCCGGTGTCGTGCTCGACAGCGATCCGGAATCGGAACGGGTGGAAACCGTCAACAAGGCCGCCGCGCTCTTCCGCGCCGCCGAGGACTCACTGCAGGGCTGAGGCGTCGGCCGTCGGTGTGACAGTGCGGGCAATCTGGTCGGATAAGGTCGTCACGGTGACGAATTCCACGCCCCGTTCCCGCGCATCCGCGATCCAGGCTTCCAGCACATCCAGTGTCGTGTCGTGCGGATGGCCGATGGCAATCGCCCAGCCGCGCGAACGGGCCAGCGCCTCGGCTTCGTCGAGCCGGGCGGTGACCTCGGCCGGCGTGTTGACGTGATCGAGGAAGATGTCGCGCTGAAGCGCGTCCAGTCCCAGCCCCGTTGCCACGGCCAGGCCGCGGCTCTCGCCCGTGGTCAGGGAATCGAGAAACAGCGGCTGACGGTCGGCGACCGCTGACAAGGCCACCCGCATCGCCCGCGGATCGGCGGTAAAGCGGCTGCCCATGTGATTGTTCAGGCCCACGGCCTCGGGCACGCGGCTCATCGCCCAGCGGATCCGGGCCTCAAGGTCGCCGTCGCTCATGCCCAGACGCAGGGCGTTCGGTCCCGGGTCGGCCAGTCCTACGGGCTCCATCGGCATGTGCAGCAGGACATCATGGCCTGCGGCAGAAGCCTCGGACGATACGGTCGCGGCGGCATCGGCATAGGGCAGAACAGCGATACTGACACCGGCATCGAGCGCGATGACGCGGCGCGCGGCCGCCAGGTCCAGCCCGACATCATCGATCACGAGGGCAAGGCGCGGTCCGGTCGGCAGGAAAGCGTCAACGGCGTCGATATCGCTCGCCGCCGGGGCCATGCGGGTCCGCGCGGTTTCGGATGTCCGGACCGACTTGGCACCGCCCTGCGCATGGGCAGGTTCGCGAATCACCGTGTCCGCCTCGGCGACGATCGCAACCGCTTCCACCACGCCCGCATCTGCCTCACCGGACTGGCTGGCGAGGGAAAACACCACGGCACCAACGAGATAGGCAGACGCCACCAGCGCACCGGCAAAGGCCGGCACGGCAGAGCTTGTGCTGCGAATCAGGGGGCGCTGATCGGGCTTCATGCGTTAACCACGCTCCAAAGGGCTTAAACCGGCGTTAAACAGCCCGCGGGATTGGCGCGACGGGCCGGACCGCCTAGATTTCCGCCAACCGGAGAGAGCCATGCTTCTGATCGTCGACAATTATGACAGCTTCACCTTCAACCTGGTGCACTACTTCCAGGAACTGGGTGCCACGACTCGCGTCATTCGCAATGACGCAATGTCCGTGGAAGAAGCCCTGGCGCTGGCCCCGGACGGGATCGTGCTGTCGCCCGGTCCGTGCGATCCAGACCGCGCCGGCATCTGTCTGGGACTGATCGAGAAAGCCCCGTCCGACCTGCCGATCCTGGGTGTCTGCCTGGGCCACCAATCCATCGGCCAGGTGTTCGGCGGCAAGGTCGTCTCGGCGATGGAGATCATGCACGGCAAGACCAGCCCGATCGAGCACGACGGAACCGGCGTCTTCGCCGGCCTCGCCAATCCCTTCACCGCGACACGCTATCATTCCCTCGCTGTGAAGCCCGACAGCGTGCCGGACGTGCTACGGGTGACGGCGCGCACCGGCGATGGCGAGATCATGGGTCTGGCCCATCGCGAGCGGCCTGTTCACGGCGTGCAGTTCCACCCGGAATCCATCGCCTCGGAACACGGTCACGACCTGCTGGCCAACTTCCTGGCGATGACACGCAAGCCGCACGCGGCTGCGGCCTAGGTGCGGTCTGGCGCGGCTGGCGATTGCCTCACCCGCCTGTGCACGCTATTCGCAACGGGTTCGCGAAGTTCATCACCGGTCTTCAGACACGTATGCCGATCTGTTCCACATCCTCTGCCCCTGTCCGCACCGCCGCCCGCGCGGTGAACGGCGCGTGGATGTGCGGAGCGCGCGTTCGATACGTGGCGGCCGCAACGGGATGCTGGCGCCCATCGGCCTGACCGACTGCCCGCCCTGCCCCGAGACCTTCCGAACCGGACCCTGTTCAAAATGCGTTTTCTGACGACCTGCCTCCAGGCCTTCAGCCGGGCCGAACGCCCGTCCCATGACGCCATCGCCGGCGCCTTTGCCGAACTGATGGATGGTGAAGCCTCCGATCCGGCCATTGCCGGCTTCCTGATCGGCCTGGCGGCCCAGGGCGAAACCCCCGCCGATATCGCAGCCGGGGCCCGCGTGATGCGCGCCCGGATGACCCGTATCACCGCACCGGAGGGCGCCATCGACACCTGCGGTACGGGCGGCGATGGCAAGGGGGCGTATAATATCTCCACCGCCGCCGCGATCGTAGCCGCCGGTGCCGGCGCCATTGTCGCCAAGCATGGCAACCGTGCTGCCTCCTCCAAATCGGGCTCCTCCGACGTGCTGGCCGCCCTCGGGATCGATCTGGATTGCGGCGCGGAACGCGTCGAGCGCTCGCTGAGCGAGGCCGGCGCCGGCTTCCTCTTCGCCCCGGCGCATCATTCCGCCGTCCGCCATGTCGGCCCGGCCCGCCAGGCCCTGGGTGTGCGCACAGTGTTCAACCTGCTCGGACCGCTCTCCAACCCCGCGGGCGTGAAGCGTCAATTGCTGGGCGTCTATCACCGGCGCTGGCTGGTCCCCATGGCCGAGGCGCTGCGCGATCTGGGCTGCGAACACGCGCTGATCATCTGCGGCGCCGACGGGATGGACGAGATCACCACGACCGCATCCACCCATATCGCCGAACTGCGCGAGGGCCGGATCGACACCTTCGATTTCCATCCCGGCGAAGCCGGCATTGCGCTGGCCTCCGAAGAAGACCTGCGCGGCGGCGATCCCGCCTATAACGCAGCCGCTATCAACCGCCTGCTCGACGGTGAGACAGGGCCCTTCCGCGATATCGTCGTGCTCAATGCCGGCGCCGCCCTCCTGGTGGGCGGCAAGGCAGCGACCATTGCCGAGGGCGCCGGCCTGGCGGCCGCGGCGCTTGACGACGGCCGCGCCCGCACCACGCTCGACCGTATGATTGCCATTTCCCGGGGCGACGCCTGACCATGACCGACACACCCGACACCCTCGCCCGCATCGGCACCTACAAACGTGCCCACATCGAGGCCTGCAAGGCCGAGCAGCCGCTCTCCGAGATCGAGGCAAAGGCCCGCGATGCCGCGCCTGTGCGCGGTTTTCTCGAGGCGCTGAAATCCGCCGCCCGCACGGACGGGCTGGGTCTCATCGCCGAGATCAAGAAGGCGAGCCCCTCCAAGGGCCTGATCCGCGCCGACTTCGATCCGCCTGCACTCGCCCGCGCCTACGAGGCAGGCGGTGCGACCTGCCTGTCCGTTCTCACCGACGGTCCCAGCTTCCAGGGCGCCGACGCCTTTCTTGGCGCGGCGCGGGATGCGGTCGCCCTGCCGGCCCTGCGCAAGGATTTCATGTACGACACCTACCAGGTCGCAGAAGCGCGCATGCTGGGCGCCGATGCGATCCTGGTGATTCTCGCCGCCGTCGACGACGATACGGCCCGGCGCCTCTCGGACGAGGCCGAACGCTGGGGCATGGACGTCCTAGTGGAAGTCCATGACGATGCCGAGATGGAGCGCGCGCTCGATCTCAATGCCCCGCTCGTCGGCATCAATAACCGCAACCTGCGCACGTTCGAGACCTCGCTGGAAACCTTCGAACGGCTCGCCCCGCACGTCGGCTCCGGGCGTTTCCTGGTTGGCGAAAGCGGCATTTTCACCGCCGAGGACGCGCGCCACCTGCAGCGGGCCGGCGCACGGGCCTTGCTGGTCGGCGAGAGCCTGATGCGCCAGGAGGATGTCGCAGCCGCGACCCGTGCGCTCATGACCCCGCCCGGCGCCGCTTGACGCGCATCGGGAACACTTATAGAACAAACGGCAGAATTCCTGATTTGTTCCCGGCTTGAACAGCGCCGGGATTCGTCCAGACGAGGGCCCGCCGTGCTGACCCGGAAACAGAACGAACTCCTGCTCTTCATCCATAAACGGATCAAGGAAACGGGCGTGTCGCCCTCCTTCGACGAGATGAAGGCGGCCCTGCAGCTGGCCTCGAAATCCGGCGTACACCGGCTGATCACGGCGCTGGAAGAGCGCGGGTTCATCCGGCGCCTGCCGCACCGGGCCCGCGCCCTGGAAGTGCTCAAACTCCCCGAATCCGCAGCCAGCGCAAAGGCGCCGGTGCCGTCGGGCGATCTTGGCCCCAATGTCGTGCGTGCCAATTTCAACAAGCCGGAGGACAGCGAACGCGAAACCACGGTCGAAATTCCCGTGCTTGGCCGCATCGCGGCCGGCGTGCCGATCTCCGCGATCCAGCACGAGACGGACCGCCTGCCCATCCCGGCGGACATGATCCGTGGCGGTGAGCATTTTGCACTCGAGGTCAAGGGCGACTCGATGATCGAGGCCGGCATTCTCGATGGCGACACCGTTCTGATCCGCCGCTGTGAGTCCGCCAATACCGGCGATATCGTCGTCGCGCTGGTCGATGACGAAGAAGCCACGCTGAAGCGCCTGCGCAAGAAGGGCGGCTCCATCGCCCTGGAAGCGGCCAATCCGGAATACGAAACCCGCATCTTCGGCCCCGACCGGGTCAAGGTTCAGGGCCTCCTGGTCGGCCTGATCCGCAAGTATCACTGACGCCGCACGCCTGTTCCTGGCGCTGTTTTCCGGACTGCGAGTGGGGCCGGGAGACTGGTCTGTGTGACGTGCTGATTTTGCAGGCGTGATGATCCGCCGGGCTTTCCACGAGCGCTGCTGAAGCGGGCTGCGAGGCTTGCTTCGGCACGGTTGACAACAGACTTCAACGAATACTGTTTTTGCCAACTGGCCGGCGGATGCTGACGGGCCGCGCCAGTCACGGCCTGTTGTGGCGTTTAACTGTCCGTCTCGCGCAGACCGAACACTATTTGCCGGCCAATTGCCGTTCGGGCTGCCCTCTCAGTTCCCTCTGAAATGCTCGGGTCCCGTCGTCCGGCGCGTATGCCAGGGCGAGCGCGTATCGCGCGGCAGGACGTGGCGGATAACAAGCCCACCGCCCGCCGCTTCCCGGATCAGCGCCCCGCCCTGCCGTGCCAGCACACCGCCGTCGATCACACGGGCGGCGCAGGTGCGGATCCGGTGTTCCGGAATGTTCAGCCGCGTCACGATCAGCCCAGCCAGCCGGCAGTCCTCCGCCAGGCTGTCGAGTTCTTCGAGCAAGGTGAACACGGTACCGCCCGGCGTGCGCCCGGCACATCCGGTGTCGTCGCAGGCCAGTACCAGACGGTCCGGCCGCTCCCGCTCGCCCTCGGCCTCGAGGAAGACCCGCACCGGAAAGCGGCTGCGCCGGCGGTCGCTGACCGCCCAGCCCGCCGCGTCCTCCCCTTGCGCCAGCACCACGCCGTCTCGCGTCACAAAGAGGTCCGGCCGCGGCCCCGTCGCCCAGATTGCCATCGCAATCAGCATCACGGCGATACCGGGCGCCCGCCACAGCCCTCGCGCCGCACAGGCAATCGCAAATCCGCAGCCATAAAGCGCCAGCACCCATCCAGGCGCGGACGGTATCGCGCGTTCCGCACCCGGCCAGTCCGCCACCATGTGGGCCAGTGTCAGAACCAGATCGAGCCCCCATCCCATCACGGCGAGCGGTACGGCATCCAGTCCGAGCGGCATCAGGAAGAGCGCCAGCACACCGGCCGGCATCACCAGCAGGGTGAAGACCGGCATGACGATGAGATTGCCGATCAGCCCCCAGGCGGCGATCCGGTGAAAGTGAAAGGCCGCAAAGCCCGATGTCGCGACACCGGCGACCAGGCTGGTCATGCCCAGCCCGCCAAAGAATTGCCGCAGGCCGCGGCCCGGATCGAGCGGGGCCGGCGGCGGGCGCTTTGCCTGCCAGACCTGTGCCGCGGCGATGAGGGCGGCCACGGCGGCAAAGGACATCTGGAAGCCCGGCGTGACGACGGCTTCCGGCGTCAGCAGCAGAACGGCTGTCATCGCGATGGCCAGCGTATGGAAGGAGAGCACCCGCCGCCGGGCCAGAACCGCGCCCAGCGCCGAGACCGTCATGATGAAGGCCCGCTGGGTCGGGATCGCGCCGCCCGACACGGCCAGGTACAGCGCCGCCGCGATCAGGGCCGCGAGGGCGGCCGGAATGGCGGGATCATGCCGCCGCGACCAGCCGCCCAGGCCCGCCGCCATCATGCGCACGGCAAAGAACACCCCGCCCGCGAACAGCCCCATATGCATGCCGGAAATCGCCAGCATATGCCCCAGCCCCGCACTGCGCAGCGCGTCGACATCGGCCGGATCCAGCCGCGAACGGTCACCTGTCAGGAGAGCCGCCGCGAGCGCGCCGGACCGGCCCGGAACCTGCTGCGCAATCCGTTCAGCCATCCGCCAGCGCAGTTGCGCGATCCAGCGCTGTACGCCATCGGACGCAATATCCGGCCCCGGCTGCGCCGGTGCGATGGCGTAGCCGGTGGCCGCGATACGGGCGAAGAAGGCGTGAAAGGCGAAATCATAGCCGCCGGGCATCGCAGCGGCCCGGGGCGGTGTCAGCACGACCTCGACAGCGACCGGATCGCCCGGCCGCAATTCCCCTGGATCGCCCAGAACCCGCACGGAATAGGCAGGCCTCTCATCTATTGCCGGGACCCGGATCACCAGCCTTTGCCGGCCACTGCCGCTGCGCTCGATCGCGCCCAGCCAGCCGGTGAGCGGCACCACATCATCGCGTGTATCGATCGCAGGAATGGCGGCTGCCCCGGAAATCCGTGCGTCCGTCCGCATCTGCCCCGCCAGAAGCCCCGCGGCGAGGACAGCGGTCAGCAGGGCAAAACGCCGGTACCGGTCAGGACCGCGCCATGTCACAGCGATACCTGCAGCCAGAACAACACCCGCAACCGCCGGCACGCCGGCGGGAAGCGGGGTCACAAGTGCGAGAACTGCGCCCGCGGCCAGTCCGAGCGCGAAGAGGATCGCAGGACTGAAATAGTTTTCAGTCCCAGTGCTCAATACCGGTTTTTTAAAGCGGCCTGCCGCCGGTCGGGGCAGGCTTGCGGCGAGATGAAGCACGAAGCAGCCTTCGGTCTATCGCAAAAGCTGATATTCATGCTAACACGACTTTCCCTTCCCGCAGCGCAGCATGAATTCGCACGTGCAAAACAACGACAATCTCATCCGCACCCGCTTCGCCCCGTCGCCGACGGGCTTCCTGCATATTGGCGGCGCCCGTACCGCGCTTTTCAACTGGCTCTTCGCCCGCCATCACGGCGGCGCCTTCTATCTTCGTATCGAGGATACCGATCGCGCCCGCTCGACCCAGGCCGCGATCGACGCGATCCTGGAGGGGCTGACCTGGATGGGTCTGGACTGGGACGGCGATGTCGTCTCCCAGTTCGAACGCGCCCCGCGCCATGTCGAGGTCGTTGACGAGCTGCTGGCCGCCGGCAAGGCCTTCAAATGCTATTGCACGGCCGAAGAGGTGCAGGCGCTGCGCGACCAGGCCTTTGCCGAGGGCCGTGCGCTGCGCTCGCCCTGGCGCGACCGCACGGCCAGTGACGCCCCGGCAGACACGCCCTTCGTCGTGCGCTTCCGCGCGCCGGACAGCGATGTCGTACTGGAAGACGCCGTACAGGGCACGGTGCGCTGGGCCGCCAAGGAATTCGACGACCTGATCCTGCTCCGCTCGGACGGCAGCCCGACCTATAACCTCGCCGTGGTGGTCGACGATCACGATATGGGCATTACCCACATCGTGCGCGGCGACGACCATCTGGTAAACGGCGGCCGGCAAAGCCAGATCTATGACGCGCTGGGCTGGGACCGCCCGGTCTTCGCCCATGTGCCGCTGATCCATGGCCAGGACGGCAAGAAACTGTCCAAGCGCCATGGCGCACTGGGTGCGGAAGCCTATCGCGATATGGGCTATCTGCCTGAAGGCCTGCGCAATTACCTGCTGCGTCTGGGCTGGGCCCATGGCGACCAGGAGATCTTCAGTGACGAGGAGGCGATTGCCGCCTTCACGCTGGACGGGCTGAACAAGGCACCGGCCCGCATGGACCTGGACAAGCTGAACCATATCAACGGGCATCACATCGCCCGTGCCGGCGACGCGCGGCTGGTCGAACTGGTGATGCCCTTCCTCGATGTGCTTGAAGACCGCATCGAGGACCCCCAGATAACGCGTGAACGACTTCTGGCTGCCATGCCGGTGCTCAAGACCCGGGCAGCGACACTGGAAGAACTCGCCCGGCAGAGCTATTTCTTGCTCAAAACCCGCCCGTTCCACTTGGAAGGCAAGGCCGCCAAGCCCTTGGACGACGAGGCCCGGCAGCGTCTTTACCGGCTCTTCACCCGTCTGAGCGATCTGGATGGCTGGACGGACGAGGCGCTGGCCGCAGAACTGAAGAATTTCGCCGAGGCCGAGGAGGTCGGTTTCGGCAAGGTCGGGCAGCCGCTGCGCGCGGCCCTGACCGGCGGGGCCCCCGCCCCCGATCTCGCGCTTGTCATGACCTTCCTGGGTCGCGGCGAGGCGCTTGATCGGATCAAGGACCAGATGATGGCGGACGCGTAAGCGGCCGCGAACCCAGGGGATGACGTGATGGAAAACAAAGCCAAACCGAACGGCACGGCCACGCTCTCGTACAACGGCAAGTCCTATGACCTGCCGGTGCTGAGCGGCGAGATCGGCCCGGATGTGATCGACATCCGAAAGCTGTATGCCCAGACGGGCCTGTTCACCTTCGATCCGGGCTTCACCTCGACGGCGAGCTGTGAAAGCCAGATTACCTATATCGACGGCGGCGAAGGCACCCTGCTCTACCGCGGTTACCCGATCGACCAGCTGGCAGAGAATTCCAACTTCATGGAAGTCTGCTACCTGCTGCTGCACGGCGAGCTGCCCAAGGCCGACGAATTCGAAACCTTCGACTGGACGATCCGCCGGCATTCCATGCTGCACGACCAGTTCGACCAGTTCTTCCGCGGCTTCCGCCGTGACGCGCACCCGATGGCCATCATGGTCGGGACGGTCGGCGCGCTGTCGGCCTTCTATCACGACTCGACCGACATCAACGACCCGGAAGCGCGCACCATTGCGTCTCACCGCATGATCGCCAAGATGCCGACGATCGCGGCCCGCGCTTACAAATATTCCATCGGTCAGCCCTTCATCAGCCCGCGCAACGACATGGACTATGCCGGGAATTTCCTGCGTCAGTGCTTTGCCGTACCGGCAGAGGACTACAAGGGTTCTGACGTGCTCGCCAAGGCGATGGACAAGATCTTCATCCTGCACGCCGACCACGAGCAGAATGCGTCGACCTCCACGGTGCGTCTGGCCGGTTCGTCCGGTGCCAATCCGTTCGCCTGTATTGCTTCGGGCATCGCCTCGCTGTGGGGCCCGGCGCATGGCGGCGCGAACGAAGCCGCGCTGAACATGCTCAACCAGATCGGCTCGGTCGACAAGATCCCGGAATATGTGAAGCGCGCCAAGGACAAGGACGATCCGTTCCGCCTGATGGGCTTCGGTCACCGGGTCTACAAGAATTACGATCCGCGCGCGAAAGTCATGCGCGAAACCTGTCACCAGGTCCTCGACGAGCTGGGCGTGCGCAACGACCCGACCCTGCAGGTCGCCATGGAGCTGGAGCGTATCGCTCTGGAAGACGAATACTTCGTCGAGAAGAAGCTCTACCCGAATATCGATTTCTATTCGGGCATCACGCTGAAGGCGATGGGCTTCCCGACCGAGATGTTCACGGTTCTGTTCGCCCTGGCCCGCACCGTCGGCTGGATCGCGCAATGGACCGAAATGGTCGAGGATCCGTCCCAGAAGATCGGCCGTCCGCGCCAGCTCTTCACCGGCGCCACGCCGCGCGACTATGTGGATTTTTCCAAGCGCTAGACGCTGGAGCTCCGAGACAGAAAAAGGCCGCTCTCGGGAGCGGCCTTTTTTATTGTCCGGAGGACGCGTCCAGCGTCTCGAGCACGGCATCGGCGGCTCGGTCGCTGGCCTTGCCATCCCCGCGCATCCGGGCGGTCGTCTCTATGAGTACGCGCGAGAGCGTCTCCCGGCGTCCGGCATCGTCCATCAGCGCACCAACCGCCTCTGCCAGATTGGCGCCGGTCGCGCGTGTCTGCACAAGTTCGGGCACCAGTTCTGCATCGGCCGAGATGTTCACCAAGCTGATATATTTCGCCTTCATCAGGTTGAAGGCGCGGGCCAACGCCCAGGTGATCCAGCCCAGTCGATAGCTGGTCACGGTCGGCACGCCGGCGGTCGCCAGCTCGGTCACCACGGTGCCGGAACAGGCCAGCGCCGCGTCCGCCGCGGCAAAGGCATCGGCCTTCTCGGTCTCCTCGACCAACACGGCCCCCTCGAAACAGCGCTCGTTTTCAAGTCGGACGCGCAGACCGGCCTCGACCGGATCGGCGATGGGAATGACGATCGACAGTCCGGGATAGCGCCGTCGCAGGCGCGCGACCGCCCCGGCAAACGGCCCGAACATGCGCCTGATCTCCGATGTCCGGCTGCCGAACAGCACGGTCAGCACCGGCGCCTCGGCCGCGATGGCGTGCCGGGCCCGGAAGGCCGCACCATCGCCGGGCTCCAGGCGTTCCAGCGTGGGGTTGCCGACAAAGGTGACCGGCAGGCCATGGGCTTCGTAATAGGGCGCATCGAAATCGAGAATCGTCAGCAGCCGGTCGACCGTCGCCGCCAAAGTCGCGGCACGGCCAGGCCGTGTGGCAAAGACCTGCGGGCCGACATATTTGATCAGCCGGATGGACGGGTCGGCCTGCCGCACGCCCTGCGCCACGCGCAGCGTATAGCCCCAGCTGTCGATCAGAACGACGGCATCGGGCTTGACCCGCAGGATGTCTTCGACACTGGCCGCCACGGCCGCCTTCACGCGCTTGTAGGCCATCAGCCCGTCGATCCAGCCGAAAATGGCGAGGTCGGAGATATCGATGGCCGAGGTCACGCCTTCCTCGGCCATGGCGCGGCCGCCAATGCCGGCAAAGCGGATCTCTCCGCCGGCCTTCGCCTGAAGGGAGCGCATCAGGGCGGCGCCCAGAAGGTCGCCGGAGCGCTCGACCGCGACAACGTAGATGAGCGGAGCAGCGGTCATGCGTCTGCGTCCCTCACCACAAGAAAAAGGCCGCGCGCATCAAGCTCGCGGATCACCGCCTCGCGATCCACCACCAGCGCACCGCCCGCCTCCAGCACGATCCCCGCCAGTCCCGCCGCATCGCACAGGCGCACCGTGTCGACGCCAACGACCGGCATGTCAATCCGGCGTTCCTGGATCGGCTTGGGCCGCTTGGCGAGCACGCCGCGACGCTCGCCCGCCGACCCGCGCAGCGCGGCCGGCAAACCCGCCACGCGCTCCAGCATTGCATTGGTGCCTTCCTGGGCCTCGACGGCCAGCACCAGCCCGTCGGCAACGACCGCGCCCTGGCCGATATCGAGCCGGCCGATCTCGGCGGCCACATGCATGGCCTTGTCGGCGTCGGCTTCGGCATCGGCATCCGGTGAGACCTGCCCCAGGCGTCCCGCCTCAAGGCGGTTGCGGGTTAGCAGGCTGTCGGCACCGACAACGGTCAGCCCCTCGCGTTCGAACGTCTCGACCACCACGCGCAGGATCGCATCATCGCCCTTGCGGCCGGCGGCCAGAACGCGCGGCAGGAGTTTCAATCCGGCCCCGTCCAGTCGCAGCGCCTTGAAATCGGGCCGTGTGACATAGCCGGCAAAGCATACCGCATCGCATCCGGCCGATTTGAGCGACCGCGTGATCGCGCCGATCTCGCCGACCGAATGCTCGACATGTTCGATATCGTCGAACGGATCGTCGGCAAAACCCTTCAGCCGGATCACCAGAACCGACTGCGGGTCGAGCGCATTGAGGATTTCACGCGGCAGCCCGCCGCCGCCGGCGATCAGGCCGAGACGGGTCCAGGGTGCCGCATGCTGCCTGTCAGTCATGAGGCATGCAGACGGACCGTTTTGCGTCTTCGCGAATGAAACCGATGATTTCCATCACCGGTGCATTGTCGCGATAGAGATGCGCAACGTCGTCGACCCGTTCCTCGAACGTGCCTTCCTGGGCAAACAGCAGACGATAGGCCGCCCGCAGATCGCGCAGTGTCTCGCGCGGCATGCCGCGGCGCTTCAACCCGACCACGTTCAGCCCTGCCAGGTGGGCATGATTGCCGATCACCGAGCCGTAGGGGATGACATCCGCCGTCACCATGGCCATGGCGCCGACGAAAGCGTGACGACCGATCCGGCTCTTCTGGTGAATACCGGCATAGCCGCCCAGGATCACGTGATCGGCCACCGTGGTTTCGCCGCCGATGGCCGCGCAATTGGCAAACACCACCCGGTCGCCGACGATACAGTCATGCGCGACGTGCGAGCCGACCATGAAATAGCCGTCATCGCCCACAACGGTCTGGCTGCGTGCGAATGTGGTGCCGGGATGCATGGTGACATTCTCGCGCAGGATGTTGCGCTTGCCGAGAACAAGGCGCGTGTCCTCACCCTGGTATTTGAAGTCCTGCGGCGGATGGCCGAGATGGACGCCCGGATAGAGCACGCAATCCTCGCCCAGCGTCGTATTGCCGGCAATCGTGGCATGCGACATCAGCCGCACACGGTCACCCAGTTTCACTTTTGGACCGATGATCGAGAAGGGACCGATCTCGACGCCCTCGCCCAGCTGGGCGGCCGGGTCGACAATCGCTGTGGGATGAATGATCGCGCTCATCAGTGTTCCACCGCCTTGGCAGAGAATTCCGCCTGCACGGCGCGTACGCCGTCGGCAAAGACCTCGCCCTTGAACTTGAAGACGCCGTGGCGTGCCGCCGTCACCGAGACCGGCATGCGCAGCATCATCCCGGGGCGGACCGGCGAGCGGAACCGCACCTTGTCGGCGCCCATGAAAAAGACCGTCGCCGAATCGGGCGCCGCCTTCAGCGTCTTGTACATCAGTACGGCACCGGCCTGGGCCATGGCCTCGATCATCAGCACGCCGGGCATAACCGGATTGCCGGGGAAATGGCCCGGAAAGAAGGGCTCGTTCGCCGTCACGGCCTTCAGGCCCACAATCGATTCGCCGGCCCGGTAATCCTCGGCAGCGTCGATGAGGAGAAAGGGGTAGCGGTGCGGCAGGAGTTTCAGGATTTCGTTGTGTTCAATCCGGTCGGACACGCCGGTCAGTCCTTCTTTTTGGGAGTTCTTGCGTCGCGCCGGGCCAGGCGGCGCACTTCGGAGACCTGGCGCAGATACTGGCGCAGCGGCTGGGCGGGGTCGCCCATCCAGGTCTCGCCGGCCGGCACACTTTCCGCGAGCGCCGAATTGCCGCCGATCCGCGCGCCCTTCCCGATCGTGATGTGGTCCTGCAGGCCGACGCGGCCGCCGAACATCACATCATCCTCGATCACGCAGCTGCCCGACACGCCGGCAAAGGCCGCCATGGCAACGTTGCGGCCGACCTGGCAGTTGTGACCGATATGGCAGAGATTATCGATCTTGGTGCCCTCCCCGATCCGCGTCGGACCGAACAGCCCCCGGTCGACACAGCTGTTGGCACCGATTGTCACCGACGCCGCGATCTCGACCGTGCCCAGATGCGGCATGTCGACGAGACCTTCGTCGGATACTGCGGCACCGAAGCCCGCCTCGCCAATCACGGCTCCTGAAAGAATGTTGCAGTTTTCGCCCAGATCCGCGCACTGGATGACCACGCGGGGACCGATATGGCAGCCGGCACCGATGTGGCAGCCGGGCCCGATCACGCTGCCCGGCCCGATCGTCACATTCTCGCCGATCTGCACGTCCGCGCCGATCACTGTTCCCGCACCCAGACGGGTGCCGGGCGCGATGCGGGCGGACGGATCGATGGCATGCTCGACCGGCAGCTCCCGCGGCCGGAAGAGACCGGGAACCGCGCGTCCGAAGGCCGCTCTCGGCTGCTCATGCACCAGCACCCTGGCGCCGCGCTCCGTCAGCGCCTCGGTCAGGCTCGCCGGCGCCAGCACCACCACGCCGTCGAGGCGAATATCCGGGTGAGCTTTGAGAAGACGGCCGCTGTCGAGATAACACAGCCGTCCGGCGCGGGCCTCGCTGATCGGTGCAACCTCGGACACGGTGTCATTCCCGGACGCAGAATCGGAAATCGCCGCACCCGAAAGTGCGGCGATCTCGTTGAGCGTCAGCGGTCCAAGTCCGTCGAAGAAACGCGGATCGGCCATGGTCCGTGCCGTCTTATTGCTGCTGCTGGCCAGCCCCGGCCGCCGCTTCCTGGGACACGCGGACGCGCGTCACGGTAACGGTCGGCACCTGTGCATTGAGGCGGCTGATCACATCGGCGGAAATGTCGACGTCCGGCGACGCGAAGACCAGGTTGGCGCGGTCGACCAGGATGTCGATATCGCGTTCCGCCACGACGGCTTCCAGGATCGGCCCCAGAGCGTCATAGATCGGCCGCATCGCCTGGCGTTCGGTCTGGACGATTTCCTGCTGGCGCGCGCGGCGGGCCAGTTCGAATTGCTGGGCCTGCTGGTTCAGCGCTTCGATACGCTGCATCAGGTCCGGGCGCTGCTGGATGGCCTGCGGCGTCATGGACGCGGTTTCCGCGTTCAGACGCTCGGTCTCCTGTTGGATGGGCTGCCCCATCGCGGTCAGCTCAGCGTCGATTTCCCGTGCGATTTCCTGCATGCGGGCCTGGATGTGCTGGCCGGCAGCGCTTTCACGCAGGACCCGTTCCTCGTTCATGACCGCGATATTGGGCTGTTGCGCCAGCGCCGGCGCGGCCAGCCCGGCGATCATGACCGGAAGAAGAAGGAGAGACTTGATAAACTTCATAACTTTAGAACCCTGTTCTCGTGCTGAACCGGAAGAATTCGGCTCTGTCGTAGTCCTCGCGGATGAAGGCCTCGGCAAAGTCGAAACGCACCGGTCCGAAAGGTGAATCCCAGAAGATGCTCACGCCGGCGGAGGCCCGAAGGGCCATGTCGTCGATCGTGAAAGCTGTCCCGGCGGCCCCTTCGTCGATCTGGTCGGGAGAATCAAGCAGACCCAGGGTACCGAACTCGGTGAAGACACTGGCCCGGACTCCGTACTGCTCAGGCAACCCGGTCGGGAAGGATACCTCGAACGCCCCGACTGCATACAGGCGCCCCCCCAGGGCATCGCCCCGGTGCAGCTCGCCTGTCTCCGCGTCCCGGGTCACGATGCGCGGACCGATACCGGCCACTTCGAAACCCCGGAACGAATTGCCGCCCTTGAAGAAGCGGTCGTTGATGCGGACGGTATCCCCGCCCCACGGCTGAACGAAACCGCCATTCATCGTGAAGCTCGCGATGATGTTGTTGTCGAACAGACGCGGGAGGACCGGCCGATAGATGGCACCCTCGATTTCAGACCGGACATAGCGGACGTCGCCGCCAATGCCGGCAAAGCCTTGCGAGAACTGCAGACGGTAGCCGCGGCTCGGCTCGATCGGGTCGTTCAGACGCGACCAGTTGAGCGTATAGGTCAGCACCGACGTCGTGCGCTCGCCGGCCTGGTTGAGCAGCGCTTGCGACGCCGACGAATAGACCAGCACATTGTCCGTCCGCAGCGTGTAGCCCAGCTGCAGGTTGGTCGACGCCGTCACCGGGAAGCCGAGACGCACGCTGGCACCCGTCGATTCTGTCTGGAATGAGGCTTCCGACAGGAAGTCCGAATTCACGCGGAACAGGTCGAAGCCGGCCGCCAGATTGCGGTCCAGGAAGCGCGGTTCGGTGAACCGGATGTCGATCGACTCGCGGTTCGAGCTGGCGGAGATGCGGAAGCGCAGGAACTGTCCGCGGCCCCGCAGGTTCCGCTCCGAGATCGACAGGTCGACCAGGAAGGCATCGGTCGAGGAGAAGCCGGCGCCGAAGGCCAGTTCGCCGGTCGGCTGCTCGGTCACGGCGACCTGGACACGCGCACGGTCCGGCGCGGATCCCGGTGTCTCCGACACCTCGACATCCTCGAAGAAGCCCAGGCGCCGCACATTGTTGCGGGACCGATCGATCAGGACCTGGTTGAAGGCATCGCCCTCGACAATATCCAGCTCGCGGCGGATCACGCGGTCCAGCGTGCGGGTGTTCCCCACAATGTCGATACGCTCGATATAGACCCGCGGCCCCTCATCGATGACGAATTCGATATCGACAGTCCGTTCCTCGCGGTTGCGCGAGGTGCGCGGGCTGATATTCACGAAGGCATAGCCCGCAGCACCGGCCGCAAAGGTCAGCTGGTCGATCCCGCTCTCGATCAGTTCACCGCGATAGAGATCGCCTTCACGGATCGGCAGGGTCGCCGCGAGGAATTCCTCGTTGAGATCCTCGATCTCGGTCGACACGGTAACTTCACCGAAGTTGAAGATCTCGCCCTCGTCGACCGTGATCGTGATGTAGAAGCTTTCCTGGTCCGGCGTCAGCTCGGCGACGGCGGAGAGAACCCGGAAGTTGGCATAGCCCTGGTTCATGTAGAACTGGCGCAGCAATTCCTGGTCGTATTCCAGGCGGTCCGGATCGTAATTGTCGTTCGACGAGAAGAACCGCCACCAGCGCGATTCGCGTGTCACCAGCTCGCGACGCAGACGGCGGTCGGAAAAACTTTCATTGCCGATGAAATTGATACGGCGCACGCCGGTCACCGGGCCTTCGGAAATCTCGAAGATCAGATCGACGCGGTTCTGCGGCTGCTCGACGATCTTCGGCGTCACGGATGCCGCAAAGCGGCCGGAGCGGCGATAGACCTCGATGATGCGCTGAACGTCCGACTGGACGCGCGCCCGCGTGAAGATCGCGCGCGGCTGGGCCTCGATCTCGTCGGTGATCTTGTCGTCGTCAATGGCGCTGTTGCCCTCGAGGATCACCCGGTTGATGATCGGGTTTTCCTGAACCCGGACAACAACCAGTTCACCGCGGTTCTCGAACTGCGCGTCGGAAAACAGCCCGGTCGCCATCAGGGTCTGGATCGACAGGTTGACCAGCCGGGTATCGAAAGTCTGCCCCGGCTGTAGCAGCAGGTAGGACAGAACGGTATCGGCCTCGACCCGTTGATTGCCCTCGACCAGGATCTGCCGGATCACCGGCTGGGCCTGGGCTTCCGGGGCCGCTTGCGGAGTCTCTTCCACACCGGATTGCTGGGCCGGCGCGATGGCCGGCAATGTCACAGTCAAAAGGGCTGCGAAGAGAATACGCAGAACACTCGCCATGGAAGATCGCCGCTTGCTGGGCCCGGTCAGAAAATCTGCCCGAGCAGGTAATTCAGGTCATTCCAGGTCGCTACAAGCATCATACCGAGCACAAGTGCAAGCCCCACCCGGAATCCGATGGCCTGCGCTTTCATGCTCAGCGGACGCCGGGCAACCGCCTCATAGGCGTAATACACCAGATGGCCGCCGTCGAGGATGGGGATCGGTAGAAGATTCACCAAACCCAGTCCAACCGACAGGAAGCCCGCCAGATGCACGAGATTAACAAGCAGCAAGAAAGTGCTTTCACCGGCATTTCCGCCCGCTTCGACGCTGGTCACGGCCGTCTGGCCGGCTGCCGTCGCGATTCCCACCGGGCCGTTGAGCAATTCCGGCGAGACACGCCCCGTGACCACACGGACCACATAGCGGGCGGTCATCGACACGGCGGTCCAGGTGCGGTCGACACCGTAGCCGATGGCCGTGACGGGATTATAGCTGTCGCGTAGCGGCGGCGTCGTGACCGAGCCCAGGCCGATCCGCCCGAGTGTGCGTGTGCCGCCGAACCGGTCCTCGACCTCGGTGGCCCGCGGCGCCGCCCGCAGCACCATCATCTCGCCGGCGCGTTCGATGTCGAAACGCATCTCCTCGCCCGGCCGCCAGACGACTTCCGTCACGATATCGTCAAAGGAGTCGATACCGGTGCCGTTGATCGCGACAATGCGGTCGCCGACCTGGAAGCCGGCTTCTGCGGCGGCGCTGTCTTCGGCCACGGTACCGACGACCGGCGGCTGGTAGGCCGGGCCGCCCAGCGCCAGGGCGAGGCTGGCGAAGATGAAGATGGCCAGGATGAAATTCGCGACCGGTCCGGCCGCCGTCACGAACGCGCGCTGCCAGAGCGGCTTGAAGTGATAGCAGCGGTCGGCATCCGGCCCCATGCGCTTGCGGATTTCCTCGAGTTTTTCGGTATCGGGTTCACTGGCAGCGCCGGCGTCGCCGAGGAATTTCACATATCCGCCAAGGGGAAAGGCCGCGATGCGCCAGACTGTGCCGCGCTTGTCACGCCAGGAGGCGACGGTCGGGCCGAACCCCATGGAAAAGGCTTCGGCATGCACACCGCACATGCGGCCGGCCCAGTAGTGGCCGAGCTCGTGGATCACGACGACGATCGAGATCAGGAAGACGAATGAGAAAATCGTGAGAAAGCCGGTGCCGATCAGGCTCATGACATCGTGTTCCGTGATCTCGTTTCCACTGACAGGCCACCAATCAAGTCGCGTGCCAGCTCGCGGGCCCGCCGGTCGATGGCGAACACATCCTCGAAGGCTGCAAGCGTGCGCGGCATGTCCGCATCCGCCTGAGCGAGCGCCAGAACCTCTTCAACACTCGCCGTGATGTCAAGGAAGCCGATCCGCCCCGCCAGGAACGCCTCGACTGCAATTTCATTGGCAGCGTTCAGCACGGCTGGAGCAATCCCCCCTGCCCGGATCGCATCCCGGGCCAGCCGGATGGCCGGAAACCGCACAGGATCGGGGGCTTCGAACTCCAGCCGCGCGATCTGGTCCAGTCTGAGACGCTCGACAGGCGCCTCCATGCGCTCCGGCCAGGCCAGCGCGCTGGCGATCGGCGTGCGCATGTCCGGCGAGCCCAGCTGGGCCAGCAGGCTGCCGTCGGCATATTCGACAAGCCCGTGCACGATGGACTGGGGATGCACCACCACCTCGACCTGTTCCGGCGGAAGATCGAACAGCCAGCAGGCCTCGATGATCTCCAGCCCCTTGTTCATCATCGACGCGCTGTCGATGGTGATCTTGGCGCCCATCGACCAGGTCGGATGGGTCAGCGCATCGGTCCGGCTGGCCGCCGCCATGCGTTCGAGCGGCCAGGTGCGGAAAGGCCCGCCCGACGCCGTCAGCATGATCGAGCGGATTGCGGACCTGTGCGCCCCGTTGAACACCTGGAAAACGGCGTTGTGCTCGCTGTCCACCGGCAGCAGCGTCGCGCCGCAACGCGCCGCCTCCTGCATGAATAGCGGCCCGGCACAGACCAGGCATTCCTTGTTGGCAAAGGCCAGCGCCGCGCCCTGGCGGACAGCTTCCAGCGTGGGCCGCAAGCCGGCGGCACCGACAATGGCGGCCATGGTCCAGTCAGCGGGCACCGCAGCGGCCTCGCAGACAGCGTCTTCGCCCACGCCGATGGTGATACCGGGATGCCCGGCCAGGGCCTCGCGCAATTCCGGCACAGCAGCAGGGTCTGCGATCGCGACATGCGATGCCCGGTGCTTGATCGCCTGCCGTGCCAGCTCGACGGCATTGGTGCGCGCGGTCAGCGCGACCACCTCATACGTTCCGGGCGCGGCCCGCGCGACCAGGTCGAGCGTTGCCAGTCCGACTGAGCCGGTGGCACCGAGAACGCTGATACGGCGGGGCGCGGTCATGCCGCCCCCCAGCCCAGCGGGATCACACGCTGGAACAGTACGGCCGTAATCACGGCCAGCATCAGCGCATCGACACGATCCAGCACGCCGCCATGCCCCGGAATCAGCGTTCCGGAATCCTTGACGTTGAAACTGCGCTTGAACAGGGACATCGCCAGATCGCCCAGCACGGATGCGACGGCGACGACCGCCGCAAAGACGGCCACCACCGGCAGGTTGAGATCGAAGACCGCGCCGGCCGCCACGCCTGCAGCCGTTCCGGCAGCAAGCCCGGCAATGAAGCCGGACCAGGTCTTGTTGGGACTGGCCTGGGGTATGAGTTTCGGACCGCCCAGCCAGGTCCCGGCAATATACGCCAGACTGTCCGCAGCCCAAACGATGGCAAACAGCAGCACCACCATCGGCAGGCCGTGTTCCGGCTCGGCGCGCATGGAGGCGAGCAGGCCCGCTGCCAGCGACACATAGAGCACGCCGAGAACCTCGATCGACCAGCCGCGCCGCCAGCGCTCGATACCGCCCGCCAGCGTACCCGCAGCCCCCCAGAACAGCGCATCCTGGGTCGAGGTCTCACCCGCCAGCAGGACCGCGCCGGACGCCGTGGCACAGGCGATGGCATAGGCGACCGGTGGCGCCTTGGGGTCGGACATCTGGATCCATTCCCAGGCCATGGCCGCAGCGAAGGCCGCCACCCAGGCGGTAAAGACCAGCCCGCCCGTCCACAACAGGACGAGCGCCAGCGGTCCCAGCAGCAGCGCCGAGATCAGACGGCGCCGGAAGACCGGGTCACGCCGCGCCGGCATCGAGCCCACCATAGCGCCGGCTGCGCTGCTTGAAGGCATCGACGGCATCGGCAAAGTGCTGTGCCGAAAAGTCCGGCCACAAGACATCCAGGAAGAGGAGTTCCGAATAGGCCAGCTGCCAGAGCAGGAAGTTCGAAATCCGCTCTTCCCCGCTGGTGCGGATAAGCAGATCGACATCGGGCAGGCCATGCGTGTCGAGCGCCTGCTCAAAGGCCGCATTGTCGATGGTGTCGGGATCGATCCCGCCCTCCCGCGCGGCACGGGCCAGCGTCCGCGCTGCGCGCACCAGCTCGTCGCGTCCGCCGTAATTGAAGGCGATGGTGAGGTGAAACCGGTCGTTTGCCGCGGTCTGCGTCTCGGCCCGCTCGATGATCGCCTTGATGTCTTCGCCCAGATTGTCGCGGCGACCGATAATGCGGACCCGCACGCCGCGCGCCGCGAGCTGTTCGAGATCCGCCTCGACATAGGTTTTCATGAGCTGGAACAGCGCTCCGACCTCGTCGGCCGGACGGTTCCAGTTTTCCGTCGAGAAGGAGAACAGCGTCAGATAGCGCACGCCGAGATCGCCGGCGGTCTCGACCGCCCTGCGCACGGTCTCGACGCCGCGCCGGTGCCCGAAGGCCCGCGGCCGGCCGCGGGATTTTGCCCAGCGGCCATTGCCGTCCATGATGATCGCCACATGGGCGGGCCCCGGCTGGGAAGCGGAAGCGTCGTCGGTCATGGGTTCGCTCCGCAAGCGGGGGATCAGACCTGCATGATCTCTTCTTGCTTGGCCTTCAGGCTCTCATCGATCCGCTTGATCGCATCATCCGTCAGTTTCTGCACGTCATCGGCGAAGGATTTGTGCTCGTCCTCGGACAGCACGCCATCCTTTTCCATCTTCTTCAGCGCGTCCATGCCGTCGCGGCGCACATTGCGCACGGCAACGCGGGCGTGCTCGGCATAGGTGCCGGCCAGTTTGGCGATCTCGGCGCGGCGTTCCTCATTGAGCGGCGGGATCGGAATCCGCAGCAGCTGGCCTTCCATCACCGGGTTCAGGCCGATACCGGAATTGCGGATCGCCTTGTCAACGGCGGCAACCATGGTCTTGTCCCACACCTGGACCGAGATCATGCGCGGCTCGGGCACAGAAACCGTGGCCACCTGGTTGATCGGGGTCGGCGTGCCATAGGCCTCGACCTTGATCGGATCGAGCAGGCCGGCGCTGGCGCGGCCGGTGCGCAGACCGCCGAATTCCTTGCGCAGGGCTTCGATCGCCCCGTCCATGCGCCGCTTGAGGTCGGCTTCGTCGAAATCGATATCGTCGCTCATGGCTTGCTCTTTCCTGTTATTTGCCAGCTGACGGAGCGGGTCGCGGCTTGCCGATCATGGTGCACACGCCCTGGCCAGCCAGGACGCGGGCCAGGCCGCCCTTCTCGTGAATGCTGAAGACGACGATCGGAATGGCGTTTTCCCGCATCAGCGTGACCGCCGAGGCGTCCATCACCTTGAGGTCGCGCGTCAGGACGTCGAGATAGTCGAGCTGATCATAGCGCTCAGCATTCGGGTTCTTGCGCGGATCGTCGGAGTAGACACCGTCGACCTGCGTGCCCTTGAGCAGCGCATCGCAGCCCATTTCGGCCGCACGCAGAGCTGCAGCCGTATCGGTCGTGAAGAAGGGATTGCCCGTGCCGGCGGCGAAGATCACCACCCGGCCCTTTTCCATATGGCGGGTGGCGCGTCGCCGGATATAGGGCTCGCACACCGTGGTCATGGGAATGGCGGACTGGACGCGCGTCTGGACGCCGATGCGTTCCAGAGCGGTCTGCATGGCCAGCGCATTCATCACGGTCGCCAGCATGCCCATATAGTCGGCCGCGGCCCGGTCCATGCCCTTGGCGGCACCGGTGAGACCGCGAAAGATATTTCCGCCGCCGATCACCAGGCAGATTTCGGTACCGGCGCGCACGGCCTCGGCGACCTCCGACGCGATACGATCTGCCGTCGGCATATCGATCCCGTAATTCTGGTCGCCCATCAGGGCTTCGCCGGAAATCTTGAGCAGAACCCGCCGGAATTGCGGCGGGTTCTCTTGGCCTGAAACCGGCCCGGATGCAGATGAATCAGTCCCGGCGTGCAGCATATACAACGCGGCGGCGCTTTAAAGCGCCGCCGCTTTCAGTGTGATCAGGACTGGCCAGTCGCAGCAGCGACCTCGGCGGCAAAGTCCTCGGACTTCTTCTCGACGCCTTCTCCCAGCGCCATGCGCGCGAAGCCGGAAATCTCGACCGGCGTGCCCAGTTCCTTGGAGGCATCGGCCAGCACCTGCTCGATGGTGCGATCCGGGTCCATGACGAAAGCCTGCTTCAGCAGCACGACTTCCTCGTAGAACTTGCGCATGCGGCCTTCCACCATCTTCTCGATGATGTTTTCCGGCTTGCCGGACTGACGCGCCTGGTCGGCGAAGACTTCGCGTTCCTTGTCCGCCAGGGCCGAGTCGACGCCATCGACATCGACGGAGACGGCCACGGCCGGGGAACCAGCCGCGACGTGCATCGCGATCTTGCGGCCCAGCTCGGCCAGCTTGGCGGCATCGCCGCCCGACTTCAGGCCGACCAGGACGCCGATGGCGCCCATGTCGTCCGCAGCCGGATTGTGCACATAGCTGGCGACCACGCCCGGCTCGGCCGTCACGACGGCAGCACGGCGCAGCGTCATGTTCTCGCCGATCGTGGCGATCAGGTTGGTCAGCTTGTCCTCGACGGTTTCGCCGGAGGCCAGCTTGGCAGCCTTGAGGGTGTCCACATCGCCGGACGTGCCGATCGTGAGCGCGGCAATTTCCTTCACCGCAGCCTGGAACTTCTCGTTCCGGGCGACGAAGTCGGTTTCCGAGTTCACTTCGACGACGGCGCCCTGGCCGCCTTCGGTTGCCACGGCAACGAGGCCTTCGGCAGCAACGCGGTCAGCCTTCTTGGCAGCCTTGGACAGACCCTTCTTGCGCAGCCAGTCAACGGCGGCTTCGAAGTCGCCATCGGTCTCGTTCAGCGCCTTCTTGCAGTCCATCATGCCTACGCCGGTCTTTTCGCGCAGTTCCTTGACGAGAGCAGCAGTAATCGCGGCCATCGGTATCTCCTGGATTATCGCTCGTGAAATCGAAGCTTACGCTTCGGTCTTGTCAGATTCAGACGACGTTTCCGTGGCAGCCTCGTCAGCCTTGGCGGCTTCGGCTTCCGTGGCAGCGGTCTCTTCGGCGGCGGTTTCCTCGACCAGCGCCTCGACCGGCGCTTCGGCTTCGCCCAGATCCATGCCCATGGCCATCTGGCTGTCGGCCATGCCGTCCAGCACAGCGTCGGCGATCAGGTCGCAGTACAGGGCGATCGCGCGCGAGGCGTCGTCATTGCCCGGGATCGGGAAGTCGATCGGGTCCGGATCGCAGTTCGTGTCGACCACGGCGATGACCGGAATGCCCAGCTTCTTGGCTTCCTGGATGGCGATGCCTTCCTTGTTCGTGTCGATCACGAACATCAGGTCCGGCGTGCCGCCCATGTCCTTGATACCGCCGAGCGAGCGATCGAGTTTCTCGCGCTCGCGGGTCAGCATCAGCTGTTCCTTCTTGGTCAGACCGGCCAGGCCGCCCTCACCTTCGAACATGGTTTCCAGCTCGCGCAGACGGGCGATCGAGTTGGAGATGGTGCGCCAGTTGGTCAGCGTACCGCCGAGCCAGCGCTGGTTCATGTAGTACTGGGCGCAGCGCGATGCTGCCTGGGCCAGCGGTTCCTGGGCCTGGCGCTTCGTGCCGACGAACAGGACGCGACCGCCCTTGGCAGCCGTTTCGCGCACCTTCACCAGGGCCTGGTGGAGCAGCGGGACGGACTGGGACAGGTCGATAATGTGGATGTTGGAGCGTTCGCCAAAGATGAAGTCCTTCATCTTCGGGTTCCAGCGGTGGGTCTGGTGACCGAAGTGACAGCCGGCTTCGAGCAGCTGGCGCATGCTGAATTCAGGGAGAGCCATCGATTTTTCCTTTTCCGGTTGGCCTCCACGGAGCGGAGCCGTCCGCACATGCGAACGGCACCGGAGCGTCAGGCCTTCGGCCGGACGATGCCCCGTGTGCGTGATGGCGCGGCTTATAGGCGCAAGACGACCGGTTTGGCAAGCGGGGCAAGGCGCACCAGGTGCAGCGGATCACACGGGCTTGTGCCGATATCCGGCACGTCACGCCAAGGCTAGGCCACTTCCACCGAAGCCACACCGTCAACGCCCTTCAGGGCGGCCTGCAGCGCGCTGTCGGCGCTGTGCCGGCCCGGCAGGCGCAATTCCACCTCGCCGCCGCCCGCAATCGGCACGAAAAGATCGATTACCGCATCCCTGGACACATCCGCCCGGCCGTTGGCCCGTTCGAGACGCGCATGGATCCGCGACAGTGCTGCCGCATCGTCCAGGCGCACGCGCAGCCGCTCGGCACACACCTGCATGTCCAGCACTTCCAGCCGGTCGGCGAAGAAGGAAATCTGCTCGTCCCGCTCGTCGACGCGGCAATTCACCAGCACCGCCTGGCCGCTGTCGAGCAGGTCGCGCGAGGTGCGCAGGAGTTCCGGCGCGATGAAGACCTCGAACTCGCCCGTGGGGTCGGACAGCGTCACCCAGGCGAAACGCTCGCCGGACTTGCTGGACACCCGCTCCTGGCGGCGGCGCACCATGCCGGACAGGCGCAGCGCCGTGGCGCCGTCGGCGACGCGCGCCGGGGCTTCGGCATGAAACACCACGCCGCGGCCGGCCAGGTGTTCGGCCATGTCGTCCAGCGGGTGACCGGACAGGTAGAAACCGATGGCCGAGAGTTCGGCATCGAGCCGCTGCGTCGCGGTCCAGGGATCGGGTTGCGGCAGGCGCGGACGCTCCAGCGCGACATCATCGCCGCCACCCCCGAACAGGCTGGCCTGGGCGCTCTCGCGCTGCTGCGCGGCGTGCTGGGCCATCGAGAGCAGCGTCTCGGCACTCTCCAGCACGCGGGCGCGGTCGGGATCGAGACTGTCGAACGCCCCGGCCCGCGCCAGGTTCTCGAATGTGCGCTTGTTGACGTGCCGCGGATCGACGCGCTCGGCGAAATCATAGAGATCCTTGAAGGGACCGTTCTCCGCACGCTCGGCGACGATGTGCTCCATCGCGGAGAAGCCGACATTGCGGATCGCGCCGAGCGCGAAGCGGATCGTGCCCTCCTCGACCGAGAAATCGGCCTCGGACGCGTTGACGTCCGGCGGCCGCACCTCGATCCCCATGCGGCGGATTTCCTGGAAGAAGGCGGCCAGCTTGTCGGTATTGGCCGCGTCGAGCGACATCAGCGCCGCCATGAACTCGACCGGATAATTGGCCTTGAGATAGCCCGTGCGATAGGCGATCGCGGCATAGGCGGCGGCGTGAGACTTGTTGAAGCCGTAGCCGGCGAACTCGGCGACGAGTTCGAAGATATACGACGCCTTCTCGCGGCTCACGCCCTTCGCCTCGGCGCCCTCGAGGAAACGGACCTTCTGCTTGTCCATCTCCTCCTTCTTCTTCTTGCCCATGGCGCGGCGCAGAAGGTCGGCTTCACCGAGCGAGTAGCCGGACAGGATCTGCGCGATCTGCATCACCTGTTCCTGGTAGATGATGACGCCGTAGGTTTCCTGCAGCACGCCTTCCAGATCGGGATGGAGGCAATCGACTTCGGCCCGGCCGAACTTCCGGTCGACATAGACGTCGATATTCTTCATCGGGCCGGGACGGTAGAGCGAGATCAGGGCGATCAGGTCCTCGATCGCGTCCGGCTTCATCTTCTTCAGCGTGTCGCGCATGCCCGAACTTTCCAGCTGGAACACGCCGATCGCATGACCGGACTGGAGCAGCTCGAATGTCGCCTTGTCGTCGAAGTCGATCCCCTCGATATCGGGAACCTCCTTGCCGGCCGAGGCGATATAGCCCAGCGCGCGGGCGATCACGGTGAGGGTTTTCAGACCCAGGAAGTCGAATTTCACCAGGCCCGCCGGCTCGACCCATTTCATGTTGAACTGGGTGGCGGGGATGTCGGAACGCGGATCGCGGTAGAGCGGGACGAGTTCGGACAGTTTGCGGTCGCCGATCACGACACCGGCGGCGTGGGTGGAGGCGTTGCGGAAGAAGCCCTCCAGCCGCAGCGCGACCGTCAGCAGGCTGTCGACCGCATCGTCGTCGCGGCGCATCTCCTCGAGCTTGGGCTCGATCTTGAGCGCTTCGGCCAGGGTCACCGGATTGGCCGGGTTGGACGGCACCAGCTTGGCCAGCTTGTCGACCAGGCCGAAGGGCAATTGCAGCACGCGGCCGGTATCGCGCACCACGGCGCGCGCCTGCAGCGTGCCGAAGGTGATGATCTGCGCCACGCGGTCATGGCCGTAGCGCTCCTGCACATAGCGGATCACCTCGCCGCGCCGCTCCTGGCAGAAGTCGACGTCAAAGTCGGGCATGGAGACGCGTTCGGGATTGAGGAAGCGTTCGAACAGGAGACCGAAGCGCAGCGGGTCCAGATCGGTAATCGTCAGGGCATAGGCCACGAGCGAGCCGGCACCGGAGCCCCGGCCCGGCCCCACCGGAATATCATGCGCCTTGGCCCACTGGATGAAGTCCGAAACGATCAGGAAATAGCCCGGAAAGCCCATCTGGCGAATGATGCCCAGCTCGAAATCGAGCCGTTCGCGATAGGCTTCCTCGGGCGCGGCGTCGGCCCCGGCGGCAAGGCGTTCGGTCAGGCCCTCATGGGCGCGCGCGACAAGCTCCTCGGCCTCGTCACGCCCGTCCTTGGTGGGAAAGCTGGGCAGGATGGGCGCGTGCGTGCGCACCCGGTAGGCGCAGCGCCGGGCGATCTCCAGCGTGTTGGCGAGCGCTTCGGGCAGATCCGAAAAGCGCGCATTCATGTCGTCCGGCGAGGTCAGATAGTGATCCGGCGTCACCCGGCGGCGGTCCTGCACCGAGACGTAGGAGCTTTCGGAGATACACAGGAGCGCGTCATGCGCCTTGTGCATCGAGGGATCCGGGAAATAGGCCTCGTTGGTGGCGACCAGCGGCAGGCCGCGGCTGTACGCCTCTTCGACCAGCCAGTTCTCGGCCTCCAGCTCTTCGGCGAGCCCGTGGCGCTGCAGCTCGACATAGAGCCGGTCACCGAAAGCCGCCGACAGGCGCTCCAGGAGTTTGGTGGCTTCCGGCTGCCGCCCCCCGGTTACAAAACGGTTGAGCACGCCGTCCGGACCGCCCGTCAGACAGATCAGGCCTTCTGCATGTTCGAGGACGAGGGCCAGCGGCACATGCGGCTCTTCCGCCCCGTCGACATCGAGATAGGCAGCACTGGACAGCGCCATGAGATTTTCATAGCCGGTGCGGTCCTGCACCAGCAGCACCAGCGTGCCCTCCGGCTCGGCGCGTTCGCCCGGATGCGGGTCGACCGTGCGCACGGCGAGCGTACAACCGACGATCGGCTGGATCCCTGCCCCGGCCATGACCTCGGAAAATTCCAGGGCGCCAAAGAGATTATTGCTGTCGGTGAGCGCGATCGCCGGCATGCCATGCTCGCGGCAGGCCGACACCATCTGCGGCATGCGGATCGCACCCTCGAGCAGCGAATAGGGCGAGCGGACCCGAAGATGCACAAAGGGATGTTTCGCCGTCATCGCCCGCTCCGTCAGCGCTTCAGAACCGCCTCGCCACGCGCATCACCGGGACAGACGCCCGGGAATCCGGGCCGGAACCGGCCGCCGCGAGTCGAGACATCAACAAACTACGCCAGGAACGCGTCAGGCGAAATCAGGCTTGCGGGCCCGATCTCAGTAAACGCGGCCGGAAAGGACTCCGGCACATACCACCAAGCCCGCGCGCCTCAAGCCGCGCCGAGCACGCTTCCCCACATGGCGATCATCCAGGCGAACCCGAGCACAGCCGTGGCGGCAGAGACATCTTGAAGAACGCGGCGCATGACAACCTCCCGAATTCATGTTCCGGTTTTGTTCTATTTCGGCTCAGGCATGACGTCAAGCAGAAAGTTCCACAAATGTTCCGTCAGACGTGTTCCGGGAATATCTAGCCGATTTCCGGGCTGTAGGGCGCAAGGTGCCCGTCCTCGAACGTCACGACGCGATCCATCTTCGCGGCGAGCTCGTGATTGTGCGTCGCCACCAGGGCCGCGGCCCCGGCGTCGCGCACGGTCTCGCGGAAAGCCTCGAACACGGTCGCCGAGGTGGTCGGGTCGAGATTGCCGGTCGGCTCATCGGCCAGCAGTGCATGCGGGGCATTGGCCAGCGCGCGGGCAATGGCCACGCGCTGCTGCTCGCCGCCGGACAATTGCGAGGGCTGGTGGGTGGCGCGATCGGACAGGCCCAGACGCTCGAGCAGGGCATCGGCCCGCGCGATGGCGGCCTTGCGCGGCACACCGCCGATCAGCTGCGGCAGCACGATATTCTCGCGCGCATCGAATTCGGGCAGCAGATGGTGGAACTGGTAGACAAAGCCGATATCCCGACGGCGGATGGCCGTGCGTTGCCGGTCGGACAGGCCGCTTGTCGCAGCACCGCAGACGACCACTTCACCCCCGTCGGGCCGTTCCAGCAGACCCGCCGCATGCAGCAGCGACGACTTGCCGGATCCGGAGGGTCCGACCAGGCCGACAATCTCGCCGGGCATCAGGGTCAGGCTGACCCCGCGCAGCACTTCCAGCGTGTCGGCTTCGGTCACATAGGTGCGCACGATGTCGCGCAGATCGAGGACGGGATCACTCATAGCGCAGCGCCTCCACGGGATCGAGACGGGCGGCCCGCCAGGCCGGCGGCAACGTCACCAGCAACGAGACGATGAAGCCGAAGATGGAGATGAAGGCCACCTCGCCCCAGTCCAGCTTGGCCGGAATGCGATAGAGGAAATAGACGCTGGGATCCCAGGGATTGGTGCCGGTCGTCCAGGTGATGAAATCCTGGATCGGGCCGATATTCACCACGAAAAGAATGCCCAGGAGGATGCCGGCCAGCGTGCCCAGAACGCCGATCGAGGCCCCGACGATCAGGAAAACCCGCATCACGGACGCCTGTGTGGCGCCCATCGTGCGCAGGATGGCGATGTCGCGCCCCTTGTTCTTAACCAGCATCACAAGGCCGGAGATGATGTTCATCGCGGCGATCGCGACAACGATCGACAGGATGAGCCGCATCGCCGTGCGCTCGAACTCGAGCGCGTTGTAGAAGGCCGGATTGAGCTGGGTGTAGTCATAGGCTGCCGCATCGGGACCGGCGAGCGCACCGATGCTTCCCACCATGCTGGCGGCCATGTCCGGATCGGTCAGCCGCACCTGGATCTGGTCGGTCCCCTCGCCCTTGGCAAAGAAGACGCGTCCCTGGTCCAGCGGCATGAAGGCCGCACTCTCGTCGATGGTCGACACGCCGGCGGCCAGGACGGCGCCGACATAATAGGCTTTCTGGTTGGGCCGCGTCCCGAATGCTGTCGGCGTGCCGCGAGCGGTGGTGAAGGTCACCCGGTCGCCAACCCCGACAGCGAGACGCCGGGCAATCCCCGAGCCCAGGATGATCGTGTCACCGCCATTATGGCCCTCACCGAACCCGTCGAGACTGCCCTCGACGAGACCGGTGCGGCCGTCCGGCGCGGGATTGGCAATCACGTCCAGCGCGGCCACATCCTCGGGCTGGGTGCCGAGCACGACGATGACGCTCTGATAGCGCTCGGAGGAGGCCAGGACCTGGCCCTGGACCACCGGATCGGCGCTGACCACGCCCGGCATCGCCTCAAGCTCGCGCACCAGCGCATCGACGCGCTCGGCGTCAAGATTGCGTGTATCGACATAGACATGCGGCTGAAAGCCGAGAAGCTGGCTGAAGAGCTCGGCCCGGAAACCGTTCATGATCGACATGACAGCGATCAGGCCGAGAACGGCCAGGGTGATCCCGCCAAAGGAGATCATGGCAATCAGTGCCACGCCGCCATGCTTCCGCCGGGCCCGCAGATAGCGGAAGGCCAGCATGAATTCATAGGGCGAGAAAGGGCGTGCGCCCCCGGCTGCACGGACTGCAGGATCAGCCATCGGCAAACGCCCTTTCGGCGAGACGGTTGACGGCATCCTCGGGCGAGAGCTCGTGGGTTTCGCCGGTGCGGCGCACTTTCAGCTCCACCTTGCCTTCTTTCAGACCGCGCGGCCCGATCACAAGCTGGTAGGGCAAGCCGATCAGGTCGGCCGTGGCGAACTTGCCCCCCGGACGTTCCGACGTATCGTCATAGAGCGGGTCGAGACCGGCTTCCGTGAGCTTGCCGTAGGCGTCTTCGCAGGCCGCATCGGCCTCGCCGTCGCCGGCGCGCAGATTGAGAATGCCGACACCGAAGGGCGCGACTTCCTCGGGCCAGATACAGCCCTTCTCGTCGTGATGGGCCTCGATGATCGCACCCAGGAGGCGCGACACGCCGACGCCGTAGGAGCCCATATGCACCGCCCGCTCCTTGCCATCGGGATGCGTGACCAGGGCTTTCATCGGATCGGAATACTTGGTGCCGAAATAGAAGATATGGCCCACCTCGATGCCGCGCGCCGTCAGACGGCGATCCTCGGGCACCTGGGCGAACACGTCGGGTTCATGCATCTCGTCGGTCGCGGCATAGAGCGCGGTGCGCTGGTCGACCAGCGGCTGCAGATCGCCGTCGAAATCGACGTCCGTGCCGGGTGCGCCCATGTCGACGAGGTCGGCATGGCAGAACACCTCGCTCTCGCCGGTTTCCGCCAGCACGATGAACTCGTGCGACAGATCGCCCCCGATCGGCCCGGTATCCGCCTTCATCGGCACGGCCTTCAGACCCATCCGCGAGAAGGTGTTGAGATAGGCGATAAACATCTTGTTGTAGGAGCGGCGCGCCGCCTCTTCGTCCAGATCGAAGGAATAGGTGTCCTTCATCAGGAATTCGCGGCCGCGCATCACGCCGAAGCGCGGGCGGATCTCGTCGCGGAACTTCCACTGGATATGGTAGAGCAGCTTGGGCAGATCCTTGTAGGACCGGCAATAGGAGCGGAAGATCTCGGTGATCATCTCCTCATTCGTCGGCCCGAACAGCATGTCGCGCTCGTGACGATCCGTGATGCGCAGCATCTCCGCGCCGTAATCGTCATAGCGGCCGCTTTCGCGCCACAGATCGGCCGACTGGATGGTCGGCATCAGCAGTTCCACCGCACCGGCGCGGTTCTGCTCCTCGCGCACGATCTGCTCGACCTTCTTGAGCACCTTCAGACCCAGCGGCAGCCAGGAATAGATGCCGGCGGATTGCTGCCGGATCATGCCGGCCCGCAGCATCAGCTGGTGCGAGACGATCTGGGCGTCGGAGGGGGTTTCCTTGAGGACGGGCAGAAAGAAGCGGGACAGGCGCATGGGTGGGGAATTCCGCGATAAGAGGTTCAGCCCCCATTAGAACGCGTTGGGAAGCGATGACAAGGCACCTTCCCCGCCTCTGTCAGTCCTTCGCCGTGGCTCTCAGGCCTTCAGCGTCACACCGCTCTCGTCCGTCACCGCCTTGGCGTAACAGGCCCGGTCGATATCGCTGACCTCGACGGTGATCGAGGCGACCGGCGTATCCAGCGCCTGCACGGCAGACAGGACGAGGTCGGCCATCGCCGCCTTCTGCGCCGGCGTGCGCCCCGGCATGATCCGGGCTTCGGCGTGGATGAAGGAATAATTGTTGCGGCCATTGCGGTAGTGGCTGACGGGCACGACGCGCACCTTGATGTCGTTCGGATCGAAAAGCTCGCTCGCCTCCATGCCGTGAAACACCGCATCGACCAGCCGTTCGGGCGTCAGGCCCAGGGCGTCGAGATCGGAATGGTGCAGGATGACGTGCGGCATGGTTCGGGCTCCGGTTGAGGGTCATATCCTCCAAGACATGGCGTCAGTCCATGCCGGATACAATCGCAAGGCCGGATACAATCGCAAGGATCGGGTGGGCGCAGTCATCGGCCGGCGGCACAAGGTGGCCATCACACCAAGGAGTGCCCGAGATGAGTTTTCGCATCACCGGCCTGTCGCCGGAACCCTTCCGCCCCCTGTTCGGTCTGCCGGACGCGGAACTCGCCGCCCGCGGCATTGTCCGCAAGACCGTCACCGCCAAGCCCGGCTTTCCCTGCCGCATCACGCTGGACGACGCCGAACCGGGCGAAAGCGTGCTGCTGCTCCATCATGAAAGCCACAGCGCCGACACGCCCTACCGCTCGGCCTATGCGATCTATGTGCGAGAGAATGCGGCCGAGGCGGCGCAGCTGACCGACGAGATTCCGCCCGTCATGCGCGGCCGCCCGCTGGCGCTGCGCCTGTTCGACAAGCATTGCATGCTGGCCGGCGCCGACCTGGTCCTGACCGGCGATCCCCGCGCGGCCATCGAGACCGCCCTCGCCCGCAGCGAGATCGCCTATATCGACGTCCACAATGCCGCGCACGGCTGTTTTGCCGCGCGGGTCGAGCGCGCCTGAGGTTTGCTTGCCCACCTCGTGGGCAAGTGGGCCGATGCGCAGCATCGGGTCGCCAAAGAGTGCTGTTTGGAGGGCGGCGCCAAGCGCCGTGGAGCGCTGGAACCGGTTTCCGCCACTGACGCGGCGCCCTTCCCACTGGCGTGGGGAGAGAACCCTAGCCCCAGTATCCGTCCGTGGGCAGGAAACGCTCCACCACGCCGCTTTCGGTGATCACATAGTAGACGATCCAGATGCCGCTGGTGATAACCGTCGTCCACCAGGCCTTTTTCAGCAGCATGGGCGCTACAGGCGCACCCGGCTCGGTGCCCTCGACAATGTCGGCCTCTTCCTGCTGCGAGCGAACGCCGATCGGCAGCATGGTGAAGATCACCAGCCACCAGACGATCAGGAAGACGACCAGTCCGTTGACCACGCCCACCCCGTCATCGCGGATGATGAAGCGCGACAGCCAGAGTACCGCTGCGAGCCCCGGCAGGATGTATTGAGCCCAGCGCGGCATCAGGCCGGTTCCTGCATGAGTTCAATGAGTTGTCCGTGGGAGTTCTTCGGGTGAATGAAGATTACGGGCACGCCATGAGCGCCGATATAGGGCTCGCCCGTTCCCAGAACGGTCGCGCCCTTCGCCACCATCGCATCGCGCGCAGCGACAATGTCGGGCACTTCGAAGCACAGATGGTGCTGGCCGCCCCTGGGATTGCGTTCGAGGAATTTGTGGACCGGGCTGTCATCGCCCAGCGGCTCGAGCAGTTCGATCTCGGAATTGGCCAGATGCACGAAGGCGACGCGAACCCCCAGATGCGGGAAGTCCTTCGTCTGCGTGGCCTCGTCCGCGCCGTAAAGCTCGGCATAGGTCGCCTTGGCCGCCTCGATATCCGGCACGGCCACGCCGACATGGTTCAGGCGTCCGATTTTCATCTCAAACCTCCAGAATGATCACTTCGACCCAGGGCTTCTTGCCCCAGATCCGCGAGGCTTCACGGCGCACCGCGCGGCGCACTTCCTCTTCCGCCGTTTCCACATCACGGCGATCGCGATTGGACAGACGGTCAAAGGCGCGCTCGGCCTCATCGGCCAGCGCGTCGAGAAACTCTTCCAGCGAGAGCGACCGGTCCTCGGCGACACCCATGGCGCGCACATCGGGACCGGAGACCAGCTCGCCCTTCTTGCCATGCACGGCCATTGCGACCGTGACCTGGCCGGCATAGGCCAGCTTGCGGCGCTCGCGCATCGACAGGGCATTGGCATCGGTGACGAAATTGCCGTCCAGATGCAGCCGGCCCGCCGGCGCCTCGTCGACAATCGACGCCCCGCCATCGGCACGCAGCTCCACCATGTCGCCATTGCGGACGGTGACGGCGTGCGGCACCTGCAGCTGGCGGGCGAAGGCCGCATGCTCGATCAGGTGACGGCGCTCGCCATGCACGGGAATCGCCACTTTCGGCTGGGCCCATTGATACATCTGGGCCAGCTCGTCGCGGCACGGATGGCCGGAGACGTGGATCGGACGGTTCTTCTCGGTGATGATCTCGACACCGCGCTCGGCGAGCCGGTTCTGCAGCTGGAAAATACCCAGATCATTGCCGGGAATGACCCGGCTGGAGAAGATCACCGTATCGCCGGGGCCAAGGGTCACATTGCGGTGATTGCCTTCGGCGATGCGCGACAGTGCCGCACGCGGCTCGCCCTGAGATCCGGTGCACAGATAGAGAATCTTCTCTGGCGGGAAGAAACCCGCCTCCTCTTCCCCGACGAAATCCTGCACATGACTCAGCAGACCGACGGATTTCGCCGCTGCCGTCATGCGGTGCATGGACCGGCCCACAAGGCAGACACGCCGGCCATTGGCCTCGGCGGCCTCGATCGCCGATTGCAGGCGCGCGACATTGGAGGCGAAAGCGGCGATGGCGACCTTGCCGGTCGTGTTCTCGCCGACGACCTTGACCAGCTCTTCCTTCACGTCCGCTTCCGACCCGCTCTCGCCGGCCGAGAAGACGTTCGTGCTGTCGCAGACCATCGCCAGCACGCCCTCCTCGCCCAGCGCCGTCAGTGCCGACACGTCGGTCGTCTCGCCGATCAGCGGATCGGGGTCGATCTTCCAGTCGCCGGTGTGCAGCACCAGACCGGCCGGCGTACGGATCGCCAGACCGTTGGGTTCGGGAATGGAGTGGGTCAGCGTCACCAGCTGGATGTCGAACGGGCCGAGATCGAACCGGCTGTCGAGCGAGATCTCGTGCAGCTCGACTTCGTCCTCAAGGCCGAACTCGCGCAGACGGTCGCGTACCAGCCAGGCGGTAAAGGGTGTTGCCCATATCGGGCACTTAAGGCGGCGCCACAGGTGCGCAACGGCACCCATATGATCCTCGTGTGCATGCGTGAGCACCATGCCGATCAGATCGTCCCGCCGCTCCTCGATGAAGGCAGGATCGGGCATGATGATGTCGACCCCGGGGGTCGACAGATCACCGAAAGCGACGCCGCAATCGACAATGATCCATTTCTGGTCGTCCTCCGGGCCGTAGCCATAGAGGTTGAGGTTCATCCCGATTTCGTCGGAGCCGCCGAGCGGCAGAAAATACAAACTATCGGTCAAGGCTTCCGCCATTGAGTTTCCAGACTTCCATGAGGCCGCGAATGGTCAGATCGCCATCGTAATGGTCGATGGTGCGGGAGGCCCCTTCGAACAGGGACACCACGCCCCCGGTGGCGACAACCGTCATCGGCTCGCCCCATTCCGTCTTCAGACGGTTTACCAGACCGTCGATGAGATCGATATAGCCCCAGAACACGCCGGACTGCATCGCGGAGACCGTATCCTTGCCCATCACGCGCTGCGGCTTGGCGATGGCGACCCGCGGCAGTTTCGCGGCGGCGGCGTGCAGGGCCTGCATGGACAGGTTGATGCCCGGCGCGATGATGCCGCCCTCGAAGGCCCCGTCCTTGCCGATGACATCGAATGTCGTCGCCGTCCCGCTGTCGATGATGATCAGCGGCCCCTGATAGACCGAGCGCGCGCCGAGTGCATTGACCAGGCGGTCGGCACCGGCATCCTGCGGCCGGTCGAGACGCACCTCGATATCCATCAGCACGCCCGGCTCGCCCACAATCACCGGCTCGGTGCTGCAATAGCGGCGCGACAGATTGCGCAGGTTGAACAGGGCCTGCGGCACCACGGTGGAGATCACACAGCCGGTGATATCGCTCAGCTTGAAGCCCTGCAGGGACATCAGTTGCGACAGCCAGACGGCGTGTTCGTCGGCCGTACGGGTCGAATCCGTGCCGGATCGCCATTGCGCGACCCAGGTCTTGCCGTCATGAACGGCGAACAGCGTATTGGTATTGCCGCAATCGATCGCGAGCAGCATGGCTAGTCTCTCCTCACCGTCGGCGCCGTCGCCCCGGCGGGGAAGAAGACGTCACCAGCGGAGATATATCGCCGCCCGCCATCATCCAAGTCCAGCCGCAGCGATCCGTCAGGGCCCAGATCGGCAAACACACCGCTCACGGTCTCGTTCTGCAGGCGCGCCTCACAGCGATCGCCCAGCCCATGAGCCCGGGCGAGCCAGCCATCGCGCAGCGGACCGAACCCGTCCTGCAGCCAGCGGCGGCGCCAGCGTTCGAACGCGTTCACGAGGGTGTCGAGGGCCTGTTCCCGGGACATGGCACCGCCTGCAGCGGCCAGCGAGGTCGCGGGCCGTTCGCTGTCATCCGGCGCGGCCGCCAGATTGATCCCGATGCCCAGGGCCAGCCACAGACCGCCGCCGGGCGCCTGGCCCGACTCAAGCAGGATGCCGGACACCTTGCGCCGGTTCACAAGCACGTCATTGGGCCATTTCACGCGCGTGGCAGCCGGATCACACAGCGCCGTGTCGCACACTTCCGCGACAGCCAGGGCCGCCGCAAAGGAGAGTTCCGCCACCCGGCCGGGTTCGGCCTGGAAGGTGTAGAGCCCCGTGGTGAAGAGATTGCCCTCGAGCCCGGTCCAGGCCCGGCCGCGACGGCCACGGCCGGCGAGCTGCCGGCGCGCGGCGATCCACAGCGGACCGCGCGCTCCGGCCAGAGCCCGCTCACGCGCATCCGCATTGGTCGATTGCGTCTCGTCGAGCCACTCGATCGCAGGCGAAGGGACCGACAAGGTCTAGAGGACGGTCAGCCCGACGGACACGGCCCGGTAAACGACCCAGCCCACCACCGGCAGCAGGGCCACTGTGGCCAGGCCAGCGAGGCGCGTCACCCAGTAGATCGACAGGGCGGCCGGAACGAATTCCACCTCGCCCTCGTCGAACCAGACCGTCTTCACCACCCGCAGATAGTAGGCCGCGCCCACCACGGAGAAGAGAACGGCCAGGACCGCCAGGATCAGCAGACCGGATTCGACGGCTGCGTAGATCAGGAAGAACTTGCCGAAGAAGCCGACCATGAAGGGCAGACCGCCGATGGAGAACATCAGCGCGGTGATCGACCAGCCCAGGCCCGGACTGCGCTGGGCGACGCCGGCCAGATCGGAGATCTGTTCCACCATGCCTTCGCGCGTGCGCATGGACAGGATGGCGCCGAAGGAGCCGATCACCGAGATCATGTAGAGCACCATGTAGACCAGAAGCGCCCACATGCCGGTCTGGCTCGCGGCTGCAACGGCCACCAGGGCGTATCCCATATTGGCGATCGAGGAATAGGCCATCAGGCGTTTGATATTGGTCTGGGTCAGCGCACCGAAGGCGCCGATGCCCATGGACAGCACGGCCAGGATCCAGATCACGTCGCGCCATTGCTCGACCATGCCGCCGAAGGGTTCGACCAGCACGCGGGCCAGAAGGATCATGGCGGCAAATTTGGGAGCCGTCGCAAAGAAGGCCGTCACCGGCGTCGGTGCGCCCTCATACACGTCCGGCGTCCACATGTGGAACGGCGCGGCGGAAACCTTGAAGGCCAGACCGCAGATCACGAAGACGAGGCCGAAAATGAGGCCGACCGTCGGACCGCTTTCCACGGCGATGGCGATCTCGTTGAAGCCCGTGGCACCAGCGAAGCCATAGACCAGCGATGCGCCGTAGAGCAGCAGGCCGGACGACAGTGCGCCGAGCACGAAATACTTCAGACCGGCTTCCGAGGCGCGCAGGCTGTCGCGGTTGAAGGCCGCCAGCACGTAGAGCGCCAGGGATTGCAGCTCGATCGCCATATACATGGAGATCAGGTCATTGGCCGACACCATCATCATCATGCCCGCGGCGGCGAGCGTGACCAGGATGGCATATTCCATCTTGCCGAGCTTTTCCGCCTGCAGGTACGGCATGGCGAGCAGCATGGCGATCGCCGCGACAATGCCGATGGCCACTTTGGAGAAGCGGGCCAGGCTGTCGAAGATGAAGCCGCCGGAGAAGGCCGTCCCCTCGCCCGTCACGGCGAACAGGGCTGCCAGACCGGCAACGGCCAGCAGGCCGACGGTCAGCCATTGCACGAGTCGGTTGGCGCCCTCGCCCTTCAGGAAAACGCCCAGCATGAGCAGCGCCATGGCGCCGCAGGCCAGGAGGATTTCCGGGATGAGGAGCGTCAGATCCTGGGAAAGCATGTCCGCAGTCATGGCGTGCCTCTCCTACTGGGCCGGTGCGGGCAGCGCCGCATTGTAATTGGTGATCAGATTGTCGACCGAAGCCGCCGTGATGTCGGTCACCACGGTCGAGGACACGCCGAGCCACAGCGTCATGATGATGAGCGGGATGAAGATCGCCCATTCCATGCGGTTGAGGTCGGTGATGGTCTCGAGTTTCGGATTGGTGATCTCGCCGAACACCACATCGCGATACATGGTCAGCATGTACATTGCCGACAGGATTACGCCGGCGGCGGCACCCGTGGCGATCCACCAGCTCACCTGGAAGGCACCGACCATCGTCATGATTTCGCCGATGAAGCCGGACGTGCCCGGCAGGCCGACATTGGCCATGGTGAACAGCGCGAAGATCGCGGCATAGGCCGGCATGCGGTGTACAAGGCCGCCATAGAAGGCGATCTCGCGAGTGTGCATGCGGTCATAGATCACGCCGACGCACAGGAAGAGCGCGCCGGAGATCACGCCGTGCGAGATCATCTGGAAGATCGCGCCCTGCACGCCCGTCTCGTTCATCGCGAACAGGCCCATCGTCACGAAACCCATGTGGGCGACGGAGGAATAGGCGATCAGCTTCTTGATGTCGGTCTGACGGAAGGCAACCAGCGAGGTGTAGATGATCGCGATGATCGACAGCGCGAAGACCAGCGGCGCGAAATAGTCGGACGCTTCGGGGAACATCGGGATGGAGAAGCGCAGGAAGCCGTAGCCGCCCAGCTTCAGCAGCACGCCCGCCAGGATGACCGAGCCCGCCGTCGGGGCCTGCACGTGGGCGTCCGGCAGCCAGGTGTGCACCGGCCACATCGGCATCTTCACTGCGAAGGAGGCGAAGAAGGCCAGCCACATCCACATCTGGGCATTGCGGGCGAACTCATAGTCCAGCAGCGCCGTGATGTCGGTCGTTCCCGATTGCAGGAACATGTAGACCATCGCGACCAGCATCAGCACCGAGCCGAGCAGGGTGTAGAGGAAGAATTTGAAGGCCGCATAGACCCGGTTCTGCCCGCCCCACACGCCGATGATGATGAACATCGGGATCAGGCCGCCTTCGAAGAAAATGTAGAAGACCACGAGGTCGAGCGCGCAGAACACGCCGATCACCAGGGTTTCCAGCAGCAGGAAGGCGATCATGTAGTCAGCGACGCGCTTCTCGATCGCGCCGGACGCCATGATACACAGCGGCATCAGACCGGCGGTCAGCAGCACGAAGAGCACGGAAATACCGTCCACGCCGAGCCGGTAGCCCATGCCGATCTCGGCCAGCCACTCGATCTCGTGCACGAACTGGAAGCCCGCAGTTTCACGATCGAAATTGGCCACCAGGATGATGGACAGGACCAGCGTCACCATGGTCGCCACCCAGGCCACCAGGCGCGAATTCCGGTCGATCAGGGCCTGATCCTCGGGCCGCGCCGTGAAGCGGAAGAGCGCGATGACCAGCGCGCCGATGGCCGGGACGAAGGTCAGGATCGAAAGAAAGGCTTCGAACTCGCCAAACATCTATTGGCCTCCTGCGCCGAACTGGGCCCAGAGCAGAAGCCCCAGAACGCCGATCAGCATGACGAATGCGTAGTGATAGAGATAACCGGACTGGGCCTTGGCGAGGCGCTTGGCCGCCGCCAGGGTCGAACCGGCCACACCGTTCGGGCCGAAGCCGTCAATGATGCGGACATCGCCGACTTTCCAGAACAGGTCGCCCAGCCCCTTCGCGCCGCGCACGAAGACGAAGTGGTAGATCTCGTCCACATACCACTTGTTATAGAGGAAGCTGTGCAGCGGACCGCCGCGGGCGGCGATGCGGGCACCCATGCCCTCATTGATCAGGTAGAACCAGATCGCGCCCAGGAAACCGATCAGCGTTGCAAAGAACGGCGAGAGCAGCACCCAGACCGGCGGATGGTGGCCGCCGCCATGATCGCCCTCTGCGCCATGATCGCCTTCGGCGGCATGATCGTCGGCCGCAGCAACCGCGTGGTCGTCAGCAGCCGGTTCGGCATGGCTGTCGGCTGCCACGGCATGCGTATCCTCGCCGGCAACCGCCGGGCCATGGGCCGCGGCCGGCAGGGCCTCGCCCCAGAAGTGGCCGGAATTGTCGCCGATGAAGCTCGACTTGTAGAGCCCGCCGGCCAGCACGGCACCGACGGCCAGAACGACCAGCGGCAGCGCCATCGGCCATTTCGGGTCGTGAGCGTGATCGTAGACGTCCTTGGGACCGCGATAGGTGCCGTGGAAGGTCATGAAGATCAGGCGCCAGGAGTAGAAGCTCGTCAGCAGCGCCGCGACCGTGCCGATCCAGAAGGCCGGAATACCAAAGAACACGCCCTCGCGGCCCGCCATGAAGGCGCCCTCGATGATGGCATCCTTCGAGAAGAAACCGGCAAAGCCGAGATCCGGCAGGAAGAGGCCGAGCGCGCCGAAGGAGAAACCGACACCGGTGAGCGCCAGCGTGCCGATGATCATCATCAGCCAGGTCATCGGCATCATGCGGAACAGGCCGCCCATCTTGCGCATGTCCTGCTCGTCATGGACGCCGTGGATCACCGCGCCGGAGCCGAGGAACAAGAGCGCCTTGAAGAAGGCGTGCGTGAACAGGTGGAACATGGCCGCGCCATAAAGGCCCAGGCCCGCGGCGAAGAACATGTAGCCCAGCTGCGAACAGGTCGAATAGGCGACAACCCGCTTGATGTCGTTCTGCGCCATGCCGACCGTCGCCGCGAACAGCGCCGTCACGGCACCGATCACGGTGACAATGGCCGAGGCGTTCGGCGCCATCTCGTAGATCGGGAAGGCCCGGCAGACGAGGAAGACCCCCGCCGTCACCATGGTCGCGGCGTGGATCAGGGCGGAAACCGGCGTCGGGCCTTCCATCGCGTCCGGCAGCCAGACGTGCAGGAAGAACTGTGCCGACTTGCCCATCGCGCCGATGAACAGGAGGAAGGCGATCAGCTCGATCGCATTGAAGGACATGCCCGCGAAGGACAGGACCGCATCCGCCTGGTCGCCGACCTGGGCGAAGACATCGTCAAACGCCACCGAGCCGAAGACGAGGAAGATCGCCATGATGCCCAGGGCAAAGCCGAAATCGCCGACGCGGTTGGTCACGAAGGCCTTGATGGCCGCGTCATTGGCCGACTTCTTCTTGTACCAGAAGCCGATCAGCAGATAGGAGGCCAGCCCCACGCCTTCCCAGCCGAAGAAGAGCTGCAGGAAGTTGTCGGCGGTCACCAAGGCGAGCATCGCGAAGGTGAAGAGCGACAGGTAGGAGAAGAAGCGCGCGCGGTGCGGATCGTGGGACATGTAGCCCCAGGAATAGATGTGCACCAGCGAGGAAACCGAGTTCACCACGACCAGCATGACGGCCGACAGGCTGTCCAGCTTGATCGCCCAGGAGACGTCGAAATTGCCGACGCTCATCCAGGTCGCGAGATGGATCGTGGTCGTGTTGCCGCCCACCGTCACGTCGAAGAAGACGATCCAGGACAGCACGGCCGAAAGCAGGACCGCACCGGTGGTGACGATCTGCGCGGCGCGGTGGCCGACATAATTGCCGAAGAGACCGGCAAAGGCCGAGGCGAGGAGCGGCCCGAAGACGATAATAGGTGCCATGATCCCCTAGCCCTTCATCAGGTTGACGCCCTCAACCGAGATATCGCCCCGGTTGCGGAAGAAGACGACGAGAATGGCCAGGCCCACAGCGGCTTCCGCCGCGGCCACGGTCAGAACGAACAGCGCAAACACCTGCCCGGCCAGATCGCCCAGGAAGGACGAGAAGGCGACGAGGTTGATGTTCACCGACAAGAGGATCAGCTCGATCGACATCAGCAGGATGATGACGTTCTTGCGGTTCACGAAAATGCCGAACACACCGATGGTGAAGAGCACCGCGGCGACGGCGAGGTAATGCCCCAGCCCGATCTCCATCATTCTCCAATCCCCTGTCCCGGCTTGATATCCAGCATTTCAACGGCGGTCTTGCGATCGCGGCCGACCTGGGCGGTCACGCTCTGGCGCTTGACGCCTTCCTTGTGACGCAGCGTCAGCACGATGGCGCCGATCATGGCGACCAGCAGCACCAGGCCCGCAATCTGGAAGAAGTAGACATACTGGTCGTAGATCACGGTGCCGAGCGCCTCGACATTGGTCATGCCCTCCGGCATGGCCGCCGCGCGCAAGGCCTCGGCCTGCGGCGCGCTCTGCCAGCTCATACCGATCATCGCCAGTTCGATCGCCAGCACGATGGCGATCAGCCCGCCCAGCGGCAGATAGCTCAGAAAGCCCTGCTTCAGCTCGGCGAAGTCGACGTCCAGCATCATGACGACGAAGAGGAAGAGCACCGCGACCGCGCCGACATAGACGACGATCAGCAGCATAGCCAGGAATTCGGCGCCCAACAGCACGAACAGCCCCGCGGCCGAGATGAAGGCCAGGATCAGGAACAGCACGGACCTGACCGGGTTGCGGGCGATGACGACCATCAGGGCCGACGCGATCGCCACTCCGGAAAAGGCCCAGAAGGCCAGTGATGCGAGCATGATGCCCTCTTCCGTCTAATGTTCAGCCAACGCGCCGCCAATCAGCGGTACGGCGCGTCGAGTTCCAGGTTTCTGGCAATTTCCCGTTCCCAGCGATCGCCGTTCTCGAGCAGTTTTGCCTTGTCGTAGAAAAGTTCCTCGCGGGTCTCGGCGGCGAACTCGAAGTTCGGGCCTTCCACGATTGCATCGACCGGGCATGCCTCCTGGCAGTAACCGCAATAGATGCACTTGGTCATGTCGATGTCGTAGCGCGTGGTGCGGCGCGAGCCGTCGGCGCGCGGTTCCGCCTCGATCGTGATCGCCAGCGCCGGACAGATCGCCTCGCACAGCTTGCAGGCGATGCAGCGCTCTTCGCCGTTGGGATAGCGGCGCAGCGCATGCTGACCGCGGAAGCGCGGGCTGAGCGGCCCCTTCTCGAAGGGATAGTTCAGCGTCGCCTTCTTCTTGAAGAAGTAGCGCATGCCCAGGCCGAAGGCGGACCAGAAGTCCATCAGCAGGGCGCCGCGAATGGTTTGTTGCAATCGGCTCATGGGAGTTATCCTTGCGGGCCGTAGACGACGGCAGCACCCACCAGGGCCACCGCAACCAGCGAGGTCGGCAGGAAGATCTTCCAGCCCAGGCGCATCAGCTGGTCGTAGCGGTAACGCGGGACCAGGGCCTTCACCATCGCAAACATGAAGAAGAAGAACACGACCTTGGCGGCGAACCAGAAGAAGTGCCAGGCGTGCGAAGCCAGATAGGGCCAGTCACTGACGAATCCGTCCGGGAAAGGCGCATGCCAGCCGCCGAAGAACAGGATGGTCGTCATCGCGCACATCAGCACGATGTTGAGATACTCGCCCACCATGAAGAGGAGGTAGGGCGTAGAGGAGTATTCCACCTGATAGCCGGCGACGAGTTCGGATTCGGCTTCGGGAAGGTCGAAGGGCGGACGGTTGGTTTCCGCCAGCGCCGAGATGAAGAACATCACCGCCATCGGCACCATCACCAGGAACATCGGCAGCGGGAAAGCGTGGAACGCCAGCAGGTTCCAGTTCCAGAAACCGCCGGCCTGGATGTCGACGATGTCGGACAGGCGCATCGAGCCGGCGAACAGCAGCACGGTGACGATGATGAAGCCGATCGAGACTTCATAGGACACCATCTGCGCCGCCGAGCGCAGCGCGCCCAGGAAGGGATATTTCGAGTTCGAGGCCCAGCCGCCGATGATGATGCCGTAGACACCCAGCGACGACATGGCGAACAGGTAGAGGATGCCGACATTGAGGTCGGCGATCACCCAGCCCGGCGCCACAGGCACAACGGCCCAGGTGATGAAGGCGAGGATCAGCGTGATCAGCGGCGCCAGCAGGTAGAGCGAGCGGTCCGCGCCGGCCGGCACGACGATTTCCTTGAACACGAACTTGAAGAAGTCCGCGAAGGATTGCAGCAGGCCGAAGGCGCCGACCACGTTCGGGCCCTTGCGCATCTGCACCGCCGCCCAGACCTTGCGGTCCATCAGCAGCAGGAAGGCCAGCGAGATCAGCAGCACGATCATGAAGGCCAGGATCTGGCCGATCACGGCAAGCGTGCCCCAGAGCGGGCCGAATTGGGAGACGAACTCGCTCATCGCTTACTCCGCCGCTACTGCCGCCGGGGCGTCCTTGAGCGCGGCGCATTCGGCCAGCGTCTTGGAAGCCCGGGCAACCGGGTTGGTGAAATAGAAATTGCGCACCGCCGGCGTGAAGGCCGCATCGGCGACATCCCCGTCGGCACCGATCGACTTGGCGTCGAACGCCGCCGCGCCTTCGGCACCCGGGGCATGATCGATTCCGCCGAGCACGGGAACGTCCTCGAACAGTTTCAGGCGCAGCTGGGTGAGATTGTCATAGGGCAGCGTCTTGCCGACACGCTCGGACAGCGCGCGGAAGATGGCCCAGTTTTCCTTGGCCTCGCCCTTCGGGAAGACCGAGCGGAAAGCCAGCTGTACGCGGCCTTCGGTGTTGGCGAACAGGCCGTCCTGTTCGGTCCAGGCTGCACCCGGCAGCACGAGATCGGCGCGGTGGGCACCGGCATCGCCATGGCTGCCGACATAGATGACAAAGGCATCGCCGAACTTCGACATGTCCAGCTCGTCGGCGCCCATGAGGACAACCGTCTCCATGCCGCCCGACTGCATGCCGGCCACATCCTGACCGCCCTCACCCGGCACGAAGCCGAGATCGAGACCGGCCACGCGGCTGGCCGCCGTGTGCAGCACCGAGAACCCGTTCCAGTCTTCGCTGACAGCGCCGACCGCGGCGGCCAGATCGCCGGCCGCGCGCAGCACCTGGGCGCCGTCCTCGCGGGCCAGCGCACCGGCACCGACCAGGATGAGCGGACGCTTGGCGTCCTTCAGTGTCTTGATGAAGCCCGAACGCTTCTTCTTCAGGCCGGCCAGATCCTTGGCGCCCGTTCCGACATGCTCGTACTCGTAGGTCAGGTCGACCGGCTCGCCGATCACGCCGACCTTGGTGTCATTGTGCAGCCAGGTCTTGCGGATCCGCGCATTGACGATGGCCGCCTCGACGCGTGGATTGGCGCCGACGATGAGGATGGCGTCTGCCTCCTCGATGCCCGCGATCGTCGCGTTGAACAGATATTCCTGACGCGGACCGGTGCCCAGCTTGGCACCGTCCTGGCGGCAGTCGATCGAGGCGATGCCCAGGGCATCGGCCAGATCCTTGGCCGCTTTCATCTCTTCTGCCGAGCACAGATCGCCGGCGATCATGCCGATCTTCGAGGCATCGCCGGACAGACGCTTGGCCGCCACGTCCAGCGCCTCGCTCCAGCTTGCGGCGCGCAGCTTGCCGTTCTCGCGGATATAGGGCTTGTCCAGACGGCGCTTGCCCAGGCCTTCCCAGGCGTAGCGCGTCTTGTCGGAGATCCATTCCTCGTTCACGCCCTCATGGACGCGCGGCAGGATGCGCAGCACGGCGCCGCCGCGGGCATCCACGCGGATGTTCGAGCCGACCGCGTCCATCACATCGACGGTCTCGGTCTTCTTCAGCTCCCAGGGACGGGCGTTGAAGGCGTAGGGCTTGGAGGTCAGCGCACCGACCGGGCACAGGTCGATGACATTGCCGGACAGTTCCGACGTCACCGCGTTTTCCAGATAGGTCGTGATCTCGGCATCCTCGCCGCGGCCGATCATGCCGATCTCCGGCACGCCGGCGACCTCGGTGACGAAGCGGACGCAGCGCGTGCACTGGATGCAGCGCGTCATCTCCGTCTTGATGATCGGACCCATTTCCTTGTCTTCGACGGCGCGCTTGTTTTCCGGGAAGCGCGAGCCGGTACGGCCATAGACCAGCGACTGGTCCTGCAGGTCGCACTCGCCGCCCTGGTCGCAGATCGGGCAGTCCAGCGGGTGGTTGATGAGCAGGAACTCCATCACCCCTTCGCGCGCCTTCTTCACCATCGGCGACAGCGTGTTCATGGCCGGCGGTTCGCCATTCGGCCCGCCGCGCATGTCGCGCACCTGCATCGCACAGGACGCGGCCGGCTTCGGCGCGCCGACGAGTTCCACCAGACACATCCGGCAATTGCCGGCGACCGACAGGCGCTCGTGATAGCAAAAGCGCGGGATTTCCCGGCCGGCAGCCTCGGCAGCCTGCAACAGCGTGAAGGAATTCGGTACTTCGACTTCCTCGCCGTCGATAACGATTTTGCGGAGATCTTCGCTCATTGGATGAAGTCCCTACTCTGCCGCAACGGCCTGGCTGACAAACACGGGTTTGCCGGCGCGATAATTGTTGATGCGTTCCTCGATCTCGCCCCGGAAGTGGCGTATCAGGCCCTGGACGGGCCAGGCGGCCGCGTCACCGAGCGCACAGATCGTGTGGCCTTCCACCTGGCCGGCGACGTCGAGCAGCATGTCGATCTCCTCGATCGAGCTCTCGCCGCGTGCCATGCGCTCCAGCACGCGCCACATCCAGCCCGTGCCTTCACGGCACGGCGTGCACTGGCCGCAGCTTTCGTGGCGGTAGAAGTAGGAGATGCGCGCGATCGCCTTCACCACATCGGTGGACTTGTCCATGACGATGACGGCGGCGGTGCCCAGACCGGACTTGTGCGCCTGCAGCGCATCGAAATCCATCAGCACATCGTCGCAGATATCTTTCGGCAGTAGCGACACCGAAGAGCCGCCCGGAATGACGGCCTTCAGATTGTCCCAGCCGCCGCGCACGCCGCCGGCATGCGTCTCGATGAGCGTCTTCATCGGGATCGACATGGCTTCTTCGACATTGCACGGCTTGTTCACATGGCCGGAGATAGAGAAGATCTTTGTGCCGACATTCCGCTCGCGGCCGAAAGAGGCAAACCATTGCGCCCCGCGGCGCAGGATCGTGCCCGCAACCGCGATGGATTCAACATTGTTCACCGTGGTCGGGCAGCCATACAGACCGGCATTGGCCGGGAAAGGCGGTTTCAGGCGCGGCTGGCCCTTCTTGCCTTCCAGGCTTTCCAGCAGGGCCGTTTCCTCGCCGCAGATATAGGCGCCGGCACCGTGATGGATATAGACGTGGAACGGCCAGCCATGCACGTTCTTCTCGCCGATCAGCTTGGCCTCATAGGCCTCCTTGACGGCTTTCTCCATCGCCAGGCGCTCGGTGACATACTCACCGCGCAGATAGATGTAGCAGGCGTGCGCCTGCATCGAGAATGACGCGATCAGGCAGCCTTCGATGAGAAGGTGCGGATCGTGGCGCATGATCTCGCGGTCCTTGCACGTGCCCGGCTCGGATTCGTCGGCATTGACGACAAGATAGTGCGGACGTGCGCCCACTTCCTTGGGCATGAAGGACCATTTCAGACCGGTCGGGAAACCGGCGCCGCCGCGGCCGCGCAGGCCCGACGCCTTCATCTGGTCGATGATCCAATCGCGGCCCTGTTCGAGGATTTCCTTGGTCCCGTTCCATGCACCGCGCTGTTTGGCGCCGTCCAGACCGGGGTCGTGGTGGCCGAACAGATTGGTGAAGATACGGTCCTTGTCCTGGAGAAGCTGGGTCATGACTTAGCCCTCCGCCTTTTCGGACTTGCCGGTATTGGGAAGCGTGACCGGCTTGGCGCGCGAGCCGTCATAGAGGCTTTCATCGGTCAGCACCTTGGTGCCATGCGGCTCGGAGGCGTTACGCTCGGATTGCGGGCCGTATTTGACCTTCTTGCCGGCGGCGAGGTCGTCGAGCAGTTTCTCGAAGCTCTCCGCGTCGAGATCCTCGATGTAGTGGTCGCCATCCTTGTTCGCGAGCTGGATCATAGGGGCATTGGCGCAGGCGCCCATGCACTCCACCTCGACCCAGGTGAACTTGCCGTCTTCGGAGATCTCGTGCTGCTTGCCGATGCGGTTCTTGCACACCGAAATCAGCTCGTCCGACCCGCGCAGCATGCACGGCGTGGTGCCGCAGACCTGGATCAGATGCTCACCGACCGGGGCCAGGTTGAACATGGTGTAGAAGGTCGCGACCTCGTAGACGCGGATGTAGGGCATCTCCAGCCGGTCGGCGATCTCGCGGATGGCGGGCTCGCAGACCCAGCCGTCCTGCTTCTGCGCGATCCACAACATGGGGATGACGGCCGAGGCTTTCTTTTCCTCGGGATATTTCGCCAGCCAGAACTTGATCTCGTCCTCGCTCTTCTTGTTGAAGACGAAGCTTTCCGGCTGTTCTTTCGCGAGACGACGAACGCTCATCGGTCGATCTCCCCGAACACGATGTCCAGCGAGCCCAGGATGGCGGAGACGTCCGCCAGCATGTGGCCGCGATTCATGAAATCCATGGCTGCCAGGTGCGGGAAGCCGGGCGCCCGGATCTTCACGCGGTACGGCTTGTTCGAGCCGTCGGAGACCAGATAGACGCCGAACTCGCCCTTCGGGGCCTCGACGGCGGCATAGACCTCGCCAGCCTCGACATGGACGCCTTCAGTGTAGAGTTTAAAGTGCTGGATGAGCGCTTCCATCGAGCGCTTCATCTCGGCGCGGCGCGGCGGCGAGAATTTCGAGTCGGTGGCCAGCACCTCGCCCGCATTCTCCTCCTTCATGAGCCAGTCGCAGCACTGGATCATGATCTTCACGCTCTCGCGCATCTCTTCCATGCGGCACAGATAGCGATCATAGCAATCGCCGTGCTTGCCGACCGGAATGTTGAACTCCAGCTCGTCATAGACTTCGTAGGGCTGCGAGCGGCGCAGATCCCAGGCCAGGCCCGAACCGCGCACCATCACACCGGAGAAGCCCCAGGCGAGCACATCTTCCTTGGTCACCACGCCGATATCGACATTGCGCTGCTTGAAGATGCGATTCTCGGTCAGGAGGCTGTCGATATCGTCCAGCTTTTCCGGGAACTGGTCGCACCAGGCCCGGATGTCCTCGACCAGTTTAGGCGGCAGGTCCTGGTGGACACCGCCGGGACGGAAATAGTGAGCATGCATGCGGCTGCCCGAAGCGCGCTCGTAGAACACCATCAGCTTTTCGCGCTCCTCGAAGCCCCAGAGCGGCGGCGTCAGGGCGCCGACATCCATGGCCTGGGTCGTCACGTTGAGCAGATGGTTCAGGATACGGCCGATCTCGCAGTACAGCACGCGCACATACTGGCCGCGCTTCGGCACGGTGATACCGGCCAGACGCTCGGCCGCCATGCAGAAGGCGTGCTCCTGATTCATCGGCGCGACATAGTCGAGACGGTCGAAATAGCCGATGCCCTGGAGATAGGTCTTGTGCTCCAGCAGCTTCTCGGTGCCGCGGTGCAGAAGGCCGATATGCGGATCGACGCGTTCGACCACCTCACCGTCCAGCTCCAGCACGAGACGCAGCACGCCGTGGGCGGCCGGGTGCTGGGGACCGAAATTGAGGGTGAACTTGCGTTCGCCGGATTGCGTCATGTCGTCGGCAGCCATGGCTCTAGCCCTCCGCCTTCTCGTCGCCCGGGATGACGTATTTGGCGCCTTCCCACGGGCTCATGAAATCGAAGTCACGGTATTCCTGGACCAGTTCGACCGGTTCGTAGACCACGCGTTTCTGCTCCTCGTCCCAGCGGACTTCGACATAGCCGGTGAGCGGGAAGTCCTTGCGCAGCGGATAGCCCTCGAAACCGTAATCGGTCAGCAGGCGGCGCAGATCCGGATGGCCGGAGAAGACGATGCCGTACATGTCGAACGCCTCGCGCTCGAACCAGTCGGCAACGGGGTAGACATGATGGATCGAGGGAACCGGGTTCTCCTCATCGGTCGACAGCTTCACGCGCACCCGGTGATTCTGGTGCATGGAGAGCAGATGGTAGACCACTTCGAACCGCTCGGCGCGCTGCGGATAGTCGACACCGCAGATGTCGACCAGCGTCGTGAACTTGCAGGCCGGCTCGTCGCGCAGCCAGGTGATCACATCCTCGACCTGGTCGCGATGGATCGTCACGGTCAGCTCGCCCTGGGTCACAGTCCAGCCGGTAACAGCCGTGGGCTGACCCGCCTGGATGTGCTCGCCGAGAACCTTGAGAGCTTCGCTCATCGCCTTGTCACTCCTCGCGCCTGCCATCACCGTTCGATCGAGCCTTCACGGCGGATCTTCTTCTGCAGTTGAAGAATGCCGTAGACCAGCGCCTCTGCGGTGGGCGGGCAGCCCGGCACATAGACGTCGACCGGTACGATGCGGTCACAACCGCGCACGACCGAATAGGAATAATGGTAGTAGCCGCCGCCATTGGCGCACGAACCCATCGAGATGACGTAGCGCGGCTCGGGCATCTGGTCGTAGACCTTGCGCAGGGCCGGCGCCATCTTGTTGGTGAGCGTACCCGCAACGATCATCACGTCCGACTGGCGCGGGGAGGCCCGCGGCGCAAAGCCGAAGCGCTCGACGTCGTAACGCGGCATCGAGGCCTGCATCATTTCCACGGCGCAGCAGGCCAGGCCGAACGTCATCCACATCAGCGAGCCGGTGCGGGCCCAGGTGACGAGATCGTCGGCAGCGGCGACCACGAATCCCTTGTCGGCCAGCGCATCGCTGACGCCGTCAAAGAACGGGTCGTGTTTCTTCGGGTCATAGCCGGGAACGGTCGCGCGTCCGGCCATGCCGGCATGAGGGGTCAGATCAGATGCCATGGTGGACTACTCCCAATCCAGCGCGCCTTTTTTCAGCTCGTAAATGAAGCCGATGGTGAGAACTCCCAGGAACACCATCATCGACCAGAACTCGAACTCGCCCAGATGCTCCCGCAGGGTCACGGCCCAGGGGAAGAGGAAGGCGACTTCCAGGTCGAAGATGATGAACAGGATGGCGACGAGATAGAATCGCACGTCGAATTTCATGCGGGCGTCGTCGAAGGCGTTGAAGCCGCATTCATAGGTCGAGACCTTTTCCGGGTCCGGTTTCGACGGCGCGATCACAAAGGCGGCCAGCATGAAGCCGAGGCCGATCGCAGTCGCCAGACCGAAAAAGATCAGGATGGGCAGGTAATCGAGAAGCAGCGCGTCCATCGCCAAGCCTCGCCTTCTAGCGTCGGTTTTGCGGTGCGGGAGGCCGTTGTTTTCAAGGTGTGATCCGCCTCGGGACGAATCAACCACCGGCAACGGGACCCCCTGCCCGATTTGGCGCGGAAGCTAGAGCGCAGCGGCGCTGCGGGCAAGGCCTAAAGGCCGCCCTCTGTCAGTTCTGGCGAATATAGCGACACACAGCGAACAATAAATGCAAATGATTTGCAATATCGAAATCAGCCGGGATGTCGCTGCCCGCGCGGTTCCAGCCCGACGACCGAACGCCAGAAGGCGAACCGGAGGAAGGGAGAGCGACGGCTGAAGGTGCCATCAGGAAATATATGCCAGGGTCGATATCCCCACCGGCAGACGAGCGCCCGGGCCTCGTGGCCGAAACCCTCGGCGTGCGCAGCTGCCAGCGCAGCCCGGCGTGTGCACCAGCTTCCCCGGGCGCGCCGGAAGAGCCGCTGGGCCCGTCCGGTCACACCATTGGCCTGCCGCAGCGCGACGCGGAGCACACGATATTGGCGGTAGCGCGCCGCCGTATCCAGCACCAGCACACCGCATCCCAATATCGCCAGCCCGTCGAGCCACCAGAACGGCGAGACCGCGAATGCAAAAAGAAGGCAACACGCCGCCAGCAGCAGCGGCGGCCAGACCGGGTCGATCAGGCGGAGAATCGGGAGGGTTCGGACGGATCGTGCGTTCATATGACGCAATCTGCCCGCCCGGCCGAAACCCGCCAGCGGGATCGCCTGCCCGTCTGTCCCCCCTGGTGAATCGGGCCGGGGGCGGACAAATCGCCCCATTCGCCCTATATTGAGGTGTGTAGCCACGAAAGAGGTACGGAATGTCTGTTCTGAACTCCCAAGAGGCTCGCCAGGGTGAAAAGGGACATGGCGTGCGTTGGGTCCTAGCGATCTCCACCGCCGCAGCCGCGATTGCGCTCCTGCTTTTCCTGGTCGCGAACGCCTGACGGGCGGCACTTCCTCAACGGGCTCTGCACCATCGGCCGCTGCGGCTTTCCCGCGGCGCGAATATGCCTAGACTGATCGTCCACGGCGGACGAACGGGCAGACCATGTCGGATTATTACGGGGTTATCGGCTTCCTGCTGATTGCAGGCGGGTTTTCCTGGCTGGTCGATCACAGCCCGTTCTCGAAACACACGCTGTCGCGCGCGATGGATGTGCACCGGCGCCGCTGGATGGAAGGCATGGCCAACCGCCAGGTGCGGATCATGGACAGCCAGATCATCGCCGGCCTGCAGAACGGCATCGCCTTCTTCGCCTCGACCGCCCTTCTGGGCATCGGCGCGGCCTTCACGCTCATCACCGCGCTTGATCCGGTGATGAGCGCCGTGCAGGACGTGCCCTTCCTGGACGCCTCCTCGCGCCTGCAATGGGAGGTGATGTCGCTGGGCCTCCTGGTGATCTACGCCTATGCCTTCTTCAAGTTCGGCTGGGCCTACCGGCTGGTGAACTATTCCGCCATGCTGCTGGGCGCGACGCCGGACACCGGCCGCGACGAGGCGGCTTCAGAGGAAATCCTGGCGGCGGCCCGCCGCGCCGGCGCGATGAATGTCGTCGCAGGACGCCAGTTCAATCGCGGCCTGCGCACGCTCTTCATGTCGATCGGCTATCTGGCCTGGATCGGCGGGCCGGCCGCCCAGATTCTGGTGACGCTGGCCGTCGCGGCCATCCTGGTCTACCGGCAGTTTGCCAGCCCCGCCCTTGCCGCGCTGAAGGCCGGCGACATGCCCGCGCAAGGCTAGATCGCGCCAGGACGGCCCCGCCCCCCGGAAAATATTGCACTTTGTTCCCGAACGCGTCCATTTTGCCCGGACAACAAGTCTGGGGGAGATGTCATGAGCCTGGGGAATTCGATACTCAACGCCGTCGAGCGTGCCGGCAACCGCCTGCCCGATCCGGTAACGATCTTCTTCATCCTGATCGGTGTGGTGATGGGCGCCTCGGTAATCGCAGCCCTGACAGGGCTGTCGGCGGAACATCCGCTCACCGGCGAAACGGTGACCGCGCAGAACCTGCTCTCCCCGGACTATATCCGCCGCCTGCTGGTCGAGATGCCGGCCACGCTCACCAGCTTCCACCCGCTCGGCATGGTGCTGGTCGTCATGATCGGCGCCGGAGTCGCCGAGCGTGCCGGCCTGTTCGGCGCCGGACTTCGCAGCCTGGTCAAGGGCATTCCCGACTTCCTGCTCACGCCGACGCTGGTCTTTGCCGGCATTATGAGCAATCTCGCCGTGGACGCGGGCTATGTCGTGCTGATCCCCCTGGGTGGTATCGTCTTTGCGGCTGCCGGCCGCAATCCCGTCGCCGGGATGACCGCCACCTTCGCCGGTGTTTCCGCCGGCTTTTCGGCCAACCTCGTTGTCGGGGCCCTGGAAGCCCTCCTGTTCGGCATCACCCAGAGCTCGGCGCAATTCCTGGTGCCCGACTGGCAGCTCAATCTTCTCGGCAACTGGTATTTCACCCTCGCCCTGACCCCGGTCCTGGTGATCGTCGTGACCCTGATCAACGACCTGATCGTCGAACCCCGGCTGGGCGAATGGGTACCTCCGGCCGACTTCAAACAGCCCGACCAGGAAACCGGCCTGTCGCCGGAAGAACGCAAGGGACTGGGCGCCGCCGGTATCGCGCTTCTGGTCGTGATCGGTCTCGCGCTGTTCCTGATCTTCGGTCCGGGCCAGACATTGCAGGATCCGACCAACGAGCTGAATGTCTACACGCCCTTCTTCAACTCGATCGTCGCCCTGACCTTTGTCGCCTTCCTGGCCATGGGCCTGGCTTATGGCGCCCGGGCCGGCACGATCAAATCGGACCGCGATGCGGTCGGCCTGGCAGCAAAATCCATGGGCGATATGGGACTCTACATCATCCTGGCCTTTGCCATGGCTCACTTCATCGCGCTGTTCAACTGGTCAAACCTGGGCATTCTGACCGCCATTGGCGGTGGTGACCTGCTCGGCCGGCTCGACCTGCCTGCGCCGCTCCTCCTGCTCGCCATGATCCTGCTTGTCGCGGTGCTGAACCTCTTCATCGGCTCGGCCTCGGCAAAGTGGGCACTGATCGGCCCCGTCCTCGTGCCCATGCTCATGCTGCAGGGGATTTCGCCGGAAGCTGCAACCCTGGCCTACCGGATGGGCGACCAGGCCACCAACATCATCACACCGCTGATGCCCTACCTGCCGCTCGTTCTGGTGTTCGCCCAGCGCTATGTGCCTGAATTCGGTCTTGGCAGCCTGATCGCAACCATGCTGCCCTACTCGCTCGCCATTCTGGTGACGTCGATCCTGATGATGGCGGTCTGGTTCATGCTGGGTCTGCCGCTGGGGCCCGGCGGGGCGGAGTTCTTCTACGAACTTCCCGCCGGGTCCGCGGGTTAGCGCCCGGGACACCGTATCTTAAGATGGCCCTGCTTTCCTGCCGCGCAGAAACAGGAGAGCCGGGCTATGAAATCTGGAACGTCGGCCTGCGACCTATGCCGCAGTCGCGGAAAAGCGCGCTTCCCGCAAGCCATCCGCATGGCCTACCAGCCCATCGTCGACATCGCCGCAGGCCGGGTCTTCGCCCACGAAGCCCTGGTCCGCGGCGAAAACGGTGAAGGCGCCGGCCACGTGCTGGCGCAGATCACGGACGAGAACCGCTACAATTTCGACCAGACCTGCCGCGTGCAGGCAATCGAGACCGCAAGCCGGATCGGCATGCCGACGGCCATCAGCATCAACTTCATGCCGAATGCGGTCTATGAACCGGCCAATTGCATCCGCACCACGCTGAACACCGCGGAGCGGACCGGGATGCCGCTGGACCGCATCATATTCGAATTCACCGAGAACGAGGATATGACCGCCCCTTCGATGCTGAACGACATCATCGAGGAATATGCCCGCCACGGCCTGCGGACGGCGATCGACGATTTCGGTGCCGGATATTCCGGCCTCAACAAACTCGCCCATCTGCAGCCCGACTACGTCAAGCTGGACATGGATCTGACCCGCGCTCTCGACACTGACCGGCGCCGCCAGATCATCGTGCGCCAGACCGCCCGGCTGTGCGAGGAACTGGGTATTGCCGTCATCGCCGAAGGGATCGAGACGGTCGGCGAGATGACCGCCGCCCGGGATGCCGGAATCAACCTCATCCAGGGCTACCTGTTCAGCCAGCCCCGGCTGGAAGACTTCTATCGCGACAGCGAGATACTCAAGGCCTTCCTGCCGGAGGAGCGCAGAACCGTCGCCGGCTCAGAACCCGGCGACCGGATACTGGCGGCCAGCTAGAGCGTGATCAGGTGAAGTGGGTACCGGTTCACCGGTTCGATCACGCGACCACTCAAGTCGAGCGTGATCAGGTGAAGCGGGTAGCGGTTCACCGGTTCGATCACGCGACCATTCAGGATTCCGGAACAGGGGCATTCCGCAGGAAACCACCCTGCTCCGGACCGGCACCCGCACTGTGACGGCATTATTTCGTGATCGAAACGCCGCCGTCGGCGAGATGGGCGGTGCCGGTCACAAAGCTCGACAGATCGCTGGCCAGGTATAGCGCTGCGCCAGCGATCTCGTCGGGATCGGCGATCCGTCCGAGCGCGTGAATACCCTCGACATAGGTCCGGATTTCATCGGTCGTGGCGAACTGGGCCGCCATCGCAGTGTCGGTGCCGCCCGGCAGCAATGCGTTGACGCGCACGCCGCGCGGTCCGGCCTCAGCGGCCAGCGCCTGTACCAGTCCGATCAGACCGGCCTTGCCGGCAGAATAGACGCTCATGCCCGGCATGCCGGCCGTATGGCCGACAAAGGAGCCGGTGAAGATCAGCGAACCGCCACCGCGGGCATAGAGCGCCGGCAGCTGGAAACGGGCGGCATGGAAAGCACTTGTCAGATTGGCGTCCAGGGTGGCGTGCCAGTTCTGCGCGGTCTGCTGTTCGATCGGTGCGAGATCGCCCAGCCCGCCGGCATTGTTGAAAGCAATATCCAGCCCGCCGAAATGCTGCGTGGCCGTCTCGACCAGGTGTTCGGCGAGCGCCGGATCCGCGGCATCGCCGGCGATTGCCAGAACCTCGCCGCCGGCCGCGCGGATTTCGCCGGCGACGCGGTCCAGCGCCTCAGGCCCGCGGGCATTGATCACCAGGCGGGCACCCTCACGGGCAAAGCGCAGGGCGGCCGACCGGCCGATCCCTGCGCTGGCACCTGTGATGATGGCGGTCTTGTTCGTCAGAAGTGACATGATGCGTCCTCGTCAGTTGGAAACGAGGCGCACCCTGATCACGCCGGGACGTGGGCTCCACCCGATCCTTGCGGCGCATTGCCGGTGCGGCGCTTGCGCGGGCGCCGCGGCTTGCCGCCGGCCTCGCCGCGCGCCTGCTGGCGGTCACCGGAACGCTCCTGCGACCGGCCCGGCTTGCGCTCGCCGCGTGCGGCCTGGTCGGGACGCTCGCCGCGCGGGGCGCGATCGCCGCGGAACGGTTTGCCCTCGGCCTTCTGGCCGTCGGCCTGATGGCGCTCACCGCGTTGCCCCTCACCGCGTTGACCCTGGGACTTGGGACCCTGCGATTTGGGACCGCGCGGTTTTTGACCACGGGACTTGTGATCCTGGGCATTCTGGCCCTGGGCCCGCTGACCCTGGCCCTGATTATTGCGGCTGCGCGAGCGCTTCTTCTTCACCGGCTTGGTGTTGCGGGCTTCAGCGAAGAAATCGGCTTCCTCGCCGACAATCGCCCGCTCGATCTCGACACCGGTGAGCTTTTCGATATCGCACAGATATTCATACTCGGACGGATCGCACAGCGAGACGGCGACACCGGTCTTGCCCGCACGGGCCGTACGGCCGATCCGGTGAACATAGCTTTCCGGAATATTCGGCAGCTCGTAGTTCACGACGTGGGAGACGTCGTCGACATCGATACCGCGCGCGGCAATGTCGGTGGCGACGAGGATTTTCACATGGCCGGACTTGAAGCCGTCCAGCGCCTTCACGCGCTGGCCCTGGGTCTTGTCGCCGTGGATGGCGGCCGATTTGAGACCGTACTGGACGAGGCTCTTGTTGACCCGGTCGGCACCGCGCTTGGTGCGGGTGAAGACGATCGAGCGCTCCACGGAGCGGTCCGACAGCAATTCCAGCAGCAGGTCGCGCTTGGAATCGCGCGGCGTCAGCACCACCGACTGCTCGATACGCTCGATCGGGCGCGAGGCCGGAGCGACCGAGATCTGCTTGGGATCGGTCAGGAGATCATGCGCCAGCGCCTTGATCGGCTTGGGCATCGTCGCCGAGAGCAGCGCCGTCTGGCGGTCTTCGGGCAGGCGGGACACGATATCGCGGATCGCCGGAATGAAGCCGAGATCCAGCATCTGGTCAGCCTCGTCCAGCACCAGGGTGCGCACCTGCGACAGGCTCACCGCGCCGGAGCGCACGAGGTCGAGCAGACGGCCCGGCGTGGCCACGACCACGTCGACGCCGCGCGCCAGCATCTTCACCTGCGGACCGATTTTCAGCCCGCCCACGACCAGCGCCGAGGAGACGCGCATGTGCTGGGCATAGCCGCGCAGGTTTTCGAGAATCTGTGCCGAGAGTTCGCGCGTCGGCGACAGGATCAGCGCCCGGCAGGTCTTCGGCGCCGGACGCTTGTTGTCGGCGCTGATGGAATGGAGGATGGGCAGCACGAAGGCCGCCGTCTTGCCGGTGCCCGTCTGGGCAATACCGAGCACGTCGCGCCCTTCGATAAGGGCGGGAATCGCTTCGCGCTGGATCGGGGTCGGCTCGTTATAGCCGGCATCTTCAAGCGCGCGGAGAATGGGCTCGGCCAGGCCGAGTTCATTGAACTGGGTCAAAAATATATCTTTCATGGGTCCGGAGCGCCGCCAGGGGCCGCGCGCACGAACGAACGGGTTTTCAGTGTGGAAGCCTGCGTAGATCAGCCGCCGTCTAGTCGGCGCCGGCCTGGCGCCAGGGTGGCAATGATCAATACGCGCCCGGCCCGGAACCGGGCCTTTCAAAGGGCGGAAAGTCTCGCCAACGTCTGCAATGCAGCCTCAAGGGACTGACTACTCACCGCAGAACGTGGCCGCTCTTTTTCATGCTTCGGGCTGTTTGGCAAACGAAAACGGCCGCTCCTGGCAGGAGCGGCCGTTTTTCGATCCGTGCACCACACCCTCCAACAGAGGGAAATGGCGCGAGTGACGGGACTCGAACCCGCGACCTCCGGCGTGACAGGTTCGAAAAATATCTAATTAAATCAGTAGCATTTTCAACTTCGGGCCGTGCCGTGTGAGCGCGTTCTAGCTAGTTCAGAAGTAGAAAGTAGAAACGAAGGTGGCTCAGGAAACCGTATTTTTGAAGGGAAGAGAGCCCCTACTGGGACTCTCTTCGTATTCAAAGCATCTACAATCCGGCACGACGCTCAAGATCGCGCTTCGCGACGATATTGTGCAAGTTCGCCCAATGAGGTCGGCTCTTTCCGACCGATTGGGGATTCCTCCCCAAGCTATCGCTCATCTCTTTGGTGGCGCGAAGGAGATGGTATCCGTCTTCTCGCCAGAACTTCAGAACGTTATTGAAGGACCCGCGCCACCGATATTCACCGGTCATTGGATCAGCTTCCACATACCAACGGAGCGACGCCAAAATAGCGTACAGTGGACCACTCACCATCCGATACTCCGAGTTCTTCTGGATGAACGGAAAGCTCCACACACCCTTTTGCCGTTTTTCGGTGAAACTGAGCGCGCCTGCAGCCCCCCTCTGTCCGGCGGACGCTGCCGTACCGTTCCACAGCTCGTAGTACTCGTACCTGATGGTGTCGTAGAGCTGCAGAATATCCTTCAGGAGCGGACGCGCATTCTCGAAGGTCTTCGCCCTGTTTTCGAACTCCGTGAGCACCTTGGACTTCTTCTCGTACGCATGAACGGGATGCTCAGGCCCGTCATTCGGGTACAGACCGATATTGAAACACGCCAACATGCTCAGAATGTCGCGAGCGTCGAAACTGCCATAGTCGTTCTCCGACCAGGCGATTTCATCGAAGTAGGGCTCGGCTTTGAGATCGGCTTTGATCCAGTCGAAAAGACCACCCAGATTATCGAGGCTCATGTCCTGAACCTGAACGGACGTGTTCAGTCCGCCCGCGATATCAGTGATCAGATCATCCGGCACTCCAACCCGAACCTCGATTGTGACGAACTGGTTCGCAGGCAGGATACCAAGTTTCAAATTTCGGCAAATGAGGTCGTAGGTGTGCCCACCATCGACGATCCCGTCTCGCCCAGACAGCATCTCGACCTGGTATCGATCGTTGGCCATTTGCTTGACCGACTTGGCAACAATCGTGATGCCCTTGTTTTTCAGATGGAAAGTATTCGGATAGTCGACATCCTCGTTCAGAAGGCTTTGTTCAACTTTCCGATAAACTCGCTTGTTGGTTTTTGGCCTGCGCGCATTCGGGTCAAGCGAAATACCCAAAGGCATTCCAGAAACTGGCGCCAAAAAAATATGCCGCTCCAAGCCTTCAATGACTGGATCGGCAATCCGCCGCGCCACACGCACGGGAAATTCGACGGTAACAACCGACATATTCTTCTCCGTAACTATCGCGATCTCGCGATGCTGATGAACGGTGTGCAGCGATCTCGCCGCCACCGATTCGATAATATACCGCGCACTGCGCTTCGGCACAACCAAGACTTGATAAACCTCCGTCTTGCTATGCCGGAGGTCGCAAGACGTCGCCTCACGGCGAACCGAGGCGGCGCTTTCAAAAAAAACTAGGCAGGAAAGGAAAAAAACCGGCAGAGGCTCTCAAACAAACCGCTGCGCGTTTCAACGCAAGTTGAACCTCGCTGGCTCAAAAAGTTGAAACCAGTGTCGAAATTAGTTGAAACTTTCGGGAACAGAAAATCGCTAAGCCATTGAAAAAAATGGCGCGAGTGACGGGACTCGAACCCGCGACCTCCGGCGTGACAGGCCGGCGCTCTAACCAACTGAGCTACACCCGCTTGAGCGGCTCGCCGAAGCGAGGTGCGTTGTTTATGAGCAGACCGCGGTCCGGTCAAGCGGCCAATGCAAGCGATCTGCACATAATGCAGCACCTTGTTCAGCTGACCGCAAAATGACCTTCCGCCCAGGCGCGTGTCACCGCGACAGTCGTGCGGATCAGATGCTCCAGATCTTCCTGAGAAATCACGTAAGGCGGCATGAGATAGACGATATTTCCAAACGGCCGCACCCAGACACCCGCCTCGACAAAGGCCGATTTCAGCGCATCGAGCTCCGGCAGTCCGGGCATTTCTATGACGCCGATCGCGCCCTGCCAGCGCACATCCACGACACCGGGAATTTCGCGCGCCTGCGGCAGGAGCGCCGCATAGGCCGCTTCGATCGCAGCCACCTGTTCCAGCCGCGGCTCGCGCTCGAACAGGTCGAGCGAGGCATTCGCTGCCGCACAGGCCGCCGGATTGCCCATATAGGTCGGCCCGTGCATCAGCGCGGCAGAGGCTTCGTCGCGCCAGAAGTGTTCGAACATGCCGCGCGAGGCGATCGCCGCCGCCAGGGGCAGTGTGCCGCCGGTCAGCGCCTTGGACACCGTCATCACATCCGGAACGATTCCCGCCTTCTCGCAGGCGAACATCGTACCCAGACGGCCAAAACCGGTCATGATCTCGTCAACGATCAGCGGCAGGCCGCGGACATCGCAGGCCGCGCGGATCGTGCGCAGGGTTTCTGGCGAAAAGAATCGCATCCCGCCCGCACCCTGCACCAGCGGCTCGGTCACCACGCCGGCGATCTCGTGCGCATGCGCGTCGAGCAGCGCTTCGAATCGCGCCGTGCTTTCAGGCTCCTGCGGCAGGTCGGCAACGATCTGCTGCGGCAGGGAGCCCGCAAACAGGCTGTGCATCCCCTCCTCCGGATCGCAGACCGACATGGTGGCGATGGTGTCGCCATGATAGCCGCCGCGGAAGCACACAAAGCGTGTCCGGCCGTGAATGCCGCGATTGATCCAGGACTGCACCGCCATCTTCATCGCGATCTCGACCGAGACCGAGCCCGACTCGCAGAAGAAGACATGATCGAGATCGCCCGGCGCCAGTGCCGCCAGGCGCGCAGCAAGGCGCTCGGCCGGTTCATGGGTCAGCCCGCCCAGCATGACATGGGACAAGCGCTCGACCTGATCGCAAATCGCGCCGACAATATGCGGGTGGCTGTAGCCGTGAACGGTGGTCCACCAGGAGGAGACACCGTCGATCAGGCTGCGGCCATCGGCGAGTTTCAGCCGCACGCCCTCGGCCGACACGACCGGCAGGGCCGGCTGTGCGGTCTTCATCTGGGTATAGGGCCGCCAGAGATGTCGCCCTTCGGGCTTGAACCCGCCGGGCAACGCAGTTTTCAATGTGTTGGACATGACGGGCGGGCTTTAGCAGGCCTCTCACCCGAACGACAGGCTTGATATGACTTCCGCAGCCGCCTCACTCGAGCGCTTTGCCGCCGACAAGCTTTCCGCGCTGGACCGCAAATCCCTCCGCCGGCGGACGGTCGAGACGCGCCACCGCGACGCGGTCCATGTCGAGCGCGACGGGCGGTCGCTGATCAATGTCTGCTCGAACGATTATCTGGGCCTGGCCCATCACCCGCAGGTGGTCGAGGCCGCCCGCGCCGCGACCGCTGAATGGGGGGCCGGATCCGGGGCCTCGCGCCTGGTGACCGGCGGCCATCCACTCCTCTTCCAGCTGGAACGCCGCCTGGCAGCCTTCAAGGGCACCGAGGACTGCATCGTCTTCGGTTCGGGCTATCTGGCCAATCTGGCCATCACGCCGGCGCTGGCGGGACCGGACGACCTCGTCCTGATCGACAGCCTCGCCCATGCCTGCCTGCACGCCGGTGCACGCCTGTCCCGGGCTCGCGTCAAGGTCTTCCGCCACAATGACATGGACCAGCTGCGCAGCCTGCTGACCGAACATCGCGGCGAAGCCCGCCACGCCATGATCCTCACCGATGGCGTGTTTTCCATGGACGGCGATTTCGCTCCCCTGCCGGAGATCCTGGCACTCGGCGAGGCGTTCGACGCCTGGACCCTGGTCGACGATGCACACGGGATCGGCGTGGTCGGCGGCGGACGCGGTGCGGCCCATGCCTTCGCGCCGCCCGCCGCCGCACCGCTGCAGATGGGCACGCTGTCCAAGGCGCTGGGAAGCTATGGCGGCTATCTGTGCGCGTCGGAACGCGTGTGCGAACTCCTGCGCTCGCGCGCCCGGCCGCTGGTCTTCACCACCGCCCTGCCCCCGGCCAGCGCCGCTGCCGCGCTTGCCGCGCTCGATCTCATCGCGGCCGACCCGGGCCTGTGCGAACGCCCGCTTGAACTGGCACAGCGCTTTGCAGGCAAGCTGGGCCTCTCCAGCCCCGTCTCGCCGGTCGTGCCCGTCATCCTGGGCAGCGAGACCGCCGCGCTCGCCGCCTCGGCCGCCCTGGAATCCGAAGGCTTTCTGGTGACCGCGATCCGTCCGCCCACCGTGCCGCCGGGAACGGCGCGCCTGCGCTTTACTTTCTCCGCCGCACACGAGACCGCCGATATCGACCGGCTCGCCGCCGCGCTGAAATCCATCCTGCAACAGACGGAGGCCGCCGAGTAATGCGCCCCATTTTCGTGACGGGGACCGGCACCGACGTCGGCAAGACCCACATCCTCTGCGCCATGCTGGAAGCCCATCGCCGGGCTGGCGGGAAGGCGCGCGTGCTCAAGCCGGTGATCTCCGGCTTCGATCCGGCGCAACTCAACGCCACAGATACGATACGCCTGATGCGCGCCAACGGGGCCGAATTGACGGGCGAAGGAGTGCAGTCCGTATCACCCTGGCGCTTCAGGGCCCCGCTCTCACCCGACATGGCCGCCCGGCAGGAAAACCGCGAACTCGCGATCGACGCCGTGCTGCACTGGTGCCTCGACCAGATCGATCCCGGCATGCCGACAATCGTGGAAGGCGCCGGCGGCGTTATGTCTCCGCTGGCAATGGACGGGCTCAATCTCGACCTGATCCGCGATCTCGACGCCCGGCCGATCCTCGTCGCCGGCGCCTATCTCGGCGCAATCTCGCACACGCTGACAGCGCTGCGTGTCCTGGACGCCCGTTGCACCGTTATCGTCAATGATTTCAATGCCGAACCCGTCCCGGCCCGCGAGGTTGCCCGGACCATCCAGCGCTTTGCACCGCGGGCCGATGTGCGTGTCTTCTCCGGCGATGCCAGCGGTCTCATCGACCTCTTCGCCCAGCCGGAACCCGCCGCGACCTGATCCTCAGCGCCCCCAACGGGCCCGCCAGCCGCGCTCGTCCACATGGACGAAGGCGCCATGCCAGGCATTCGGTCCGTATTCGCCCAGACCGCCGGCCAGCCAGGCCTCCCCGGCTTCCTCGGACAGGCTCTCCACCAGATCATAGAGCAGCGCCGCATCCTGACGATCCAGCACGCCATCCCGGTTGAGATCGTCCATGACGCCGTCGCCATCCGTGTCGATGAAGATATCGGCCGCACCACCATAGATGTGGCGTGAGTTCTCGCCATTGCCGAGCGACGCATTATAGGCCGGCGTGCGATAGCCGCTCATCACCGTGAAACCATCCGTCCGCCAGCCCCGAGCATTGGCCGCTTCGAGAATGACCTCCAGCTTCACGACCAGTCTTTCAGAGAGAACGAGATAGCGCGGTGCCGTCTCGTCACCTTCCTGCTTGCACAGGAACTGGCCGAGCCGGAAATGCGGCGACAGGGCCACATCCTCCATCCCGGGCAGGATTTCGATGAAAGCCTGCGGTGCCAGATAGCTGGCCTCGCCGCGATAGGGTTCCGCCGGATAGGCCCCGAGGATGAAGCCATTGATGCCGTCAGCATCCGCGATTTCACGTGCGCGCATGACGACCCGGTTGAGGGTCATCTCATGCCCATCCGTATCGATCAGGCGCAACGGGTAGACACCCGGCGCAGACGGCGCGGTCCATTGGTAGTCCAGGCTGGATACGGCTGTGCCCACACCCTCGCGCCATTCGAGAACCGTGTCGGCGATCAGGCCGATACGCTCGCCGGGCTCGAGAAACAGCGCAAAAACGGAAAAATCGAAAACCAGCCCATCCGCCGTACTGACGGTGAAAGGGACGCGCCCCGGATCGAAGTCCGGAGCCGGAAGCAGCAAGCCCGCATCGTGGCGCTCAGGCACCACGGGGGCGACGACCGCCGCGCGGGGGTCGGTCGTCAACAGGAGCCCGGCCAGTGCGGGTCCCAGGACAAGTGCGCTCAATCACGCGACTCCAGAGGCGGCGGGGCCAGGCCCAGCGCCGCGATGAGATTCTGATCGCGATCATATAAATCGTCCACGAACCGCACGCCAGTGGTGTCATCGGGTATGACGGTCCAGTAGAGAATATGGACCGGCACCCCGCGCGACAGCTGGACCCGGGTCTCGTCATTGTTGGCCGCGACAGCCTGTACGCGCGCGGCCTCCCAGCCCGGCGTTTCAGCCGTTACCCATTCCGCCAGCGCCAGCGGATCACGGACGCGCACACAGCCCGAAGAGAAATCCCGCCGGGTCTGCGCGAACAGGCCACGGGTCGGCGTGTCATGCAGATAGACATTGTGCGGATTGGGGAACATGAACTTCACCTCCCCGAGCGCGTTTTGCGGCCCTGGCGCCTGGCGAAGCCGGTAGGGAAAATTCCGGGCCGGCACATTGGCCCAGTCAATCGTTTCCGGATCGACCAGCGTCCCGTCCCGGTCGATCACCTGAAAGCCCAGTCGCCGAACCGCACCAGGGTCGGAACGGAAGGCCGGCAGCTTGTCTCTTACCGCAAGGCTTGGCGGCGTTTCCCACCAGGGATTGAGAACCAGGTAGGTCATATTGCCCGAGAAGACGGGCGTGCGACGATAGAGCCGGCCCACGATCACGTCATGACGCCGCTCGACAACAACGTCCTGGCGCGCCTCAAGACTGAAATCGGCGATATTCACGCGGATATGCCGGCGCCCCATATCCTCCGGCAGCCAGCGCCAGCGCTCCAGATTGGCGGTGATCTGCGCCACGCGCTCTGCGGCACTTGTGTTGAGCTGGATCAGCGTGCGCGGACCGATCACACCGTCAGGGTCCAGACTGGCGCGGCGCTGAAAAGTCTCGACCGCTACGCGAAGCGCGTCGTCATAGAGTTCCCGATCGCCGCCCTCTTCCATCGGTGCAATATCGCCTGTGGCTTCCAGGCGGGCACGGACCTCGGCGACCCTCGGCCCGCGTTCACCCGGGCGCAGCACACCACCTCCGGATACCTGCGGCCATGGCCCTGCTTCCGCAAGGCTGCGATAGCGCAGCAACGACGCCTGCAGGGCCGCATAACCGGGCTGTGCAGGCGCCAGCGCATCGAGACTCTCAGCAATCGCACCATTTGCCAGCGCGCCCTGCAGATAGGCTGCCAGATCCCGCCCCCGGCGCGCGGCCGTCCAGTCCGGCTCGATCGAGACGGGATCAAGCCGTCCGGCGAGCAGATGCGCGGCCAGCGTCAGATAGGCATCCGTTGCCAGCTCGTCGGCATAGCGATCCGGTTCGGCGGGATCGATCAGAGCCAGGGCGTCGGCATGATAATCGGCCGGATCGAGACCGTGCGCAGCCGCGCCGGCCACCGCAGTCCGCAAATCCTCGAAGAGCGCGGCATTGGCCGGACCCGTCCAGGCAAAACTGCCCTCGCGCTGCTCGTAAAATCGCGCCGATGTCTCGCAGGCCCGGCAGTCGGCCAGCACAGCGGCCTGTACCGCTGGTGAAGGCGCCAGACCCAGCGCGGCAACGGACAGGAGCAGGGACGGCAGAATCGGGCGCATGTGATGTATTCCGGATAACCTGAGAGGTCTCCGACATATGCCCGGATTTGCTCCGTTACGGAAGGATGAGTCTCCTCACCTGGTTGGCCAGGCGAAGGATGGTGGGCGGTGAGGGGTTCGAACCCCCGACCTACTGGGTGTAAACCAGTCGCTCTCCCAGCTGAGCTAACCGCCCGATCCAAGCTGAGCCGCGCTTTTAGTCCGCCGCCCCCCTTCGAGGCAAGCGTGCGCTACTTCTGCGCCGCAGCATCGCGGATGAGTGCGCCGATCATCATCGAAGCCTGCTCCAGGGCTTCGGCAGCCGGATCCTCAAGCGCAGCATTGGGCAGCGTCATGGTGACAATACCATGTACCGATGCCCACAATGTCCGCGCTGCCCGCCGGCGAAAGTCCGGATCCTCGAACCCCTTGCCAGCCTCCAGCACGCCTTCAACGATCCCGAACAACGCATCCTCGGTTTCGGTATAGGCTTTCGGCGCCGCGCCGGACTGGCGGCGGTTGAAGGACAAAAGTGCCCTCCAGCGCGCATTCTGGGTGACGACAAACTCGATATAGGCGCGTGCCAGGACAAGCGCCCGTTCGAACACCGCTTCCGGCGGCAGTCCGGACGCCTCAAGGGCCGAGCTGTGATGGATCTCGATATCGCGATAGGTGCGCAGATTGAGCTCACGGATCAGATCGTCGATATCGCCGAAGAGCTTGTAGATCGAACCGACAGACAGGCCGGCGCGGGCCGCGATCGTGCGGGCCTGCATGCCCTTGAGTCCCTGCTCGGCAAGCAGTTCGCCGGCAGCCAGCAAGGCTTGCTCGCGCACCTCCGGTGTCAGGCCGGGCCGGCCCCGGGGACGCGGCCGCGTCGGTGTCGGCTGTGGTGTATCCATGCGCACTTCCCGCCCGCACTCTCAGCCGGCCGTGCCGCGCGGGCGCCTGGCACGGGCCGACATCATCCGGTCCATGATGGAGGTCATTCGTCTGCAGACCATTGAATTCAGCCTGGTAGCAAAATTCAACCGGTTTTGCCGCTGCCGCGCATCCGGCAGCAGCGGCATTCATGACCCGTGTCGCTATTCGGCAACGGTAACGCGGTCGATCCCGTCCGCCGCATAGCAGCCGAGCAGCTTGATCTCGCGAGTATGCTCCTCGATGACGCTCATCGCCTGGCGGACCCGCTCGTCCTCGACATGCCCCTCGACGTCCATGATGAACATCTCCTCCCAGGGATTACCGGCGATCGGGCGGCTTTCCAGCTTGACGATATTCACGCCCTGGTCGCGGAACCCGGTCAGCGCGTCGACGAGGCAGCCCGGCGTGTCGCGCGTGGTGAACATCATCGACGTCTTGCACTCCACCTCTCGGGTCGGCAGCTTGGCCTTGCGGGCAATCACGATGAAACGGGTGATGTTCTGCTCGTGATCGCCGATACCGCGGGCCAGGATATCCATGCCGAATAGGCGCGCCGCGTCTTCACCGGCGACCGCAGCCGCCGTGTCGTCATCCTCCAGCAGCCGCTCCAGCGCCCGGGTGGTCGAGGCCGCCATGTGCGTTTCCAGCTCCGGATGGGAGGCGATATAGCGGCGGCATTGGGCCAGTGCCTGCGGGTGACCGAAGACCCGGCTGATCCGCCCCTGCCCGCTGGCCTTGCCGACCAGGCAGTGATCCACGCGCAGCAGGAATTCGCCGATGATCTGGGTGCGCGAATTGATCAGGATATCATAGACTTCGTTGATCGAGCCCGTCGTCGTGTTCTCGATCGGCACCACGCCGTAATCGACCTCGGCATTCTCGACCGACCGGAAGATCGAGACGAAATCGCGCTTGGGGGACGGCACGACGGTGGCGTTGCGGCGTTCGAACACCTTCTGGGCGGCGATATGGCTGTAACTGCCCGGCCCGCCGAGATAGGCGACGGTGGCCTCGTTGAGGTCTTCGTTGCGCATGGAATCGAAGCGCTCGCGCTGACGGCGGATCGAAACCTCGAACAGGGCGTGGAACAGGCTCTCGACCAGTTCGGGCGGCACACCCTGCGCCTTGCCGCGTGCCAGCGCGTCACGCAGGACGGCCTGCTCGCGTTCGCGGTCGCGCACCGGCTGACCGCTGGCGGCCTTGGCGGCCTGGATCTCGTCGACCAGCTCCTGGCGCCGGGCAATGGCGTCGATCAACTGTCCGTCGATCTGTGAAATCTCCGCCCGGATCTCGTCCCGGCTCTTTATCGTCGTCACGGTCTCACCCTTTCTTTTCACACAAAAGAAAAGGGCCTCCCCGAGGGGGAGGCCCTGCAAATCCGGTGCTTTCACACACGTCAGCCGGCCACCGCCCCCTCACGGGTTGCGTTGGTAAAGTAGCCGAAAAAATAGAACGTCGCGAAAGTCATGAGACGAGAGTGGCGGCGGTTTTGCGCAAGGTCAATGCTCAATTTCTGCATCTGCGTCGTGCGTGTGCAAAAAAATGGCAGCGCGCACGAAAAAGGGCGGCTGAAGCCGCCCTTTTCCTGTCACGTAACGGCACCATGCGTGCCCGACAAGGGCAACACTAGTGCGCCATGGGTGTCTCGCCGGTTTCCGTGCCGGCCTGCGAGGCCACCGCCGCGAGGGCGGCTTCGTCGGCCTCGGTCCATTCGACCGGCTGCACCGCTTCGGTGAGCGCCAGTTTGAGCACCTCGTCCGCGGTCTCGACCGGGATGATTTCCAGCCCCTGTTTCACAGTGTCCGGGATCTCGGCGAGATCCTTTTCATTGTCCTTGGGGATGAGCACCGTCTTCACACCGCCGCGCAGCGCCGCCAGGAGTTTCTCCTTCAGACCGCCGATCGGCAGGACGCGGCCGCGCAGGGTGATCTCGCCGGTCATGGCGATGTCCTTGCGCACCGGGATGCCGGTCAGCACCGAGACAATACCCGTCATCATGCCGATACCGGCCGACGGCCCGTCCTTCGGCGTAGCGCCTTCGGGCACGTGGACGTGGATATCGGACGAGCGGAACACGGTCGGCTTGATGCCGAGCGAAGGCGCCCGCGACTGCACGAAGGAATTCGCGGCGGAGATCGACTCCTTCATCACGTCGCGCAGATTGCCCGTCACGGTGAACTTGCCGCGGCCCGGCATGCGCACGGCCTCGATGGTCAGGAGGTCGCCGCCGACTTCGGTCCAGGCCAGCCCGGTGACGACACCGACCTGGTCTTCCTTGTCGGTCTCGCCGAAGCGGAATTTCCGCACCCCGGCGAAATCGCCCAGATTGTCCGGCGTGACGGTGACGCTGTCAGCCTTGCCGCTCTGGATCTGGCGCACGGCCTTGCGGGCCAGGTTGGCGATCTCGCGCTCGAGATTCCGCACGCCCGCCTCGCGGGTATAGTAGCGGATCAGGTCGCGCAGGGCCGCCTCTTCCAGCGTGAAGTCCTGATCGCGCAGGGCGTGATTGGACATCTGCTTGGGCAGGAGGTGACGCTTGGCGATCTCGACCTTCTCGTCCTCGGTGTAGCCGGCGATCCGGATGATCTCCATCCGGTCGAGAAGCGGCTGCGGCAGGTTGAGCGTGTTCGCGGTGGTCACGAACATGATGTCGGACAGGTCGTAATCGACTTCCAGATAGTGGTCGTTGAAGGTCGAGTTCTGTTCCGGATCGAGCACTTCCAGCAGGGCCGAGGCCGGATCGCCGCGATAATCGGCGCCCAGCTTGTCGATCTCGTCGAGCAGGAAGAGCGGATTGGCGGACTTCACCTTCTTCATCGACTGGATGATGCGGCCCGGCATGGAGCCGATATAGGTGCGCCGGTGGCCGCGGATCTCGGCCTCGTCCCGCACGCCGCCCAGCGACATGCGCACGAAGTCGCGGCCCGTCGCCTTGGCGATCGAACGGCCCAGCGAGGTCTTGCCGACGCCGGGCGGACCGACCAGGCACAGGATCGGACCGCGCAGCTTGCGGGTGCGCGACTGCACCGCCAGGTGCTCGAGAATGCGTTCCTTGACCTTCTCCAGCCCGTAGTGATCGTCCTCGAGCACGCCCTCGGCGCGTTCCAGGTCGTTCTTCAGGCGTTTGCGCTTGTTCCAGGGCAGCGCCAGGATCCAGTCGAGATAATTGCGCACGACCGTGGCCTCGGCGGACATCGGGCTCATCTGGCGCAGTTTCTTGAATTCGGCGTCGGCCTTGGCGCGCGCTTCCTTGGGCAGCTTGGCCTCGGTCAGACGCTGTTCCAGCTCGGCGAGTTCCTCGCGGCCGTCATCGCCCTCACCCAGCTCGCGCTGGATCGCCTTCATCTGCTCGTTGAGATAATACTCGCGCTGGGTCTTCTCCATCTGGCGCTTCACGCGCGAACGGATTTTCTTCTCGACCTGCAGCACGCCGATCTCGCCTTCCATCAGGCCGAGCACGCGCTCCAGCCGGTTGGCGACATCGGGTTCTTCCAGCAGCGACTGCTTCTCGTCGATCTTCACGGCCAGATGGGCCGAGATGGAGTCGGCCAGCTTGCCCGGCTCCTGGATCTGCGACAGCGAGGCGAGCGCTTCCGGCGGCACCTTCTTGTTCAGTTTCACATAGTCTTCGAACTTGGCCGCGACCGTGCGCATCAGCGCTTCCAGCTCGGACTCGTCGCCGGAATCCTCGGCCACGGGTTCGCAGACCGCTTCGTAGTATTCGTCACGCGGCGTAAAGCCGGTGATCTCGACGCGGACGCCGCCTTCCACCAGCACTTTCACCGTGCCGTCGGGCAGTTTCAGCAGCTGCAGGACAGAAGCGACCACACCGGTGCGATGGATCGCATCCGGCGTCGGCTCGTCGTCCGCGGCATTGCGCTGGGTGGCAAGCAGGATCTGCTTGTCCGCCTTCATAACCTCTTCCAGCGCTTTCACCGACTTCTCGCGCCCCACGAAGAGGGGAACGATCATGTGGGGGAAAACCACAATGTCGCGCAGCGGCAGAAGCGGAAGTGTCTTCGTATTGGACATGCTTACTCCATGCGCGCCCGATACAGGGGCGCGTGCAGATCTCGTCGGATCTTTCTATCGATACGGGACGGCCGGCAAGCGCTCTGGGTCTTGCCCGACGCGTCCCACCTGGATCATGAAGTGGCGATCGCGATCGCCGAATTCAAGCGTCCTCAAGCACCCGTCCGCTTGTCGTCCTTGCGCTCGGCATAGATGAAGAGCGGTTTGGCATTGCCCTCGACGACTTCCGCGTTGACGACAATCTCTTCCACGCCTTCCAGGCCCGGCAGGTCGAACATCGTTTCGAGCAGGATGCCTTCCATGATCGAACGCAGGCCGCGCGCACCGGTCTTGCGGGCAATGGCCTTGGCAGCCACGGCCTTGAGCGCATCCTCGGTGAAGGTCAGGCCGACGCCTTCCATCTCGAACAGGCGCTGATACTGCTTCACGAGCGCATTCTTCGGCTCGGTCAGGATCTGCACCAGGGCGTCCTCGTCCAGGTCTTCCAGGGTCGCGATGACCGGCAGACGGCCGACGAATTCCGGGATCAGGCCGAAACGCAGGAGATCGTCCGGCTCCACTTCGCGCAGGATGTCACCCGTGCGGCGGTCGTCGGTCTCGCGCACATCGGCACCGAAGCCGATGGCAGACCCCTTGCCGCGCTGGGAGATCACCTTGTCGAGACCGGCAAAGGCGCCGCCGACGACGAAGAGGATATTGGTCGTGTCCACCTGCAGGAATTCCTGCTGGGGATGCTTGCGGCCGCCCTGCGGCGGCACGGAGGCGACCGTGCCTTCCATGATCTTCAGCAGGGCCTGCTGCACGCCCTCACCCGACACGTCACGCGTGATGGACGGGTTGTCGGACTTGCGGGAAATCTTGTCGATCTCGTCGATATAGACGATGCCGCGCTGGGCCCGCTCGACATTGTAGTCGGCCGACTGCAGCAGTTTCAGCACGATGTTCTCGACGTCCTCACCGACATAGCCCGCTTCGGTCAGCGTCGTCGCATCGGCCATGGTGAAGGGCACATCGAGGATGCGCGCCAGCGTCTGGGCCAGCAGCGTCTTGCCGCAACCGGTCGGGCCGATCAGCAGGATGTTCGACTTGGCCAGTTCCACGTCGGAATTGGCCGAGGCGTGGTTCAGGCGCTTGTAGTGGTTGTGCACGGCCACCGCGAGCACGCGCTTGGCATGCGCCTGGCCGATCACGTAATCGTTCAGGACGTTGAAGATTTCCTGCGGCGTGGGCACGCCTTCCTTGGACTTCACCAGCGAAGACTTGTTCTCCTCGCGGATGATATCCATGCAGAGCTCGACGCATTCATCGCAGATGAACACGGTGGGCCCGGCAATCAGCTTGCGCACCTCATGCTGGCTCTTTCCGCAGAAAGAACAGTAGAGGGTGTTCTTCGACTCGCCGTCTCCGCCCGTCGTCTTACTCATGACCGCTCCAATTCAACCCGCAGGTCCCGGCATCTGAATGGTATCATTACAATACCATACCGGCATTTGTCCCGCCTCGCATCCAGTCCTGAGCAAAATCAGGGCCGAACTTTAGCGAAAGGTTTCCGTCACTGTGCATTCGATCACATGGGCGCGGCATGGATCAAGCTCCAACCGCGCCCGGCGATCATGCCCTAGTCGGACTTGCCTTCGCCTTCATCCTCGCTGCGACGCGTAAAGACCTCGTCAATGAGGCCGAATTCCTTGGCTTCGTCCGCAGACATGAAGTTGTCGCGGTCGAGAGCCTGTTCAATCTCGTCATAGGTGCGGCCGGTGTGGTGCACATAGATCTCGTTCAGCCGGCGCTTGATCTTCTGGATGTCCGCCGCATGCCGCTCGATGTCCGAGGCTTGGCCGCGGAAACCGCCGGAGGGCTGGTGCACCATGATCCGCGCATTCGGCGTGGCATAGCGCCGCTTGTCCTCACCCGCCGTCAGCAGCAGTGAGCCCATCGAGGCCGCCATGCCGATACACATGGTGGAGACCGGGCAGCGGATGTGCTGCATCGTGTCGTAGATCGCCAGGCCGGCCGAGACCACGCCGCCGGGCGAGTTGATGTACATCGAGATTTCCTTCTTCGGATTTTCCGATTCAAGGAAAAGCAGCTGGGCGACGATCAGGCTCGCCATATGGTCCTCGATCGGACCGGTGACGAAGATGATGCGCTCCTTGAGAAGCCGCGAATAGATGTCGAAGGAGCGTTCGCCCCGGCTGGTTTGCTCGACGACGATCGGAACCAGATTCATCGTCCTGTCCTGGGGATCATGCATGTCGCGCTCCTTGGGGTTCGGGCAGCCGGTCGGCGCCGATTCTCGTCAGACGGGATTGTTCAAATATTGCGGCGCTCGCTCCGGCGTGCAAGGCGGACGCTGCACACGCCTGTGCGAATTCCCGCAACGGCACACAAAACAGCAGCCGGAAACGAAAAGCGCCGGCGTCCTGGGACGCCGGCGCTGATCGTGTGCGAAAGAGCCCGGTGATCAGGCGTCCTTCTTGGCCGCAGCCTTTTTCTTCGGTGCGGCTTTCTTGGCCGCCGGCTTCTTGGCCTCGGCCTTGTCGCCGTCCTTGGCTGCCGCTTTCTTGGCCGGAGCCTTCTTCTTCGCGGCCGGCTTGTCGTCGTCCTTCTTGGCAGCCGCCTTCTTCTTCGGCGCAGCCTTCTTCTTGGCCGGAGCCGGCGCTTCGTCTTCCTCGGCGTAGAGCGCGTCCTTGGACACGGTCACCTCGGTGACGTCGGCGAGCTCGAGGATGTAGTCGACGACTTTTTCCTCATAGATCGGCGCGCGCAGCTGGGCGATGGCCTGCGGATTCTTCTGGTAGAACTCGACAACCTGGCGCTCCTGGCCCGGATAGCGCACGGCTTCCTGGTTGATGGCGCGGGAGAGTTCTTCCTGGGTCACGTCGACATTGTTGCGACGGCCGATCTCGGCGAGCACCAGGCCCAGGCGCACACGGCGCTCGGCAATGCCGCGATACTCGGTCTTCAGCTCGTCTTCCGACTTGCCCTTGTCCTCTTCCTCGAGGTGGTCGTGCTCGATGGCGTGCTGGACTTCGCGCCAGATATTGTCGAACTCGGCATCCACCATCTGCGGCGGCAGGTCGAAGCTGTGCGCGGCATCGAGCTGGTCGAGCAGCGCCCGCTTCACCTTCATGCGCGACTGCTGGGCGTGCTCCTGGGCGAAGCGCTTCTTCAGCGCGTCCTTCAGGCCGTCCAGGCCATCGAGACCCAGGCGCTTGGCCAGTTCGTCGTCGACCTTGGCTTCGCCCGGTGCTTCCACCGACTTCACCGTGACGTCGAATTCGGCGTCCTTGCCGGCCAGATGAGCGGCCTGGTACTGCGCCGGGAAGGTCACTTTCAGAACGCGCTCTTCGCCCGGCTTGGCGCCGACCAGCTGTTCCTCGAAGCCCGGAATGAAGGCACCGTCGCCGATGGCCACGCGCGCGTCTTCCGCAGCGCCACCCTCGAAGGGTTCGCCATCCAGCTTGCCGACGAAATCGATGACGACGACATCGCCCTCTTCCGCCTTGGCATTCTTGCCACCCTTCTTGGCGGAGAATTCGCGGTTTTCCTCGGCCAGCTTCTGCAGCGCCTCGTCGATCTCGGCCTCATCGACCTCGGCGACCGGGCGCTCGACCTTCAGCTTGGACGGATCGGCCGGTTCGAATTCCGGCATCACTTCCAGCGAGATCTCGAAAGAGAAATCGGCCTTGCCGGACAGCACGTCCTGCGCCTCGCTGGTGACCTTGATGTCCGGCTGGGTGGCCGGGCGGATATTCTTCTCGTCGAGCGTCTTCTGCGTGGTCTGCGGGACCAGCTCGTTCAGCAGATCGCCCATGATCGACTCGCCGAACATCTTGCGGATGTGGCTCGTGGGAACCTTGCCCGGGCGGAAGCCCTTCAGGCGGACTTCCGGACGGATCTCTTCGATCTTCGCTGCGAGGCGAGCTTGCAGATCGTCGGCCGGGAAGACGATCTCGAAAGTGCGGCTCAAGCCTTCGGAAGATTTCTCGGTGACGTTCATGGGTTGGCCTTGGTGTTCTAAGTAAGGGTGCGCAGATACGCGCGTGCAAAATCGAGCGCGCGTTATGTCATGCGGTTTACGCCTGTGCAACGCCGGGAAGCGGCTGGCGGGTGCAGATGAGGCGAATGCAGCCTGTTCGCACGCCGGGACTGGGGATCGGGGGGCTGTGGTGCGTGGCGCCGCCAGTCCGCCTTCGCCAAAGGCTTCGGCGAGACAGCCGACGCTTGAGGGTAGAGTGGAGGCTTGCTTGCCCTCGACGGCCCTCCTTCGCCAAGGCTTCGGCGGGGCACCGCTTCGCCCCAAGTGCGCGCTGCGGGTGGCTCGCCACCCGAAGCCCGCAGGGCGAAGGCCCCTGCCGGGGCATTCTCCGCCTAAAATCGATTCACTGGATCGATTTTTCTGCCTCCGGCAGACCGGCTCCGAATGGTGCGGATGAGAGGACTCGAACCTCCACGCCTTGCGGCACTGGAACCTAAATCCAGCGCGTCTACCAGTTCCGCCACATCCGCACGTCTGGTGGCGATCTCTTGGCACGGGGCGGCGCGGATAGGCAAGCGGCCATTGCCGGGCGGGCTGCGGCGGTTCTATATCGCGCCATGTCAGGGATATCCGAAGAGCGCACCCCGTTCGACTGGGAGACGCGTTTCCGCGATGGCGACACGCCGTGGGAGCGCCGCCAGCTGCATCCGGCCGCGTCGCACTGGCTCGCCGAGGGCGTGCTGGCGCCAGGGCTGAGCGTGATCGTGCCGGGCTGCGGCCGGGCGCCGGAAGTCGTCGCCTTTGCCCGGGCCGGTCTGCATGTCACCGCCGGCGATGTCGCGCCGACCGCCCTCGCCTGGCAGCGCGACCGGCTGGACGCCGCCGGGCTGGACGCCAGCCTGGTCGAGGCCGACCTGACACAATGGCGCCCCGAAACACCGGCCGATCTGGTCTATGAGCAGACCTTCCTGTGCGCCATCCCGCCCCGCCTGCGCGAGGACTATGAGCGTGCGATCCATGCCTGGCTGAAGCCCGGCGGCCGCCTGCTTGCCCTCTTCATGCAGAAGGCCGAGCGCGGCGGGCCGCCCTATGGCTGTTCGCTCGAAGCAATGCATGCGCTGTTCCCGGCCGAACGCTGGGCGTGGCCGGACGATAACGCCTTCACCGCCTGGCCTCACCCGTCCCTGAGCGGCAAGCCGGAACTGGCCGGGGTGCTGGTACGGCGGTAAGCCGGACGGGGCCCGCCGTCAGGCGATGGCCAGAACCCGCACGCCGTGTGTGCGGCCCTCGCGATCCTGCCAGCGGAAGACCGGCCCGACCGGCAGACCGATCAGCGCGGCGCCGACCGGCGAGAGGACCGAGACCAGGCCCCGGTCGATATCCGCCTCGCGCGGCAGGACCAGGCGCACCTCACGCTGGCGGCCGGTCTTCTCGTCCTCATAGGTCAGCGTCGAACCGAGGCGCACGAAGCGCCGGCGCGAACCGGCGCCGACGACATTGGCGCGGTCGAGCTCATGGCTGAGGAGCGCGGGGCCGGTCCCGGCGATTTCATGATGGGGAACGATGTCTGACAGACAGTCATAATCGGCAGCGGTGATGTAGATAGCGGGTTGATGTGACATGTCATTTCTCGAAAGGCGGCCGCATCCGCTGCGGCGCTTCGCCGGCGGTCTGCGGTGAAATTCAACTGGAAAACGGAACGGTATCGATCCCCCGGCACCCGGCCGGCGGCAGCGGCGGGCCCGGGGCTACGGGCTTGCGAGCAGCAGGCCCCAATCGTGGCGGCTCAGGCCGCGCAGCCGGATATGGATACGGTTCGTCATGACAGTGATGATCTGCCCGGGCGGCGAAGCTGTCAATCGGATCCGGCCGGGCCGGCATCCTCTGCCACAGCAGCCGTCTCCGCCGGCTTGCGCTTGCGGGCCTTGCCGTGCTTGGCGGTCATCGGGGCGCGGGTCATCACGAACAGCGCGGTGGCGAGACCGGACAGGACATTCGCCGCGGCAATGCCGCCGATCACGCCGACCGGAGCGTTGACGAGGAAACTGCCCGCCAGCACGAAGGGCACCATCAGGCCCAGCGCGCGGCCGGCCGTGATCATCATGCCATAGCTGGGACGGCCCAGCCCGTTGAACCCGGCACTGCCGGCGATCGTGATGCCATAGCCGGCAATGGTCAGCGCCGCGATCCGCCAATAGGCCACGGCCGCCGCCTGCCCGGCTTCGGACGGCAGAAAGATCGCCGCGAGGACATCGGCAGAAATCCACAGCACCGCGGCCACGCCCAGCCCCCAGGCCAGGGCGAAGAGGAAGGAGGTGCGGAAGGCCTCGCGCACCCGGTCGATCCGTTCGGCGCCGCCATTCTGGCCGGTCACCGCGCCGATACAGGCCGACAGCGCGAACAGCGGCACGATGGCGAAGGCCTCCACACGCCCGGCCACGCCCAGACCGCCGACCGCGGCATCGCCGAAGCGCGCCATCGCCAGGCCCGACATGGCGACGGTCATCGCGACGGGGTTGAAGATGTTGGAGATGCAGGCAGGGATGCCGACGCGGGCGATGTCGGACCAGTGATGCCAGACCTCGCCGAGATCCTCCCAGTTGAAGTCGAGCAGTTTCTCGCGGAAGACCAGATACCACAGCACCATCAGGAAGGTGCAGGCATTCGCCGCGACGGTTGCCAGAGCTGCACCGGAGACGCCCCAGCCCAGGCCGGGGAAAAGACCGAAGACATCGTCGAGGATGAAGATCGGGTCGAGCACGAGATTGATCGCCGCGGCGGCCATCATCATGACCGAGGGGATCACCGCATTGCCCAGCGCCCGCAGGATATTGCCGGCCACCATCGGGCCGACGATCAGCACGATACCGCCGAACCACACGCGCATATAGTCGACCACGTGCGGCAGCATGGTGTCACTGGCGCCCAGCGCCCGGAAGATGTCCTCGACGGTCAGGACGCCGATGAAGGACACGATGCCGACCAGCAGCAGGGCCAGGGTCATGGCGTCGGTGGAAATGCGCGGAATGGAGGAGCCGTCCTTGCGACCTGCCGCGCGAGAGACGGCCGAGACGGCACCGGCGCCCAAGCCGATCGAGATGCTCATCACCAGCATGGTGACCGGGAAACTCATCTGCACGGCGGCCTGCTGGGCGGTACCCAGCGTGCCGACCCAGTAGGTATCGACAATACCGACGAGCATCATGGCGAGAATGCCGAAACTCATCGGCATCATCATCCGCACGATATGCCCGAAGACCGGACCTTGCGTCATGTCATGTGCAGACCGTCCGGCCATGGCGTACCCCTCCTGTTCGCCGCCGAGCATAGATAGGAATCCCCGCCCCTGTCTGCAGCACGCAACGGTCAAATTGGTGTGAAAACATCGCGATGCGCGTCCGGCCCCGACGCCGCCGGTCGCGCGCACACCCCGTCAAGAGGGATTGGAAACACCGCCAATCCCGCCCTCCGGCCACCCGGACACCGCGCAATCCCCCTTGCCCGGGCGGCACGCCACGCCCAGAACGGGACGGCCGGCCCGCGCCGGAATCTCCCCCGCCCCGCTGACAGGGATACGCCCGATGCTCCAGGATACCGGTTTCATCGTCGCAGGCTTCGTCCTGCTCTTCTTCGGCGGGGAAGGCCTGGTCCGCGGCAGTGTGGCCGTCGCCGAGAAGCTGGGCCTGTCCAAACTCCTGATCGGCCTGACCGTGGTCGCCTTCGGCACCTCGACACCGGAACTGCTCGTCTCGGTGAATGCGGCCCTGGGCGGCGCACCGGACATCGCGCTGGGCAATGTCGTCGGCTCGAATATCGCCAATGTCCTCTTGATCCTGGGCGTCGCGGCCGTGATCACCCCGATTGTGGGCTGGCAGCGAACGGCGATGCGCGATGCAGTGGTGATGAGTGTCGCGGCAGTCGCCCTGTTCGGACTGACCTTCGGCCGTGTCATCGGGCTGATCGAGGGCGCGGCGCTCTTCACCGCGCTGCTGGCCTATCTGGCTGTCTCCTACTGGCTGGAACGGCGCGGCCGCCCGTCCCGCCAGCACGAGCACGAGACCGAAGAGTTCGAAGGCGTTGCCACACAGTCCGCCTGGGTCGCGGCAGCTTTTGTGATCGGCGGGATTCTCGGCCTGATGCTGGGCGCCGATCTGCTGGTGCGCGGCGCCGTCTCCATCGCACGGACCTTCGGCGTGTCGGATGCGGTGATCGGGCTGACCCTGGTGGCGATCGGCACCTCCCTGCCAGAACTGGCCACCTCGATCGTGGCGGCCTGGAAACGTCATTCCGATGTGGTGCTGGGTAATGTGATCGGCTCGAACATCTTCAACATTCTTGCCATCCTGGGCATCACGGCCCTGGTGACGCCGATCCCGGTCGGGCCGCAATTCCGCGTCCTCGACGTGCCCCTGATGCTGGGCGTGTCGGTACTGGTCGTGCTGCTGCTGGTGGCAACCAAACGGATCGGCCGCGGCGTCGGCCTGGCCATGCTGGCCGCCTATGCCGCCTATCTCGCCTGGCAATTCACCACCGGCGGCATTGCGGGCTGAGCTCAGCGCCGGCGCGATCCCTATCCGGCCGCAACAGCCGGCTGGTTGAGGTCGTAGGCCGCGATGCCGGCGAGGTTCACGATATCGCTGACCGAGGCCCCCAGACGCGCGATCTGGACCGGCTTTTCCAGACCGACCAGCATCGGACCGATCACCGTTGCCCCGCCGGCCGCCTTGAGCAGGCGCACGGCGATCGAGGCGGAGTGTACGGCCGGCATGATCAGCACATTGGCCGGCTGGGTCAGGCGCGAGAAGGGATAGAGCTGGTGATGGTCGGGATCGAGCGCGACATCGGCCGCCATCTCGCCTTCGTATTCAAAGTCGACACCCTGTTCATCGAGCAGGCTGACGGCGTGCTGGATCTTGGTCGAGCGCTCGCCCGGCGGATTGCCGAAGGAGGAGTAGGACAGGAAGGCGACATGCGGCGTCAGGCCCAGGCGCTTGGCGGCATTGGCCGTGGCGATCGCGATCTCGGCCAGGGCCCGGGCTTCGGGGAATTCCGTCACCGAGACATCACCGATAATCAGCGTGCGGCCACGGGTCACCGCTGCTGTCACGCCGACCGTGCGGCTGCCGGCAACCGGATCGAGCACGAGTTCGACATCATTCATCACCACATTCGAGTGGCGGGTGACGCCGGTGACCATGCCGTCGGCATGACCCATTTTCAGCATGCAGGCGGAGAAGACATTCCGGTCATTGTTGACCCGGCGCTGTACGTCGCGGCGCAGATAGCCCTGACGCTGCAGACGCTCATAGAGATAGTCGGCATACTCCGAATTATGCTCGGACAGGCGGGCATTGCACACTTCCAGCGAGCCCGCCGGAATGCCCAGCTCCTTCATGTTCTCGGCCACGACATTCTCGCGCGCCACCAGGATCGCCTTGCCCAGACCCTGGGTCTGGAAAGCGTGGGCGGCGCGGATCACCGCCGGCTCCTCGCCTTCAGCAAAGACGATGGTCTTCTGCTCGGCCCGGATCGAGGCGGAGATGCGCTGCTGCAGCGCGGCGGTCGGATCGAGACGGCGCGCCAGCACCTGCTTGTAGCTGTCGGCATGCTCGATCGGACGGCGGGCGACACCCGTGTCGATCGCGGCCTGGGCCACGAAGGGCGGCACCCAGGCGATGAGGCGCGGATCGAAGGGTGTCGGGATGATGTAGTCGCGCCCGAATTGCAGACGATCGACCTTGTAGGCCTTGGCCACCTCGTCAGGCACATCCTCGCGCGCCAGCGCGGCGAGCGCCTTGGCGGCGGCGATCTTCATCTCTTCATTGATCGTACGGGCGCGCACATCGAGCGCACCGCGGAAGATATAGGGGAAGCCCAGGACGTTATTGACCTGGTTGGGATAGTCCGAGCGGCCCGTCGCCATGATGACGTCGCTGCGCACCTCGGCCACTTCCTCCGGCGTGATCTCCGGCGTCGGATTGGCCATGGCGAAAATGATGGGGTCCGGGGCCAGGGAGGCGACGATGTCCTTGGTGAACACGCCGGCCGCGGACAGGCCCAGCAGGACATCGGCGCCCTCGGCGGCTTCGGCCAGCGTGCGCTTGTCGGTCTCCACGGCATGCTTCATCAGCCGCTCGTGACCGCCGGGGCGGCCCTTGTAGACCACGCCATCAATGTCCACGACGGTGGTGTTCTTCGACTGCACGCCCAGCGACTCGATGAGTTCGAGCACGGAGAGGCCGGCGGCACCGGCGCCGCACAGGACAACCTTGAGGTCTTCCATCTTCTTGCCGGTCAGGTCACAGGCATTGATCAGACCCGCCGCCGCGATAATCGCCGTGCCGTGCTGGTCGTCATGGAAGACCGGGATATCCAGTTCCTCGCGCAGGCGCCGCTCGATCTCGAAGCATTCCGGCGCCTTGATGTCTTCCAGATTGATGCCGCCGAACGTATTGCCGAAGCCGCGCACGCATTCGATGAACTGGTCGGGATCGGTGTAGTCGACCTCGATGTCGACCGCGTCGAGATCGGCAAAGCGCTTGAACAGCACCGCCTTGCCTTCCATCACCGGTTTCGAGGCGGCAGCGCCCAGATTGCCCAGGCCGAGGATTGCCGTGCCGTTCGACACGACGGCGACCATATTGCCCTTGGAGGTGTAGTCGTAGACCGTTTCCGGATCCGCCGCGATCGCCCGGACCGGCGCCGCCACGCCCGGCGAATAGGCCAGCGCCAGATCGCGCTGGGTCGCCATCGGCTTGGTCGGCGCGACCCCCAGCTTGCCCGGCACAGGCTTCATGTGGAAGGCCAGGGCATCGGCATCGAGCTGCTGGTCGGGACGGACGGTGGATTCGGAAGCCATGGTGCGAAGACTCGTCGGTGGAAGATGAAGGGCGAACATGAACCGGGCCGCGGCCGGAGCCAAGCCCCGGCGGCGCCTAGCTCTTATGCGCGAGGAGATGGCCCAGCGCACGCTGCCGCTGCATGGTGCGGTGCAGCGTGGACAGGCGTTCCGGCAGGATGTCCGCCAGGTCTTCCGCGATCAGGCCTGTTCCCAGCCTCAGACCGCAATCGCCGTGCAGCCAGGCCGCCGCGCAGGCGGCGTCAAATCCGCTGACGCCCTGTGCCGCCAGACCGCCGATCAGACCGGCCAGAACATCGCCGCTGCCTGCGGTTGCCAGGGCTGGCGAGGCATGGCGGTTGACCACGGACAGATGCCCCGGCGCTGCGATCACCGTGTCCGGTCCTTTCAGAAGCACACAGCACCCGGCCCGCCCGGCTGCCCTCGCCGCAGCCTCGATCCGGTTGATATCTTCCCGGGCGGCGATATCGGGAAACAGCCGCCGGAATTCACCCGGGTGCGGCGTCAGCACATCGCCGGGGCGCAGCACGGCGAACAAGGCCTCCGGTGCATCCTCGAAACTGGTCAGGGCATCGGCATCGAGAATGAGGGCCGTGTCTGTCCGCGCCGCCGAGGCGACCGCCTCACGCGTCCCCTCGCCCACCCCCATAGCCGGCCCCAGCACCGCCGCATCGGCGCGCAAATCCTCAAGCAAGGCGTCAGTCGCGGCCGGATCAGCCCAGCGCCGCACCATCACAGCCGTCGAGGCCGAGGCATTGACCATCAGCGCCGAGGGCGGGCTGGCCAGCGTGACGAGGCCGGCCCCGGCCCGCAGCCCGGCCCGCGCTGCCAGGCGTGCGGCCCCGGTCGAGGACGCCCCGCCGGAAAAGACGGCGAGCCGGCCGCGGGCGTGCTTGTGGTCGCCGGTACGGACTGCCGGCAGGGCTGAAAGCCAGAGCTCCGGACCGTTTTCCCGGGCGCATGGCTGAACGGCATCCCGCCAGCTGCCAGGGATACCGATACCGGCCAGCACCACCTCACCGCACAGGCTGGCCGCCGGTTCGAGAATATGGGCTGGCTTGCGCCGGTGAAAAGTGACGGTGAGATCGGCCGCAGCGACAGCGCCTTCCGCCCGTGCCAGATCGCCAGACACGCCGGAGGGCAGATCGATGGCGACCACCGGCACGCCGCGCCCGCTCATCGCTTTGATCAGCGCCGCCGCCTCGCCGTCGGGCGGACGGTTGAGACCGGCGCCGAACAGGGCATCCACGATGAGCTCTGCCGTGTCGCACGCGGCCGGCCCGGCCCGCTCCGGCGTCTCGCGCCAGACACCCGCCGCCCAGGCTGCGTCACCCTTGAGCTGGTCCTGCCCGCCCATCAGGCAGACCCGCACCGGCCAGCCCGCCTCGCGCAGGGCTGCGGCACAGATAAAACCATCGCCGCCATTATTACCCGGACCGCACAGCACCAGCGTTTCACGCGGCGCCCAGCGGTGACGAATCGCCTGCGCCACCGCCGCTCCGGCCTGTGCCATAAGCTGTTCACCGGACACGCCGTTTTCAGCCGCATGGCGATCGCAGGCACCACAGTCCTTGGTGTTCAGGATGTCATCGTGCATGGTCGCTCCATTGTGTGGCATGCGTGCCCGATTGTGAGGCATTTCCCGGTTTGGCTGATCGCGGGAACGGATTGAAGCTTGTCAGCTTTCTGCCCGTCTCTAGCGTCGCGACAAGATCATGGAGTCCGTGATGAAGAAAATCGAAGCCATCATCAAACCTTTCAAGCTCGACGACGTGAAGGAGGCGCTGCAGGAAATCGGCGTCCAGGGCCTGACCGTCATCGAGGCCAAGGGGTTTGGCCGGCAAAAGGGGCATACGGAACTCTATCGCGGCGCCGAGTACGTCGTCGACTTCCTGCCCAAGATCAAGATCGAACTCGTTCTGCCGGCCGACCGCGTCGATGCGGCGATCGAGGCGATCCAGAATGCGGCCCAGACAGGCCGGATCGGCGACGGCAAGATCTTCGTCAGTCCGATCGAAAGCGTCATCCGCATCCGGACCGGCGAGACCGGCCGCGACGCGCTCTAGTCACCTCACCCTGTTCCCAGCGACCCCACTATCCGGAGCTCCGTCATGTCAGACGAAATCCTGAAGAAACTCAAAGACGAAGACATCAAATACGTCGATCTTCGCTTCACCGACCCGCGCGGCAAGCTGCAGCACGTCACCTTCGACCGGTCCCAGGTCAATGAGGACTTCTTCGAGGACGGCGTGATGTTCGACGGTTCCTCGATCGCCGGCTGGAAGGCCATCAACGAGTCCGACATGGTGCTCAAGCCGGACACCACGATGGCGCACATGGACCCGTTCTATCAGCAGCCGACCCTGGTCCTGTTGTGCGACATTCTCGAGCCGGGAACGGGCGAGAGCTATAATCGCGACCCGCGCACGACCGCCAAGAAGGCCGAAGCCTTCCTGAAGGCGAGCGGCATCGGCGACACCGCCTATTTCGGCCCGGAAGCCGAATTCTTCGTGTTCGACGATGTGCGCTGGAAAACCTCCCAGGAAGAAACCGGCTACAAGATCGACAGCGAGGAAGGCCCCTGGAATTCCGGCGGCGATTTCGAAGGCGGCAATATGGGCCACCGCCCGGGTCCCAAGGGCGGCTATTTCCCGGTCAACCCGATCGACAGCGGCCAGGATATGCGCACCGAGATGCTGGCGGTTCTCGAGGAGCTGGGCTGCGAACCGGAAAAGCATCACCACGAGGTGGCCCCGTCGCAGCACGAGCTGGGCATGAAGTTCTCGTCGATGACGACGATGGCCGACCGCATGCAGCTGTACAAATACACCGTGCACATGGTCGCCCATGCCTATGGCAAGACCGCGACCTTCATGCCCAAGCCGATCTGGAACGATAACGGCACCGGCATGCACGTTCACCAGTCGATCTGGAAGGACGGCAATCCGCTGTTCGCCGGCGACCGCTATGCCGACCTGTCGGAGACCTGCCTCCATTATATCGGTGGTGTCATCAAGCACGCCCGCGCGATCAACGCCTTCGCCAACGCTTCCACGAACTCCTACAAGCGTCTGGTGCCGGGCTTCGAAGCGCCGGTCCTGCTGGCCTATTCCGCCCGCAACCGCTCCGCATCGATCCGCATTCCGTGGGTCTCCTCGCCGAAGGCCAAACGCCTGGAAACCCGTTTCCCGGATCCGGCCGGCAATCCCTACCTGACCTTCGCTGCCCTGCTCATGGCCGGTCTGGACGGTATCGAGAACAAGATCCATCCGGGCGACCCGATGGACAAGGACCTCTACGACCTGCCGCCGGAGGAGCTCAAGGATATCCCGACCGTCTGCCGCTCGCTGCGTGAAGCCCTCGAATCGCTCGACGCCGACCGCGACTTCCTCAAGAAGGGCGGCGTGATGGATGACGACCAGATCGACGCCTATATCGACCTGAAGATGGAAGAAGTGCTGCGCTACGAGATGCATCCGCACCCGGTCGAGTTCGACATGTACTACTCCTGCTAGGCCTTGTGCCGCGCAGCTGCGAGAGAATGGGAGACGGCCGGGTGATCGCCCGGCCGTTTTTCTGTCTGCATCCCGGCGTCCGGCGAGGTCGACGCGGCGCAATCCATTCGCTACAAATCGCTTTCCATTCGCCCTGTGCTTGTCTCGGGAAGTCTCGTCAGGAGTTCGCATGCGTCGCCGTCTCATGTTTGCCAGCGCTATCGCCACGCTGACCGTCGCCGCCCCGTCCGCCCTCGCCGATCGCCAGATCAGCGAAGAGATTTCCACGCCGGTCGCAACCGCGACAGCCGGGACCGGTGGCGTTGCCGACAATATCGTGATCACGGCGAACGGCCGCGTGGCGCTTACGACACCGGCCACGGCCGTCACGCTGAACAGCGACAATGACGTCACGATCGAGGGCGAGATCGAGATTGTCACCGACGAGGATGGCGGCATCGGCGTTCATGTCGAAGGCGGCAATACCGGCGACCTGGTCATCAGCGGCGGCATTACGGTCGAGTCGGAAAGCGAACCGCAGGACAATGGCGAAGACGACGATGCCGGCTATTCCGACCTCGACGGGCCGTCGGCGATCGGCGGCAACCGCATCGGGGTTCTTGTCGATGGCGACGGAGCTTTCGTCGGCGACATCTATATGGACAATACCGGTTCGATCATCGTTCGCGGCAATGACTCTGCCGGTATCCGGGTCCTCACGGGCGTGGAAGGCGAGATCCGGCTGGAAGGCCCGGTCTCCATCCTCGGCGACCGCTCCGTCGGTATCGATATCCAGGACACGCTGACCGGCGATTTCGCCGTCAGCGGCAATGTCGCCGCCCGCGGCGAGCACAGCTCGGCAATCGTGCTGGCCGGCGATGTCGGCGGCGCTTTCTACCTGAACAGCACGGTGAGCACGACCGGCTACCGGTTTGGCAGCTATACGAATAACGAGGAATTCCTGGCGACGCTCGACGAAGACGATGTCTTCCAGGCCGACACCACCATCCTCATCCGGTCGAGCATTGACGGCGGCATCCTGTTCGACGCACCGACGGGCGAAAACCGGCTCACCCGGACGACGACCGTCTCCCAGCGCGGCGAGGCCCCGGCCGTCCGGATCCTGGCCGCCGACGGCAATATCACGATCGGCGAAGTCGTGCAGCCTGCGGTCCCGGACGACGATACCACCGAAGACGAGGACGAGAGCGTCCCGGAAACGCCGCTGGGCTATTCCTGGGTCAATCGCGGTGCCGTCACGGCGACATCGGATCTCAACGACAAGTCCTCGACCGGTATCCTGATCGGCGGCAGCGATGACGGTAACGGGTCGGTCTTCACGGCCGAACTGCTCCATGGCGTCCTCAATTCCGGCACGATCTCCTCCACGTCCTATTCCGATACGATCGCCTCGACGGCAGTGGCCATTCATCTCGAGGACGGCGCCATCCTGCCCGTGCTGACCAATGACGGCGCGATTTCCTCCACTTCCCACAATACGGTCGATGCCACAGCGTTCGGCAGTGCCTACGCCATCGTGATCGAAGACGGTGCGGTGATGGAGGAACTGGTCAATTCGGGCCAGATTGTCGCCGCCGGCAATAATGGCGGCAGCGGCTATGCGATCATCGACCGCTCGGGCACGCTGCGCTCGATCGAGAACTCCGGCCGGATCCTCGCCTCCCATATTGCCCGTCCCGACTATTACGATTCCGACGGCAACCTGATCGAGCCGGACGACAATCCGGACTACCGCACGGTCGCGCTCGACGTCTCGAACAACACGGCCGGCGTCGAATACCGGCAGTACTGGCAACCCGTCCCGGATGACGGCGACGACAGCACCACCGAGCCGACCTTCCTGGACGCATCGATCTTCATGATCGGCGATGTGCTGTTCGGCAGCGGCGACGATACGCTGACGGTCGAGGCCGGACGCATCAATGGCGCCATCTCCTTCGGCGACGGCAATGACGCCCTTCTGGTCGACGGCGCGGCCGTCTACGAGGAAATCCTTCGCCTGATCGAGGACGGTGTCGTCGACCCGATGACCGACGAGGAAATCTGGGCCGCCCTCCCGCGTATCACCAGCGCGATCACCGACAGCGACGGCAATCTGTCCATCGCCATCGATTTCGCGACGCTGGAGCTGGTCGAAAGCGGCGATCTGGAAATTTCCGATGCGCGTTTCGGTGACGGTTCGATCCTGATGCTGCAGGTCGATGCCGAGAACAATGACGTCCGCCGCGTGGTCGGCTCGGGTGACATAACCTTCGAGGCCGGTTCGCGCCTGTCGGTATCGCTGTCCAACCTGATCGGCGGCGGCGGCAGTTTCGAACTTGTCCGTGCCGGCACACTGACCATCGAGGAAGATCTGGCGACGCTCAACGACTCACCTTCGCCCTTCCTCTACAACACGCGCCTGGAGCGCGATCCGGATGATGACAACGTCATCCTGCTGACGCTCGAGCGCAAGGATGCCGACGCCCTCGGCATGAATGCCAACCAGGCCGCGGCCTATGCGAGCGCCTTTGAAAGCTGGGGCGGGAACGACGCTCTCGGTGCCGCAATTGCTGCGCTGACCAGCCGGGAATCCTTCTTTGCCGCCTATGACCAGCTGTTGCCGGAATATGCTGCCAGCGCCATCCAGTTTGCCCTGGCCAGCAATGACAGTGCCGTCGGCGCTCTGGCCAACCGCCTGGAAGCGGTGCGCCGCAGCCCCGAGGAGACCGGCGGTCTGTGGGTGCAGGAATTCGGCTATTTTGCCGACCGGGCCGGATCGGCCTTCGGTCCGGGCTATCGCGGCCAGGGTATCGGCGTTGCTGCCGGTTTCGACCGGCCTTTCGGTCCCTTCTATGCCGTCGGTGTGAATTTCGTCGGCTCCGCCAGCGAAGTATCCGAAGTCGACGGCGTGGACGATCCGATGTCGGCAATTACCGGGCAGTTCGGCGCCTATGCCGGCTCGCGCATGTCGGGCGTCAATTTCGACGTCTATGCCGCAGCCGGTTTCGACAGTTTCGAACATAATCGCCGCGTTCTGATCGGTCAGTTCGAAGCGACGCCCTCGGCCGAGTGGACGGGTTACCACGTGACGGGTTCGGCCCGTGTCTCGCGCGACTTCGAGTTCGGCGGCCGTTACTATGTGCGGCCCGCCCTGTCGGTCGACTATCTGCGCCTGTTCGAGGAAGGTTATACCGAGACCGGCGGCGGCATCGGCGTCGACCTCTCCGTTTCCGATCGTGAATCGACGAGCTTCACCGGTTCGGCCGTCCTGACGATGGGGGCCCTGTTCGAGAACTCCAGCCGCTGGTGGTCGCCGGTGGTGCGTCTGGGTTATCGCAGCGAGTTTTCCAACGACATCATGGAAACCGAAGCGCGCTTTGCCGATTATGACGACACCTTCATCCTGCGCTCACAGCAACTGCCGGGCTCCGGCCTGCTGTTCGGCTTCGGTGTCAGCGCCGGTTCGGGCTACTCCACCTTCTCGCTGGATTACGATGCCGATGTTCGCGACGACTTCATCCGCCACACCGCCCGCCTCGTGATGCGGATGGTCTTCTGATCTCCGGAACGTCTTCCGGCAACCGCCGGTTAACCACAATGAGCGAGGCTCGCGCGCATGATGCGTGCGAGCCTTCTTGTTTTGTGCGCCCTCATCGGGCTTTCCGCCTGCGGACACCGTCCGCCGGACCAGGTGACCGATGCCTGCCTGATCCTGGAAGACAACCGGTCCTGGTGGCGCGCCCTGCAGCGGACAGAACAGCGCTGGGGTATCCCGCCGGGCGTGCAGATGGCGATCCTGCGCCGCGAATCCAGCTTCAACGCCCACGCCCGCCCCGCCCGCAACCGCCTGCTCGGCATCATCCCGACCAGCCGTCCCTCGAGCGCCTATGGTTATGCCCAGGCGCTCGACGGCACCTGGGACTGGTATCGCCGCGACACGGGCCGCCGCGGCGCCGATCGCGACGATTTCGAGGACGCCGTCGATTTCATCGGCTGGTATTCCTCCAAGAGCCGACAGCTCTCGGGCGTCCAGCCGCACCAGGCCCGCGAGCTCTACCTGACCTATCATGAGGGCCATGGCGGTTATAATCGCGGCACCTACCGCTCCAAGGGCTGGCTGATGAATGCAGCGAACAGCGTGGCGCGCGATGCTGCCAGCTATCAGGCCCAGATCGATCGCTGCGAACGCCGCCTGTCGCGCGGCCGGTTCTGGCTGCTCTGAAAAATACCCGAATCGCTGCGCCTGGTGCATGCTGGGCCCATGTCTTCGCAGAACTCGCACAACGACCTGTTCGGCGGGGCCCCCGCCCCGACACCGGAAAAAGCGCCGGCGCCGGGATATTCGGCCGCCCATATCGAGGTTCTTGAAGGTCTGGAGGCCGTGCGCCGCCGGCCGGGCATGTATATCGGCGGCACCGATGAACGCGCCTTCCACCACCTCTTCGCGGAAATCCTCGACAATTCGATGGACGAAGCCGTGGCTGGCTGGGCCGACCGGATCGAGGTCGTGGTCGACGAGGACGGTTTTATCACCGTCACCGATAATGGCCGCGGTATCCCGGTCGATCCGCACCCGAAATATCCCGACAAGTCCGCGCTGGAAGTCGTGCTGACCGTGCTGCACGCCGGCGGCAAGTTCTCAGACAGTGCCTACAAGACCTCCGGCGGCCTGCACGGCGTGGGTATCTCGGTGGTCAACGCGCTGTCGGAAACCGTCGAGATCGAGGTCGCCCGCGAAAAGACGCTGTGGCGACAGTCCTATTCGCGCGGCCTGCCGCTGAGCCCGATCGAGAAGGTCGGTCCCGCCCCCAACCGCCGCGGCACGAAGATCCGTTTCCGGCCCGATCCGGAGATTTTCGGCGAGAAGATGCGGGTCAAGCCGGCGCGCGTCTATGCCATGGCACGCTCCAAGGCCTTCCTGCGCCGCGGTGTGAAGATCCAGTGGCGTTGTGCGCCGTCTCTCGTAGAGGGCACCGAGACGCCGGCCGAGGACATTCTGTGCTTCCCGGGCGGCCTGGCCGACCGGATGACCGAAATGGCGGCCAAGAGCGCACTGATCACGGCGGAGACCTTCTCCGGCAAGGTCGAGCGCGAGGATGGCGCCGGCGGCGTGGAATGGGCCGTTACCTGGTCCGGCAATGGCTATGGCAGCGAGGCCGACGGCTTCTGCCAGTCCTACTGCAATACCGTGCCGACGCCCCAGGGCGGCACGCACGAACAGGGCCTGCGCGCGGCACTGACCAAGGGTGTGCGCGCCTATGCCGAACATACCCACGCCAAGAAGGCGGCGAATATCACGCCGGAAGATGTGCTGGGCGGGGCCGGTGCCCTCGTCTCCGTCTTCATCGGCGATCCGGAATTCCAGGGCCAGACCAAGGAACGCCTGGCGACGCCGGAAGCGGCCAAGCTGGTCGAGACGGCCGTGCGCGACCAGTTCGATCACTGGCTGGCCGGTTCGCCCAAGGAAGCCGCGAAACTCGTCGAGTTTGTCATCGAGCGCGCCGACGACCGGATGCGCCGCCGCAAGGAAAAGAACGTCAAGCGCCAGACCGCCTCGCGCCGCCTGCGCCTGCCGGGCAAGCTGGCCGATTGTTCACGCTCCGGCGCCGACGGCACCGAGCTGTTCATCGTCGAGGGCGACTCGGCCGGCGGCTCCGCCAAACAGGCCCGCTCACGCCAGACCCAGGCGATCCTGCCCCTGCGCGGCAAGATCCTGAACGTCGCCTCGGCCACGGCCGACAAGATCGCTGCCAACCAGGAAATCTCTGATCTCCTGCAGGCGCTGGGCTGCCAGACGGGCAGCCGCTTCCAGCTGGACGATCTGCGCTATGAGCGCGTCGTGATCATGACTGACGCCGATGTCGACGGCGCTCACATCGCGGCCCTCCTGATCACTTTCTTTTACCGCTCCATGCCGGAACTCATTCATTCCGGACGGCTTTTCCTCGCCCAGCCGCCGCTCTACCGCATGACCCAGGGCGGCCGCACGCTCTATGCGCGTGACGATGCACACCGCGACCAGATCATGGCCGAGGAATTCAAGCCGAATGCCAAGGTCGAGATCGGCCGCTTCAAGGGTCTGGGCGAGATGACGCCCTCGCAGCTCAAGGAAACCACCATGGATCCGGACAAGCGCACGCTGGCCCGGGTCGTGATCGACGCCGACGAGCTGCCGACGCTGGAAGCGCTGGTGGAAACCCTGATGGGCAAGAAGCCGGAAGCCCGCTTCAAATTCATCCAGGACAATGCCGCCTTCGTCGACGAAGCCGAGCTGGATCTCTAGAGCTCCGCCGCTTTCTGCGGAAACCGTCTCTGCTCGGGAATCTTGAACGGTCGCGCGATCGAGGCGGCCGACAGGGGCACGCTTCACCGGATCACCCGCCTGTCCCTCCCGGTCGCTCCGGGCAACTGCTGTCATGGGCATTGGCGTTGCGCGGCCGGAGCGCTAGCTTTCCTCTCAAACACGATGATGAGGGGATATCATGGCTCGACTGACCGCTCTGGCCGGCGCATTGGCGGCACTCACCGCTGCGTCTGCCCAGGCTGAACCGATCGAATTTTTCCAGCTGGACGCTACGCCTTACGACGACAGCGTGCCTGCGCCCGAGGATGTGTTCGGCTTTGGCGTCGGCGACCGCCCGGTCCGCCACGACCAGATGGTCGCCTACCTGACCCAGCTTGCCGAAACCTCCGACCGGATCACAGTCGAGACGATCGGTTATTCCCATGAAGGCCGGCCGATCCTGTTCTTCACGGTGACCTCGCCGGAGAACCACGCCCGGATCGATGAGATTCGCGAGGCCCATCTGGCCAGTCTCGAACCCGGCGCCGAAGCCGATCCGGATGCACCGGCGGTGATCTGGCTCAACTACGGCGTCCACGGCGCCGAGTCGGCCGGCATGGATGCGGCGATTCCGACGCTCTACCACTATGCCGCCGCCGAAGGCCTGGAAGTCGAGGCGGACCTGCGCGAAAGCGTCATCCTGATCACCGCCATTTTCAATCCGGACGGCCATTCGCGCCGTGTGAACCATGTGGAGACCTATGGCGCGACCATTCCGGTCACCGATCCCGATCATGAACAGCACAATCTGTGGACCACGGCGCGGACCAATCACTACTGGTTCGACCTCAACCGCCAATGGCTGCTGCAGACCCAGCCAGAAAGCCAGGCCTGGCTGACCCAGTGGCACCGCTGGAAGCCGATGGTGTCGGCGGATTTCCACGAGATGGGCACCGAGAGCACGTTCTACTTCCACCCCGGTGAGCCGCTGCGCCGCAACCCGCTCATCCCGGAACAGGCGCGCGAGCTGACCCAGGGCATCGCCCAGCACCACATCGCCTTCCTGGACAGCGAGGCGCGCCTCTACACCTCCGAGGAAGGCTTCGACAATTTCTATGTCGGCAAGGGCTCGACCTATCCGCAGGTCAATGGCTCGCTGGGCATCCTGTTCGAGATCGGCGCGGCCCGCGGCGGCCTGATCGAGAGCGACCGGGGCCTCGTCAGCCATGCCGACAATGTGCGCACGCATTTCCGCACTTCGCTGACGACCGTCTCCGGCGCCCTCGCCCAGCACCGCGAGATTGCGGAGTATCAGCGCGAGTTCTTCGCCAACTCCCTGCAGGCCGGGCGCAATGACGCCGACCGCGCCTTTGTCTTCTCCGCGGAAGGCGATCCGGTCCGGGCGGGGCTGTTTGTCGACCTGCTGGAACGTCACGACATCCGCGTCAACGCGCTGGCCCGCGACGTCACGGTCGACGGCCGGACCTGGCGCGCCGGCGAGGCCTATGTCGTCGAACTGGCCCAGCCGCAATATACGATGATCCGCTCGATGTTCGACCGGATCACCGAGTTCGAGGAAAACATCTTCTACGACGTGTCCGGCTGGACCCTGCCGCTGGCCTACGATCTCGACTATGCCGCCGTCGGCCGCAGCTTCAACGCCGCCATTCTCGGCGATGAAGTGACGGCCGAGCCAGTCGTGCAACCGGCCCCGCCGGTCTCGTCCTACGGCTATGTCCTGCGCTGGTCGGACTATTACGCCCCGCGCGCGCTCTACCGCCTGCTGGATGCCGACATCCGCGTGCGCGTCGCCACCGAACCGGCGACCATCTCGACCAGCGAAGGCCGGATCGATTTCGGACCGGGCAGCGTCTTCGTGCCGCTGGTCGGCCAGGACACCGATCGCGATGCAATCCACGCCATGGTCCGCGACATCGCCGCCGAGGACGGGGTGGCCGTCTATGCCGTGACGTCCGGCTCGACCGCCTCGGGAACGCCGGATATCGGCGACAGCAGCGGTTTCCGAGCGGTGGAACGTCCGGAAGTGCTGGTGCTGTTCGATGACGGGATCGCCACCTATGACACCGGCGAAGTCTGGCACCAGCTCGACCACCGCATGCATATCCCGGTCACCCTGCGGCGCAAGAACGACCTCTCCGGCCTCGACTGGTCGCGCTACACCCACATGGTGATCGTCGGCGGCGGCAATACCGCCCTGCCCTCGAATGTACGCGGCCGCGTCGAACAATGGGTGCGCGAGGATGGCGGTGTCATCATCGCCACCCGCCAGGCCGCCCGCATGGCCGAGCGCACCTTCTTCGATGTCGAGGACGAGGAGGAGGAGAACGGCAGCGACGAGCCGCTGGCCCGCCGCAATTACTCCGCCATGCCGGTGGATGATGCCGAACACGTCATCGGCGGTGCGATCTTTGCCGGCGATCTGGATACCAGCCACCCGATCGGCTTCGGGTATACCGACCGTTTCGTCCCGCTTCACCGCAACACGACGCTGACCCTGGCGCGTCCGGACGACGATCCGTTTGCCGTCGTGGTGGAGTATCCGGAAGACCCGCTGCTGTCGGGCTATGCCTCGCAGCGGCGGCTTGACGAGATTGCCGGCACGCCGGCCGTCGTCGCCCGGCGGCTGGGCCGGGGCTCGGTGATCCTGTTTGCCGACAATCCCAACTTCCGCGCCACCTTCCGCGGTTCGGAGAAGATGTTCATGAATGCCATCTTCTTCGGTGGCCTGATCGACCGCCCCCGCGGCGACTACCAGTAGCCTGCAGGCACACCCGACAAAGAGGCCGGCCCGGATCTCCCGGGCCGGCCTTTTTCGTTCCGTTTCAGACGCTTTCGATTTCCGGTGAAAATCGTCGCCGCAACATTTGACGCTTGGCCCCGAAGCGCGTTCAATCCCGGCTCTCCGCTGGCGGAACAATGCCTGCGGACGCAAATGGGGATATCACGATGACACTGAAGCCAAGCCTGCCAGCCCTTGCGGCGTGTACCGCCGCAATCGCCCTGGCTGCCTGCAACAGTGGCTCGGACACCGCCTCTTCGGGCAGTGCCGGGTCCTCGGGCAGCAATCCGGGCGAATCCGGCGATATCGTCCGGATCAATCTCGACCCGTATCCGTCCACCTATACGCCGCAGCCCAGCGGCACGACGCTGATCCGCGGCGCCACGGTGCTGGACGGGATCGGCGGACAGATCGAGAATGGCGATGTGCTGATCGAGAACGGCCGCATCGCCGCTGTCGGCACCGGTCTGGAAGCGCCGGATGGTGCGACCGTCATCGACGGCGCCGGCCGTTATGTCACGCCGGGCATCATCGATATCCACTCCCATCTGGGCGCCTACCCGTCGCCGGGCGTCAGCGCCCATTCCGACGGCAATGAGGCGACCGAGCCGGTGACGGCAGAAGTCTGGGTCGAACACTCGGTCTGGCCGCAAGACCCCGGTTTCGAACATGCCCTGGCCGGCGGTGTCACCACGCTGCACGTCCTGCCCGGCTCTGCCAATTTGTTCGGCGGCCGCGGCATCACCCTGCGCAATGTGCCGGGACGTACGGTGCAGGAGATGAAATTCCCGGGTGCGCCCTACACGCTGAAAATGGCCTGTGGCGAGAACCCGTCGCGCGTCTATGGCAATCGCGGCCGCTCGCCGGCCACGGATATGGGCAATATGGCCGGCTACCGCGCTTCCTGGATCGAGGCGTCGAACTATCGCGACAGCTGGCATGAATACTGGGAAGCGGCGGAGAATGGCGAGGATGTCGATCCGCCGACGCAAGATCTCGAGCTCGACACGCTGATGGGCGTGCTGGAAGGCGAGATCCTGGTGCAGCAGCACTGCTACCGCGCCGACCAGATGGCCCAGATCATGGATATGGCCGAGGAGTTCGGCTACCAGGTCACGACCTTCCACCACGCGGTCGAGGCCTACAAGATCCCCGACCTGCTCGCCGAGCACGATGTCTGCGCCGCCGTCTGGGCGGACTGGGGCGGCTTCAAGATGGAAGCCTATGACACCGTCCGCGAAAACCTGGCCATGACGCACGCCAATGGCGCCTGCGCGATGATCCACTCGGACGACGCCAACGGCATCCAGCGGCTCAACCAGGAAATCGCCAAGGCGCTCGCCGACGGCCGCCGTGCCGGCCTGGACATCTCCGAGGCCGAAGCCTGGGCCTGGGCGTCCTCGCGTCCGGCGCAGGCGCTGGGCATCGGCGACGAGACCGGTTCGCTGCAGGAAGGCTATCGCGCCGATGTCGTGCTGTGGTCCGGCAATCCCTTTTCCACCTACACGCGGGCCGATCAGGTCTGGATCGACGGCGCGCTGAGCTATGACCGGCGCAACACCGATCTCCAGCCCGTCCGCGACTTCATGCTCGGCCAGCCCGGCGAAGGAGAGCAGTAATGAAACAGCTGATTTCAGTTCTGGCGGCCAGTGTGGCCCTCGCTGCACCGGCTGCCGCCCAGACCTATGCCGTGACCAATGGCCGGGTCGTCACCAATACCGATGCCGGCATTCTCGAGAACGCCACCGTGATCGTGCGTGACGGCGATATCGTCGCGGTCGGTGCGGGGGCGGAAATCCCCGAGGACGCCACCGTGATCGATGCCTCCGGCAACTGGGTCACGCCCGGCGTGTTTGCCGCCTTTTCCCAGCTCGGCCTGATCGAGGTCGCCCTGGAAGGCTCAACCACGGACGACAGCGCTGACGAGTCGCCCTTCTCGGTCGCCCTCGACGTCGCCGACGGCTTCAACCCGGCGGGCACCTATCTCGCAACCAACCGGGTAGAAGGCGTTACGCGCGCCGCGATCTTCCCGTCCACCGGCCACAATATCTTCGCCGGCCAGGGCGCGCTGATCGAGACCAGCGGCGAGGCCGACTCGCTGTTCCAGGCCGGCAGCTTCGTCTATGCCGACCTGTCCGAGTCGGGCGCCGGCCGCGCCGGCGGTTCCCGTCCGGCAGCCTGGGCCTTCCTGGAAGCCGCCCTGGCGGACGCCCGTGGTTATCCGGGGCGGTTCTCGGGCGATCATGAGGGCGATGCGCTGAACCGCTATGACGCCGCGGCCCTGTTGCCGGTGGCCCGTGGCCGTGTGCCGCTGGTCATGGCCGTCAATCGCGCAGCGGACATCCGCCGGGCGATCCGCTTCAAGGCCGATAATGCACCGATCCAGCTGATTCTGGTCGGTGCTGCGGAAGGCTGGATGGTGGCCGACGAGCTGGCCGCGGCGGACATTCCCGTGATCATCGATCCGCTGGAAGACCTGCCCTCTTCCTTCGATTCGCTCGGCGCCTCGTTGCAGAACGCCGCGCGGCTGCAGGAGGCCGGGGTGGACGTCGCCTATTCCACGGCCCCGACGGCGGACGGGTATTTCAACGCCCGCCTGGTGCCGCAGCATGCCGGCAATGCCGTTGCCAACGGCGTCCCCTGGGATGAAGCCTTCCGGGCGATCTCGCTGACACCGGCGGAAATCTATGGTGTCGGCGATCGCTATGGCGCCCTCGCTCCGGGCTATGCCGGTGATGTTGTTGTGTGGGACGGCGATCCGCTGGAAGTGATGAGTGCACCGGTTGCAGTCCTCATCGACGGCGAGCCGACTGCGCTTGAATCGCGCCAGACTCAATTGCGCGACCGTTACATCAATATCACGGACGACACGCCATACGCCTACCGACGCTAGGCTTTCGGCCCTGTTGCGTTGACACAACGAACGGTGTCCGTATTTTGCGCCCACTTGCGGCCGCGCCTTCACGGCGCGGCCGCTATTCTTAGTGTGTCAAACAAAGGACGCCATGACGTTCGCTGAACTCGGACTGAGCCCGAAACTCCTCGAAGCGATTGAAGCTGCCGGGTATACCGACCCGACACCGATCCAGGCTGGCGCCATCCCGCCCGCCCTGGCCGGTCGCGATGTCCTTGGTATTGCCCAGACCGGTACGGGCAAGACCGCGTCCTTCACCTTGCCCCTGATCGAGCGCCTGTCGCGCGGCCGTGCCAAGGCACGCATGCCGCGCTCGCTGATCATCGCGCCGACGCGCGAGCTCGCTGCCCAGGTTGCCGAGAATTTCGAGACCTATTCGAAGGGCCAGAAACTCTCCATGGCGCTGCTGATCGGCGGCGTTGCCTTCGGCCCCCAGGAAGAAATCCTCAACAAGGGCGCCGACGTGCTGATCGCCACGCCGGGCCGCCTGCTCGACCATTTCGAGCGCGGCAAGCTGTTGATGACGGGCGTGCAGTTCCTCGTCGTCGACGAAGCCGACCGCATGCTGGACATGGGTTTCATCCCGGACCTCGAGCGCATCTTCAACATGGTGCCGCCGCGCCGCCAGGTGCTGTTCTTCTCGGCCACCATGCCGAAGGAAATCCAGAGCCTGGTCGACCGCTTCCTCAACAATCCCGAACGGATCGAGGTTGCACGCCCCGCCACGACCGGTGCGAATATCCAGCAATTCCTGGTGAAGGCCGCTTCTTCGGCTGCCAAGGACAAGCGCGCGGCCCTGCGCGCGGCGATGAACCGCGACGGCGTGAAGAACGGCATCATCTTCGCCAACCGCAAGCGCGATGTGGACATCGTTGCCCGATCGCTGTCACGTCACGGTTTCTCTGCGGCCCCGATTCACGGCGATCTGGACCAGTCCACCCGGACCGCCACGCTGGCCGGTTTCAAGTCGGGCGAACTGCGCTTCCTCGTCGCCTCCGACGTGGCCGCGCGCGGACTCGATATTCCTGATGTCAGCCACGTCTTCAATTATGACGTCCCGCACCACGCGGACGATTATGTCCACCGCATCGGCCGGACGGGCCGTGCCGGCAAGACCGGTGAAGCGATCACAATCACGACATCGGCCGACGACAAATCGCTGACCGCCGTTCTCAAGCTCATCCAGCAGGAGGTGCCGGAACTGGCGCTGGACGAGGTGAAGACATCGGCGCCGGACACCGAAAAGCCCGCAGGCCGCAAGAGCCGCAGCCCGCGCGGCGGAAGCCGGACGACCGACAAGAAAGTCACAGAAACCGCCGAGAAAACAACGAAGAAGCCGGAGAATTCGGTGCGCGAGGAAACGTCCTCCAGCAACCGGCCGGCGCGTGAGAAATCCCGCCGGCGTCCCGACCACGATGATAATCGCGTTGTCGGATTCGGCGATCATGTGCCCGACTTCATGACCTAGTTCCAGTCGCGCGCCGCTGCCCTGCCGGCCCCCGGGGCAGCAGCGACACACCCGCTGAAATCGTATGGCGCGACTGCACAATCTGCTCCGCTCTCATACGATATGAGCAATTTTTACCTCTTCTTTTCCTTTCTCCCCTAGTCTTTCGATTGTCGCGGATGAAGAAGCTCGTCCGCCAAGGGAAGGACGTATCTCGTGAACGGTCGATTGCTAGGCAAGGAAGGACGTGAGTTCGCGCACAAGGCGCTTGAGCTCATGGATCAGTTTGACGTCGCTCCAACGCCGGAAAACTACGCCGTCTGGATCTGCTTCGCGAGCGACACCAATCCGGAACTCTGCGAGACCCTGCGCACCCACATCGAGGCAGGCGAGACTTTCAACGAAACCGTCAACGCAGAACTCTTCGAACAGTATTTCCAGTGGAAGGCTATCCAGGACGCGATCCTGGAAAGCGGCAGCCTGATGAGCCGCGAGCTGGGCGCCGTAAAACAGTCGCTGGAGGCTGCCGAACGAGACACGGTCGCGTACGGCAAGGCCCTGGAAGGTGCCACGCACGAACTCGTCGCCAGCCCGGATGCCGCCGGTATGAAACGCCTGGTCGAGTCGCTGGTTTCTGCCACGGCGCGCATGCAACGGCGCAGCCAGGCGCTCGAAGACAAGCTGCAGGCGACCTCAAACGAAGTCACCAAGCTGAAGACCCATCTCGAACGGGTTCGTGAAGAAGCCATGACCGATGCCCTCACCGGCATCGCCAATCGCAAGCGCTTCGACGAAGCGCTGCGCCGGGCCCGCCGGGCAGCCGAATCGGACGGCACGCCGATGAGCCTGATCCTGTGTGACATCGATTTCTTCAAACGCTTCAATGATACGTGGGGCCACCAGACCGGCGACCAGATCATCCGCTTTGTTGCCGGCTGTCTGACCCGCCACTCGCAGGAACACCACGTCGTGGCCCGTTACGGCGGTGAGGAATTCGGTATCGTCATGCCGAACACCGACACGGCGACTGCCAAGGAAATCGCGGAAAAGATCCGCAAGACGGTTGAATCCAAGAAGCTGCTGCGCAAGTCCACCAATGAGGATCTCGGCAATATCACGGTGTCGCTGGGTATCGCCGGCTATCGCAACGGCGAATCGATCGAGGAACTGATCGAGCGCTCGGATGCCAATCTCTACAAGTCCAAGACGGAAGGCCGGAACCGGTCGACCGGCGATGAGAGTGCGGCCAGCCGGTCCGCTGCAGCCTGATCGGCACACGCTCACATCCGGAAAAGATGATGCCGCCCCGGGGGCGGCATTTTTCTTGTGGTTCTACCCGTCGGCTGGCGGCTGGGTGGACCGGAAGCTCGGCCGGGACGCCCACATATCGTGCAGGGCGACCAGCCGCGGACGCCCCGTTCGCCAGTCGCATTCGGGATAGCGAAAATCGAGATAACCCAGTGCCACGGCCATGGTCAGCGGCCCCTGGGCATGCGGATTGTCCGCCTCGCCCATACCCGCTTCCAGCTCGTCCAGTGCGCGCTGGATACCGCGTTCACGCCGGCCGATCCAGAAGTCCGACCGAATGCCCTCGTCGCGCACCATCTCGACCCGGCGCATGACTGTAAGGTCGAGCAGTCCGCTGCCCAGCGCCTCCAGGCGGCGATCCGTCCAGTCGCGCGGCCAGGGCTCGCCGGCACACTCGGCAATGTAATCGGCAATCAGGGCGCTTTCGGTCAGCGCCTGGCCGTCATCCATGAGAAGGCACGGCACGCGGCCCAGCGGATTGGCCCTGAGAAGGTCCGGATCGTCATCGAACGGATGGGCCTCCACCTCCTCGATCATATCGCCCAGCGCGAATTCGCGCACCATGACCCGGCATTTGCGCGAATAGGGCGAGGTCGAGGAAATGATCAGCTTCATGGGGATCAGGCACTGGCTGCGGGCACGATGGTGACACTTTCCCCGCAGCCGCAGGCATCGGTCTGGTTGGGGTTGTTGAACACGAATTTGGCGTGCAGCGGTGTCACTTCATAATCGATCTGGGTGCCCAGCAGGAAGAGCAGCGCCTTCGATTCCAGCACGATTTCCACGCCCTTGTCCTCGACGCGCTCGTCCAGCGCCTCGGGCGCCTCGACATAGCCCATCTCGTATTCCATGCCGGCGCAGCCGCCATTCTTCACACCGACCCGCAGGAAGCCGGCGCCGCGATCGGCCATGATCTCCTTGACGCGTGCTGCAGCGGCGTCGGTCAGGGTGACGGCCTTGGGTCTTTCGCGTCGGGTCATCGTGCTTCGCGTCCAGTTGCCTCTAGAACATGTTCAGCGCCAGCCGCGCCTCGTCGGACATGCGGTCCGGCGTCCAGGGCGGTTCGAATGTCAGCTCGACCAGGGCGCGCTCGACCCCGTCGACCTTCTCCACGGCCTCCTGGACCCATCCGGGCATCTCGCCCGCCACCGGACAGCCCGGCGCCGTCAGCGACATTTCCACCTTCAGGGTCCGGTCGTCTTCCAGGTCGACCTTGTAGATCAGGCCGAGTTCGTAGATATCGACCGGGATTTCCGGATCATACACCGTCTTGAGCGCCTCGACGACATCATCGGTAATACGCGCCAGCTCGTCCTGCGGGATCGCGCCCGCCGGCGGCGACACGGAAGCGGCTACCTCAGCCGGTGTGGCCGGCTTGGCGGGCGTCCGCGGCGCGGACAGATCGATCATGTCCCGGTCTGTAGTCTGTGTCATTTCAAAGCCTAGATGAGAAACGTGCGGGCCTTTTTCAATGCGTCGACAAACGCATCGGCCTCTTCGAACGTGTTGTAGAGTGCAAAGGAGGCTCGCGCCGTGGCGCTCAGCCCCAGACGGCGCATCAGCGGCTGGGCGCAGTGATGCCCTGCCCGCACGGCAACACCGTACTTGTCGAGGATCTGGGCGACATCGTGCGGATGCGCGCCCTCCATGTGGAAGGAGATGATGGCGCCCTTGTCCTGGGCCGTGCCGATCACGGTGAGACCGTCGATCTCCGCCAGCCCGGTCATCGCCCGGTCCATCAGCGCCCGCTCATGCTCCATCACCGCCACGCGGTCATGGCGTTCGACCCAGCGGATCGCTGCGCCCAGGCCGATCACATCGGCAATCGCGGGCGTGCCTGCTTCGAACTTGTGCGGCACGTCGGCAAAGGTCACGCGATCTTCGAACACGTCGGCAATCATCTCGCCGCCGCCCATATAGGGCGGCAAACGGTCGAGCCAGTCGCCGCGGGCATAGAGCGCACCGGCGCCCGACGGGCCATAGAGTTTGTGGCCGGTGAAGACGAAGAAGTCGCAGTCCAGCGCCTGCACATCGACCGGCAAATGCACCGCCGATTGCGAGCCGTCGAGCAGCAGCGGAATGTCTCCCGCGCCCGGAATAGCCCGGATACGGGCGATATCGTTGACCGTTCCCAGCACGTTGGACATGTGGGTGATGGCGATCAGGCGGGTGCGGTTATTAACCAATCCTGCCAACTGTTGGTAGTCCAGTTCCCCGGCCTCGGTCACATCCGCCCAACGCAGGGTGAAATCGTTCTTTTCACTCAACAATATCCAAGGAACGATATTGGAGTGATGCTCCATCCGGCTGATGATGATCTCGTCGCCCGGGCTGAGCATCTGGCAGAAAGTGTGGGCAATAAGGTTAATCGCCTCGGTCGATCCGCGGGTGAAAACGATCTCGTTCGCGCTCTTGGCATTGAGGAAACGGCGCACATCCTCGCGCGCCGCCTCGAAGGCCTCGGTCGTCTCGTTCGCCAGGGTGTGAAGCCCGCGGTGAACATTGGCGTAGGAGGCGCGGTAGACGCCCGCCACGCTCTCGATCACGAATTCCGGTTTCTGCGCCGAGGCCGCACTGTCCAGATAGACCAGCGGCCGGCCATTGATCTCGCGCTGCAGGATCGGAAACTCGGCGCGGATGGCGTCGATATTGAGGCTGGCGGGAATATTCTTGTGGACTGTCATGCGGTCCCTCCAGCCGGCAAACATCCCCTTCTCCCCGCGGGAGAAGGCGCCCGAAGGGCGGATGAGGGGGAAACCCCGGTGGCCGCGCTGAAAGTTCGAAGGGCGATGCCTTTCCCCTCTCCCTCAATCCCTCTCCCCAGGGAGAGGGAGGTCAAGCGCGATGCCACGTCTGAAACAACCCGATCCGTCACGACAGCGCCTCCAGCCGGTTGCGCAGTTCGCCCTTCAGGGTTTCGCGCAGGCTTTCATCGGCAATGCCGTCCAGCGGTTCGGCCAGGAAACTCTCGATCAGCAATGCCCGCGCCTTCGGTGCCGGCAGGCCGCGCTGGCGCATGTAGAACAGCGCCGTCTCGTCGATCGCGCCCAGCGCATTGCCGTGCGCGCACTGCACATCGTCGGCATAGATTTCCAGTTCCGGCTTGGCATCGATCTCGGCGCGGTCGTCCAGCATCAGCGCCCGGTGCGTCATGCGCGCATCGGTCTGCTGGGCGGCGCGGTCGACGATGAACTTGCCCTGGAAGACACCATGGCCGTGCGCGGCCGCAGCGCCCTTCACCAGCTGGCGCGTCTGACCGCCGGGGCCGGTGTGGTGCACAAAGGTCGTCGTATCCGCATGATGCCCGGCATCGAGCAGATAGACCCCGCCCAGATCGACATCGGCGCCCTCGCCCGGATGCGTGATATGCGTCTCGATACGCGACAGCTTCGCGCCGAAATCCAGTGTGCGCTGATTGAGCTCCGCGCCCGGCGCCAGCACGATCTCGGCCGACGACACGAAGACACCGTCCGGCGCATCGGCAGCGATGCACACACGGTCCAGCCGCGCGCCCGCTTCCAGCGTGATTTTCAGATGCCAGTTGCCCAGCGCACCGGCCTCGGCCCGGTAATGCTCGACCAGCGTTACCGCATGGCCGGCCGGCACGGTGATCTCGGCATCGGCCGCGCTGGCGCCCGGCTTCGCCGTCAGCGTCAGGTTCAGCCTTGCCCCGTCATCCGGACGCAGGGACGCCGCTTCGAGCCCGTCGACAACAAGCTCTCCGGCGGCGGACACATCATTGGCGGCGCGGCGCAAGTCCGACCATTTCCACAACTCGTTGCGCTTGGTGGGCAAGCCCTGTTCGCGCGTCGCCTCGCGCAATTGCGCGCGCCAGCCGATCGCGCCGTCGAGGGCCGCGATGAGGGCCGTTTCAGCGGGCGTGTGGGTGAGTGTGGCTGTCATGCATCGCCTCCCATCCCGAACGCTGTCATCCCGGCCGGACGGCCCGCGCAGGCGGGCCGCAGGGCCGGGACCCCTACGCGCCGGCCTTGCACGAAAGCAGGCGCGATAGCGGCGAAAGCCGGAACCACACCGGGATTACGGGTCCCGGACCTCCGCCCGGCCCGGGGCCGGGCATGCGTCCGGGATGACAAGTGAGGTGATGGCGAAAAGAGCATCACGCCGCCTCGCCGAGATATTTGTCATAGCCTTCCGCCTCCAGCTCGCGGGCGAGCTCGGGACCGCCGGATTTCACGATCCGGCCGTTCGCCATGACGTGCACACGGTCCGGCGTGATATGGTCCAGAAGGCGCTGATAGTGGGTGATAACCAGCATGCCGCGATCCGGCGCACGCAGGGCGTTCACACCGTCGGACACCGTTTTCAGCGCGTCGATATCGAGGCCCGAATCCGTCTCGTCCAGGATCAGGAATTTCGGCTCCAGCACGAGCGCCTGCAGGATTTCCATCCGCTTCTTCTCGCCGCCGGAAAAGCCGACATTCACCGCCCGCTTGAGCATGTCCATCGACACGCCGAGCTGTTTCGCCTTCTCGCGGATCAGCTTCATGAACTCGGGCGCCGACACTTCCGTCTCGCCGCGCGCCTTGCGCTGGGCATTGAGGGCTTCCTTGAGGAAGGTGATGGTGGGCACGCCGGGGATTTCCACCGGGTACTGGAAGGAGAGGTAGAGGCCCTTCGCGGCACGCTCCTCCGGCTCCATCTCGCCGATATCCTCGCCGCCGAACGCGATCGCGCCCCCGGTGACGTCATAGCCCTCGCGCCCGGTCAGCACATAGGACAGGGTCGATTTGCCGGACCCGTTCGGGCCCATGATGGCATGCACCTCGCCCGCCGGGACTTCCAGCGAGAGGCCTTTCAGGATCGGCTTCTCCTCGCCATCGGCGGTTTCGACCTTGCAGTGGAGGTTTTCTATCTTGAGCATTGTTTTTTCTCGCAAAATCTAGCCGACACTGCCTTCGAGAGACACTTTGAGGAGGTTCTGGGCCTCCACGGCGAATTCCATCGGGAGTTCCTGCAGAACCTCGCGCACGAAGCCGTTGACCAGGAGCGCCGTGGCGGCCTCCTCGTCGAGCCCGCGCTGGCGGGCATAGAAGAGCTGGTCCTCGGACAGGCGCGTCGTCGTCGCCTCGTGTTCGAGCACGGCTTTGGGCGTCTTGCACTCGATATAGGGCACGGTGTGGGCGCCGCACTGATCGCCGATCAAGAGGCTGTCGCACTGGGTGAAATTGCGTGCGCCTTCCGCCTTGGCGTGGATCGAGACCAGGCCGCGATAGGTCTGGTCGGACCGGCCCGCAGAAATCCCCTTGGAGATGATACGGCTGGTCGAGCCCTTGCCCAGATGGATCATCTTGGTGCCGGTATCGGCCTGCTGATGCCCGTTGGTGACGGCGATGGAATAGAATTCGCCGCGCGAATTCTCGCCCTTCAGGATGCAGGACGGGTATTTCCAGGTGATCGCCGAACCGGTCTCGACCTGGGTCCAGGAGATCTTGGAATTCTTGCCCCGGCAATCGCCGCGCTTGGTGACGAAATTATAGACGCCGCCCTTGCCGTTCTCGTCGCCCGGCCACCAGTTCTGGACGGTGGAATACTTGATCTCGGCATCGTCCAGCGCAACCAGTTCCACGACAGCGGCGTGTAACTGGTTCTCGTCGCGCATCGGCGCCGTGCAGCCTTCCAGATAGGAGACATAGGCGCCCTTGTCGGCGATGATCAGCGTGCGCTCGAACTGGCCCGTGCCTTCCGCATTCATGCGGAAATAGGTCGACAACTCCATCGGGCAGCGCACGCCCGGCGGCACATAAACGAAGGAGCCGTCGGAGAAGACCGCCGTGTTCAGCGTGGCGAAGTAATTGTCCGACGCCGGCACGACCGAACCGAGATATTTGCGCACGAGTTCAGGATGATCGCGCAGCGCTTCGGAGATCGAGCAGAAGATCACGCCGGCCTTGGCGAGTTCCTTCTTGAAAGTCGTGACGACAGACACCGAGTCGAACACGGCATCGACGGCGACGCGGTTCTCCGAACCCTTCACGCCCAGCAGCACTTCCTGCTCTTTCAGCGGAATGCCCAGCTTCTCGAAATCGGCGAGGATTTCCTCGGGCACATCGTCGATCGAGTCATACTTCGCGCCGGATTTCGGCTCGGCGTAGTAGTAGATGTCCTGGAAGTCGATCGGCGGGTATTTCACCTTCGCCCAGTCCGGCTCCTTCATCTGGAAGAAGCGCTCCAGCGCTTTCAGGCGCCATTCGGTCATCCAGGCCGGCTCGCCCTTCTTGGCCGAGATATAGCGCACCGTCTCCTCGTCCAGACCCTTGGGCGAGAATTCCTGTTCGACGTCCGTCGTGAAGCCGTACTTGTACTTGTCGGCCTCGAGCTTCTTGACGTCTTCAATGGTTTCCTTGACCGCAGCCATGTCAGCTCACCGCCTTCAGTGCGTTTGAATGTTCGGGTCGGGCACGCCCGTGAGCCTCGCTCCAGGCTTTCACGAAGGCGTCTGCCTGATCCGCCGTCGAATTCCAACCCAGCGAGACACGCAGGAAGCCGCGCGATACATCCGCGTCCAGCCCGGTTGCATTGCCGATCTTCGATCCGTGCGCCTTGCCGGACGAGCAGGCCGAGCCTGCGCTGACGGAGAAACCCGCCAGATCCAGCGCCATGACCTGGGTCTCGCCCTTCCATCCCGGCACCGCAATGCCGAGCGTATTGGGCAGGCGCGGCGCGCCCTCGCCCAGGATGTGGATGTCCGGCGCCGCCTGTTTCAACCCGGCCGCCATGGCATCGCGCCAGCCTGCCAGGCGGGCGAAAGCGTCCAGCCCCGCCACGGCCTGTTCGATCGCCAGGCCAAGCCCGGCAATACCGGCGACATTCAGCGTGCCCGAGCGGCGCCCCTTCTCCTGGCCGCCGCCGCGCAATTGCCGTTCCATCGGGGCATTGCAGGCCGCGATCAGCGCGCCCACGCCCTGCGGGCCGCCGAACTTGTGCGCCGAGATCGCCATGTAGTCGGCGCCCAGACCGGCAAAATCGACAGCGATCTTGCCCACGGCCTGGATCGCATCGACCACGACCAGACCGTCATGCTCGCGCACCAGGGCCGCAGCTTCGGCGACCGGCTGGATCGTGCCGATCTCATTATTCGCCAGCATCAGCGCCAGTACCGGGCGGCCATCGCGCGCCGTGTCCCAATGGCCCAGCCGGTCTTCCAGCCAGCCCAGATCGGCCAGACCGGCCGCCGTGACCGGGATTTCCTCGACCGGCAGGCCGGAAGCCTTCGCGGTATCGGCGACGGCTTCATGCTCGATGGCGCAATGCAGGATGCGGCCGGCGCCGCCGGCCCGGATCGCACTGTGCAGCGCCAGATTCAGCGCCTCGGTACCGCAGGAAGTGAAGATCACATCCTCGGCCCGCGCGCACAGTGCCTTGCCCGTCTGGCGCCGTGCTGTCTCGACAAGACGCAGCGCGGCCTGTCCGTCGGCATGCACCGAAGAGGCATTGCCCGTCAGGCTCATGGCGTGCGCCACCGCCTCGATCACGTCCGGTCTCACCGGCGTGGTCGCGTTATGGTCGAGATATGTCCGCATCGGCTCAGACCGTGGCGGGCTCGGCGACAGGCTTGGGCCGTTCCATGCGGCCGAGGGCACCGCTCGCGGCGCCCAGCAGGCGCCGTTCGAGCACGTCTTCCAGCGTGATCGAGGACAGGAAGAGATAGATATGCCGGCCCAGCTCGTCCCACAGATCGTGCGTGATGCAGCGGCGCCCGTCAGCCAGGCAGCCCTTGGCGCTGGAACAGCGCGTGGCGCGCAGCGGCTCGTCGACCGCGACGATGATGTCGGAGATGCGGATGTCCGTCGGCTTGCGGCTCAGACGGTAACCGCCACCGGGACCGCGGATCGAGGAGACAATGTCCGCCCGGCGCAGCTTGGCGAAGAGCTGTTCCAGATAGGACAGCGAGATGGACTGGCGCGAGGCGATATCGCTCAGCGTGACAGGCCCGTCCTGGCTGGCCAGGGCCAGATCGGCCATCGCCATCACGGCGTAACGTCCCTTTGTGCTCAGCTTCATGCGTTTACCTCCTTAAACGCTCGCATCCCGCGTGCCGATCATGCTAAGACCCGCCTTTCCGGAACGGACGGGCTTCGCGAATGCGGCGTTCGGCCAATAACCGAGTAGAACAGTCAGGAATATGGGCTGCCGTCCGCCGCGTTGCAATGGACGAATTGCCGCATATTTGCAGGACGCGAACTGGAACGACCAAAAAGGCGAGTGTGAATGCCTGACGTGATCATTCCCGGCCCCGCAGGCCGGCTTGAGGGGCGCTACAGCCCGAGCGAAGACCCGACCGCCCCGATTGCGCTGATATTGCATGCCCACCCGCTGGGTGGCGGCAATATGGAAAACCCCACCGTCGACATGATGTACGACGCGTTCCGCAAGCGCGGTTTCGCGACGCTGCGTTTCAATTTCCGCGGTGTGGGCCGCTCCCAGGGCAGCTACGACCAGGGCCTGGGCGAACTGTCCGACGCCGCCACCGTGCTCGACTGGGTGCAGGGCTATAACCAGGGCGCCCGCTTCTGCTGGGTGGCCGGCCACTCCTTCGGCGCCTGGATCGGCATGCAGCTTCTGATGCGCCGCCCGGAAATCGCCGGCTTCATCTCGGTTGCCCCGCCGACCAACATGTATGACTTCACCTTCCTCGCGCCCTGCCCGGCCTCGGGCATCATCGTCCATGGCGGCGCCGACAAGATTGTGCCGGCCGACGATGTCGAGCGCGTGATGTCCAAGGTGCGTGTGCAAAAAGGTATCGAGATCACAACCGAAGTCGTGCCCGACGCCAACCACCTCTTCTCCGACCATCTCGAAGAGCTGGAACGCCACGTTGAAGCCTATCTCGACGCCCACCTGCCGGGCGTCGAAAAGGAACGCGCCGAACGCCAGATCACCGGCAAGCGCTGAGTTTTCCAGAGCCCCTTCTCCCCCAACCGGGGAGAAGGTGGGCGAAGCCCGGATGAGGGGCGCGCGTCAGCGCTGAGAAGACTCTTTGAGCGGGCCGCTGCGCGGCCGCCCCTCACCCTTCGTTGCTTTCAACAGGCCCCCGGCCTGTTGAATTCGCTCCGCGAACCGCGCCTCAGTCCTCTCCCCGCTCGGGGAGGGGGATGCCAACGCTCCACCAAGCACCGTCACCCTGACACCCGCCTTCGCGGGCGCAGGCTTCAGTCAGGGCCCAGTTCGTGAGGCGCGGTGGTCGCGATCTCGCACTTATCCCGCACATCGTCACTACTCAGACCGAGCCCACCTGGCGAAAATCTTCCTTTATGATCTGGGTCCTGACTTTCGTCAGGATGACGGTTTGTGGGGGCTGGGTCGGGGAACTTATCCCCGCCGGCTCAACTGCGCGTATGCTCGCAGACGGTTTCCGGGATGGGAGGCATGAGCTCAGTCACTTATGCCCGGGAGCGTGCGGAGCTCGTCCGCGCCTGGTGGGTGACAGCATCAGGCTCCGGCGTGGCCATCTGCGGGGA
>JAZAHA010000057.1:0-58168 GCA_036231565.1 Pseudomonadota bacterium
GGGACGTGGGCCGAGGCGCAGCATCGGGTCGAGGGGGCGGCGCGAAGCGCCTTTAACCGGTGAGGCTCGGCTCCGACATCCCGCCGCGGGCCGCGGCGGCCCCTCCCCCGCTTCGCGGGTCCCCCTCCCCACTCATGTGGGGAGGAAAGAAAAACGGGCGCCCCGCAGGAACGCCCGTTTCAGCATTCAAAAGGCGTCGGGACGCCTAGAGGCTTTCCTTGACCCATTCGGAAATCTTGCCCTTGGCCATCGCGCCGATCTTGGTGGAGACGACCTGGCCGTCCTTGAAGATCATCATGGTCGGGATGCCGCGCACGCCATACTTGCCGGGCGTCATCGGGTGGTCGTCGATATTCACCTTGGCGATGGTCAGCTCGCCCGCCATCTCGTCGGAAATCTCCTCGAGCGCCGGAGCGATCTGCTTGCACGGCCCGCACCATTCGGCCCAGAAGTCCACGAGGACCGGGCCGGGTGCATTGAGAACGTCGCTTTCGAAGGATTCATCGCTGACCGCCTTGGTCGCCATGGGAAACTCCTTTTTTCGGGCCTTTAACGAACACGTGCCCGAAAATCCGGACACGATGGATGGCGCGTGAGGTAAGGAGAGCCGCCGCCGCCGTCAAGCCGTCGCCCCGTCCAGCACGGCGTCCATCACCTCGTCTGCCACTTCCATGAGCCGGGCTGCATCCGTCCAGAGCAGCGCGCAACGTACCGTTTTTCCGGGATGAACCGCGCGGAGCAGGGCGCGATAGGTCGCCAGCTGGCCGATATACACTTTCGCCACTGCAGCAACGTCTTCCGGCGGCGGGCGATTGGTCTTGTAGTCGATGATCAGCACCTCGCTGTCCGTCACGACCAGCCGGTCGACCTGGCCGCGCACGATCACATTTCCGGGAAGATCCGGCGCTCGGCCGACCAGCGACACCTCGGCCCGGCTGCCCGGTCCGAACAGGGGCGCGAAGTCGGGATGATCAAGAATGCCCAGCGTCTCTTCGATCATCACCTGCCGGTCGGTGTCGGAGAAATCGGGCTGGGCCGCGACAAAGCGCTCGGCCGCCTCGCGCCGGCGCTCACGGGTCAAGTCCGGCAGGGTCTGCAGGAGTTTGTGGATCACGTCGCCGCGGCGGAAACGGTGCGCCCCCGGATCGGCGAGCGGCGAGAGAACCGGCGGTTCGAAATCCGCCTCCTCGCCACCCAGAAAGCTCGACGGCGCCACACCCCGCACGCCCGATTGTTCGCTGCGCGCCGGAATACGCGCCCAGTCCGGAATGTCGATGACGGCGCGGTGGGCCCGCTCGGCCTCGCCCAGCGCCACCGGTGCAGGGCCGAAGCGCAGGCCCGCGCCAATGTCCTCGATACGGACAGACAGCGGCGTCTCGATCTCGTCCCAGCCCTCGCCGCCCCAGTGTTCGGCCAGGCGCGCATACCAGCTGTCGTCGGAAATCTGGCCCAGCGCGCCGGCGCCCTGGCGCCAGCCGCACACGATCAGCCGGTCCCGCGCGCGGGTGAGGGCGACATAGAGCAGACGGCCATGCTCGGCCTTCAGGCGGTTGGCGGCCGTCTCGCGCAGCTCGGCCACGGCCGGCGGGTCCTCCGCCTTGCGCTGCGACCAGATCAGCCCGGCCTCGGGATGGGACAGGATCGCATCGCCCTTGCCGGTGAGCGGCGAGCGCATCGTGTCCGGCAGGATGATCACCGGCCGCTCCAGCCCCTTGGAGGCATGAACCGTCATCACCTGGACCTCGTCCCGGTCATGGCTCATCTCGCGCTTGAGCTGGGTATCCTCGGTCCCGATCGCGGCAAGGAAGGAAGACAGCGCCCCGCCGCCTTCGCGCTCATGATCCAGCGCCCGCGCCAGGAATTCCTCCAGCGGATCGCGCGCCTCCTCGCCCAGGCGCGCATAGACCCGCGCCCAGCGCGTCTCGCCGGTCGGCGTGCGCGCATTGAGAAAACCCGCGAAGAGATCGTAGAGCCGGTCGCTGTCAGCTGCGTCGCGCACGGATTTCAGAGCGTCGCGCGCCTCGAACAAGCGCGGATCGTCACTGGTGAAAAGTGCACTCCACAGCGTACCGCGGCGCGTCGAGGTGCGGCGGCGTGCCAGATCGAGCAGCACATCATCGTCGATCGCGGGCGGACCGCCGTCTGCCGGGTCGAAGAAGGGCGATTTGAGCAGTTCGGCCAGCGCCAGATCGTCGCCCGGCGTGATCGCGAAGCGCGCCAGCGCCAGCATGTCCTTCACCGCCGTCTGCTCCTTGAGCACCATGCGGTCGGCACCCGCCACGGGCACGCCCTTCAGCTTGAGCTGGCGGATCACTTCCTCGAAGAAGCCGCCGGTGCGGCGCCAGACCAGGATGGCGATATCGCCGGGCCGGACGGGGCGCCGGCTGAACGCGCCGCGCACCTCTTCCCAGACGCCATCACCGCGTGCCAGCATGGCGCGGATCTCCTCGGCGACCGTCTCGGCCAGAATATCCCGCGCCGAACCGCGCGCGCTCGCATCGACCGGATCGAAGATCGAGGCTTCCTCGACGCTTTCCGGCTTGGGCACAGCGGGCCAGAACTCGACACAGCCGGGCGTGTTCATGCGTGCAGCGCGGTGGCTTTGATAGCGGGCGAAGGGGCGGTCCGACGCCTGGAATTTCGTCTCCGGCGCCATGAAGGCCGCAGCCTCCGGTGCGAAGGCCTGGTCCACAGCGGCGAGGATTTCCGGTGCCGAGCGGAAGGACACATCCAGGCCGGGGCGTTCGAAACCCAGCCCGGCAGCGCTGGCAGCTGCGGCAAGACGGTCGCCTTCTTCCATGAAGCGGGCCGGTTCGGCACCCTGGAAGGAATAGATCGACTGTTTCTCATCGCCGACGATGAAGAGCGTCCGTCCGCTTTCGCGCGCCCCCGCACCGGCGAAGAATTCCGCCGTCAGCCCGCGGATCATGTCCCACTGCCGCGGCGCGGTGTCCTGGGCCTCGTCGATCAGCGCATGCGCCAGCGCGCCGTCGAGCTTGTAGCCAACCCAGCCGGAAAAGGCGTTTTCCGGCCGCAGGAGGTCGCCGGCCAGACGCACGAGATCGTCGAAATCAAGCGCCCGGCGACGTTGCAGCTCGTCCTCATAGGCCTCGACAAAACGTGCCGCGATATGGATTGCCGCCGCGCTCGCTTCGGCCACAGCGGCGGCCCGGACCTGATCGCGAACCTGTTCCAGCCGGGCACATTCGCGCTCCAGCATCGGCTTCACACCCGGCGCAACCTTGTCGCATCCTGCCGTGAGCAGTGATTTGGCCGGCGTGCCGCGCCCCTTGTCGGTGAAGAAGACCTGGACGTAGAGGTCGAACGCGTCTTCGGCCCGATCGGATTTCAGGGCCTGCTCGATCAGGTCGGCGCGCCCCGCATCGGTCTTGCCGCCATGATTGCGCTGGACGATGACAGCTTCTTCCAGACGATCGTGCGGCGCCTGCGCCCAGGCTTCAGCTTTCAGCGCATCCGCCGTTGCACCGGCCTCCAGACCGAGCGTCGCATAGAGCGTGTCGACCAGCCCGTGCGGACCGCCCGCCCGGTCCAGCACATCGCGGAAATCATGCCGGCGGCCACGGGCCCACCCCATGATGGAGGCAAACGCGTCCGGCCCGCCGGTGCGCAGGACCAGATCGACCGTTTCCGGCGGCAAGGCACACAGCACACGCTGGCGCGCCGCATCGATCCGCCGGGCTGCCTCGGCCTCGTCCAGCGTGTCAAAGCCGGGCGGCGCACCGGCTTCCAGCGGAAAACGCCGCAGCAGGTTTTCGCAGAAGGCGTGGATGGTCTGGATTTTCAGACCGCCCGGCGTTTCCAGCGCACGGGCGAACAGGCGGCGCGCATCCTCGACCTTTCCGACCGGCAGATCGTCATGACCCAGCTGGTCCTTCAGATCACGCTCGAGCTCCTCCGCCCCCGCGACCGACCAGCGCCCCAGACGGGTGAAGAGACGATCCTTCATCTCGGCCGCAGCAGCCTTGGTATAGGTGACGCAGAGGATCTCCTCCGGCGCGACACCCTGGAGCAGTATGTTCACCACCCGGTCGACCAGAACGCGGGTCTTGCCCGAGCCGGCATTGGCTTCCACGAAGACGCTGACGCCGTGATGCGCCGCCCGCTTCTGAGCGTCGGACGCAGCGGCGCGGATCGTATCGTCGAAACCGGGCGCGCTCATGTGTCGCCCTCCGACCCGTCCGGCGCACTTGCCCACTCGCCGCGGCGGGCGAGGTGGTCGAAATCGCCGTAGTCATTGGTATACTTGGCGCGCGTCTGGCTTTCATACGGCATCGTTTCGTCATCGAAACGAGCGATCCAGCCGGTGAGATCCTCCAGCGCCTTCTCAGCCATCTCCATGGCGTCCGGCTGGTTGCGGCCGCTGTCCACACGCCGCTCCTCGCCGCCCTTCGCATTGCCCGGCAGCGCCAGATAATAGAGCCCCGCCACAGGCGCAGCCGCCAGATCGGGAAAGCCGTTCGCGGTCGCCGCGATCGCCGCCGTCAGCGGCAATTGCGGATCGAAGCCGGCCGCGACTTCCTTGGGCGAGGCGCTGGAGCCGGTCTTGTAGTCGATCACATCGATCCGGCCATCTGGATGACGGTCGAACCGGTCAGCCCGTCCGTAGAGCACAAAATCGCCCGCCGGCCCGTCCAGCCTCCGCTCGCCCCGGATTTCCACCTGGTCGACCGTGATGCCGAGATCGCGCCGGCGCCGCTCCCAGGCGACCAGCCAGGCCGCAGCCCGGCGGAAGCGGGCCAGCTCGACCGCCATCTCGCCCGGCTGGAACCCCCATTCAAGCAGGTAGGGTTGCGCGGCCGCGACGAGCTGGTCCTCGGCATCCGCGGGCACGGCATCGCGCCAGAGCGGCACCACATCCTGCAGCGCGGCGTGCAGGGCCGTACCACGCTCACGCGCGCCGGGCGGCATGTCGGCCGGATCGAGCCGGCGCAGGCCGAGAACATGGCGCGCGAAGATGGAATAGGGGTCGCGGACCCAGGTGCGGATTTCCGTGATCGACAGCTTGCGCGGCCGCTCGGCAACGGGCGGAGACGGGGCAGGCCTCGGCGCCGGTACGGGCGCAATGCCCGTCTCGTCGAGCACGCGCGCCAGGGCGAGATAGTCGGTCTTCGGCGCCAGCGCCGATTCGGACCCCGCTTCGCCCAGCGCGCCGCTGGCCAGTGTCTTCAGGCGCCAGACCCAGCGCGAGGCAACGGTGGGCGCACCATCGGCCTTGCCGGCCCGGGTCAGGATCACATCGGGCGCAGCAGCCAGTTGTGCGAAATCGTGCGCGGCCAGGCCATAGCGCCGTTCCGGCGCGCCCAGCTCGGCCGCGATCCGCATACCGCGGGAGAGCCAGGGGTCCGCACCCAGCCCCGCCGGCCAGACGCCTTCATTGAGCCCGGCGAGGATCACCCGGTCGGCCGAGATCAGGCGCGCTTCCAGCGGACCGAGAACCTGCAGGCGCGGATGTACGCCCAGCTTGGGCGGCACGCGCCGCGCACCGATCAGTTCGCGCACGGCTGCGGCATAATCGGTCAGCGACATCTCCGGCAGGCTGTCGCTCTCTTCCAGCAGCGAACGGACCAGTCCGGCCGCCGCCTCGCCGCCTTCCCCGCCCCACAGTGCGCCTTCGCCCTGCGGTGTGGCGGACAGGGCCTCCGCCGCACGGGCGTGCGCTTCCGCCCAGTCGGCAGCGCTGCGCGTTTCACCGTCGATCAGCGGCGCGAAGGCTTGTTCCAGACCGTCGAGCAGTGTCCGGACCAGCGCCTTGTCGTCATCGAACAGCTCGACATATTTGCCTTCCAGCCGCTGGCGTACGGCGGCAAAATCATGTCCGGGCCGGGCACCGCGCAGGGCTTCAGCCTCGAACTTGGCCAGGACGGTGTGGACTGCCCCGCGCGGATGACCGGCGCTGAACAGGGGCGAACTCCACAGCGCCGACAGGGCGACAACGCTGCCGGGGTCTTCGGCGACATCGAGAAGGCGGGTCAGAAACGCCCCGGCCGGTGTCTCGGCCAGCGAGGCGCCGCCGGAATCGTCCAGCTTCACGCCGAACCGGGTCATCTCGGCCGAGACCCGCCGCGCCAGCGCACGGTCAGGCGTGACGAGGATGGCCGTGCGGTCGGGCGTCTCCAGCGTCTCGCGCAGCATCAGCGCGCAGGCCCGCGCCTCGCTGATCGGATCCGGCGCCTCGATCAGTGCAAGCCCTGACAATGCGCGTTCGAAAAAGTCCTCGCCGAAACGCCCGCGCAGATGCTCGATCCGCGACATCCATTCATCCGTCGTCCCGGCCGGCCGCAAGGCCTCGGCGATCAGGCGGCGGCGCATCTCGGCAGGACGCGCCTCGGCAGCACCCGGCCAGGCGCGAACGTCGGACCGCGCGACCCCGCAGCGGGCGACGAATTCCTTCATCGCCCATTGCGGGTGCACATCGTCAATGGCGGCCCAGGCGGTGTCGTCGGCATCCCAGTCAAAGCCGGGCAGCACGACTGCGCCCTGCGGCAGACCGGCAATCACCTGCATCAGGTCGCGGGCCGCCGGGATCGACCCGGTCGAACCGATGGCGAATACGGGATGATCGGGCGGGCTGGTCTGCCAGCGTTCCATCAGCTTGCGCAGGACAAGCGAGCGACGCGCCGCGGCATCGGTGAGGCCCAGCTCGGCCAGACGCGCCGGCCAGACGCGCTGGACGATATCGATAAACTCGACGGCCTCGCGCCGGTCGGCCGGCAGATGATCGCGCATGGCCGCATCAATGGCGGAGAGATCGTCGACTTCCTCGGTCGCCAGATCGTCCATCAGTGCCGCCAGGGGTTCGGCCAGCGCCAAAGCGCCGCCGATCCCGATCGGCCGGCCCAGGGCAGCTTCCTTGGCGAGGATCAGCCGCGCCAGTTCGAACCTGCGGCGCGCAGGCGAGACGGGCGGGGGCGCGATGCCCGCCAGCTCGCCGGGCTCGAAGGGCGGATCGTCGACATCGACATCCCCGATCGGCCGGATCAGCGGCAGAAGCGCGACGCCGGTGCCGGCTTCCTCGGCGAAGATGTCGCCCAGCGCCTTGGCCGCCCGGCGCGTCGGCGTGAGGATCAGGATACGGGTCAGGGCGTCCGGATTGCCCGCCGCATCGAATTCGGCGCGCAGGGTGCGCGCGACGGTGCGAAGGAAATCGTCCTGCGGCGGCAGGGTAAAGAGGCGCGGGGCCGGCGTATCGAAGATCCGCGCGCTCACCCTTTCAGCCGCGCCTCGGCCTCTTGCAAGGCGCCTGGATCGCCGACATGCATCCAGAAACTCTTCATGGCGATGCCGTGGACGCGCCCGTCCGGTTCCAGTGCCTTCCAGATATCCATCATGGAGAAGCGCTCGGCCGTACGGCCGGCGAGAATGCGCGGATGGACAATATGGACACCGGCAAAGGCGTAGGGCGCCGACGCCGCCGCGCCCCGGAAGCGCACTTGCCCGTCCGGTTCGAGGAAGACATCGCCTGCACCGTCAAAGCCGAGCGTGCGCGCCATCGGGGCCAGCAGGAGGAGCACATCCATCCGCTCCGGATCCCAGGCCGCCTGCATGCGGTCGAGTTCGCGCGCGCCTTCATCAACCCAGACTGCATCGATATTGGAGACGAAGAAGGGTTCATCGCCCAGAACGGGCAGCGCCTTCACCACACCGCCGCCGGTCTCCAGAACCGCGCCGGTCTCATCCGAAATGGTGATGGCGGGCATGCCGGTATGGCGTTCGAGATGGACGCGCAGCAGCTCGGAGAAGTGGTGGATATTGACGACGCATTCCTCAACACCCGCCGCGGCGAACCGGTCCAGCGCCCAGTCGATGAGAGCCTTTCCGCCCACCTCGACCAGCGCCTTGGGCCGGTCATTGGTGATGGGCCGCATCCGCGTGCCCATCCCGGCGGCCAGCGCCATGCCCCGGTTGATCCGCGTCATTTGTGCGCTTCCAGCAATACGGCACCGGCATGCGCCTTGATCCACAGATTCAGCTCCATCAGCGCGGGATGCTGGATATCGCCGGCGAAGTGGCGGGCGACACGCGGCAGCATGTCGAGATAGCGCGCCTTGCCGTCGCGCACGGCAAGCCGCACGAAGATCCCGAGGATCTTGGCATTGCGCTGGGCGCCGAGGACGGCATAGGCCGCGTCGAAGCCGGCCGCATCGCGCAGGCCGGCGCGCTCGACGAAGCGAGCTTTCAGCGGCACGGCGAGCTTGCGGTCGACATTGCGGCGGGCGTCTTCCAGCAGGGAGACGAGATCATAGGCCGGATGGCCGATCAGCGCGTCCTGGAAGTCGAGCAGGCCGACGGAGGCCTCGCCCTGGCGCTCCGGCAGATAGATCAGGTTCTCAGCATGATAGTCGCGCAGCACGAGGCCGGGCGGGCAGTTCTCCAGCCGCCCGAAGGCGCGGGTCCAGATGGCGCGCCATTCGTCCAGCGCCGCGTCGGACAGGGTCACGCCCGCATGCCGGCCCAGAAACCATTCGACGAAGAGATCGGCCTCGGCCATCAGGGCAGTCGCATCATAGGCCTGCAGCGGCCAGCTCTGCCCGCCCGCCTCGACGGCATCGGGAAAGCTGGACCGGTAGATCGCCGCCAGCGTGTCGACAGCGGCGGCATAGAGAGAGCCTTCGTGCATCTGGTCCGGCAGCAGCCGCGCAAAGAGCGCGTCACCCAGATCTTCGAGCAACAGGAAACCGTGTTCCAGATCGCTCGCCAGAATGGACGGAGCAGAAAAGCCACGTTCGCACAGTGCGTCCGACAGTCCGGCAAAAGCCGTCAGGTTAGGGCCCGCGAGACGCGCCTCGGCATTATAGCCGAGCGCCTTGCGCTCTTCAGGGCTGGCATCGGGCGGGCAGGCCGGTGCCTCGGCACCGGACGGCGCATCCATCAGCATCGCCGTGCGCGCGCCGTCGGCGAGGCGGACATAGCGGCGCGTCGAAGCGTCGCCGGCCAGCGGGTGGCGCTGTGCCGCAGCCCAGCCGGCGCGGTCGAGAAACGCGTCGAGGGCGCGATCGCGATCAGATGTCGTCAACTCTTTCCTCCCACCGGCCATATCCCGTTATCCGGGCTTTGCGGCCTGACTCCAAGTCGGTGTTTTCACCGCTCAACAGGATTTCCAGACGGTCCGGCGGCAGCCGGCCGCCCAGGCGGTCCGGCCATTCCACGAGACAGATCGCCGTGTCGAACGCATCGTCCAGCCCCAGCTCGTCGAGCTCGGACGGATCCTCGATGCGGTAAAGGTCGGCGTGCCAGACCTCGTCACCCGCATCCGTGTCATAGACCTGGACGAGCGTGTAGGTCGGGCTGGGCGCATCCTCGATGCCACACAATGTCGCGATCACAGCGCGAGCGAGTGTGGTCTTTCCCGCCCCCAGATCGCCGTTGAGCAGGACGACATCACCGGGCCCGAGCACCGCGGCCAGGCGGGCGCCGAGGCGGCGTGTGGCTTCCAGTCCATCGAGGTGATGCGTGCGTGAAGACCCCATGCCATGCGATTAGCGAAGCCCGCGCGCACCGGCAAGCGGTGAGGCTGTATCTTGACTCTGCTGTGAACGCTGTTCATGTCCATGGCGGTTCACGGAGTTACGCATGCCGAAGATCACCTATATCGAGCACAACGGTACCGAGCACGAGATCGACGTTCCCAACGGCCTGTCGGTCATGGAAGGCGCGGTGCGCAACCTTGTCCCCGGTATCGACGCCGATTGCGGCGGTGCCTGCGCCTGCGCGACGTGCCACGTCTATGTCGACCCGGCCTGGGCCGACAAGACCGGTTCGCGTGAACCCATGGAAGAGTCGATGCTGGACTTTGCCGAGGAGGTCCAGGAGACCTCGCGCCTGTCCTGCCAGATCACGGTCAGCGACGCGCTGGACGGCCTGATCGTCCGGATGCCGGAACACCAAGGCTAACGCGCCAGGCGTCCCGCTTCCAGCTGCAGGGCCTCACGGATAGATAACGAACCGAGAAGCACCACCTCGTATCCATCGGCTGCGACTTCCACCATGGATTCGCGGAAGGTGAAAATGAAGTGCCGCAGCTTGCGGAAGCGCTCGCCATTATGCGACGGGCGAATGCTGTCAACCTGTCTCAGTGCGTCGATCCAGTCCGACTGGCGCACTTCAAACGCACCGCAGGGATAGAGGCCCCGGAACGCCAGCGGGTGTCCGGCAAGCGTCTCCTCATCCGGCGGACCGGCCTTGTGAGTATGGGGTCGTACGAAGCGAACGGCAGCAACCGGCAGATCGGCGGTGTCGAAACCTATGATGCGGGCCTCTTCCCCGCCCCGGTCCGGATCCGTGTCCGGCATCAGGTAGACGAGACTGACCCCGCCCTCCAGCGCCGCCAGCATCGGACAGGGCGCACCGAAATCACATTCAGGGATATCGTCGAGCTCGATCAGGCGGGGCGTGCGCCGGAACGGCCACATGCCGCCCGCCTCACACGCGGCCCGACGCCGGGCGGCGGGCCAGGTCGAGTTCCGGCGGCACGGCATTACCATGCGGTTCGGACGGGAAGTGGCAGGATACTTTTGTGCCCCTGCCGGGCTCGGACTGCAGCTCCACCCAGCCGCCGTGCAGCTGGGCAATTTCCTTCACCAGCGACAGGCCGAGGCCGGCCCCGCCGCGTTCGCCGCGCGAGAAGCGTTCGAACACGGTCGCCTGCTTTTCCGGCGCTATGCCTTCACCATCATCGGCGACCCAGAGCGTCAGCTGGTCTTCCGAGCGGCGCGCACCAATGGTCACTTCGCCGCCGGTCTGGACATGCCGGATCGCATTGGACAGGAGATTCATCGCGACCTGCTTGATACGGTTGCGGTCGGCGCGGATCAGGCCGGACGCGCCCTCGACATCCACGCCCAGCTTGATCGAGTGGTGGTCGGCGCGCGCCTGGACCAGCTCGGCAGCCTCGCGCGCCACATCGGCCACATCGACATCGCCCAGATCCAGCTCGAGCTGGCCGGCATCGATCGCCGCAACATCGAGAATATCGTCGACCAGCTTGGCCAGATGCTCGGCCGCCGTCTGGATCGCCGCCATCGGCTCTTTCTGACGATCGCTCAGCGCTCCGGCAAACCCCTGTGCGAGCATGTCGGCATAGCCGTTGATCGTGGTGAGCGGCGTACGCAGCTGGTAGCTCACATGCTCGACGAATTCGGTCTTGATCCGCTCGGAGGTTTCCAGCGCTTCGGCCCGCTCGCGCAGGGCTTCCTCGATGCGGCGGCTGTCGGTGACATCATCCCAGCAGATCAGCGTCGCACCATCGGGCAGCGGGCGCGTAAGATAGGTCAGCACACGATCATCGGACCGCCGCATCTCGCCGGTCACCTGCTTGCGCGCCTGCGGGCTGGGATCGGTGACACGCGCCTTGATGTCGTTCCAGACCCGGTCGTCGGCGAACAACGCAGCGCACGTCTCGGCGACCTGGTCGAACTCCGGCTGGCCATCCAGTTCTTCCGCCTCGAAGCCCCAGATATCCTCGAAAGCGTTGTTGTGCAGCTGCAGGCGGCCATTCGCGCCGAACACGGCGACCGCTTCATGCAGCTTGTCGAGCGTGGCGCGCTGAACATTGATCAGCGTGTTGTAGCGGGCGCGCAGGGCCAGTTCGTCGGTCTTGTCCTCGAAGATCAGCATCAGACCGCCCAGCGGGTGGCGCTGTCGGGCGACACGCAGGGTGCGGCCATCGGGAAGCGGCCACAGCTCGTCCGGCGTCTCGTCGGTCGGCGGCAGGTCGTAGCGCGCCAGCTCGTCGGTCTTCCAACCGGAATAGTCCGCCTGTTCGGGCAGCAGACGCTTTTCGCGCATGCGGTCGAGGAACTGGCCGTGGCCCGGACGCTCGTTCAGCCAGGCATCATCCAGCTTGAACAGGCGCGAGAAGGCCGTGTTGTAGAAGTTGAGGCGCTTGGACCGGTCGAACACCACCACGGCTTCGGCCATGTGGTTGAGCGTTTCGTCGTGGGCCCGGCGGAAGCGCGCCAGATCGGACTTGGCTTCCTCGGCTTCCGTCGAGTCGATCGCGAAGCCGGCGGCTCCGCCCGATACCGGGAAAACAAGGAACTGCATCGAACGCCGGCGTCCCTCGACAACCACCGTGCGGGTTTCCGACACGGGTTCGCCCTGCTCGGCGGCCTGCACCGCCTGGTCGGACATGCCCGCATCCAGCGCCGTCTGCTTTTGCAGCACGGTATCGAGATCCTTGCCCTCGACGGCAGCAACATAAGCCTGGTTCACCCATTCCAGACGGCCGGACACATTCATCCGCCAGGCCGGAACCGGGGCGCGGCCCAGCATGTCGAGGAAAGCCATCGGGTCTTTCGACACCAGCCGGCGCGCCTCCTCCATGCGGCCGCGGGCATTGGATTCCTCCAGCCCCCGGATCGTCGCGTCGGAGAGCCATACCACCAGCTGGGTTCCCGCGGCGCGGCCATCGGCCTCCAGGAAGCGGCCGGACGGTCCCAGTATCGTCAGCGAGAAAGGCTGACCCTTCTGCGCAAGCTCGTTGAAGCGCCGGCGAAGCGTGGTTTCGTCCCCGCCGGCGGAACGCGCCTCATAGTCCGCCAGACCTTCCATCAAGATGCCGGCCGGGTCGGGACCGTCGGTCGCTTCGGCAAAGCGCAGCAACGAGGCCAAGGCAACGGAGGAGCCGAAGATGCGCGGCTGGCCCCAGCCCGTATCGCTCTCGTCGAATGTGGCATCGTCCCAGACAAGCACGAGGCCGGGATGAGCGCCAAACACGCTGTCGGCGCGGGCGAGACGGTCTTCCAGTTCGGCCAGCTTGCGGCGCCAGACCAGCTGGGCCGTGCGGGCGCCAGCCGTGAGACGGTACGCCCACAGCCCGACGGCGACGGCGAAAGCCATCGCACCGACGGTGACAATGAGCGTCACGATCTGAAATGTCTGTCCCGTCATCGAGCTGTCCTGGGCGCGGCCCTTTGCCCACCCGTATCGGGTCCGCGCGAATCAGCATGATACCGGGCGCGCGAGTCCGGGGCGATGCCTGAGGCCGCAAAAATAATTAACGCTACAGCCGCACCGGCAGGTGTCTAGCGCAGGGCGACCTCACCGGCGCGGAATTCGAACATGACCACGCAATTGTCCAGCCGGTCCACGCCCGCATCGAGCGGACGGAATTGCCAGGCGCGTACCGTCTGCCGGCTCTCCCGGTTGAACGGGCCGTCCGGCACGGCACGCGCGATGCGGACATTGTCGACATCGCCACTGGCCTCGACATCGAACCGCACCACGACCCATCCCTGCCGTCCCAGCGACCAGGCCCGCACCGGATAGTCCGGGATATCGGCCGAAACAGCCGCCAGCGTTGAGCCGCGGCAGTCTTCGGGCCCGATCAGGCGCTCGACATTGGGCGGCACCGGAAATTCGTCGCGCGGAATGAAGGGCCCGCGCGTCACTCCGGCGCCGGGAAGCGGGATCGCCTGCGGCACGGCTGTGCAGGACGAAAGAACGAGCAAAAGAGGGGTCAGGATCGCGCGCATCATCGGCAAGCTATCGCTTTATGCGGGGCACTCAAGCCGGTTCCTCACGGCTGCGGCAAGACGAACATTTTGTTAAGAGAGGATTAAAGCGTTCAATTTCCGGCCCCGAACTTGTAGGGTTCCCCCTCAATTGGGTGAGGGACGCGCCGATTTGATCCATTCCGGCACGCGTACCCGGTGTATGACCTGATGTCAGAGGTGCGTTGAACCATGTCTTTGTTACCGACCGCGCATGCCGGGCAGGCCTATGGCGCCCGCCGGATCGACTTTTTCACGATTTCCGGAGAGATCAAACGGGCTGACGGCGCGACCGGACAACTGCGCGACGATGACGGCATGGATCACGATGTCAGGCTGGCCGAGGCGTCTAACGCGCTGACGCCGGGCGACAGCGCAACCATCCTGCGCGTCCAGGCCGGTCCGAACCGCCGGTCGCGTCCGGCCGCCCTGATCAATCACACCCGCGAGACCTGGGTCCGCACGACGCCTGACGCGACGACCCTGCTGGCCCGCTCGGGCGTGACGCGCGGGCTCAACTGGTGGCTTTCTGTCCTGTTGCTTGCGCTGACGGCGCTCGCTGCAGTCTGGCCGCTGCTGCACGCCTTCCTGACGGAAATGAATGGCGGCATGATGGCCGGCATTCCCGCTTTCAGCATTCTGGACGAGGTGCTGACCATTGCGCCCGGCCTCGCTGGCTGGCGTCTGGAAGCCTCGCTGCCCACCGGTCTGCTCGACGCGATCGCGGGGCTCGGCTTCGTGCCGATGGACCAGCTTACCGAATGGGGCATCGCACTGGGCGGCGGCGTCCTCGCTCTCATTGCCTACCTTGCACGGTCCTGGCGCCTGCTCTATGTCCCGGCCTTCGCCGCTTTTGCCGTCATGGCCGGTGCGATCTTCGGCGGCGTCGGGGCGACGCTCGCCCTGATCGGTGGCGCCACCCTTCTCTTCCTTGCGGCCGGCTTCTTCAATCGTGTGCGGGACGCCGGGCGTTTCAATGCGCGCGTCGAACGTCTGGCCGGGCATGTCCTGCGCAATCCGCCGCAGGAAAGCGTGCGCGGCAGCGATGCCGGCGGTGTCGCCGCAGCAGCGGCTGCGGCAAGCACGGCGTTCGCCGGTACTGCGGCGACCGGGCCGGACGACGGTGCAGAAATGGCAGCGGACGACGCAGAAGCGGCAGAGCCCGCCGATGACGCGGCCAATGGCGAGGCGGAGGCCGGGCCTGAACTGGAACTGCCGCCCGCCGCGGCTGATGGCGACCCCAGTCCGACCGCCGGGGCCAGTGCGCGCCCCGACGATGCCGGCGAAGCCGAAGCCGTGCCTGCCGGAGACGAGACCGCCGGTGTGGCTGCAGCCGATGCTGAAACGGACGATCGGACGGAGAGCGCCACCGATGAAATGACCCCGGACTCCGAGGCTGCCCCTGTTCCCGCCGAAGCGGAGGACAGGCCCGTCATGGCCGGCGCCGAGGCGGAAGCCGGTGATATGACCCCGGCGCCTGCCGGAGCCGTCCTGCCGGCCGAGATCGCTGCGGTGCAGCCGTCTGCGGATAGCGACACCGGCAACGGTGCAGCGCCCGAAGCCGCCCCCCCGGAACAGCCCTCTGCCGCCATTGAGCCGCAAACCAATGCCCCGGCCGAAGCCGAGGCGGTCCCGGGAGAGGATGATGATCTTCCCAGCCTCGATGCCGTTGCGGCCGCTGCCGCACTGAACGCTGCCGAACAGAGCGGCTCTGAAAGCACCCCGGCCGCGGATTCCGGCACGGACGGCGCCCCTGCAACAATGGAAGACGAACGCACCATGCCGCTCGCTTCACCGCCGCCCATGCCGGCTTCAGACCAGCCGCCCCCCCAAGCCGGGACGGCGGACGAACCGGATGCCGAAGCAGCCATGGCTCCAGCCGCAGAGCCTGCAACCCCGTCGATCTCGCCCGCACTCGATGAGGTCGAGTCGCGCGTAGCCGCAGCCGTGGAAGCGGCGGGCACTGCAACACCACCGGCCACAGCGGCACCGGTCGACGATCCGTTGTTCGACGATGACGGGAATGACCCGATGCTGCCGGCCCGCCAGGCAGGTGACACGGCCCCCGGGACGCCGGACCTGGATGTCGAGCGCAGCGACGCGGACACAACCACGTCCTGACAGTGACCTGACCGGACACGAAAGGGCCCGCACTTCGTGCGGGCCTTTTTCATGCGCACACCCTGGGAGAGGCGGCGTCAGTCTTCTTCGTGGAAACCGGCCTCGACCAGCTCGGTCAGGGAGTCCGCCGCCTTCTCCGCGTCGGGACCCGACGTCTCGATGCCGATCTCGGACCCCTTGCCCGCCGCCAGCATCAGCAATTCCATGATGGAGTCGGCATTGACGCGCTCGCCATCGCGCGAGACATGGATCTCGGCGTCGAAGCCCTGGGCCATCTCGACGAATTTGGCAGCGGCCCGCGCATGCAGGCCGCGGGCATTGCGGATCACGGCCCGCCGGGCAATCTGGGTCACTTGCCGGCCCCTTCCAGCACGTTCGAGGCGATCGCGATATAGCGCTTGCCGGCGTCCTCGCCCATACGGGCCAGACTGTCCAGATCGGCCCGCGAACGGGCCTCGGCGAGCTTGATCAGCATCGGCAGGTTGACCCCGGCAATGACCTCGACCTTGCCCGGATCCAGCAGCGAGATGGCGAGATTGGACGGCGTGCCGCCGAACATGTCCGTCAGCACAAGCACGCCTTCGCCGCGATCCGCGTCGGCAATGGCCTCGCGAATGTCGGCACGGCGCTTTTCCATGTCGTCATCCGGTCCGATGCAGACAGCCAGAAGCGCATCCATGGGGCCTACCACGTGCTCCGTGGCGGCCACGAATTCATCAGCCAGACGGCCGTGAGAGACTACGACGACTCCGATCATGACGATTATCTAACCGTGCCTTTGAACGGCGGGAAAGCGTCTTTTTGCAACGGTCGGATCAATTTGTCAGTCGGCAGTGGCTGCGGGAAGCTCCACAGTGAAGCGTGCTCCGGCGACCCCGCCCCCCTCGGTCTTGCGGTTCGAGGCCGTGATCCGGCCACCATGCGCCTCGACGATCTGGCGTGCAATCGCCAGGCCCAGGCCGGAGTGCGTGCCGAACGCCGCGCCGCGCGGGCGCTCGGTATAGAAGCGCTGGAAGACGGTCTCGAGATTGGCTTCGGGAATGCCGGGTCCTTCATCATCGACCTGCACCAGAAGGCTGGGGCGGCCATTGCGATGCCCCCGCACCAGCCGCACCCATACCTTGCCGCCCTCAGGGCTGAAGGTCATCGCATTATCGAGCAGATTGCGGAAAACCTGGCCCAGTGGTCCGTCACGCCCCAGCACCAGCCCGTTGCGCACCTTGCGCTCGACCACGATCTCGGCACGCCGCCCGTCCATCGCATTATAGGTGTCCGCCAGCTCGGACAGCAGGCCGGCCAGGTCAAACCGGCCGACATCCTCGCGCGCGAGCTCCGCATCGACACGCGAGGCCCGCGAGATATCCGAGATCAGCCGGTCCAGCCGCCGCACATCGGCCAGGATGACGGCCAGCAGCTTGTCGCGGCGTTCCGCATCGCGGGCATTGGGCAGGACTTCCGCAGCCGAGCGGATCGAAGTCAGCGGATTTTTCAGCTCGTGCGACACGTCGGCGGCGAAACTCTCGATCGCGTCGAGCCGGTCGTAGAGCGCCTCGGTCATCTCGGAAAGGGCAACACCAAGCTCGCCGATCTCGTCATTGCGCGAGCGCAGGTCCGGCATTTTCACCCGGCGGCCGCCGGCCCGGCGCGCCTCGCGCGCAGCGCGGGCCAGACGCCGCACCGGCCGCGCGATGAAGACTGTCAGCGCCAGCGAGGACATGGTCGTCACCAGGGCGGCGATCAGTATGAAGGGCAGGAGCGCGCGCCGTTCCGCCTCGATCAGGCGGTCCAGGTCATAGCTCTCGATCGTCACGACGCCCACGACGGCACGAACGGGCTGTATAGGGATAGACACCGAGACGACGCGGCGGCCATCGCCCTCCCGCCGCACCCCCGCGACGACCTCGCCATTGATAACTTGCAGCACTTCATCACCGAGATCCCGGTCGAGCGCGGCGCGTTCCTCGGGCGAGCGCAGCAGGTTGGAGACAGTATCGAGGATGCGGCTGGGCAGGCTGCGGGCGGTGTCGGCCAGATCGGGGCGCGGCTGGCCGGGCGGCGGCAGCACGGTTTCCTCGAACACATCCGCCAGCAAATGGCTGTCGGCGACGATCTGCCCGCCCTTGTCGAAAACAAGCACGCGTGATTCTTCGGGCACGTAGAGCTGGCGCAGGATCGCGCGCGCATCATCATTGCGAAGCACGGGCGCCGGCGCGCCATCCGACGCCCCCTCGGCCAGGACATTGGCGATCAGCTCTCCCTGGGCCCGCAGCGAATCCAGCTTGGCATTGACCAGGCCGCGGCGGGTCTCGGTCAACGCCAGCATGCCGGCAACCAGCACCCCCAGCGCCACGAAATTGGCGACAAGGATCAGCTGGGCCAGCCGCGAGCTGGGTCGCGGCGTCAGATTGCGCAGGACCGTGCCGGCCCGGCGCAACCCGCTTCGCCAGGATGCCGTGTCAGTCTTCCTTATAGCGGTAACCCACCCCGTAGAGGGTCTCGATGGCGTCGAAGGACTTGTCGACTTCGCGGAATTTCTTGCGGATACGCTTGATATGGCTGTCGATGGTCCGGTCATCAACATAGACCTGATCATCATAGGCCGCGTCCATCAGGTTATCGCGGCTCTTCACATAGCCCGGACGAGTGGCCAGGGCCTGCAGGATCAGGAATTCGGTGACCGTCAGACGCACCGGCTCGCCGCCCCAGGAACAGGCATGACGATTGGGGTCGAGCACCAGGCTGCCACGTTCCAGCGGCTTGCTGTCACCCGGTTCCAGCGGACCACTGCCGACCGGCGCATCCTGTGCCCGGGCCCGGCGCAGCACCGCCTTGACCCGTTCGCCCAGGAGGCGCTGGGAGAACGGCTTGGTGATATAGTCGTCTGCACCGAGATTGAGCCCCAGAGCCTCGTCGAACTCGTCATCCTTGGAGGTCAGGAAAATGACCGGGATGTTCGAGGACTGGCGCAGGCGGCGCAGAAGTTCCAGCCCGTCCATCCGCGGCATCTTGATATCGAAAATGCCCAGATCCGGCGGATCCTCGGCCAGAGCGGTCAGCGCCGACGCACCGTCATTATAGGTGCGCACGTGATAGCCCTCGCCTTCGAGGAAGATGGAAACCGACGTGATGATGTTTTCGTCGTCGTCGACCAGTGCAATCGTAGCCATGCTGTCTCCGGGCTCGGTTATGTCCAGGCCGCCATGGAAACCTGAATTTGTGGCGACAATAGACACGCACTGCACATCGCGCCAAGCATCGAGCGCCAATTATCCCCATGGTTCACCGGGTTTTAAGTCTCTTGCGACAGTATTCCGGCGTTCAAAGGGGCTGGGTACATGCCGGGCGACATCCACTACGAGGTTTTCTTCAAGAAGAACCGGAAGGCCGGCTGGGCCCTGGCCGAGGCGCATGACAGCCGCGACGCCGCCCTCAAGCTCGCCCATACCTTGCTGGCAAAGAACAAGGATGGTTCGGCCCGGGTCAGCAAGGAAACCTTCTGCCAGGACGCCAGAAAATTCCGTTCAGTGACGGTGTTTGAGCAGGGGGCCGAGACCTATGGCGAGGATGATGACCGGTCCAACGAGGCGCAGCTGCCCTGTCTGACGCCCGACGACCTGTCCAAGCCGCACGCCCGGCATACGATCAAGCGGGTCCTGGGTAGCTGGCTGGAACGGATGCAGGCCCTGCCGATGGAATTGCTTCATCGCGCAGACCTGGTGGAAAACCTGGAAGCGTCCGGCACCGAGCTTCAGCACGCCGTTCAGAAGGTCGCCGTTGCCAGCGCCAGCGAACAGGAAGCCAATGTCCAGACCCTGGTCAAGCAGATCAACGAGCTGGTTCAAAAGGCGCTGGGCCGCATCTACAAGGATGCCCGCGACGCCAAGCTGCCGGAATATCCCAAGAAGGCAAAATTCGCCGACATTGCGAACGGTATTTTCTCCGGCGACAAGCGCGCTTACACGCTGCGCGCCGCGATGGCCGACCGTCTGCGGCATGAGCGCAAGTATGGCGACAAGCTGGAAGCCCTGCTCGACATGGCGGACACCCTGCCCGAGGACAAGGACGCACGCGCCTTCGCCCTGGGCGAGGTCGACAGCTATATTTCGGAGGTCATCAGCTTCGATGCGGGACGCGAGGCCCTGCTGGGCAAGTGCAAGGACCTTGGCGAGACCATCGAGCGTCTGACCTGCCTGTTCGACGGCGACGGCAAGGCGGATGCGCTGCGCATGGCGCCGAATTGCGCCCGCCGCCTGGCGAAATGGACCCATTCACGCGAGTTCGACAGTTGCCGCGCGGTGATCGCGCAATGCCTGCTCAAGGAGCTGGAACGCCCGGCCCGCCTGCGTCCGACGAGCGTGCGCGAAGAGGTCCGCCTGGCGCGCGACCTGGCGAGCCGCCTCGTGATCTCGTCTGACTCCCTGCTGCCGGCCGATGGCCTGATCAAGACCTTCGCGGCGCGCTCGGCCCGCCTCCTGCAGCCGGAAGTGATCGACGAATTGCTCAAGCACTCGGCCGATATTGACGAAGAGGTCAGCCGCCTGCTCATGCTGGAGGAAAACCTCGTCGGCGAAGCCAACAAGAGCAAGCTGGCCGGCTATGTCCGGGCCACCATCGGGTCATCCGACGCAGACGGCTATTATATCCGTGGCGGCGCCCAGCCGCTGGAGCGACTGGCTCGCCTGGCGGCGCATCAGAACAAGGTGCTCAAGGGAACCTACCCCAAGGATGCCCGGCAGGAATTGTCAGCGAAATTCGACGAACTCGGCGTCAAGATCATCGACCAGAGCAAGATCCTGAACATGGTCGAAGCTGGCGATCGTCCGGCCCTCGACAAGGCGTCCGCCCTGCTGCGCCTGGCTACCGGCGGTGCCCTGCCGCTTGGCCGCTGCTCCACGGACGCACAGGCCCGCGCGCTGCGCCAGATCAAGTCGGCCGCCGGGCTGAGCGAGGCCCAGACCGAGGACGGCCGCCCCAAGCTGAAGGCAATCCACGGTCTGTTGCAGCAACTGGCCACCCAGACCGGCAAGGCCGCCTGACACCAACCCGCTTCCAATGACCGGTATGCCCACCTAGACTGCGCGCATGGTCTTGCGCTCGCTTGTTCTTGTCCTTGCCGGCCTTGCCGCCGGTGCCGTGCTTGCGGTGATTCTGGTCTTCGGCCCGCTCGAGATCGGAGGCACGCGCGTCGGTCCCTGGGCGACCAATCCGCTGATCGGGGCCAGCGACGCCGGGCCGGTGACCCGTGCCATCGTCGCGCGACGCGGTCTGCTCGCGCTCAACCGCTCGGAAACCGTCTATTTCACCGCCTTCGAAGACAGTGCCGGCCGGAACCTTCGCGAAACCTGCCAGTACCGCGTGAGCGGCGGCGCCCTGCCGACACGCTGGTGGAGTTTCACGCTGTATGGCGAAGACAATTTCCTGCCGGTCAATGGCGACGGGGCGCATGCCCTGACCCGGACCGATCTGGGCGATACGGACTGGACCTTCATCGCCGGTCCGCAGCGCCCCGTCGACATGCCCTGGCTGTCGACCCGCCAGTCCGGCGCCTTCTCGATCACGCTGCGGCTCTATCATCCCGACCCGGTGGTTCTCGAAGCGCCTGAAACGCTCGACCTGCCGGAGATCGAGCGGGTCGGCTGCGGGGAGGCAAGCTGATGCGCTGGCTCCTGCCTCTCTGCCTCTTTGTCATCGCCGCCATCGCCGGTTTCTGGCTGGCGCTGAACGCCCTTCCCGGCGTGATCATGGGCAAGGCGATGGACCGGATCGGTGCACTGGGCAGCGAGGCGGGCGATGTCCGCCACGCGCCGCGCCTGCGCGAAGACAACCAGACCATCGTCCGCGCCAGTCCGGACATTCTCTATTCGATTTGCGTCTATGACATTTCGGACCGGCCGGTGGTGGTCGAAGCGCCCTGGCCCGCCGACGGCAATTACGCCTCGGTGAGCTTCTATGATGCCCGGACCAATAATTTCGCTGTCTTCAGCGACCGGGATGGCGATGCCTCACCTGTCGGGGTCGTGCTGACCGGCAACGCGGATCAAGCCGAGGTTCCGGCCGGCTTCCATGCCGTTTCAGCCCCGACCTCACGCGGTCTCATTCTCTACCGCCGCGTCATCGATGCGGACACGGACATGGCCACCGCCGAGACGGAACGGCGGGGCTTCACCTGCGCCCGCCTGTCCGATGAGTAACTTGCCCTCGCGGCAGGAGCGGTGAAACTCTGCCCTATCAATCCGGGGAGGTTTCATGAAACATCTGATCCGCGCGGCCCTGGCCGCCAGCACTGCCGCTATCGTCATCGCACCGGCCCAGGCCGACGACCGCGCTGATATCGAAGCCACGGTTCAAGCCGTCTACGACGTCATTTCCGGTCCTGTCGGCCAGCCCCGCGACTTTGACGCCATGCGCGAGCTCTTCCTGCCCGGCGCCGCCATGGGCGCGGTTTCGCCGGGTGAGGACGGGCAGGGCCGCGGCCGCGTCATCACGCTGGACGACTATGTCGAACGGTCCGGGCCCTGGCTGGTGGAGAACGGTTTCACCGAGCGTCCCACGCGCACCGAGACCACGATCTATGGCGAGCTGGCCTATGTGCGTTCGGCCTATGAGGGCGTGAACGGTGTGACCGGCGAAGTTTTCGTGACGGGCGTGAATTTCATCACCCTGTTCAAGATCGAGGGCGAATGGAAGATCGCCTCCCTCCTCTGGCGCTCCGCCGACGAGGACTGGCCGGTCGAGGCGGCGTTCGACTGACCGGACAGGTCAGCACGCAGCAAAAAGCCCCCGGAGCCTGGCTCCGGGGGCTTTTCTGTGGCCGTCAGGCCGGCAGGGACTATTCCTCTGCCGGAGCCTCGCCCTGTGCGTCCAGCGGGTCCACATCATCCATCAGCTTCTGCATCAGGAAGGTGTAGAGCAGCGCGTCGCGGCGGGCCGTCTCTTCCAGATTGGCCGCGGCCGAGTGACCGCCGGCCGTGTTCTCGTAGTAGAGATAATCATGGCCCAGCTCCTCCAGCAGGTGTGCGAACTTGCGGGCATGACCCGGATGCACGCGGTCATCCTTGGTGGAGGTGTAGAGGTAGATTTCCGGATAATCGCCGTTCGCATCGACATTGTGATAGGGCGAGATCGAGCGCAGGAAACCGCCCTCGTCCGGATCCGACGGATCGCCGTATTCACCCATCCAGGATGCGCCCGCCAGCAGCTGGTTGAACCGCAGCATGTCCAGCAGCGGCACGGCCGAAACGACGGCGTTCCACAGATCCGGGCGCTGGGTGTACATGACGCCGGTCAGCAAACCGCCATTCGAACCGCCATACACGCCCAGATGCCGCGGGCTGGTGAGCCCGCGCTCGTGCAGGTCCTCGGCGACCGCGATCAGATCGTCATAGATGCGCTGGCGGTCCATTTTCAGCCCCGCCTGGTGCCAGGCCGGACCGAACTCGCCGCCGCCGCGGATATTCGCCACCACATAGGCGCCGCCGTTTTCCAGCCACAGCTGGCCGCGCGAGCCGGAATAGCTCGGCCGGATCGAGACCTGGAACCCCCCATAGGCGTACAGCAGCGTCGGCGTGGTGCCGTCCATCGGCACGTCTTCACGGCGCACGACGAAATAGGGGATCATCGTCCCGTCGGTCGAGGCAGCCTCGTGCTGCTCGACGATCAGGCCTTCCGTGTCGAACCGGTCCGGGATGGACTTGATCGGCTCGACCGTCAGCTCGGCCGCATTGACCATGTAGAGCGAGTCCGGCGTCAGGAAGCCTTCGGCATTCATGAAGGCGATGTCCTCGTTCGAATTCGTCGAACCCAGGCCGATCGTCATGTTGTCCGGAACCGGCACCGTGTCGGACGTCCAGTTGCCGTTCTCGAAGTGGAAGGCTTCCAGGCCGCCGACGACATTCTCGTCGATCGCCACCAGGAGGGCCGACGCCGTCGCACCGACACCGCCGATGGACTCGCGCGCCCCCGGCACATAGACCGTCTTCACCTCCGGCAGTTCGCCGCTGGCGACGAAATCGGCCATGGTGAAGGAGAGCAGTGCGCCCTGCGGATAGGTCTCGCCGCCTTCGACGGGCGTCCATTCCTCGTTGATCGAGAAGACCAGCTCGCCCTGGTACAGGTCCTGGATGTCCGACTTGGCCGGGATCGGCAGCGCCACCGGATCGCTGTCCAGCGGCAGGTACCACCAGGTCGTGTCGTAGAAGGTGTCCGCTTCCGACGCCATCATGTAGACGGTGCCGTCGCTGTCCTCTGTGCGGAACGCGAAAAGGCCGACATCCTCGCGGTCGCCGCGCACAACCTCGGTCGCTTCGGACAGGTCGGTGCCGCGCTCCCAGCGATAGGAGACCGAGGGGTAGCCGCTGTCGGTGGAGTCTTCCTCGCTGGTGGCCAGGCCGACCAGCAGCGTGTTCTCGTCGACCCAGCTGACACCGCCCTTGGCATTGGGGGTTTCAAAACCGCCCTCGACGAAGGCCCGCTCGGAGACGTCGAACTCCCGGCGCACGGCTGCGTCGGAACCGCCGTCCGACAGGGTCAGCATGCAGCGGTCATAGTCCGGTGCCAGGCAGTTGGCGCCGCGCCAGACCCAGTTGCGGCCCTCGGCTTCGGACAGGGCATCGAGATCGAGGATGACATCCCATTCCGGCGTCTCGGAGAGATAGCTCGCCAGCGAGGTGCGGCGCCACAGGCCGTGGGTGTTGTCGGCATCCTGCCAGAAATTCCAGACATAGCCGCCATAATAGGCGCCATAGGGAATCCGGTCCTCGCTCTGGTAGATCGCCAGAGCCTGGTCGTAGAGTTCCTGATAACGTGCGTCGCCGCGCAGGCGGTCGAACGTGCGCTCGTTCTGGCCCTCGACCCATTCCAGCGCCCGCTCGCCCTCGACCTCTTCGAGCCAGACGCGCGGATCGTTTTCCGGATCGATCTGGACGATCTGGCGCTCGCTGGTGGTCTCCGGAGTCTGGGTCGTCACGGTATCACCTTCATCGCTCGCGGGCTGGGAGCAGGCGGCGAGCGCGAGCGCCCCCGCGCTCAACGCCCAGAACTGCTTCTTCAACATCATGTCAGTCACCCCTTTGACTTGTGTCGCGCGCAGTTAAGCCCGGACTGGTGCTGGACGTAAAGGCGTCACAGCGCTATCGGGACAGCATGAAAGCCCGACTGATGAATGGTGCCGGCAACAAGTTCGTCCTCGCGGACGCACGCGCGCATGCCGGCTTCCTCGGCCTGTCCCGGAATACCGTGCGGGACTGGGCACACGCGCTGCATTTCGACCAGCTTCTGGTACTCGAACACAGCGACACTGCCGACGCCTTCATGCGGATCTGGAATGCCGATGGCGACGAGGTCGGGGCCTGCGGCAATGGAACGCGGGCAGCAGGCTGGTTCCTTATGGAGGAGAGCGGACAGCGCGCGGTAAGTATCGGCACGGCCAGCGGACTGCTGCAGGCGGTTCGGGCCGGTGCGCTGACCATCAGTGTCGACATGGGAAAGCCGCGGCTGGACTGGCAGGACATTCCGCTGGCGCGAGACATGGACACGGTCGCGCTGGACTATGTCGCCGAGGCCGGCGGTATCCGCATCGAGCGCCCGGGTGCGGTAAGCATGGGCAACCCGCACGCCGTTTTCTTTGTCAATGATGTCGAGACCCTGCCGATCGCACGGCTGGGGCCGGAAGTGGAGTATGATCCGCTCTTTCCCGAGCGCGTCAATGCCGGCTTCGCCCAGATCTTTGACGAGACCCATATCCGCCTGCGTGTCTGGGAACGCGGCGCCGGAATCACCGCCGCCTGCGGGACCGGCGCCTGCGCCGCGCTCGTGGCCGCCCATCGGCGAGGCCTGGCCGACCGGTCGGCCTCGATCATGGCCGATGGTGGCGAACTGCATGTGGACTGGCGCGTCGCCGACAACCACGTGATCCTGACCGGTCCCGTGGAAGACGAAGGCGAGGTCGATCTCGCCCTGAAGATCTGATCAGCCCGCGTCCTGCACCGCAAAGCCGCCTTTTCGCCGGTGATATTTCCCATAATATCCCGCTTCATGCCGTGATCGTGACACGGTTCGGGGGGACTGATGGGGGACATGTCCATGAACACGATCCTGCGCCTTGCGCTGCCGCTTGCCCTGCTCGCCGCTCCGGCTGCAGCCCAGCCTGGCGCTTCCGGAACCGCAACCACACCGCAAACGCTCGCCCAGCAGATGTTTGCCGAAGCGAATGCCGCCATCGGCAACGCCGACTATGAATCGGCCCGCCGCCTGCTGGAGGCTGCACTCGATCTCAAACCCGCCCACCCTGCCATTTTGCGCGGCCTCGCCATTGTGGCCCTGAGGGCGCAAAACCCCGAGGACGGTTTCCAGGCCCTCGAGCGCATGGCCCGGGCGGGCATCGCGTTTGACCCGGAGCCCCTGGAAGACCTGCTGCGCACGGCCAACACCGCGCGCTTCGAAGCCGTCGCCGGCCAACTCGCTGCCAGCAATACCCCGGTCGGTCAGGCGGAAATCGTCGCGGAAATCGACCGGCCCGGCGCGCTGATCGAGGGTGTCGCAATCGATATCGAGACCGACCGCCTCTTTGTCTCCTCCGTCACCGGACGGGAAATCCTGCTGCTGGAACCCTTTGCCCGCGACGAACCCCGGGTCTTTGCCGACCGGGAGGACGGGTTGTGGTCGGTGTTCGGCCTTGCGGTCGACGACCGGACCCGTGTCGTCTGGGCCGGATCCGCGGCTATCGAACAGACGCCGCTGGAAGACGGAGAGACCGGCGGCACCGCGCTGTTTGCCTTTGACCTGGTCACCGGCGACCTCTATCGCCGCTACGAGATCGATGGGGCCGTGCAGATCGCCGACTTCACCGTGCGCGACGGCACGGTCTACGCCTCCGACAGCCAGGCGCCGCGGGTCTATGTACTCGACAGCGTCTCCGGCGAGCTGGAAGTCCTGGCCGAGGATCCACGCTTTGTCAGTCTGCAGGGTGTCGCGCTGGCCCGCGGCGCGCTCTATGTCGCGGACTATGCGATGGGTCTGTGGCGGATCGATCTGGGCGACCGGTCGGTCTCTCTGGTCCGCAGCGGGACTGAAAGCCTGATCGGAATTGACGGGCTGCGCCAGACCCGCGACGGGCGCATCCTGGCCGTGCGCAACGGCACGCGGCCGCACCAGGTCATGGCGATCGATCTCGACGCGGACGGTCGTGCCGTGGCCAGCACCGAAGTCCTGCTGCGCGGTCATCCGGCAATGGCCGGCGAGCTCGCCGAGCCCACGCTGGTGGACCCGGCGGACGGACGGGCCTGGCTGGTCGCCAACGCAGCCTGGCCGCGTTTCCCGGCAGACGGCGAGAGCCCGGACAGCGAACAGCCCGCAACCGTGATCCTGGAAATCGATCTGCCCTGACGCCGGTCTGTCATATCGGCGGCGGTCAGCTTTCATTCATCGATTTCTCATAATCTGAACGTTGCGGGGAACAGAAGCCGGAAGGCTAGACCGCTGCAAGGAGGCAGATCATGAGGGAAGTCGATCGCGATTTTGCGGAACAGATCCGCGGCCTCAGGCTGACGACGGCCGAGGTGACCTATTACATGCCGGACCATCCCGCGCTGCTGCAGACCTTTGTTTGGCAAACCCAGGACCTGGCGCCGAAATACCCGCGCCTGACGCGATTTCTCGATTTCTGGAAGAGCGAGATCGATGCCGTCATCCACACCGTTCGGATTGCCCATCAGGGCCTGATCCGGCCAGCCGAGTGGCGGTTTGCCGACTGCCAGATGCGTCTGAACTGACGCCTGCGTCCCGCTCAGTCCTCGCGGGACAGACCTGCGCCGCAGGCCGAGCGGATCACGGTATCCGCTCGCAGGGCGCGCTGGCGCAGATTGAGGATCTGGTCGAAGGAGAAGCCGAGCTCGTCAGCCAGAGCCTGCGGTTCGCCAACCCGTTGCATGTCCGGCATCGCCGCCACGATCACACGCATCTGACGCTCGTTGAAACGCGAACTTGCCTCGCGCGACACACAGGCGCAGGCACCGGGCGATCCGCCGGCCGCCTCGCAGGCCTCGACCAGCGCAATCCGCACAGCGTCGGCCCCCGGATCGAATTGTGCCGTCATCAACAACGCTGCCATCAATCCTACCGCCTGCAAGATGCCGGTCATGCCGGTGACCCCCTTCGTGACCGGCTCATTGTCACGCAAAAAGCCGATCAATTCTTGCCCGAACTGCAATGCGGCCCCTTTCAACCGCGGCCAGACCCGTCATAATCCAGAATGCGAGGGTAACACGAGTCCCAAGGAGCCCGACATGAGGCGCGTTCTATTTTCACTGGCAGCCGTTTCGATGCTGGCCGCCTGTGCATCGCCTACCCCGTACCAGGCCGCCGACGGCAGCCGCCGGGGCTTCGAAGAACAGCAGATCGAGACCAACCGGTTCCGGCTTTCCTTCGAAGGGAATTCGCTGACCGACCGTGAAACCGTTGAGACCTACCTGCTTTACCGCGCGGCCGAACTGACGGTGGAACAGGGGTATGACTATTTCACCGTGGTCACCCGTGCGACCGACGAGGACACGCGCGTCACGGCGAGCAGTTTCGCGTCGTCCTATTATTCCGCCTTCCCGGTGCATTATTCCTACTACCACCCCCGCTGGGGCTGGCATGGCTGGCGGGATCCGTTCTGGGACGACACCCGCTATCGCGAAACGACCCGCTATGAGGCGAGCGCCGAGATCTTCCTGGGGCGCGGCACCAAGCCCGACGATCCCAACGCGTTCGACGCGCGCGACGTGATCGCCAACCTGTCCGACGACATCGTCCGGCCCGAACCGGGCTGACCGGCGCGGCCGACGTTTCACATCCACGGATCTTCGATCCTGAAGTCCTGCAAATCCCGCCACACTGGCGGGATTTGTTTTTGCGACTCCGGCAAGCAGATTGCGACTTAATTGCAACGCCCCGGGCGGGCGCGCTGCAACCACCTGCAAATGCGATTGATTGGCAAGAGCGCCCCGTTTAGAGCGGGGCAACTTGTCTGGATCGGAGATTTCGAACAATGGCCAAAAGACTTTCCCTGCTTCTCGCTGCGACTGCCGTCTGCGCGCTCAATTCCGGCGTCGCGCTCGCCCGGCAGGTAGCCGAGGAAGACGTTGTCACAGTGCGTGGCCGTTACCTGTCGCTCGATCAGGTCAATGCCGTGAAAACGCCGACTCCAGTCATCAACCTGCCGCAAAGCCTTACAATTATGACGCGAGCCCAGATCGACAATCAGGCCCTCGACGATCTGGGCGATGTCCTGCGCTACACGCCGGGCCTGTCGATCAGCCAGGGCGAGGGGCACCGCGACGCCATCAATATTCGCGGCAACCAGACGACCGCCGATTTCTTCCTCAACGGCATGCGCGACGACGTCCAGTACTTCCGGCCGCTGTACAATATCCAGCAGATCGAGATTCTGCGCGGCGCCAACGCCCTCCTTTTCGGCCGCGGCGGCGGTGGCGGCGTGATCAACCGCGTCACGAAGGATCCGCGAACCGGCGAACACTTCGCCAGTGCAGCCGCCAGCCTCAACACGTTCGGTGCCGGCTCCATCAGCGGTGACGCCAATTTCGCAATCGGCGATGATGCCGCCCTGCGCCTGAACGCATTTGCCGAAACGCTCGCAAGCCATCGTGACGTGTTCGACGGTGAACGCTTTGGCATCAATCCGACTCTGGGCTTCGACCTCGGCGCGCAGACCCGCCTCGTTCTCTACTATGAATATCTCGACGACGACCGGGTGGTCGACCGCGGCGTTCCGTCGGTCACGGTCGCGGGCGGTCCGGACCGCCCGCTGCGCGGATATGACGACACTTTCTTCGGTTCGCCCCAGGAGAACCGCACCACGCTGCAGGCCCACATCCTGCGCGCCCGCCTGGATCACACCTTCAACGACGCGCTCAGGGGCAATGTCACCGCCCAGTACGCCGACTACGACAAGCTGTACCAGAACCTCTATCCGGCCGGGCTGGACAGCTCGGTCACACCGGCCCTCGTCACGCTCGACGGCTATCAGGACACCACGGGCCGTGAAAACCTGCTGCTTCAGGGCAATCTTGTCGGCGAATTCGACACGGGCTCCATCGCCCACACCCTCCTGTTCGGCGCGGAATATGCCGACCAGTCCACCGACAATGCCCGCCTGGACAATCTCTTCGCGAGCAATGGCGACGATCAGATCTCGGTCCCGCTCTCCGACCCGCTCGTCATCCCCGACTTCGCCTTCGTCACGCCGGAGCGGGACCGGTCGTCCGAGGTCGAGGCCATCTCCGTGTACATCCAGGACCAGATTGATCTTACCGACACTTTCAAGCTGGTGGCTGGACTGCGCTTCGACCGGTTCGACGTCGCCGTGCTCGATCGCCGCGCAGCGCTGAACCCGGGCGATACAGGCCACCGCGGCCGGGTCGACGAGGAAATCTCCACACGCCTCGGCTTCATCTACAAGCCGGCGGAAAACGTGTCGGTCTATGCCAGCTACAGCGAGACCTTCCTGCCCAGTTCAGGCGACCAGTTCCTTACACTGACCACGACGACCGAGGACCTGCAGCCACAGGTCTTCGAGAACACTGAAATCGGCGTGAAGTGGGATATCAATCCCGATCTGTCGCTGAGCGCGGCGGTCTTCCGGCTTGAAAGCGGCCAGTTCACCTCGGTCGACCCGGACGATCCCTCTATCGTCACTACGGTACCGGGCAGCACGACAGAAGGTGCTGAAATCCAGCTCAGCGGCTCGCTCACCGAGCGCTGGACGATCAATGCCGGCTACAGCTATCTCGACGGGGAAGTCGACGGCGGCGGCCTCGACGGCAACACGACCCGTCAGACGCCGGAGCACATGGTGTCAGTCTGGAACCAGTTTGCGGCGACGGAGTCACTGTCCCTGGCCATCGGCCTGACGCATCAGAGCGCGTCATTCGTGCGCGAGGACAATGCGGTCGAAGTGCCGGCCTACACACGCATCGACGCGGCGGCCTACTACGATCTCACTGACCGCACGCGGCTCCAGCTCAATATCGAGAACCTGCTGAACGAGGACTACTTCCCCGATGCCCACAGCAATGACAATATCTCGACGGGCGCGCCGCTGAACGCACGCCTGACCGTGCGTCACGAATTCTAGGCGGATACGGCGGCGCCCCCTCGGGCCGCCGCCGTTCCCGTTCGTCTGACCTATTTCGGAGGCATGCGGGCGCCGGCGTCGAGGCGCACGCATTCGGCGTTGATGTAGTCATTGGTCACCATGAAGGCGACCAGATCGGCATACTCGGCCGGCGTGCCGAAGCGCTGCGGGAATTGCAGGTGGGAGGCCAGGGAGGTTTTCACTTCCGGCGGCATCTGCTGATAGATCGGCGTCTCGAAGAAGCCCGGCAGGATGGTGTTCACGCGAATGCCTTCGCGGGCCAGGTCGCGCGCCATCGGCAGGGTCATGCCGTAGATACCACCTTTGGAGGCAGAATAGGCCAGCTGGCCGATCTGACCGTCCTGCGCGGCCACCGAAGCGGTGTTGACGATCACGCCGCGGCCGCTGTCGCCCGCCGGATCGAGCGCCATCATGCCGGCAGCCGACTTGGACGCGCACAGGAAAGAACCGACCAGGTTGATCGCGATGACGGTCTGGAAGCCCTTGGCAGAGTGGGCGCTGATTTCACCGGTCGAGGAGGACCGGCGTGCCGTTTTCTCGGCCCAGCCGATACCGGCGCAATTCACCAGCACGCGTTCCTGGCCATGGGCGTCGCGTGCCTTGGAAAAACCGGCATCGACGCTGTCTTCCTCGGCCACATTGACCTGGCAGAACACGCCGCCGATCTCCTTGGCGACCGCTTCACCCTTCTCCGCATTCATGTCGAAAATCGCGACCCTGGCGCCCTCGGCAGCGAGACGGCGGGCTGTGCCTTCGCCGAGACCCGAGGCTCCGCCGGTGACGATCGCAGCGATGGAATTGTCAATTTTCATTTGTCTTCCCCTTTATCGACTTGCCCTGCGGCATAGCGCGTCGGGACAAAAAAGAAAATCGCCCGCTTCGTCGCGGCTGGAAATCCCGGTTGGGTGCGGCTGCTGCCCGGTGTTAGAGCTAGCGGGGCAACCCCACCGACGGACGATCCGATGAGCCAGACCTACGCCCTTCTCCTGCACGGCGGCGCCGGCGTGCTTGCGCCGCGCAGCTATGACCCCGAACGCACCCACATGCGCGAACTGGCCGAGGCCGGCAAGGCGATGCTGGAAGCGGGCGACGCGGCGCTTGACGTGGTGACGGAGATCGTGCGCCGCCTGGAGGCCTCCGGCCTCTACGTCGCGGGCAAGGGCGCCTCGCCGAACCAGGCCGGCCGCTATGAGCTCGATGCCGCCATCATGGACGGCTCGGACCGGCGCGCCGGGTCGGTTGCCGCCCTGACCGGCTTCATCAGCCCGGTCCACGCCGCCCGCGCCGTCATGGAAAAAACACGGCATGTCATGCTCGCCGGCCGCGGCGCGGAGCGTTTCGCCGGCCTTCAGGGTCTTGAGCGGGTGGAGAGCGTCAACGACTACTACACGCCAGCCGCGGCGCCGGATGATCGCGACATCGCCACCGGCACGGTGGGCTGCGTGGCGCTGGATATGTCCGGACGCCTGGCTGCGGCAACCTCGACCGGCGGCACGCTGAACAAGCTGGAAGGCCGGGTCGGCGACAGCCCCATCCTGGGCGCCGGCTGCTGGGCCGACGGGCATGTGGCCGTGTCCTGCACCGGCCAGGGCGAATTCTTCCTGCGCCAGGCCACCGCCAAGGACATCTCGGCCCGTATGGCCTATGGCGGCCAGACACTCGCCGAAGCCGCCGCCGGCGCGATCGGCGATGTCGGCAGCCTGGGTGGCGAGGGCGGCGTGATCTGTGTCGACCGCCACGGCAATCTGGCCCAGCCCTTCAACTCGCCCGGCATGAAGCGCGCCGCAGTATACCCGGACGGGCGGATCACTGTAGAGGTCGACTGAGCGACAGGGATCACGCAGCAGGGCAGGAGCGGGCATGCGCGGATATTTTGCGGTCGGGGCGGAAGGCATTTCCAAACCGATGAATCTGGGCGCGATCCTGCGCACGGCGCACGCTTTCGGCGCCAGTTTTGCCTTTTCGGTGAATGCCAGCCACCGGGTCCGCGATGTCTACCAGGCCGACACCGCCAAATCCGTCAGCCATGTGCCCTATTATGAATGGGCCGATATCGACGCCATGGCCCTGCCGGACAATTGCCAGCTGGTCGGCGTCGAACTGACCGACGAGGCCGTCGACCTGCCGGCCTTCCGCCACCCGTTGTGCGCTGCCTATGTGTTCGGCCGCGAGCGGGGCTCGCTGACCGAGGAAATGCAGGCGCGCTGTCAGCACATCGTCAAGATCCCGACGAAATTCTGCGTCAATGTCTCGGTGGCCTGCGCGATCACGCTCTACGACCGCACGCTGAATTTCGGCGGATTTCCCGAACGCCCGCTGATGCCGGGCGGTCCGCAGACCGTGCCAGACGATGCGGAAAAGAAGTTCGGCATGCATCGTTGATCGCGGCCGCAGGCATGCCAGATTAGGGGGGATTTAACCCTCGTCGCCTTACCGCTTTTGCTGTGCGCACAGTCCGATTGGCTACCGAACAGAGGATGACCTCAACCGTGTTCCTGCGACCCTGCCTTGCCGCCCTCGCCCTCACCTTCGCCAGCGCCGTTCCGGCCCTCGCCCAGGACGAGCCGGAGTTCCGCGGCGAATATTCCGACTGGCGTGTCTTCACCCGGCCGACCGAGGCCGGGCTGGTCTGCTATGCGCTCAGCCGCCCGACCGACAGCGCCCCGCGCACCTTCGATCATGGCACGGTGTATTTCATCGTCGCCTCCTGGCAGAACGGCGCCGTCGACGAACAGCCCAACCTGCTGACCGGATACGACCTGCGCCCAACCAGCCCGCCGGAAGTGCGGGTCGGCTCGTCGCGCTTCGACACGTTCACAGACGGCAGCGAGGCCTTCCTCGACGACCTGTCCGACGAGAGCGATCTGGTGCGCCAGATGCGCCGCGGCTCCACCATGCACGTCAGCGCCACCACGGCTGCCGGTGTCGCCACCGCCTACGAGTTCTCGCTCTCCGGCGTCACGGCAGCCCTGCAGCGCGTCGAAGCGCTCTGCGGGTAACTTGGTCCGCGCCCTGGAGGGGGGCGGGGGACCGCAGCTTTGCTGCGGTGGAGTGGGTGGGGGCTAGGTGTCCACCAGCCCGCTTGCATGAGGATTCACCCCTTCCGACCCGGCGCTTCGCGCCGGGCCACCTTCCCCGTCAAGGGGAAGGATGAAGTGTCTTCCTACTCCCCGTCCCCGAACGGTTTCGGTCGCAGCTTGGTCTTGTGGCTGGGCGGGCCTTTCGAGCCATCGGGCAGCAGGCCGCGATAATAGCCCTTCTGCCATTTCAGCTCGGCCGCGTCCTTGTCGCCCTCGCGCAGGCGGGTGGCGAAATCGGCGCGGCTGACCCGCCAGGTCTCGAACTGTTCGAACGTCTTCGGGTCGGCATGCAGCGGCCGGATCTCGGTCTCGACCTTGTCGAACAGGTCCCGGCGCACGGGGAAGAGCTGGGCAATCGCCTCGTCTGCCTCGAAACGCACCTCGCCGGGCCGGGTGAAGCGCCAGTTCATGGTGAAGGCATAAGGGCTCCAGTCGGTCTCGATCACGCCGTTGAGCGGCGCGATCCCGTCCTTGGGCGCATTCACCGGCCCCATCACCCAGATATTCCAGCCCGGCGGCGTGCGCAGCAGGAAGCCCGTCTCGAACGTCAGGATGCCCGAGCCGAAATTCGCCATCGGCGCGCCGGGCTTTCCCATCGCCAGCGGGTCGTCCATGCGCACCGTCACATCCTCGACCCGCTCGCCGCCATTCCAGCTTGCGGTGAAGCCGGTCGGGGTGAACACCTCCCAGCCGTGCTGGTTGGCCAGCGCCAGCGGCAGGCAGCGATAGGCCGAGCTTTCCGGCGTGGCGTCCATCCATTCGCGGCGGCTTCCGGCCGGGCGGATTGTCGGGACTTCGGCGGTGAGGGGATGACAGATCAGTTTCATGCCCCCATCACAGCGCGGCCTGCCCTGCTGACGCAACCCCGTCATGCGTTCTGCCCCCTCGCGGAGTGCAGTGTTTTCCTGTATGTGACGCCGCCATGAACCTACAGACCAGCCATTCCCTCGACCTGTCCGCCGCCCGCCGCCCTGCCGCGCCGGCCGGACCGCTTTCGCTCGCCGGCCTGACGCGCACGCAATTGCGCGATGCGCTGATCGAGCGCGCCGGCGTCGACGAGAAGAAGGCCAAGATGCGCGCCGACCAGCTCTGGCGCTGGATCTATCACTATGGCGTCACCTCGTTCGACGAGATGACGAATGTTTCCAAGGACCTGCGTGCCGTGCTGGCGCGCGAGTTCACGCTGCACCGGCCGGAGATCGTGGAACGCCTCGTCTCCGTCGACGGCACGCGCAAATACCTGATCCGGCTGGCGCCGGGCGTGGAGTGCGAGACCGTCTTCATTCCGGACGTGGCGCGCTCGGGGGCGCTGTGCGTGTCCAGCCAGGTCGGCTGCACGCTGAACTGCACCTTCTGCCATACCGGCACCCAGGCGCTGGTGCGCAATCTCACGGCGGCCGAGATCGCCGCCCAGGTGATGATCGCGCGCGACGATCTGGCCGAATGGCCGACCTCGAACGAGAACCGCAAGATCACCAATATCGTCTTCATGGGCATGGGCGAACCGCTCTACAATCTCGACCATGTCTCCGACGCGATCGACATCATTTCCGATGGCGACGGCATGGCGATCGGCCGCCGGCGCACGACGGTGTCGACCTCGGGCGTGGTGCCGAAGATCCAGGAGCTGGGCGAGCGCACGGGCACGATGCTCGCCATCTCGCTGCACGCCACCAATGACGATCTGCGCAACGAACTGGTGCCGCTGAACAGGAAATACCCGCTGGCCCAGCTGATGGATGCGATCCGCGCCTATCCGGGCCTGGGCAATTCCAAGCGCGTGACGTTCGAATACGTGATGCTCAAGGGTGTCAATGACAGCCTGGCCGAGGCGCGGGCGCTGGTGAAACTGCTGAAGGGCGTGCCGGCGAAGATCAACCTGATCCCGTTCAACCCCTGGCCGAACAGCCCCTATGAGTGCTCCGACTGGGACCAGATCGAGGCCTTTGCCGATGTGGTCAACCGGGCCGGCTATGCCTCGCCGATCCGCACCCCGCGCGGCCGCGACATCTTCGCTGCCTGCGGCCAGTTGCGTTCGGAAAGCGAGAAGGTCCGCGCCAGCGTCCTGCGCAAGCAGCGCCTGGACGGTGAGACCTGACGCCATAAAGAAAACCCCGGTGCGGGAGCACCGGGGTTTCCAGGTATCGATGGCGGGTTCGGGGAGGATTACCCGCGCATCGGATCGTCAAGCGAGCCTTCGGCATCGATGTCGGTGTCGACACCCAGCTCGGCATCATTGCCGACTTCCGGGTCGGTGATGGGGTCCTGGAGCGGGTCGTCCACCGGATCTTCCATCGGGTCGATCTCGGTTTCTGATTCCAGGCCCGTTTCGGCCTCGATCTCGGCTTCGGACTCGATCGAGCTGTCCTGCGGCTCGTCATAGACCGGGTTGTCCTCGACCGGATCGCTGTCAATATCGCTCTCGACGCCGGCTTCCGCATCGGCGCGGCCTTCCAGCCAGGCTTCGAACTCGGCGACATTCAGCGAGCCGTCGCCATCGCTGTCCTGGGCGTCAAAGGACGCGCGGTCCAGGGACGGATCGGCGATCACGGCCTCGTCGAAGGACACCGAACCATTCTGGTTGGAGTCCAGGGTGATGAAGGTCTGGTTGTCCTGAGCGAGCGCGGCGGAAGCACCGAACAGCGTCGCGGCGGAAATCATCAGCAGCGTTTTCATGGCAAATTTCCTTTCCGTTGCTTTCCGGGCGCTGCCTGGGCAGCTCACCCGTATCGAATGACCGAGAAATGCCTGTCACCGGACATCGGTTCCCGCCGCAGTTGGGGTGATTTCGGGGCAGAATATGGCGAGGCCAGCTGGCGTCCGGGCATTCGGCGCGCTAGCGTTGGCATCCGCAAAAGGGCCACGGCCCGGAGACAGCATGACTTCTGCCGTTCTTTACCGCTGGCGCCTCAAGCCCGGGCGCGATGCCGAATTCTGCGAGGCCTGGACCGAGGGCACGCGCCGGATCCACGAAACCTGCGGTTCGCACGGCGCCGCCCTGCACTGCGATGAGGACGGAATCTACTGGTCCTATGCACTCTGGCCGTCTGAAGACGCGCGAAAGGCCTGTTTCAAGGAGAATGACTGGTTCTCCCAGGACTGTTTCATCACCATGCAGGACTGTATCGACGAGCGATTCGAGGAAATCCGGCTGGATGCGAAGAGCCTGGTGCTCACCCCGCCGGCCGGCCGTCCCGAACTGCCGGTGCTCACGACGGACCGCCTCATCCTGCGCCCGCTGACAATGGATGACGCCGAGGCACTCTTCCCGGCCTTCGCCGATGACGAGAACATGCGTTACTGGTCGTCCGCGGCGCTGGAAGACCTCGACGCCATGCGCCGCTACATGCGCTGGAATGTCGAGGGCGACAGCGTGTGCAGCTGGGCCTTTGCCCGCGCCGGAACACCGCATGATGCACTGGGCTGGGTGGTGTTAATGGACCGCCGCGAGGGCACGGCCGAGATCGGCTATATCCAGCGTCCTGATGCCGGCGGCTCCGGATACGCCCGCGAAGCCGTGCAGGCCTTGCTCGGCCACGCTTTCGACACGCTCGGCCTGCGTCGCCTCTATGCCGATATCGATCCGGACAATACCGCCTCGATCCGGCTCATCGAGGCCTTGGGCTTCCAGCTGGAGGGCCGGCTGCGCGATGCCTGGGAAACGCATATCGGCGTGCGCGACAGCCTGATCTACGGCCTGACCCGTCGCGACTGGCAAACCGGCTGATGTCCGGACGGCACCCGCCCGGACCACGCCAGCTTCCGACCTACATTTCCGGCTTGCGGAACCGGTAGACAAAGCGGTCCGTCATGCGGCGGATCGAGTCGTCGAACACCGAGATGTCGCGCGGGTCGTCCGGATTGGCCAGCATGTCGCTTTCGCCGTCGAAGGTGAAACCGGCGGCCTCGATCTCGGCGCGCACGACGCTGGCCTCGATCCGGTGTGTAGTGTTGACATGTTCCAGCCCGCTGCCCTCCGGCGCGTGGTGGTCGATCACCAGATAGACCCCGCCCGGCCGCAGCGCGTCGTAGACGGCCCGGTTCATGGCATCCCGGTCGGTCTCGTCCCAGGCCGTATCGTGATAGAAGAGCACCATCATCACACCGTCGAGCGGCTCGTCGATATCGGCGGCAAATGTCTCGATCGGCGAGACGAGATGGGTGACGTTGGCGCGGTCATCGGCCAGCCTGCCCAGCGCCTCATTCGGCTCGGGAAAACGCTCGGCGATCCAGCTGGGATTGTGGGCGTAGACATGGCCTTCCGCACCCACCGCCGTTGACAGCACGCGGGTGTAATAGCCCGAGCCGGCCGTCAGGTCGGCAACGCGCCAGCCATGCTCCAGCCCGGCGAACAGCAGCACTTCGGCCGGATGCCGGTTGACGTCGAGCAGCCGGTCCTCTTCGGGCCGGGTCTCGTCGGAAACAGCGTCCTCTATACTCTGCGGCATGGCACCGGCATGATCCATCATCCCGTCGTGCTGGCCGTGCATGTCATGATCGGCGTGCATGTCATGCGACATGTCCGCATCGTTATGCATCTCCGCGTCGTGCTGCATGGCGCCGTCCGCCATGCTGTCGTCCTGGGCCATGGCCGGCATCGCTGCCGTCATCGCCGCGACCAGCGCAAGGGCTGTCGTCGCTGAAATCATCTGGCGCATGTATTCCCTCCGATCCTCCAGATCCGGTCCTGAATTCCGACGGATCATGCCGCCACAGCGCACTCCGTTGAAATCACGAACCCGTGACGCCGCCCGGGACACGCAGGGCGCGAGTTTACGCTTGCTAAGGGGTTTTCAGGCACAAGGTTATTCCATCAGGGCCCCGGCCAACGGGTCCGATGGAGGGGACATGCAATTCATCCTGGCCTTTGCGGTCGTGCTCACCGGACTCGCCGCCTTTGTCTACCGCCGCGAAAGCCGGCGGCAGCAACACCGGTAACGCGCGCTTGCGTGCGGACCATTGTCCGGTTTAGCTCCTGCGGAACAATTATCCGGGGAGGCCGACATGCTCCTGCACCACGCATCCTGGCCCGAAGTCGAGGCCTATCTGAAACGCTGCAAGGGCATCGTGATTCCGATCGGCTCGACGGAACAGCACGGGCCGAACGGACTGGTCGGCACCGACGCGATCTGTCCGGAAGTGATCGCCGCGGAAGCCGGCGCCGAGAGCGGCTTCCTGATCGGGCCGACCTTCAATGTCGGCATCGCCCAGCATCACCTGGCCTTTCCCGGCTCGATGACGCTGCGCCCCTCGACCATGATCGCCGCGCTGAATGACTGGATAGAAAGCCTGACCCGTCACGGTTTCGACCGGATCTATTTCCTCAACGGCCATGGCGGCAACATCACAACGATCAATGCCGCCTTCGCCGAATACTACGCCAATTTCTCGCTCGACGCGGCGGCCTGTCCGATCCGCCTGAGCCAGCGCAACTGGTGGGAGCTTCCCGGCGTGGGCGACACCTGCCGCGATCTTTTCCCGATCGGCGACGGCATGCACGCCACCGCATCGGAGGTCGCTGTGACCTATTACGCGCACCCGCACGCCGTGAAGACGGTGGAGATGACGCCGAAGATCGCGCCGACGGGCAGCTTCATCGATGCCGCCGACTATCGCCGCAATTTCCCGGATGGCCGGATCGGGTCCGACCCGTCCCAGGCCACAGCGGAAAAGGGGGCCGAGATCGTCACGGTCTCCAAGCGCGCGCTGATCGCCGAACTCACCGCCTTCTTCGGTGTCCAGCCGCTGGCGCGCGCGGCTGAATAAGCCGGCCCTCGTCTAACCCGTCAACAGACCGGCGAGCCGCTTCTCGATCTTGTCGACCGGCTCGTTGGTCACGTCTACAGCGTCCTCGATCAGGCACTCGGCCAGGTCGTCGGAGAATTGCGAACGCGCCTCGCCCAGCGCCTTGGCCGGAGCCATGACGACGATGCGGTCGAATTTCTTCTCCGCACGCGCCTTGTTGAGATGCTCGACCACCTCATCGACAAAGCGCTCCTTGGCCTGCTGATGAAAGTCGGTCTCGCTGACCGCCGAGCGGCCGTGAACGGGATCGGGGAAGCGGCCCGGCTTGTCTTCGCCCTGATCGCGATCGGGCGGATTGTCGATACCCAGCGTCTCGACCAGTTTCAGGTTGGGCTGATCGTCAAAGCCTTCATTGCGCCAGATCAACGCCTTGCCGCCATCGAACGCGGCAAGCCAGGTCTCGGTGTCTATCAATGCCTTCTTCATGGACGGTCACCTCGTTGCTACGCCAGATATCTGGGCATTTGTGCCTGCACCCGGCAAGGATTCTTGGAAACGCATAGTGTCGCAGCGCGTTCCGGCCACGCTTGCAACAGCGGCCCGCGCGCGGTTAGCTCGTGGCGGAAACCAGCGAGAGCGCGCCCATGAAAGCCAGGACCGATGAATGGACACCCTCGATCTCCGACGCGGCCGTCGCGCGCGCGACGGGGCAGACCTGGGCGGAATGGCGCCACGATCTGGACGCCTGGGCCGGCGAGCTGGATCACACCGCGCTCGCAAGGCGGCTGAAGGAAGAACGCGGCCTGTCGGGCTGGTGGGCGCAGATGGTATCCGGCAGCTGGGAAATGATGACCGGCCGCCGCGACCCGCACCAGCGGGCCTGCGGCGACGGCAGGTACCAGGCCTCCGCCTCCAGAACCGTGCAAGCCGGCCCGGCTGCCGTGCAGACCGCGTTCGACCTGCCCGGCTTTGCCGACTGGGGGCCGGCGGGCGTATTCACACGGACCAGCGGAACACCGGGCAAATCCGTCAACGGCCAGTGGTCGGAAGGTGGCCGGCTGGCCGTCTGGCTGACGGCGAAGGGTACCGGCAAGACACAGATATCGCTCAGTCATGAAGGCCTTGAGACCGCACAATCCTGTGAACACTGGAAGACCGAGTGGCGCACCGCCCTCACACGGCTCAAAGCACTGCTGGAAACCGGCGCACCCGGCGACACATAAGTTTCATTTCTCCGTCCACGGCCGATCCGATATAGGCCCGGCGGACATGACCTCACGGAGGGATACGCCATGAAGACCGTCTACTGTCTCGCTTTCGCCCTGGGGATCGCCGCCTGTTCCGCGCCGCAGGACGGCGGCGGGAGCACGGCCACCAGCGGCTATGACGCCGAGAATCTGGCAACATCCGAGGCCTGTTTCGCTGATGCGCCATCGGCGCACCTGGAAGCCGGGCAGACCCTGATCGAGCGGGGTCCCTCCGGCATGGTCCTCGTTTCGCACGCCCGTGGCGGCGCGCCGGCCGACTATGCCTTCAACATCGTCAGCCTGCCGGAAACCCAGCGCCAGCAGATCGATAGGGCGGCGGCCGACTTCTTCCGCGCGGCCGGCGAGCTCTATGATGTGAACACCGACGCCGTCATCTATCACCGTTCACGCGACGGTGCCTTCTGTGCGGTTGTCCGCGACGATGCCGCCGGCCAGGCGCTGGTCGACGCCGCAGAAGCGGTCGACGCTGCCCGCCCCGAAACGACGGACGAATAGGGTCAGGCGGCGCGGATAACGCCGTCTGTGATCTCAACCGCAATCGGGACCAGCCGGTCGCCCGCCGCCGGGCCGCCGGTACAGCGGCCGTCCTCCACGTCGAAACTGGCGCCATGAACCGGGCAGACCAGCGTCTCGCCCTTGTGCAGCAGGCCCCGCCCGTCCGGCAGGGTGAGCGGCAGGCCGGCATGCGGGCACAGATTCGACCAGGCGGTCACCCGTGTGCCACGCCGCACGATCAGGACCGCCCCCTTCTCCCAGGCTGCGGCCCGGGCGCAGGGATCGGGAATCTCGTCCAGCCGGGCAAGTTCGGTTCCTGCCGGCGGTGTCGGTCTCATGCCGCCGTGTCGAGCGGCGGTTTGACCAGCCATCGCCAGGGCGCGATCTCGACCCGCTCGAACAAATCTGCACGGCCATAGGGGTCTTCCGCCAGCCAGGTATCCAGCGCCTCACGATCCGCCATGTCGGCAATGATCAGTGAACCGGCCATGTCTCCGGCCTCGTTGAGCCAGGGACCGGCTGCCTTGACGGCATCCCCGGCCGAATTCAGCCAGGCGATATGATCATTGCGATTGGCGAGGCGCACATCCAGCGCACCGGGCCGGTCCCAGGTGTGGATGAGGAAAAGCATCAGGCGGTCTCCAGGGTGAAGGGGCGCGACAGCAGCGCCTCGATCGCGTCATCGACGCCGGTACGGCCGGCCAGGATATCGTCGACTGCCTCGCAGATCGGCATCTCGACGCCATGCCGTTTCGCCAGCGCAACGACGGCCGGCGCACTGGCCACGCCTTCCGTGACCGCCCGGCGGCTGGCGAGAATGTCGTCCAGCGACACGCCACGCCCCAGCGCCAGTCCGCAAGACATGTTGCGCGATTGCGGCGAGGAACAGGTCAGCACCAGATCGCCCAGACCGCACAGCCCGGCCAGTGTCTCGCGCCGCGCGCCCATGGCGACACCCAGGCGCGTCATCTCGGCAAAACCGCGCGCGATCAGCGCCGCATGCGCCGACTTGCCCAGACCCTTGCCCTCGGAAATCCCGCAGGCGATCGCCAGCACATTTTTCACAGCGCCGCCGATCTCGGCGCCGACAAGGTCGGTCACCAGATAGGGCCGGAACCGGCTGGTCCCCAGCGCCGCGATCAGGTCATTGCCGATCTTTTCATCGGCGCAGGCCAGCGTTACGGCCGTCGGCAGGCCCTGGGCGGTGTCGATGGCGAAACTCGGTCCGGACAGCACCGCCGGCACCGCGCGCGGAATGGTCGCGCCCAGCACATCCGTCATCAGCGACAGGGAGGATTGTTCGATCCCCTTGGCGCACAGAATGAGGGGCACACCGTCACGCGCATAGGGCGCGAATGTTTCCAGTACGCGACGCAAATGTTGCGCGGGCGCGACAGCAAGGACGGCCTCGCAGGCATCGAGATCGGAAATCGCCGTCACCGCCTCGATCGACGGTTCCAGCGTCACGTCTGGCAGAAAAACCGTGTTCTGGCGTTTCGTGTTGATCGCGTCGGCCACATCCTGCTCGAAGGACCAGAGCAGCACGTCCCGGCCCGCCTTGGCGGCCGTCTGGGCAAGGGCCGTCCCCCAGGCGCCGGCGCCGATCACGCCGATGGTCTGATAGTCGCTCACGCTTTGGGTCCTTTCCGTCCGGATCCGATCACGGGGGCCAGCTTGGCCGACGCCGCGTCCAATGGCCAGCGCGCCCGTGCCGGCGCGTCCAGCCCGTCGGTGTCGCCGCGCGCCAGCCGCTCCAGCCCTGCCAGGGCGATCATGGCAGCATTGTCAGTGCACCATTTCATCGGCGGCGCGACCAGGCGGAAACCTTCCTGTGTGGCCGCCGCCTCGAGCGCCTCACGCACAGCGCGATTGGCCGCGACGCCGCCCGCCACGACCAGCGGCCGCGGCGTCGCAACATCCGGATAATCCTCGGCAAACTGCGCCATCGCCCGCCGGGTCCGGCTCGCGAGGGCTGTCGCGATCGCGGCCTGGACGGATGCGGCCAGATCCGCCTTGTCCTGCGCAGACGGCGCATCCAGCCCGTCCCAGATCTGCCGGGCCGCCGTCTTCAGACCGGCAAAGGAGAAGTCGCAACCCGGCTTGCCCTTCAACGGGGTGGGCAGATCGAAACGGTTCGCATCTCCGCCCTCGGCACAGCGCTCGAGCGCCGGCCCGCCCGGAAAGCCCAGACCCAGAACTTTTGCCGTCTTGTCGAAGGCTTCACCAGCGGCATCGTCCAGGGTCGAGCCGAGGCGGTGATAGACGCCCACGGCTTCGGCAATCAGCAACTGGGTATGCCCGCCGGACACGAGCAGCAGCAGGTAGGGGAAATCGAGATTTTCGCTCAGACGCGGCGACAGGGCGTGGCCTTCCAGATGGTTCACCGCAATCAAAGGCTTGCCCGCTCCCAGAGCGAGCCCCTTGGCCGTCATCAATGCCGCCATCACGCCGCCGATCAGACCGGGACCCGATGTCGCAGCCACCGCGTCGAGCGCGTCCAGCGGCAGGCCGGCCTCGGCCAGCGCCGCCGCCGCGAGACCGTCCATCGCCTCGGCATGAGCGCGGGCCGCAATCTCGGGAACCACGCCGCCAAAGGGCGCATGGGCCTCTGTCTGGCCAAGTACGAGATCGGCCAGAACCTCGATCCGGCCGTCAGGATGACGGCGCAGGATTGCTGCCGCGCTCTCGTCGCAACTCGACTCCAGACCGAGCACGGTGAGTTCGCCTGGTTGCGCGGATGCGGATGCGGGGGCTAAGTCCATGGCTGACCGATAGCCTCAAGACCGGGATCCTGCAACGTGAAGCCGCCGTCCACGCCCCAGCCCATCGCCACCCGCCGCTCGCCGCTCGCCCTGGCACAGGCCCGCGATGTGCAGACCCGCCTCATCGCCGCCTGCGGGCTCGACGCCGAGGAAGGCGAACGGCTTTTCCCCATTCTGGGCCTGGTGAGCACCGGCGACCGGATCCAGGACCGCACCCTGCTGGAAGCCGGCGGCAAGGGGCTTTTCACCAAGGAGATCGACGAGGCCCAGCTGGCCGGTGAGGCGACATTCGCCGTGCATTCCATGAAGGATGTCCCGACCGAGCTGCCCGAAGGGCTCGCCCTGGGCGCCATTCTCGAGCGGGAAGACCCGCGCGACATGCTGCTGGCCCGCGGCGGCGAGACCCGTCTGGCCGACCTGCCCGAAGGCGTGACCATCGGCACAGCCAGCCTGCGCCGGCAGGCGCAGCTGCTGCATGCCCGCCCGGACCTGACCGTCGTGCCCCTGCGCGGCAATGTCGATACCCGGCTTGGCCGGCTGCGCGATGGCGAGATCTACGCGACCTTTCTCGCCCGCGCCGGGCTGAACCGGCTCGGACGGGACGAGGCACAGCGTGCGCCCCTGGCGATGGACGAGATGCTGCCGGCCGCCGCGCAGGCGGCCGTCGGTGTGGCGGTCCGCACGGATGACGCCGAGGCCCGCGCCTGGCTGGCTCCGCTCAATCACCCGGCGACAGAGCTTGCGATTGTCGCAGAACGTGCTTTTCTTAGAAAACTGGATGGGTCTTGCCGCACCCCGATTGCGGCCCATCTTAATAATGAATCAATGGATTTCACCGGCGAAGTCCTGACACCTGATGGCCAGTATCGCTGGCGTGAACAGTCCCGGATCGACATGACCACAGCCTCCCTCACCGACGCCGACACCGCCGGCCAGGCCCTGGGCGAGGCTGTACGTGCGGCCGCCGGAGACCGCCTTGCGGAGGTTCTCGGTACGGCATGACGGTTCTGGTGACACGCGGATGGCCCGGCGCCGAACGCACCGCTGCAGGCCTGCGGCGGATGGGTATCGACCCCATTGTGTCGCCGGTTCTGGATATCAATTTCCGGGCGCGTATCGATGTCGACCTGACGGGCACGCAGGCGCTCGTCTTTACCAGCGCCAATGGCGTGCGGGCCTGGGGGCCGCGCCGGCCGGAACGGGACCTGCCCGTTTTCGCTGTCGGTGATGCCACGGCCGACGCCGCCCGCGATATCGGCTTCAAGAAGGTCTTCACCGCCAAGGGCGATGTCGAGGCTTTGGCCCGGCTGATCATCCGCAAGCTGAAACCGGCCGATGGTGATCTCCTGCATGTGCGCGGCATCCATGTCGCGGGCGATCTGAACGGCGCGCTGAAACCGCACGGGTTCCGGGTGCATGACGCGATCGGCTATGGGGCCGTCGCCGTCGATACGCTGGGCGAGGAAGCCATCGCGGCGATCGTCTCCGGCGCACCGGTTTCGGTGCTCATCCATTCGGCGCGAAGCGCAAAGACCTTCCTCGACCTGCTGCGCAAATTCGGCCTGCACCACTGGCTGGGCTCGGTCACGGTCTACGGCATTTCCGCCAACGCGCTGTCGCCACTGGAGGGTGCCGGTTTCGGCGCCCTTATTGCCGCGCCCCGGCCCAATGAGGACGCGCTTCTTGCCCTCCTGGACGAGACCTCGGAACTGGCGCGCGCTTCCAACGCGTCCTAAGCTGGGCGAAACACGCGAATCACGGGCCGACATGGCTGATCCCAACGACACTCTCGACCCCGAACCCGTCGATGCCGAGTTCGAGCCGGCGGATGATTCCCGCCCGGCCGGAAAACCTGTGCGCAAAGGTCCGGGCTGGCTGTCGCTGTTCACGGTGTTCCTGCTGGCGAGCGCAGCGGGCGGTGCCATCGGGTATGCCGGGCAGACCTATTTCGGCGCGCCGGCCCCGTCTGACGATGGCGCGGCGGCAGAACGGGCCGCCCTCACGGATGCGATCACGGCACTGGAAAGCCGCCTGGCCACGGTGGAAGGTCAGCTTCCCGAAGGCGATTTGTCGGCCATCCTGGAAACCCTGGAAGCCGGCGACCAGACCGATATTGCCCCACTGGAAGCGCGGCTGACCGCTCTGGAAAACGCGCCGGCTGCCACAGCCGGCAGCGCTTTCGACCCGGCCCCGCTGGAACGCCGGCTCGACCGGCTGGAAGCCGCGATCGCCGATGTCGATGCCCTCGCCAACCAGGCGCTCGACGGTGCCCAGGCCTCGACCGCCAACGGCATTGACCCGCAAGTCCTGCAGAATATCACCCAGCGCCTCGCCGCGCTTGAACAGGCCCGCGATACCGGCAGCGCGGCACCCGCCGCCAGCTTCGACGATCCGGCACCGCAGATCGAGGCGCTCACTGCCCGGATTGCCGGGCTGGAAAGCGATCTCTCGGCGCTCGGCAATGCGCTCGGCGAAACCCGCTCCCTGGCCGAGACCGCCCGTTCGGCGGCCGATAACGCAACACGCACCGCTGAGACGACCGGCGGCGATGATGCGCGGGCGTCACGGACACTCGCCGCCCGCGCCCTGGCGCTCACGGCCCTGCGCGAGATCGCTATGACCGGCGAGGGCTTCGAGGCCGAACGCGCCGCTCTTGCGCGTCTTTGGCGTGACAATGCCGATCTGGAAGCCCTGGCGCCTGTCGCACGCGCCGGTGTTCCGACACTCGACCAGCTGGCCGCCAATTATCCCGGCAGTGCCATTCGCGAAGCCGCCGGGCCCGGGCGCATCTTTTTCGGCCTGATCGAAGTGCGCCAGGCCGAGGCCGGCGATGACGACACCGGCGCACTGGCGATCACAGCCCTGGCCGAAGACCGGCTGGCTCAGGACGATCTGGACGGCGCCATCGCCCTGACCGAACGCCTGGAAGGCGAGGCGCTCGAGGCCGCGCGGGACTGGCTGATTTCGGCACGCGCCCGTCAGGATCTCGATCTCCGCCTGACCCGGCTGCGCCAGGCGCTCGCCGACGACGCCACCGCGCAGGGAGCCGATCCACTATGATCCGCCTGATCCTCGCCGTTGCCTTCGCCGTGCTGACGGCCGCACTCGGCGCTTTCCTGGCCCTCAATCCCGGCCGCGCGACCTTCGAATTCCTCGGCACGCGCATGGAGATGCCCTTCGTGGTCGCGGCGGGCGGCACGATCCTGTTTGCCTTTATGCTGCTGGTCGTGTGGTGGGGCATCTACATGTTGTGGACCTCGCCGGACAAGGTGAAGGCCTTCCTGTCCCGCCGCCGCCGGGAACAGGGCTATGACGCGCTGGAGCGCGCCCTGATCGCCTCCGCCGCCGGCGATGGCGAAGCCGCTGTCCGCCAGGCTGCCCGTGCCGATGCCCTGCTGGACCGGCCCGCCCTGTCGCGACTCTTGGCCGCGCGCGCCGCGGAAGCCGCCGGCAATCTGGACGGTGCACAGACCCAGTATGAAGCCCTGCTGGAAGACCAGCGTACGCGCGTCGTCGCCCGCCGCGGCCTCGCCCAGCTGGCCCATGAGCGCGGCGATCACAAGGCGACGGCCGAACACGCCGCCGATGCCTTCAGCCAGGCCAAGGGCGCGCGCTGGGCCTTCGACGCCCTGTTCGATGCCCAGGTCGCCGAAGGCCGCTGGGAGGACGCGGCTGCGACCCTGAGCGAAGGCGAGAAGCGCAAGCATGTCGCGCCGGATATCGCCAAGCGCCGCCGCGCCGTCCTGCTGACGGCCGCCGCGCTGTCTTGCGAGCAGAGCGATGCCGAGAGGGCGCGCGAGCAGGCGCTTGCCGCTCATCGCGCCGCCCCCGGGTTCGCACCGGCGGCCGCCCTCGCGGCACGGCTGCTGGCGGAAGGCCGGCGCCACAAGAAGGCGTCCGAAGTGATCGAGTCCGCCTGGGCTGCAGCCCCGCACCCGGCGCTGGCGCAGGTCTATCGCGAACTGCGCAAGTCCGATAGCAAGACCAAGCGGCTGGAACGCCTCAACGCCCTGGCAGCCCTGCATCCCGACCACCGCGAAAGCCGTCTGATCCGTATCCAGACGGCGCTGGAAGACGGGGATGCCCCGGCTGCGCGTGAATTGCTGGACCCGATCCTGGCCAAGACCGAGGCACCGTCCTCGCGCCTGTGTGCCCTGGCAGCGCGCCTTGCGCGGCTGGAGGGCCGCGACGAACAGGCCCGGCGCTGGATGACCCGCGCCTCTCACGCGACGGCCGAAGCCGACTGGACCGATATCGACCCGGACGGGCGGCTGTTTGCCTACACGCCGGATGACTGGAAGCGCATGGTCTATGTCTATGGCGACGAGAACCGGCTGACCCATCCGCGCTATGAGCGCTTCGAACGGATTGCCGAGACCGTGCCGGAAACCGCCCTGCTGGAAGCCCCCCGGCCCAAACGGGCTGCCGCCTCACGCAGTGCCCAGTTCGCTGACGCCGCGCCGCGCATGCCGGACGATCCTGGCGTCGCGACGGATGATGACGGCGACGGCCGCAGCGCATGACGGATCCGGTATTCCTGCTTGGCATTGTCGGAGGGTCTGCCTCCGGCAAGTCGCGTCTCGCCGAGGCGCTGGCGCGCCATTTCGCGCCGCAGGGCGCCTATGTCATCCCCGAGGACGACTACTATATCGACGCGACCGTGATCCCGGACTTCAATGCCGACACGTTCAATTTCGACGAGCCCGCGGCGAAGGATCACGCGCTTCTGGCCGCGCATCTGGATCGCCTGAAAGCGGGAGAGGCGGTGGATACGCCGCTCTATGATTTCAAGACGCACAGCCGGCGCGCGGAAACCGCGCAGCGCCGGCCCGCACCGGTTATCCTGGTGGAGGGGCTTCACCTGCTGGCCAGCCCGGATATTGCCCGCACGCTGGATCTGGCCGTCTTTGTCGATGCCTGCGAGCAGACGCGGTTCGCGCGGCGCATGGCCCGCGATGTCAGCGAGCGCGCCCGCACGCCGGAATCCGTGACGCTGCAGTTCAACACCATCGTTCAGCCGATGCATGAACAACACGTCGAACCCCAGCGCGCACACGCCGATATCGTGGTCGAAAACATGGGTAAACCGGATTTCGACGCACTCGCGCGGCCGGTCATCGACACGGTCGAGGCGCAGCGCCGCAAATAAGTGATTTTCCTGCTGCAGCGGGACTTGCCCGGGCCCGGTTTCGCGGTTAGTTTCCGCCGCCTCCAGCCTGACGGGCCGGAGCATATGCAATGGGCCGCTTTAGCTCAGCTGGTAGAGCAACGCATTCGTAATGCGTAGGTCGCGTGTTCGAGTCACGCAAGCGGCACCATTTTTTCAAATGACCCCAAAACCCCCTCTTTGATGCCGCCTAACGCCTTGAAAGGCAACGAAAGTTGGGTGGTTCTATAACCTGAATTTCTGCACCATTGGGGGTGAGTGACAAACGTGTATTTTATGGCCGCCTGACGGCACTCTACACGCGGGGAACGCCAGAGATTTAAAGGGTTTGCGATAAACCGCATAGTGGTTCTATAAGCCTCGTTGAAGTCGAGCTTTGTACCGCTCTTTTTGCCGCTTAGTTCGGCCAGTTTTTCCGCTTCCGCCAGTCGCTTCTCGTTGAGTGCAACCAGTTCCTTCTCATAGATCGGGATCAAATTCGGGCTGCTTGCACCGGCAATCCGGCTGACGAAGGTCTCGATCTCGCCATCGATCTTTTTAAGCTCCCGCCGCGTGCTTTCCGCGCGGGCTGCCACATCATTGTGCTGGATGTCCCAAACGGCCTTGAACATGCGTGTTGCTGTTCGCAGCAGCACCGCGTTCGGCTTCACCGCTTCGAGCAGCTTTTCGAACTCACCTTCGAGAACGGCTTTGCGCGTCGATTTCCCGTAGGCCTCACAGCCTTTCGTCTGGCATCCATAGTAAGCGTGACGCACACCGTTCCGGCTGCGTGACCACGAGCCTTTCAGCGGGACACCGCAATGGGCGCAATCGATGTAGCCCCGAAGCGGAAAGTCGGGATGGATCGTCTTGCGGATCGGGAACTTCGGAATGCCGTTCAAACGTTCCTTGATGCGCAGATGGGTCTCGAACGATATCAGCCCTTCATGATGCCCCTTGGTGGGCGGGATGCCCCACGGCTCGTAAGCGACATATCCGGTGTACAGGATATTGGTCAGCAGCCCGCGAACGTTCTGCTTGGGGATGAAGCCCGTCTTCCCCTTGGGGAAGTCAGGGTGGTTGTCGAGGAACCGCTTCACCTCGGCCTGCGTCTCGAACCGCCCGCTGGCGAATCCATTCAACGCTTCGGCCAAGACCGTCGCGGCAGGCTCGGTGCGTACCAACACTGAACCGCCATTCTTCTTGTCTTCCACGAAGTGGTAGGCGGGACCAGGGTAGAAGGTCCAATACCCGTTCGCGACTCGGGCGCGTTGGCGCGAGGCCGAGCGCATGGCGTTCTCGATGCGGGCCTGCTCGACAACGAGCGCCTGAATTTTCTCCGGAAGCTGTCTGGCGGGGTCTTCGTAGAACGACATCGTGGGGGACATCAGCTCGCTTCCAGCGGCGCGAATTTCGTCTCGTAGTTGCATATGCCCCATATAGTCGCGGGCAAGGCGACTAATGTCGTCGATGAGGACAACCAAGCCCTCGTCGCGATGGCATCGCAGATAATCCAGCATCGCATCCATGCCAGGGCGCGAGACGAACCGTCCGGACATCACGTCGGAAAAGACCTTTACCGGCTCCAGATCGTGATAGCGGGCAAAGTCCCGACAGGTTCGTTCCTGGGAACGAATGCCGTCGCCTTCCAGCTGCTTCTTCGAGGAAATTCGAACATAGATGACGGCTTTGCGCGTGCCGTCGACGCATCCTTCCATAGACAAAATATCACCTACCTTCGCCGCGAACGGCATCAAATTCAGAGTTCAAGGAATGACCGGATTCTACCACGTCCGGCGGCATGGTTGCGCGGGCATAATCTTGAGCGCGAAGGGCATCGCTAACCGGATCGAGCCGAAACTGAATCCTGACAAGGGTTTCGATAAGCACCCAAAGCCTGTGGATGAATTCGATTTTCTGTTCCGGCGGAACATCAAGCCCGTCCAGTTCGGTCAGATAAGCGGCGGTGTCGCAGCCCGCGGGCTGGTCGCCTGACTGGGAAAGGGCGAACGCCAGAATATCCGACAGTCGCCCGTCCGTTTCCTGTCCTTGCGGGCTAGGTGATTGTATCTCCATTTGTGGCGGTCTCCTTTCTTATTGTTATCTCGCCGTGTTCTCCTTTCCCGATAAGAACAAAAGAAGAACAATGTTGTCGATATTCCCCAATCTGTAAAGGGGTAACTTGATGTTTTTTAACGATTATTCTCGTGCTCTGCCAAAATCGGCCTTAGCATGACCCTCAAGCGCACTGAACGCATAGGCATGTTCCAGGCGGTCGCGCGAGATAGCGAGCCGTTCACGAAGCTCTGCGATACGGCGCTCGCCATCTTCGCGGACCTGGCGGTGGGTTTCGGTCTCATCCCATCCGCCCGGGGTGTGTTGTTGCTGTAGTTGAGGAACGGGGCGAGCCGCCAAACGTGCGTCGAGTTCTGTTCGCGTCGATGGCGGGCGGGACGGCGTCGCGGCCGTCCCGTCCTGATTGCTCATTCGTCGCGGCCCTGATCGCGATCTGCGGGAGCAGACCGTTCGCCACGCCGCTTTTCTTCCAGCCGCGCAAGCGGTGTACGGAGGACAACGCGCCCGTCCACCGGTGTGGCCGTCAGGTCAATCGTGTAGCCCTTCGCATCTTTGTGCCGGAAGGCCGCTCCGATACGGTTGAAGTGACTATTGCCATCCGCATCCTCACGAACAGAGAAGGCGTGATGGGTCGGGTGCTGGGTTTGTTCGGACTGGCGAGCCTGTTGTTCAGGCTGAAACGCCTGACGCTCAGGTTCGCTCGTTTCACGTTCGGGCTTGGGGGCCTGTGGTTCTTCGCTCATGCAAAGTCCCTCCCTATCTGGACAGATGACCCTCGACATATCGCATGGCCCGTCCCCGAAACTGGGGGAAGTGGGCGATATTGTCCGGTGGCACGATCTCGCAAACCCGAGCTTGTCGGCGCCCGAAACGCGTCGCGATTTGCACACGGTCGACCGGCGGATGGAAAGGATGACCTGCATAGGCCCCTGCCAGATCCCTCCTGTCAAAATACCGCTTCCGGTCCCCGACAATCGGCAACAGGTCCAGGCCGGAGATAAAGAGCACCTGCTTGCTTTCGGGAAGATTGAGTATCTCGTCGGGTGTGAGAACGGGGCGGGCCTGCTTGGTCGGTTGCGTGCTGGCCATGCTCTGATAGCGCAGCTCTTGAGCGGCTGCGAACGGGTCGCCACCGATCATGACATCGCGGATGATCTGCGCCTTGCGGCGGCGAGCCTCCTCCTGTTGGAGCGTATCGTCGTATTCGAGCGTGCTCAGTCCCATCATGTCGGACACTAGCCTTGCCGTCTCGTAGTCCCGCACGCCGAAAAACTGACGGACCTGCGCTGAACCAATGAAGGTCTGGATCGCGGCGCGACCGAAATTGCGCTCTATCTGGCCAACGTCCTGGAAGAAGGCCCATACACGCGTTCCACCGCCTCGCGCGTAGGTATAGCTGCGAAGAAGCTCGCTGAAATTGCCCATCTGACCCGCTTCATCGACCACGAGCATGATCTTACGGGCCTGCGGTGCGCGGCCCTTGAGGATCATCGTGACAGTGAAAAAGACGCGCAGGACCGGAGAGAGTATCGCGACATGTTCGGCAGGGATGTTGAGAAAAACCTTGTGCGCGGGTCCATCACCAATAAGACAATCAAGATCGAAGCCACCACCTTCGAGCGACGCGCGTACAGCTTCGTCATGCAAGAAGCCGATATTGGCGTAGATCTCACCCATGACGGAGCCGAACTCGCGCGGAGAATCTGTCTGCTTGGTCAGCATCTCGGCAGCTGTCTGCCGGACATGATCGAAGCGGGATTGAAGCATGAACTCGATTTGGTCGGCCCACGCGTGCGGGTTGCCCTCAATCGACATGATGACCCGATAGAGGTCGGGCATGCTGGTGCGCCCGAATTGTTCAACACGGGCCGTAGCAATAGCGGACAAGCAGTCTTGCGCACGAAGCTCGAAATACCGACCGTTCGAGGAGCCCGACGGCGGAATCCATCCGTTCATCACGTCGCGGCAGTCCAGATGGAATGACGGATTGTCGAGGGTGAGGAAGGCGAGCGGATTGCACGAATACATCGCCAGTCCGTGCATTGACCGTGGCCCCCAGCAGTAGGCGGGTTCTCCCATGCGGCCGAGATGATCGACGCTGATCGCAGCGATTTCTCCGCGCGGATCGCAGATCAAAGCTGGCACCCCGCGCATGCCATTGAGCACATTCCCTGCGATGACGGTTGTGAGTTTACCTGCTCCTGCACCTGCGAAACTGATCAGGGGTGCGTCCGAGGCCAGGCGCAATGGCCGTTCTTTGAGGAAGCCCAGTTCTGCACCGCTCGGTTCGAAAAGCCCCGCACGGCGGATATCTTCCTCACTTGCTGTGCCTGCGCTTCCGAACCGGAACTCCGACCGGTCGAAATGATCCATATCCCGCCCTCAAAAAAGAAAAGGGAGGCGCGAAGCCTCCCTTCAAGTTGTGTAAGATGCTGCGATTAGCTGCAGCTATTGAGGATGAAGAGCAGCGAAAGACCGCCCAGCACCAGCCAAACCCAATCATTGTCGCTCTTCGGGTCCGGCGTATCCTCAAACACATCAAAACGGCCACCACCAATATGACGACGTCCCATGAATACCTCCATGCTGGTTAGAAAAAGCGGGCGGCGATTGCCATCGCGCCAAGAGTGAAAGCCGTAGCAACAGTTGCACGCGACAGCGCGAACACGCCCACGGCAACGATGCCGCCCCACACGATCGCGGCGAGGCTGGCCAGTCCCGCGCCGTACTGAGACACGGCGAAGGCATGAATGAACCCGACTGTGTGCGTGTAGATCGGTCCCGTCGCTAGGAACGCGACAAAAAACGCCAACACATTGGAGAACAGCGCCGTCGACGAAAGGAAGATCTCACGCGCCTCATCCTTCGGGTTTTTGGAGATGTTTCCCATCGAACCCCTCCGGTTTCGACATCGCCGGAATGACGATGTCTTCGGGGACCGTAGGCCGCGGGAATGCTGTTGACCGGGTAGAGTCGAGAAAAAATCGGATAAACTTCTGGTTTCGTACAAAATTACTTGGGTTTGGCGTCCTGGCGGGCTTTCGTGAACCAAGCCCCGCGTGGCGGGTCTTGGCCGTCCGGCTTCAATCCCTGACGCAAGGCTTAGGGCGTTGCCCTCGGCGCACTTCGGCAGAAATAGGCGGTCTCCCGAGGTTCGGCCTGGCGAGCAGGCCTGCACCCGCCGCCGATTTCTCCCTCCGTTTGCACACCCATCCTCGACCGGAAGCAGGGCTGCATGCGCAACCCTTTTCCAAAGGAGGTTTGAGATGGGAGAGCAAGGAACCGAAATCCGTATCTATGTGGCGTGTCTGGCCGCGTACAATAATGGCTGGCTGCATGGCCGGTGGGTGAATGCCGATCAGGAGGCCGAGGCTATTCAGGCCGAGGCTATTCAGGCCGAGATCGCTGCGATGCTGGCCGCCTCACCGATCCCTGACGCCGAAGAATGGGCCATCCATGACTATGAGGGCTTCGAAGGCGCTCCGATCAGCGAGTATCAGGGCATCGACAGCGTGGCCGCGCTTGCGGCGTTTATCGCCGAACATGGCGCACTGGGCGGCAAGCTGATCGCGCATTTCGGCGGCGATCTGGACGAGGCCCACACCGCTATCGAGGAACGGTACTTCGGGGAGTATGCGCGGCTGGCCGACTTCGCGGAGGAATCCACCGAGAACACACACGACATCCCCGAGGCGCTGCGCCCCTATATCGACTACGAGGCCATGGGGCGGGATTGGGCGATATCCGACCTTCTGACCATCGAAATCGGCTTCGAGCAGATCCACATCTTCGGGAGCTGCTAGGATGAGCGCCGAGACCTATCGCTTCACATGGCGCGGCATCGAGATCGAAGCCCGCTATGTGGCCAGCTATTGGGAAGAGATCGCCCATCTGGAAATCCGGTCCATTGCTCCTGAACGCGCCCCGCTCCCCATCACCGAAACGGGCTACCGCTCCCACTTCCATCATAGCGGGGTGATTGATCTTCATGGGGCGGAGAACCGCGGCGATACCCTGATTGCCCATGTCGTCGACTGGCTGGATGCCGAGGCGGACAAACCGGCATGGAAGGATTTTGTCGAAGCCTCGCGGCAGGGCGAGTTGTTCTAATCTTGCCGGATTAGAAAGTCGCGCAAATTCAATGGTATGCGCCGTTTCTTAGCTAAATCTTAACGCATTTTCTCTATGATGATGGGGTTATGGAGTGGTGGGACGATCAGAAGCGACAGCAGGATATAGACGACCTGAACAATGAGATGGCGGGCCGCGATGTTGGCCGCCAGCATCGTTTCCTCCACGACCGCGATCCCCAGTACATCGAAGAACGCAAGCGCGAAGACAAGCACCGGCACGACATGCTGATGCAGCTCATGCGCGACGCCGAATATGCCGCCGCCTATCAGCGGGCATGGGACGCGCTGGACAATGCACAGGATGCGTTGAGCGAAGCGCTGCTCGAAAACGCCGAGGAGACCGAGCGACTGGCCGAGGCGCTGGACGCCATCGAAGGCCAGGCCGCGCGTCTGCCGGACGGATCGCCCGTCTTCCGCGCCGCCGACGGGTCTTTGAGGGACGCAGACGGCAACCGCCTGCGCAGCGATGCGCTTCCCGCATCGCTGACCATCCCAGAGGATGCCCCCTCATACGAAGAATATGCGAGCGCCCGCGATGCGCTGCACAGCGCCCGCACGCGCGGTCAGGAACTGGCCCGCATCCAGACCGAGGTGATTGATCCGGCGCGGGACAGGGTCGAAGGTGGCGGCATGACGCCGGATGAGATCGACGCAATCACCAGCCGCTTGGACGATGTGACCGACGCCCTGAAACAGGGCCGCATACCGGAGATCGACGTAGAAGCTCCGACTCCCGCCAGTCCGTCTGATCACAACGCCGCTATCGTCGCGCCGGTAACGCTTCCGAGCTTGGACTAGGATTCAGGAATGAACGATGGGCATTCCCGACGCACGAGAGCAAAGATGATCTCGACGGGACGGTTGTCCGGATAAGCGGACATGCTCCGCTCGATCAGTCCGAGCTGCTCCAAGTCATCTTCATCATACCAACGCGAAATGCACCGCCCCGCTTCCACATCATGGAGGGCAACGGCATTGGCGGCACCCCCAATGAAAGCGGCCAGCCAGATCCGGCGGTCACGCTGTGAGTGCTCCATCAGGTCACGATTGGTGAAGCGTTCGTCGGCAGCGGCTGCCGCTGGCGTGGACGGGGACTGTGCCGCGGCGGATGCGGCGGTGAGAATGGCGGCAGCCATGCCGCACGATGTCAGGCGAAGCGAGCGCATTCGGCTCTCCCTTATGATGATGGTGGAAGCGTGCGGGCGGGCTATGAGGCGCCGCCGACATTGAACAGCCAGTAGACGCGGCCCGCGATCAGCAGCAGGCCCAGCGCCAGAAACGCGACATTGAAGATGACGCGCAGGGCCATGGATGCGCCCCAGCCCAGACCCACGCCCATCGCGGCCCCGACCAGCGCACCGGCCCAGAAGCCGATTTCGGGATCTTCGCCGCCTATGCCGCCGCCCCACAGGAAACCGGCGATACCGCCCACCCACATCATCGCGCTGGCAAGCGTGGGCGGCTTTTTAGTTGGAGTTGGTTGGTTCGTGGCCATTTGGCACCCCCTACAGGCAAGAAAAACGGGATGCGCCGGTCTAAATAAGTGAAGGTATTTCAATGACTACGATGGTGTGACCGAGTCTCTAAAACCTTCCGTATAGAGACTCCGTCTGATAGGGTGAATCCGACATTGAGAAAGCGAGGTTTTACGCGGGTTTGCGCAAAACCGAGCCGACCCGTTTGCGTCAGTCCCGTAAGGGAACCCTTTCGGGACGCCAAAATGGGCTCTCAGTGCGCGTTTCAACGATATCAACAAGGAGGGCGAGCCATGCGGATTGGCTATGCGCGTGTCTCCACCTGCGAGCAAAGCCTCGATCTCCAGATCGACGCGCTCAAGAAGGCGGGCTGCGACACGATATTCGAAGACCCCGGCGTCAGCGGGGTTGCACCGGAAAGGCCTGGGTTGGCCCGAGCCATGCGGACACTCAAAGAGGGCGATACGCTGGTCGTCTGGCGGCTCGACCGCATGGCGCGGTCGATGCACGATCTCTTAGATACGGTCGATACACTGCACGCCCGCAAGATCGGCTTTCAGTCGCTGTGCGAGCATATCGACATCGACTCCGCCTTTGGCGAGCTGATCCTGCACGTTCTGTCCTCGGTGGTTCACTTCGAGCGGCGGCTGATCGTCGAGCGCACCCGTGCCGGAATGGAAGCGGCCAGATCGCGCGGCGCGACATTCGGCCGGCGACCGGCCCTTGACGGCGAGACCTTCCGCGAAGCGCTCTATCTCAAGGCCCAGGGCATGACCATCCCCGCCATCGCTGCAGATATCGGCGTCGGGCGCTCAACGCTGTATCGGTATATGGGGTAAGGTGTGGTCATGATTCGAACGGTGGTTTCAGCTGATGGCGACGCCCGACGCAAACACAACGAGAGCAACGGACCGTCACCTATCCAATACCTTTTGGCCTCCCCACCCGATCAAAAATTTCCTGTTTCTTCCGTAGGGACGTTACACGGGGCACCGAACTGCATCTTGTTTTTTTCTGGCAATCGCGCTCGGTTCAATTTTATATTGTAACTCTAATGACCTCACTTCGACCCAATCTAGGACACAGACTCATAATTTCTGAGCCATATCTGGATAGCGGCGAGTTTGACGAGGGCAAGGTAGTTATCGGCGTGTTTTTCGTAGCGCGTTGCGATGGCCCGGAAGTGTTTGATCTTGCTGAAG
>JAZAHA010000058.1:0-171511 GCA_036231565.1 Pseudomonadota bacterium
GGCCATCGGCAGGGACGACCGGCAAAAAGCTCGACCGGACCGTCCCCGCCGGTTTCGAGACGGGGCCCGCAAGGGACCCGGGTAAATCTCCGTGTGCGGGATGCCTCCGGCGCCACTCACACAAACACATAAAACCCCGGCTCCGGCCGGCATCCCGCACATCCTCATACCGCCAGGCGAAGCCGCCGTGGCGATAAAGGCGCACGCGCGCCGGATCATCCAGCCACAGACCTGAAGGACACCGACATGTCGAGAAAACGCCCCTCCCCCCACCGTCGCGCCCGCCGCAGCCCCCCGCCGGAAGAGCGGCCGCCCGAAATCCTGATGAAGATCGTCGAAGGCATCACACCGGGCCGCGCGGCCGAGATATCCTTCGACAGTGCAAAAATGGCGTTGATGGACCAGGAGATGGGGCGGGCCGAACGCTGGCTCGGCCTGTCTCACCGCTTTGTCCTGCTCGGTCAGCGCTTTCACGCCCTCAACAAGGCTGACGACGACGCCCGGTATCTCGCGGAGCTCCGCGCGTTCGGCGAGACCAATCTGGAAGAAGCAGCCCGCGAGTGCGGGATCGACATCGACGCCGTCCTGCGGCGGGTAGAGGAAGAGGCCAATGCCGGCCCGGGCGGCGAAACGCCCGGCTGACCCCTGCAGGCCGGCTCACACAGCAAAACGCCGCCGCGGGCCAGCCCGCGACGGCGTCTGTACGGTCCGGTAATCCGGTGCGGCTAGCCGAGCCGGCCCATCTCCCTGAGCTTGGCGATCACCTGGTCGGCAGCCTCTTCGGCCGAAATCTGCGAGGTGTCGACCCGGATTTCCGGGTTTTCCGGTGCCTCATAGGGGCTGTCGAAACCGGTGAAATTCTTGATCTCGCCAGCCTGGGCCTTCTTGTAGAGCCCCTTGGGGTCGCGCTGCATGCAGACCTCGAGCGGGGTGTCGATGAAGACCTCGACGAACTCGTCGCCCTCGACCAGTTCGCGCACCATGCGGCGCTCGGACCGGAAGGGCGAGATGAAGGAACAGGTCACCAGAAGCCCGGCATCGACGAAGAGTTTGCCGACCTCGCCGATGCGGCGGATATTCTCCACCCGGTCCTCGTCGGTGAAGCCCAGATCGCGGTTCAGCCCGTGACGCACATTATCGCCATCGAGCGAATAGGTGTGGTGACCGGCCGCCGCCAGCTTGCGCTCGACGATATTCGCAACCGTCGACTTGCCGGCGCCGGACAGGCCGGTGAACCACAGGATGGCGGGCTTCTGGCCCTTGATCTGGGCGCGGTCGGACTTGGTCACATCCATCGCGTGATGATGGATGTTCGAGGCGCGGCGCAGGCCGAACTCGATCATCCCCGCGCCCACCGTCTGGTTGGTGAAGCGGTCGATCAGGATGAAGGCGCCCATGTCGCGGATCTTGTGATACGGGTCGAAGGCGATGGGACGGGCGGTCGACAGATTGCACTGGCCGATGCCGTTCATCTCCAGCTTGCGGCTGGGCTTTTTCTCGTAGGTGTTGATGTCGACGCGGTATTTCAGCGAAGAGACCGTCGCCGGCGTCGTCGCCGTGCCGATCTTCAGAAGATAGGAGCGTCCCGGCAGCAGGTCATCGCCGGACATCCACAGCACTTCGGCTGCAAACTGGTCGGTCACTTCCGGGCGGGCCTCGGCCGCCGCGATGACGTCGCCGCGGGAGATGTCGATCTCGCGGTCGAGCACGAGCGTCACCGCCTCGCCGGCCACCGCCCGGTCCAGATCTCCATCGGCCGTGACGATGCGCTCGACCGTCGCCGTCAGGCCGGACTGGGCAATGACGATGGCGTCGCCGGGCTGCACCGTACCGGACACGATGGTGCCGGAATAACCGCGGAAATTAAGATCGGGCCGGTTCACCCACTGCACCGGCATGCGGAAGGGCTCGTTCTGCACATCGCTGTCGATGTCCAGCGTCTCGAGATGTTCCAGCAGGGTCGGCCCCTGGTGCCAGGACATACTCCCCGAGCGGCGGGTGACATTGTCGCCATAGCGCGCCGACATCGGGATCGGCGTGATGGTCTCGAAGCCCAGATCGTCGGCGCTCTTGAGATACTCCGCGACGATCTCGTGGAAGCGGCCGCGGGCATGGTCGACCAGGTCCATCTTGTTCACCGCCAGCACGATATGGCGGATGCCCATCATGCGGGCGATATAGGTGTGGCGCAGCGTCTGCACGAGCACGCCCTTGCGCGCATCGATCATCATCACGGCGACATCGGCGGTCGAGGCGCCGGTCGCCATATTTCGCGTATACTGCTCGTGGCCCGGCGTGTCGGCGACGACGAATTTGCGCTTTTCGGTCGCGAAGAAACGATAGGCGACATCAATCGTGATGCCCTGCTCGCGCTCGGCCTCGAGCCCGTCGAGCAGAAGGGCGAAATCGATCTCGTCACCGGCGGTGCCGTGCTTGCGGCTGTCCTTTTCCAGAACGTTGATCTGGTCCTCGAACAACAGCTTGCTGTCATAGAGGAGACGGCCGATCAAGGTCGACTTGCCGTCATCCACGGAGCCGCAGGTCAGAAAGCGCAGCACACCGCGCTGACCGGATTGGGTCAGGCGCGCGATCACATCGGCACGCGAGGTCTGTACGGTCATCAGAAATATCCCTCACGCTTCTTCTTCTCCATCGAGCCGGCCTCGTCATGATCGATCAGCCGGCCGGAGCGTTCCGAGGTGCGGGCGGTCAGCATCTCCAGCACGATCTCTTCGAGCGTCGTCGCGTTCGACAGGATCGCACCGGTCAGCGGGTAGCAGCCCAGGGTGCGGAAGCGGACCATCTTGAGCTCCGGCGTCTCGCCGTCCTTCAGAGGCAAGCGCTCGTCATCGACCATGATGATCTGGCCGTCGCGCTCGACCACGGGACGCTCGGCCGCGTAGTAGAGCGGCACGATCGGGATGTCCTCCTCCAGGATGTATTGCCAGATATCCAGCTCGGTCCAGTTGGACAGCGGGAAGACGCGGATCGACTCGCCCTGGCGGATCTTGGTGTTGTAGTTGCGCCAGAGCTCCGGACGCTGGTTCTTCGGGTCCCAGCCGTGATTGGTATCGCGGAAGGAGAAGATGCGCTCCTTGGCGCGGGATTTCTCCTCGTCGCGCCGGGCGCCGCCGAAGGCCGCATCATACTTGTGACGCGTCATCGCATTGCGCAGCGCCTCGGTCTTCATCACCTGGGTGTGGACCTGGGAGCCATGGTCAAACGGGTTGATGCCGCGGGCCCGGCCGTCCTCGTTGATCTCGACCCGCACTTCCAGATCGAGCTCCTTCGCGATCGCGTCGCGGAAAGCGATCATCTCGCGGAACTTGAAAGTGGAATCCACGTGCTGCAGCGGAAAGGGCGGGCGAGAGGGATAGAAGGCCTTCAGCGCCAGGTGCAGCATCACCGCGCTGTCCTTGCCGATCGAATACAGCATGACGGGATTGGCAAACTCGGCCGCGACTTCCCGCATGATGTGGATCGATTCCGCTTCCAGCGCCTTGAGATGCGCCGACAGCGGCCGCTCGCGCGTCTTCGCCGACTTGAAGCGGTCGGCATATGCCCGGACCGTGGCCGTGATATCGCTCATGTCACCCTCAACCTTCGCGGATGGCACGTCGATATTCCGGCCAGCCTCGCGTCAGGCCGATGTAGGACAGCTCAACGCGGATTGCCACCCGCAGCAGGGCTTTTCGGCTGTACCGCGCACGGCGGCCGCAGCCGCGCCCCGACAGCGTCAGCCGCGGAAACCGGTCACCGCCGCCACGACCCGGTCAATATCGGCCTCGGGCATGTCCGGGTGCATCGGCAGGGAGACGACCCGGCCGGCCGCCGCCTCGGTCACCGGCAGACCGCCCGGCGCCACCGGATAGGACGCATAGGGCGCATGCAGGTGCAGCGGGATCGGATAATAGATCGCCGTCGGCACGCCCTGGTCAGCCAGATGTGCCCGGAAGCCGTCCCGGTCGTCGACCTCGATCGTGTACTGCGCCCAGGTCGACTGGGCACCGTCGATGATTTTCGGTGTCTTCACCGCATTGCCGAGTCGGCTGTTATAGGCATCCGCTACGCGCTGGCGCATCCGGATCTCCTCGGCGAAGACTTCCAGCTTGGCCAGCAGGATCGCTGCCTGGATCGTGTCGAGACGCGAATTGATCCCGATGCGGGCATATTCATAGCGCGAGGCGCCTTCGCCGTGGACGCGGACGGATTTCATCGCGTCGAACAGGGCGTCATCCTTGCACAGCACCGCCCCGGCATCGCCATAGGCGCCCAGCGGCTTGGCCGGGTAGAAGGAGACGGTCAGCGCATCAGCCCAATTCAGCGAGGCCTTGCCGCCCAGCGTCGAGCCGTAGGCCTGGGCACAGTCGGAAACCAGCTTCAGACCGTGTTCGCGGGCAATCGGTTCCAGCGCCGGGTAGTCGGCCGGCTGGCCGAACAGGTCGACGGCGATCACGGCTTTCGGCGTGAGTTCGCCCTTCGCCTTCACATCGGCGATGGCCGCCGCCAGGCTGTCCGGCGACATGTTGTAGGTGTCCGGATCGATATCGACAAAGACCGGCGAGGCCCCGGCCAGCACCACGACTTCCGCCGAGGCGGCGAAGGTGAAGGACGGCACGAAAACCGCATCGCCCCGGCCGATGCCCCAGGCCATCAGCGGGATCAGGATGGCGTCGGTACCATTCGCGCAGCTCAGCGCGCGGCCCATGCCGGCAAACTCGGCGAGTTTGGTTTCCAGCTCCCCGACTTCCGGCCCGAGTATGTAGCGCCCCTCGTCGAGCACTTTCATCACCGCCGCATCCATGCGGTCCTTGATGCGCGCCCGCTGGGCCTGGAGGTCGATGAAGGGGATCATGTCGGTCATGAGGGAACACCTTTCGGCCCCGCGCCGGCGGGCCTTGTCGCTGCGGTATACCGGTGCGCTATAAAGGCGCCCTCCGGCCCGGCAAAGTCACGAAACATTTCGCTATTCTACGGTCAGACTCCACCGGATCGCCTGGCTGCGCAACAGGTCTCGAGCCGGCCTCGCCTGCGTTGTGCTGCGGGCACGTTTTGGAACGCCCGGGGTTTCAAGCTAAACAGGTCCCATGGCGTCAATCGGTTTGGCCAACCCTCTGTCTGTCTCGAGGAAATTGAAGCTGTGGCCACGCGCTCAAGCCTCTCATTTGCCGTCGCGGTTCCGATCGGTGCGTGGCACCCGTTTATCCCTGAAGCATTCAACAGCCTGGCCCGCCAGGATGTCGCGCTCGAAATCGCCCTGCTCGACGCCTCCGGCGACGACCGGGTTGCAGCGGCCGCCGATGCGAGCGGTCTGCAGTTCGCCTACCGCCGCCATGGCGCCGACGCCGGACAGTCAGCCGCCATCGACGAGGGATGGCAAAACACCGATGGCGACATCGCCTTCTGGCTGAACGGCGATGACCGGCTCAAACCGGGCGCGCTAGAAACCGTCCGGTCGATTTTCGAACAACAGACTGACGCCGATATTGTCTATGGACACTCGGACTTCATAGACGCCAGCGGCAAGCTGATCGGGGTGCATGACCAGGTGGCCGAGATGTCGGACCTGCTCTACCGGTCGAACATTATCTCCCAACCCTCCTGTTTCGTACGACGGACGGCCCTCGAAGCAGTGGGCGGTATCAACAGGGATCTGCAATACGTCATGGACTGGGATCTGTGGGTCCGGCTCAGGCAGAACGGGGCCCGTTTCCTGCACACGCATCATACCTTCTCCGCGGTTTACATCGGCGATGACACCAAGACAGGCGAGATCCCGGCGCGGCGGCTCAAAGAAGTCTACGAACTGGTCCGGCAAGCGTGCGGACACTGGCCCGCATTCAAGTCCACGGCATCCCTTGCCGCTCACACTCTCGACAATCGCTGGCGGCGCGCACGATGACGAATACACCTCCGACCATTAGCCTGGTCACGCCGAATTATAACGGCGAACAGTTTCTCGAAGCGACACTCAGATCCGTCCTCGACCAGTCCTACGAGGCGCTCGACTATGTCCTGGTTGATGGCGCAAGCACCGACGGCTCGGCCGCGATACTCAAGCGCCATACAGACCAGGTGTCCTCGATAATCATTGAGCCGGATAATGGGCACGCCGACGCGATCAACAAGGGCTTCGCCGCGACGCGGGGCGAGATCATGGGCTGGATCAATTCCGACGACGTGCTCCTGCCCGGATGCCTGTCCATCGTGTCGCAGGTCTTCGAGCGCTACCCTGAAATCGAATGGATCACCGGTTTGCCCTCGACATGCGACAGTGGCGGCCGGATGAACTATGTCGGGCCACTCAGGCCCTGGTCACGGCTGCGATTTCTCGCGGGCGATCACCTCTGGATACAACAGGAATCGACCTTCTGGCGGCGAAGCCTGTGGGACCGGGCGGGCGGAGCGCTGGACACACAGTTCGATGTTGCCAACGATTTTGACCTCTGGGCGCGCTTCTTCCGCCATGCCGACCTGTATTCCGTCGATTCAATGCTCGGCTGCTTCCGCATCCGGGACGGGCAGAGATCGGTCGAAAGCCACGCGCTCTACATGCGCGAAGTCGACCGCATATTGAAGCGCGAGCTTTCATTGGCGGAACCCGAATTCAGGTCACGCCACGGCAGTCTGCTACCGGAGTCTCCGCGTCACCTGTCCCCGGCCGAGCGCACCGCGCTCACGTCGCAGCTGAGCGTCTGCGACCCTCCGCCGGTGACACGTCACGCCCTCCGCTCGGGATCGCCGCTGTTGCAGGACATCACGCTTGATCTGCCAAAGCCCGCGCAGGGCACCGCTTCGGCCACGTCAACGGGCTGGACCGGTGTGGCGTTCCGGAACCGGCACTTCATTGCCGGCGCGCTCATCGTCCTGTTCCTCGGCGTGGCGGTCGCGGCCTTGTTGCCTGCGGCAGCCGTTTGGGTGGCGCTCGCGCTCGGCATGGGTTTCCTGGCAAGCCTGACCGCAGCCATAGCAATCAAGACCCGGCGCATAGTCCGGACGCTCCTGGTGGCCGTTGAGGAGAGCCGCTCTTCCGGCGCACGGGAAGCATACGCCCGTCACATGATCGAGCTTGAACTGGACCGGCTGAACCAGAGGCCCGGCTCTGACGACCGTTAGCGTCTCGGCGACCGAGCGGTACAACCGGTACCGGAGCGAGCAGGCCGGACACCCAGACCGGACATCCGGCGTCAGGACGCCTGATTCTGTGCTCTATCCTGAGATAAATCGTGGGTTTTCAGCGACCAGAACACCGTCGCCCAACTGGATTTCCCCGTAGGGCGTATCGCAAAGCTGGCCCCGTTCGTAGTTCATGCGGATTTTCCAGCCCGCATCCTCGAACAGCTTCACCATTCCATGGTGTTTCTCCGACGAGATATGCGTCCCCACAAGTGTCGCTTTGACGTGCGCATTCAGCAATTCCATGGACGGCGGAATTACATCGTATTCAACACCTTGGATATCGATGTGCATAAAGTCCACGGGGCCGGACAAGAGGTCGAGAATTTCCCTGATCGTGTAGGCGCGGACCGTCACGTATCGCGGAGCGCTGGCAACATTGCGCGTCGACGCGCCATAGTCCTCGTCGGGATTGTCAATCTCCGGAAACGATATCTCGCCAGGACTTGCGCTCACCGCCCCCCGAATGAGGTGCACGCCTTCACCTGCAAGCGCATTGTTGGCGAAGTGCTCCTTCATCCACTTCCAGTGCGTGAGATCGGCCTCGATCGCAGCCGCTTCAACCTCCTTGATCGCACTGTTCTGCCTGCAAGCAGCAAGTGCCGCCGACGTCCAGGTGCCCCAGCCCGCGCCGAGTTCCACAATACGGTAACTGCCCCGGGCACGGGCGACGCTCTCCAGGACCACGACCCAGTCGAGGTAGTGTTCATTGAGGACAGGAAGGTTCGGCGTGTAGCTCGCGCCAGCCGGCGGCGCGAATTTCGCCCACCCCTTCTTGAAGCGCACTTTCGTGCCGACCCCCAGAAAGTCGTAGATCGACTCTCCGTCCGCCTCGATCTTCATGGCGCTGTACTCAGAAAACACCGGATCGTGTTTCAGCATGTTTGAAATTCCCATAAGCTTTTACAGACCTGCCGAGCCGGCAACGAGCTAGCCGTCCTGCATCAGTTTCAGCACGTCCGGAACAAAATTCGTTTTGCCATACCGCGCCGCCAGAATCTTCAGGGCAGACCTGCGACGGGACAACGCCTCCGGATCGTCCGCAATGGCCGAAAGCCGGTCGGGAAGCCCGCGAATGCTTTCCCGGTCTTCAGGACATTGCAGAACAGCCTGCTCCCAGATCGCCGGAGAGCCCGGCGACTTGTAGGTATCGGCGAGCACGACAGGTATAGCGCCACTCGCGATCGCCTCCCAGAGCCGTATCGAATTGGGTCCGGTGCCGGAGGGACAAAGCGCGAACTGTGTCTGGCGCATCACGCTCTTGAATTCGTCGGAGGCCGCGCTGTCGACAAGGCCGACATGACTCTTGGCCCGCCCGAGAACCTGGTTGTCATAGACGATCCGGTTGTAGTGCCATGTGTCTCGATCACGAACCAATCCACGCGGATGCCCGCCCAGCTCCTCGATCAGATAGGTCCGGGACTGCGTGAGATAGATCGGGGTGGCCTTGGCGCCCACGAAGGAGAATAGCAATTCACGCTCGGCTATCGGTATTTCTTCGCCATCATGAACCTGAACGGGATAGAGCGGGAAGGGATGGATCTCGATCTGCCGGTCCGAACCGAACCGCAGCCGGTCATGGGTCGCGTGCGACCAGAACACATCCGTCACGCCGGCCTCTTCGAACAGCTCGGGGAATTTGAGCATGTGGATATGCTGGCACACGGTGACGATGCGACGGTGGCCGACAAGTTCGGCCGCCACCTGTTCAAGGCCTTCCCGGAGCTCGGCGAGCCTCTCCGTATCCTTCTTGTTGTGATTGCTGACGTCTATCAGCGTGGCCCAGGGGAAGCCGAGATAAGCAACCTCTCCCCCGCGCACCGCAAGCAATCTGACCTGGTCGAAAGCGTGTTGCTCGGTGATTGCCGGATGCTGCCAATGGGCATCAAAGGCCGCGACGTTCCGGTCAACATAGATATCCCCACGGCGCGATGCCGGGCACGGCTCGCTTTCGACAGACAGGAAAGCAGACTGCGACAACGCGGCTAGCGGATCCTCGGAAGATACGGGTTCGGGCTTGCGAACAACCGGCAGGCTGGTGCCACGCTCGGCTGCCCAGCGCTCGAGCGACTTGTTGATCTTGACGGTGTCAAACTGATCCGCCTTGACCGGCCAGACCTCTATATCGAGCTTTGCGGGATCCAGCAGTCCCTCGCTCGCGTGCACCATGGCCGCACCACCGACAATACGCATGTCGCCTTTCTTGTCGTAGGTCCGAAGTCCGGTTTCATGGACGTGAATACTGCGGACGACATGGCAGGGATTGTAGATGGCATGCCCGTAGACCGCGAAAGTATAAGCGACCTTGTTGTCACAGCGCGGAACACCGAGCGGGAAGTTCAGGCACCGGTCGCGATCCGGGTTCGAGGCATGCGACGGGCGATATGCCCACGTGTCCTGCGACCAGTGCGGATTGGCGTGAAGGCTCGTCTGTTCACCAATGAGTTCATAGCGGCTGAGTGCAACAAACGCGGTCGGATCAGCTTCAAAGAGCTCTTCCAGGCGCGTTACCGTATCGTCGAAGTAGATGTCTGCGTTTGCGAGAACGGAAATGTGATCCGGGCAGCAAGCCTCGGTCAGGCGCGTCCAGTCCTGATAGGTCGGACGCCGGTCCATGCGGATGACCGAGACCCGCCCGTCGCTCGTGTCCACCTCAACATCATCATCGACCATGAGGTAGATGTGAGAAAGCCGACCATTCTCCCGATTCTTTTCCAGACACAGCTCCAGCTCCAGCCGTCGCTCGTCTTGAGCCGGACGGAAATACGGCATGAAGAGACTAATCGACAAAACCACCACCCCTTAGCATTTCACCCAACATCGTCTGCCGCCATCGCCCCCAAACCGCAGACAATCAGTCCAGCGAAGCGTCATATCCCATTCTGTCGCACAACTCTCGATAAGCAAGGCTTGCCCGCGCCTCCTCAGAGAGCTCCGCGGAGTATTCGCGGCGCGGCCTTGGCGATATCCTGTCGCCCCGCCGCCCACTGTCACCGGAGAGCTTCATGATGGAAATAAGCGCCTTCCAGTCGGGATTGTACGGGAGGTCCAGATGACGGCAAATCTCCCGCATTGTTTCGTCGGGATCCGAGACGAACCGTTCATACCTGATGGTCGGAACCCCGTCATATTCGTCAAGGAACGCTGCGTAGCGCCGCGAGTATTCATCGAGCGAGAACGGCGAGAAGTGACGCCAGTTGTTGCGATCCAGAGCCAGAAACGAGTCAACCGGGTGCCTCACCGTCACAACCGAGTGCACCGGGACAACGCCGCGCAGCATCCCGCCGAGGCTGGGCCGCGCCTTCCAGTCCACTTCGGTACAAAACTGGGAATGAGCATGATCGCGAAGAACAAGATTCCGGCCGACCTTGTGCAGTGCGCGGCTCAACACATCGAGCGATGCCAGAAACATGTCGACTGCGGTATCGTCACCGATCGGGTTCAACGCACCGCGCGCAAGCAGAACCGGATCGGTTGGCGCAAAGCGCGACCTCTGGGTCTTCAGCTGGATCGTACTGAGCGGATCTACTTCGCTCAGCAGCAACGTATTGGGCTGAGACTGCAGCCCTCTGGATATCAGGGTTCCGCCGGTGCAAGCGAAATGATGTATCGTGCGGACGACCGGTCCGGCTCCTGACGGACGCTGCTCCAGCCGCCTGGCAAGCGCCGACAGGTCCTGTCGCGAGAGACGTGAAATCACCTCTGCCGGCAGTTCATTGCCCCAGGATGTGGCTCTTCCCGAAAGGGTAGAGCCAGAATGGCGTGTCAGCGCTGTCATGAAGGCTGAGCCCGGCTTTTCCTGGTGCGCCGAGCCGGCTTGCTTCCCGCGTTCTTCGATGATGTGCGGGCCGGCCCCTCCAGCTGCTCGTCGCGTTCGGGATCGGAAGCCGCCATCGCCTGCGCGACATTCTCAGCGAGCTCGTCCAGGAACGCCTCCAGTTCGCGTTTTTCACTGGAAAGGGCCGCGTAGCGGTCCTGGAGGTCGGCCAGGTCAGCTTGAGCAATCCGTTGAATCCGCAACGACAGACGATTGTCGTCACGCAACTCCTCAAGTTCCGCGCCCAGCCGCTGCAGCGACTGAGCCTGCTCTTCCGCTCTTTCCGTCACGGCGGACAAGCTACTTTTCAGTCGATCACGCTCTGCACGCATTGCCTCGAATGCCTGCAGATTGGCCTCGGAATCCTTGAGCGCACTGGCGCGCGCCTCCTTGAGATTGTCCCGCTCCTGGCGAAGCTTTGCCAACTCCTCTCGCGCGGATGCCAGATCCGCTTCGCCACTCTCGCGAGCTTTCTCCAGCGAATCACACTCTTGACGAAGCTGCGTGAGGGACGCCTGACGCATTTCGGCATCTTTCAGCCAGCTTGCTTCAAGCGCCTCTCTTTCCTGGCGCACAGCATCCAGTGCTCCCCGGCTTGCCTCAAGGTCAGCCGATACCTGTGACAACGACGTTTGTAGCTCGTCGCATCTCTCTGACAGCTCATCCCGCTCAGACAGGACAGCTTCGTATGCCTTCAAGCTGCTCTGGGCCTCTTCAGACGCGACAGCGTAAGAGCGACGCGCCTCTTCCAACGCGCTTTCAAGAGACTCGATCTGCCTTTCCTTACGCGCGATCCTGGCCTGCCAGTCAGTAAGCAGTCGCGCATAGCGGACATCCGGATCGCTCGGGCTGTCCTCCCATGACACCGTATATTCCGCGCCGGCTAGCCAGGCTTCCAATGCGCGCCGGTCTGCCCCGCCTTCGTGAAGCGGTTCCTCCGCCACCCGAACGATGACGTGGGCAAACTTGCCGAGGAGGCCTGCCTGGTGAAGATCATCGAGGACGAGCAACACTTCCGACGGAGCATCGACAATCAGCCCACGCGGACCGCCGCCCGTGTCCTCCAGCCCCGCCTGAAACAGGTTTCGCGGCCGCACCGTCTTCACGGTGCATGTCTCCAGCGCCCGCAAGCCCGGAAACAGTGTCATCGCTCCAGTCGCCACCCGCAGGCTGTTCACGTCAGCGAAACTGGTCCTCCTGAACGTCCCTTCGCCGTCCTCATCCGCAACAGCCGCCTCGACGAGGATGCCTGCGCCCGTTCGCTGCAACCATGTACGCACAAACTGCGCCCGCTCGGGGTCGGGCTCCACCAGAATAAGTTCATCCGCAATCTGCTCATCGCCCAGGTAAGCGCTCTCGCCACATCCGATGCGGACGAGCAGGCTGAGACGTTCGCCGTCGAAACCAAATCCGCTCTGCATCAATCGCGAACCTTCTTGGGGGGCTGATTTCCGCGCAACCGCCGGATTGGAGCCGTCAACCGCCACGAAGTCGAATTCCGGGTCTGCTCGAGTGCAGTACGCAACTCATCGGCATCCTTGCTCACCCATGCGTACTGCTGCTCCAGCGCTGCAAGCTGGTCACGCAACACCCGGCTCTCCTTCCGTGCGTTCAACAATTCCCGCTCAAGACGCCTCTGCTCCAGCCCGCCCTGCTTTTTACTGGCCAGCTGATGATACCATTCCAGCTCGCTCTGACAGGTCACAAGCGCGTCCTGGAGCTCGCTATTGAGCAAGCGCTGGGCATCCAGCGCCGACATGGGACCTTCCTCGACACCAGCCGGCATGCGCTTGTCAGAGCCACGGCCTTGCAAAAGCTGATTGGCCGCCTCGATAGCGACCATGGCCTCCTGCTCGCGCAGCTCGGCGCTCGGCTCGGCGTGAGCCATGCAAGCTTCCAGCTCCCGCTCCAGCCGCTCGAGACGGGAGGATGCCTTCACGGCCGCCGCCGCCACAGACCGCAAAAGGAGCTGGTCGACGGCGACTTCGACATACTCGGTTCGATCGATGTCCAGTATTGGCTGCGTGCGATCCGAAAAATACGCATCCGCCACGGCGGCGAGCTTTTCGGGCGCGATACCACTCGCCTCCACTGGCAGTATCAGCACTTGTCGCCGGGCCTTGCGAAAAACATCCAGAACCTTGGATACAACACCCTCAACCTCTGATTTCGCATCGGCAAGCGGCTGTCCGTCGGCAAGGCCAGTAGCCAGCAAGTGCGCCACGGGCGCCGCCCATATCACCAACCGAGCGCCAGGATCTTTTCCCAACCGGTCGAGAATATCCGTATGATCGAATGCGCACGCCTGCCCGGTCGGCGCGAGGTTGGCCCCTGACCCGAGGGATAGCTCTGGACGCACTATCGTATACAGCAAACTCACACCCTCAATCCTCGCCCTTTTCCTCCGGATAACTCACCAGAGTTCGGGCAACAAGACTAGCGGCTAGCTCTGCCATCTCAAACACGTGGGTACGGGCATGTGCAGCGCTTGTCATCGATCTGGTGACGGTCTAACAGGGCTCCTCTATGTCCCGTTGTTCAGCTACCGAGAGTTTAATGGCGAAGCGCGCACTTATTACCGGAGTTACCGGTCAGGACGGAGCCTTCCTGGCAGAGTTGCTGCTGAAGAAGGGTTACGAGGTCCACGGGCTGAAGCGTCGGGCTTCATCGTTCAACTCGCAGCGCGTGGATCATCTTTATGTCGATCCGCATGAAGCGAGCACGCGATTCTTCATGCATTACGGGGATATGACCGACTCGACCAATCTCATTCGGTTGGTCCAGCAAATTCAGCCTGACGAAATCTACAATCTCGCGGCACAGAGCCACGTGAAGGTGAGCTTCGAAACTCCCGAATACACGGCGAATGCCGATGCCATCGGAACGCTCCGGATTCTCGAAGCGCTTAGGATCCTGGGTCTTGAGAAAAAGACCAGATTTTATCAGGCATCGACCTCGGAACTCTACGGGCTCGTCCAGGAAGTCCCCCAGCGGGAAACTACTCCCTTTTATCCGCGCAGCCCGTATGCAGCAGCCAAGCTCTATGCCTACTGGATCACCGTGAACTATCGTGAAGCCTACGGCATGCATGCCTCGAATGGCATCCTCTTTAACCATGAGGGTCCGACGCGCGGCGAAACATTCGTCACTCGCAAGATCACGCGCGGTGTCGCGGCCATTCATCACGGCCGGCAGCACAAGCTTTATCTTGGCAATCTCGATGCCAAACGGGACTGGGGGCACGCGAAAGATTATGTCGAGGGCATGTGGCGTATCGTCCAGCAGGATGAGGCCGACGATTTCGTGCTCGCGACAGGCGAGACGCATACCGTTCGCGAGTTCGTCGAACTAGCCTTCAAGGAAGTCGGCATAACGCTCGAGTGGACCGGAAACGGTGAGAACGAGGTTGGGCGTTGCACGAGCACCGGAGCAGAGCTTGTCGCGGTCGATCCGCGCTATTACCGGCCCACGGAAGTTGACCTGCTCATCGGCGATCCCAGCAAGGCCCGGGAGAAACTCGGCTGGACCCACAGCACGCCGTTCGCAGACCTGGTGGCCGAGATGGTGAAGAGCGACCTCAAGGTCATCGACATCGAGGCGACATACCGCTCAAATCACGGAGACGTTTGAGCCATGTATGAGCTCAACGGCAAACGAATCTGGGTTGCCGGCCATCGCGGCATGGTCGGTTCTGCACTCGTGCGCCGGCTTGAACGGGAACAGCCTGCACAAATCCTGACGGTGACACGCAGCGAACTCGACCTCATCGACCAGTCTGCGACGACACAATGGCTGACGGACAACCGTCCCGACGCTGTTTTCGTGCCGGCAGCCAAGGTGGGCGGAATTTTCGCCAATGACACTTATCCGGCTGAGTTTCTCTATCAGAACCTGATGATCGCCGCGAACATCATCCATGCAAGCCATGCCGCAGGTGTCGAGAAGCTTCTCTTCCTTGGCTCATCGTGCATTTATCCGAAATTCGCCGACCAGCCGATTGTCGAGGACGCCCTGCTTACCGGGGCACTTGAGCCAACAAATGAATGGTATGCGATCGCTAAGATCGCTGGGATCAAGCTCTGCCAAGCCTATCGCAAGCAGTATGGCGTCGACTTTATTTCCGCCATGCCTACCAATCTTTATGGGCCCGGCGACAATTACCACCTGCAGAACTCCCACGTGATTCCGGCCCTGATCAGGAAAGCGCATCAGGCGAAAATTGACGGGGCGAAGTCCATGGAAATCTGGGGAACCGGAGCTCCGCGGCGCGAATTCCTGCACGCGGACGACTGTGCGGACGCATTGGTTCACCTCATGAAAGTGTATTCCGGCAATGATCATATCAATGTCGGTTCCGGAGAGGATCTGCCGATCGAGGACCTGGCCCGCCTGGTCATGAGCGTTGTCGGATTTGATGGCGAACTGACCAAGGATCTGAGCAAGCCGGACGGCACGCCCCGCAAGCTCATGAGTGCGGACAGGCTGCGCGCGCTCGGATGGTCGCCATCGATCGGTCTCCGCGACGGCCTTGCCGACGCCTACAACTGGTTCCTCGAGCATGAAGCGCAGATCCGCGCATCATCGTAGTCCCGCCGCCCGTCAGACCTGCCGGGGCAGACACGCCTGTATCCGGCTCCACCAATACTCGATGCCCAGCTTCTCGATGATCGCAGCGCGCTGGCGAGCGAGGCATCCGTTGCGGTAGAACGCGTCAAACCAGCCATCAAGCTTGTCCGCAGACAGTGCTTCAGGTGCCCACTCATTGACCTGGACGACCGGAAAGTCAGTGTAGGCTCCCGATACCGCCGTGTGCCTGATAACCGGTATGGAACCGTTCAAAAGCGTCTGCCAGGCCTTGGGTGACGGATCCAGCCCGCCTCCTTCCACGCACAGGACAAAAGCGTGATCTCTGACCAACGCCTCGAACTCGTTTTCGTCGACAGGTTCTTCCAGAATGGTAACGAAGCTGCGCCAATGAGATTTCGCGAGTTCGGTGACACGCCGGCGCGGCTCCCACTGGCCACCGTCACGAACCCGGTGAGCGCACAGAATGCGGGGGTATTTCCGCCCCGTGCTTTTCCATTCGGGTGCGTCGATGCGGACATCGGTGACGGCCTGCGGAAAGACCATACCCAGCGGCAACGGCGATAGCTTGGGATGGCGCTTCTCGTCGAGGTTTTCGCAGAACCAGTGCACGAGAAGGGGATTGTCGAGCAGGCCGGTCAACTTCGCCTGCATTGCAGGGTCCAGCGACGGCCAGCGCTGATCGATTTGCCGGGGCAGGGTTATGTCTTCGGACCCGGTTACCAGTACGAATGGCGAGGTCAGCTGCGGCAGTACGACATCGAAGAAATGGGCGAGCGCATACTCGTGCGCTCTCATCGACACAAAGACTGTCTGCACGGACCGGATACCCGTTTGGACACGATCCGCCACGCGGGGCTCATTGCGATCGCTCAGCACAACCCAGTCGCAACGCGCGGCAATCCCGGTGAGCGCATAGGCATCGGCGCCCTTGAACTTGGGGAAGAGGCGCGTGGACAGCGGCTGGAAGGCGGATTCAGAGCGCACGTTCAAGCAGGCCGTCCCAGACCTCGCGGACCTGTACCGGCAGCTCGACATCTCCATCTTCATGCACGGTCTGCAAGGCGGTATCGAAGAATTCGAGCGGCTGATCCGGCGCCAGTCCGAGCGTTGCAAGCAAAGCCGCCAGCTTGCTCTGCATCACGGTGTTGTCGCGCACACACTGAATGATCGGGAAATCGAGACGCTTCTGCCAGTCGAGCAGACGCGAATTGTATGCCAGCCAGAGGCTCAACCCTTTCTCGACGGGAAACCCGTTACGGCTTTCCAGAGACCTGGCGACGGCCAGAGGATGCCGGAAAATGCCCAGGGGTTGCGCCGACGGAAGCACCTCCAGCCAGCCTTCCAGCGTCAACAATGTGCGCGGGTCCTTGAAGCCCCAGGGCCCGGCATCCCGCCGGGACTCGATGAACAGGTCACGGACAGCCGTATGCAGGGGGCGCCATTCAACGCGCTCGGGCGGCTCGTTCCAGCTGCCGCCATTTACCTTCAGCAGGTCCTCCTGCATGTACAGGACGGCCGGTGGTTCCTGCAGGCCCTTGGGATTGCGCTGGATACTCTGGTCAAGCACGCGGCCGAGATAGACCCCTGCCTCGAGAAGCGTCCCGGTCAGCGCACTCGTACCGCTGCGATGCATACCGAGCACGATATAGCAGGTAGTGTCACTCATGATCGGCTTCCCCTTGACGCAGTCCCGGCATGCTGGGGAGAAGGTAACCGATGCAGGCGGTCACGACGAGCCGCCGATACAGGCACAAGGAGCCGCCGAATGCCGCCTTCCGGTCATACAAAGCCGCATGTCCTCGTGATCGGCGCGCTGGGCGGCTCAGGCACCCGGGCCGTGGCGGACGCCTTCAGCCGGATCGGGTATGTCCACGGCCCGGCCCTGAACCGTTCGCGGGACTGTCTGAGCTTCACCTACCTGTTTGTCCGCACCGGCTGGATGCACGGGCCCGTGCCGCCGGTCGCGGACCGCCTTGCCGTATTGCGCCGGGTGGCGGTCTCGGGAACGGCGCCGGAGGCCCCGCCGCTCGACCGGCTCACGGATGCGGTGACGGAACGGGTTCCGCCGGCCGGCAGTCAGCCCTTCATGATCAAGGAGCCCAACAGCCACATCTTTGCCGACGCGATTCTGGACGAATGGCCGGATGCGAGCTTCCTTTTTGTTCACCGTCACCCGCTGGACATGGCCTTCAGCGGAAACACCAACCAGCTCAAACGGTGGGGACCGCAGCTGGGGATCGATGCGGCAGGCAGCGGCTCGCCCGAGGCCGCCCAGCTTGATCTGTGGATCCGGGCCTACGAGACCCAGGTTCAGCGCCGCACGCGCTATCCCGGACGGACCGGCGAGCTGGACTATGACCGTTTCGTGCAGGCGCCCGAAGCCGTGCTGTCCGGAACCTGTTCCGCGCTCGGTTTCGATCCCTCGGCGGAGGTCCTGGCGGAGGCCTGCGCGGGCGTTGTGATTCCTGAGAGCGTCGGCCGCTGGCGGCAGGCTGACCTGTCGGTGTTCCGCGCCGACCAGATCGCCTGGTGCGCGGATAATGGCTGGCTGGACGGGCCGGTCAGTTGATCTGGAAACTGTAGAGGCTGGACATTGCCAGCACGAGGCTGATCACGATCAGGCCGATGATCGAGGCGATGAAGGCGATCGCCAGGGGTTCCGCCAGAGAGGTCAGGCGTTTGGCGAGGTTGCGGGCTTCCTGCTCGCCGGCTTCCGCGACGAAGATCAGCATCTCGTCGAGCGCGCCGGACAGGCGGCCGGTCCGGACCAGATTTAGCGTCATCGCGTCGGTGGTTGTGTGAGCGCGCAGCGCGCTTTCCAGCGCCTCGCCGGATCGCACGGCGCGGCGCACCTGTTCAAGCCCCTCGCGGCGGCGCGGCGACAGCACGCCGCGTTCGGCCAGGGCCAGCGCGTCGATCAGGCCGGCGCCGGCGGACAGGGCGGTACCGGTGACACGGGCCCAGCGCGCCGTGTCGCTGGATTCGAGAAAGCGGCCGAGCACGGGCATGCGGAAGGCCAGCGCGGTGAGTGCCCGGCGCGTGGCCGGCGCTCGCCAGGCCTGCACCACCAGTACCAGCGCAGCCACCGCCCCGCCGATCACCAGGGGCGCATTGGCGTTGAAGAACTGGCCGATCCCCAGCACGATCCGCGAGATCGCGGGAATGTCGGCCTGGGCGTTGTCGAGCAGGGCGGAAAAGCGCGGCACCACGAACATGAAGATGAAGATGACGGCACCGACGCCCGCAACAGCCAGGAAGGCCGGATAGGCCAGCGCATTGCGCACTTCCTCGACCGAGGCGAGATCGCGCTCCATCTGGCTGGCGACCTCGTTGAGGCGCACATCGAGCGAGCCGGTGGCTTCGCCCAGTTCGACCAGGCGCGGCGCATAGTCGGGAAGCACCGGCATGTGCCGGCTCAGCGCGCCTGACAGCCGCCCCCCGCCGCGCAGGTCCGACCGGATCAGCCGCATCTGCTCGGACAGTTCGCGGCACGGTTCTTCCTCGAGCAGGCTGTCGAAGGCGGCCAGCAGGGGCGAGCCGGCCTTGAGCAGGGTCGCCAGCTGGCGGATGAAGCGATGACGGTCCTTGGGGCGGGCACGGCGGCGATCGAAGCGCTGGCCGTCACCGTCGGCCGAGCGGACCTCATAGGCCAGAATGCCCTGCGTGCGCAGCTGGCTGATCGCCTCGGCATCGTCGGCGGCGCTGATCCGGCCCTCGACCGGGGCACCGTCGCGCTTGAGACCCTTGTAGCTGAAACTGGCCATGCCCTAGCCCCGGCCGCGCGCGGCCTGGAGGGCGGCGGGCGCCTCGATCTCCTCGGCCCCGCCGCCGAGCACGCGCATCACTTCAGCCACGGAGGTGACACCGGTGCGCGCCTTCAGCAGGCCGTCCTCCAGCATGGAGAGATAGCCTGCCTGGCGCGCGGCATCGAGGATGGCCTCCTGGCCGGCGGCGTGGGCGATGGCCTCCTTGACGGCGCCGTCCACGGCGGCGGCCTCATAGACGGCAATCCGGCCGATATAACCCTGGCCGCGGCAGGCATCGCAGCCACGGGCGACGCGCCAGTTGGCGGGACTGTGGAAGGCATCGTCCGGCCAGAGGACACCACGCTCGCGTGCAGCCGCGATCAGGCGGTCGGCCGTGGCGACCTCGTCGGCCGGCGCCGGCACCGCGCATTCGGCGCACAGGCGCCGCAGCAGGCGCTGGGCGATCAGGCCGCGCAGCGAGGCGGAAACCAGGAAGGGCTCGACGCCCAGATCGGTCAGGCGCTCGATGGCGCCGAGCGCGGTATTGGTGTGCAGGGTTGAGAAGACGAGGTGGCCGGTCAGGGCCGACTGGATGGCGATGCGCGCCGTCTCGGTATCGCGGATCTCGCCGATCATGATGACATCGGGGTCCTGGCGCAGGATGGCGCGCAGGCCGCGGGCGAAGTCATAGCCGATATCGGCCCGCGCCTGCACCTGGGTGACGCCGTCCATGTCGTATTCGACCGGGTCCTCGATGGTGATGATCTTGCGCTGGCCGTCATTGATGAGTTCGAGCGCGCGGTAGAGCGTGGTCGACTTGCCCGAGCCGGTCGGCCCGGTGACCAGGATCACGCCATTGGGCTCGCGGATGATGCGGTCGAAGACGCGCCGCTGCGGACCGGCCAGGCCGAGACCGTCCAGCGAGGGCAGTTCCTGGCGCTTGCGCAGCAGGCGCAGCACCAGCGATTCGCCCCAGGCCCCGGGCAGGGAGGAGACGCGCAGGTCGATGTCCTGGCCGGCAAAGCGCACGGTCTGGCGGCCGTCCTGGGGCAGGCGGCGTTCGGCAATGTCCATGGCCGAGACCAGCTTGATGCGCGAGGCGACGGCATCGAAACGGGATTTGGGCTGGGTCTGGACCTGGCGCAGCACGCCATCGACCCGGAAGCGGACCTGGAATTCGTGCTCGAAGGGTTCGATATGGATGTCGGACGCGCCGTCCCGCAGGGCATCCTCGAACACGGCATTGACGAAGTCGATGACGGGCGCTTCCTCGGCCATCTCGCGCAGGCGTTCAACATCGGTCAGCGCGCTCTCGCGGGTGCGGGCCCCGGCCGATTGCAGGCGGGCGAGCGCGCTTTCCAGCAGGCGGTTGGGGCCGAGCACCAGGCGGGTCTCGCCGGACCAGGCACCGCCCAGGCGTTCCAGCAGGCCCGGATCGAGCGGATTGCGGGCCAGGACAACGAGATCGGCCGCGCCGGCGGCGGGCGGCTCTGCGACCGTCTCGCCGGTGAGCGGGGCGAAGCCGGCATCGCCGGCGGCGCACCACCACAGCACGGCGCCCTTTTCGGCAAGCCAGCGCAGCGGCAGGCCGAGCGCGGCGGGCGCGGCGGCATAGAGCGCTTCCTCGCGCGGCAGGGCGGAAGGCGGCAGAACAGGCAGGCCGAGCTGGGCGGACAGGGCGGACAGGAGGCGTTCTTCGGCGACGGCGCCGAGGCGCAGCAGGGCCTGGCCGAACAGGACGGGCGTCTCGCGCTGATAGGCCAGCGCCTGGTCGATATCGGCGGCCGTGACAGCCCCCGCCTCCAGCAGCAATTCACCGATCCGGCGTCGATCCATCACGCACACCCTCCCGCAGTGCCGCCGCCCGGCACCGCCGACGAGTTAGACCGCGCCGCCGCCGCCAAGGCAAGCCCCGCTGCTGACGCAGCGCGGCCCGGGCGGGACAGGCGCACCGGCCCGGCAACGGCATGCGGACAAAAAGAAAGGGCGGCCGAAGCCGCCCTTTCCCATTCCGTAGAGCAAAAGCTCGACTTAGCCGTCGAAGCCGGTGCCCGTCACGATGTTGTTGCGCGACAGCAGACGGCGGACGTTGATCTGGCCGTTAAACGCACCGTCAGCCTGAGCGACAGCGTTGATCGTGTCCGCACGACGAACGCGGAACTGGATGTCGGCATTGCCTTCACCCGCACCCAGCGCGGCGTTCAGATCGGCGGAGTCGAACGTGGCCGTCCAAGTATTGTTGGCGGATGCCACGATGCTGGCGCCAGAGACGCAGTTCCAGCCGGAGTTCGCGATGGTCGTGTTGGTGTCAGAAGCCTGAACTTCAATGCAAGCACCCGCTTCAGACAGATCGGTCGGCAGGCCCGTCACGCGGAAAGCGTTGTTGGTACCACCAGAGGAACGAACGCTGACCCACTCGAAAGCATTGCCAACGGTCGGGACGTCGGTGTTGAGGCCGTCATCACGATCAATAGATGCCAGCGCGCCTGCAGACAGACCCGACACAGCGTAACCAGCATTGGCGGTAACGTTGATGGCGGCGGTCGGCGTCTGGGCCACGACAGCATCGACGTTATCAGGGGTGAAGGAGATCACACCATTGCCAAGGCCATCAAGCGCTGCAAGTTCACCAGGAGTAACCGGGCACGTGAAGGTGCCGGCAAGCGCATCTTCAACACACGCGCCTGCAACGCCAACCGCCGCAACAGAGGCGATACCGGTGGTGCCTTGCGGGAAGGTCACAACCAGCGAAGCAGAAGCAACGGCATCTGTCGCCGTGATTTGCGCGATAGCAGCGCCACCATCGACATTGATGTTTTCAACCGGGCCTGCGCTGTCAAAGTCAAAAGTGTTGCGGAATTGGAAATCGACTTCGCCGAGGCTGAAGGGCGTCGCCGGACCAATGCCATTCGAATTGACCGTGGCAGTCGCACCGGCGGTCACAGCGCGGCCAGCGGCGGGATATGCGTCGGCTTCAATCACGACGTTGTACGTCTCATTCGCAGCAGCAAAGGTGCCGCAATCAGCAGTACAATTGTAGTTGATCGTCATCGAAGCTTGGCCAGGAGACACACGCTCGACCGGAAGGGTCCAAGTGTTGTCATTGCCGCACGCATTGAGGTTAGCAGCACCGCTGGAGTCATTCTGAACAACAACCGAAGTGCCTTGCGAGCCGCCACCGGACTGGATGGTGAAGGTACAGTTGGCGGCGTCAACACCGGCAGCAAAATCGGTGTTCGCCAGCACGCGGCTGAAACGAAGATTATTCAGCGTAATGGTGACATCGAGAACCGAAGCGGCACCAAGGCTATTAAAAGTGCCCGTGCCGCTAGCATCGGTATCAACAGTGATAACAGTATTGTCAGCGATCGCACCGTCGAACTCTGACGCAAATTGAGTGTTTTCGGCAAGATTGCCGCCAACCGAAGCTTCTTGAGCGTTCGCTGCACCAGCAACGAGGGCGATCGCCGCCGCACCGGTGAGAAGTTGAGTCATTTTCATAGGGAATACCCCCTCTTTCCTACACAAAGTCATGGCCATGACAGCAGCCACGACGTTTTTCAAACGATCCAGGTGTGGGTTTCGTTAATGACGGGCCGCGAAGTACAGCCGGTGCCTCCCCCTCACCTTTCGCGCCAGAGAAACCCCGTGACGCTGCGGAGCAAGAAAGCCGATCAGCAGGCCCTCTGTCAACTGGAAACAATTGCCGGGGCGTGCCGCATCCACCGCGCGACACGAAAGCCACACCACGCACGTCACCCAATTGTCACAGGTTTGAAAAAAAACGGGTATCGCGTATCGCCAGCCCTGCCGGGCGTGGCCGGGCCGGACACCCCGAATACGGGTGCCAAACTACGGCTCTACAACCTCAAATTCGGCCCGGCAGGCCGGCGGCGAGACGGGCCGCTCCCAGATGCGTTCACGCGGGCTCGTAATGCGGATACGGCCCTCGCTGCAGGCCCCGGAAGGGTAGAGTGTCCAGGGCCCGGCCAGTCCGGCCTGCCAGCCGCGCGGCATGCCGTTCAGGTCCGCAAGCGGACCGGCGGGAAAATCGGCCGGCGCGCCGGCCAGGCGGGCCCCGGTGCGCTGGTCGAGCATCCAGGCATTCAGCGCTGCAAAGGCTTCGCGCACCTGCTGGCGTTCGTGCAGGGCGGCCATGGAGGGAATCGACAGGGCCACTGCGAGGGCGAGAATCGCCAGGGCGATCATGACTTCCAGCAGGCTGTAGCCGCCCTGTCTGTCGCTGCGGCCGCTGGCGCAGCGGTGCCTCACCCGACGGTGTCCGGGTCTTCGGCACCGGCGCCGGCGCGCGGATCGATATCGGCATTGAGGCCTTCGCCGCCCGGCGCGCCATCGGCGCCGAAGCTGTAGATACGGCCGCGGCGCGACAGATCGGCGCCCGCCTCATACTGGTAGACCGTGCCCCAGGGGTCCTGCGGCAGGCCGCCATCCATATAGGGGCCGTTCCAGTTGGCGCCGGCATCGGCGCTGGGCGCGACGAGAAGGGTGAGCCCTTCCTCCTGGCTGGGATAGCGGCCCAGATCGAGGCGCATCGTGTCGAGCGCGGTCTCGATCATGCGGATCTGGGTGAGGGCTGCGGCCTGTTTGGAACTGTCGAGCTGGCCGAACAGGCGCGGCGCGACGAGCGCGGCCAGGGTGGCAATGATGGCCACCGCGATGAGGACTTCCATCAGCGAATAACCGGCCTCGCCCTCAGCGCCATTGCGGCGGAACCCGTTGCGAACCCGGTCGGCAAATCGTCTGGCCAAACGCATCATTGCACAAACTCTCATCCTGAAGTCTTGTTCCGGCGGCGTATCCCCGAGGCAGCGGCGCGCCCTGCACAGCGTGCGGGGACTTGCATGCCGGCCGCTTGTCAGTCACTTACCACACGGCCCGTCGGCATTCTAGGACGCGATGACACAGCGAGAGGACAGGAGCGGGGGCTTCACCCTGCTGGAGACGCTGATTGCGCTGGTGATCGCATCGATCACGGCGCTGGTGCTGCTGCAGTCGATCGCCTCGGTCGCCCAGGGCAGTGCGCGGGTGAACCGCGCCCTCGCCGAGGCGCTGGAGCGGGAATTCTCGGTCTCTGCGGTGCGCGACGCGCTGGCGTCGGCGGCGCCGGATTATCTGGACAAGCCGGGCGTCTATACCGGCGACACGGCCAGCCTGGCCGGCCTGACCCGGCGGCCGGTGCTGGACGCGCACGGCGTGCCCGCTCCGTTCTCCATGACGCTGACGCCGGCCGGAGACGGCACGGTGCTGACCTATCGCGAGGGCGAGACCGCTTTCGAGGTGATGCGCTTCGAAACGGCCGGCGCCGAGTTCCGCTATGCCTACCGGACGCTGACCGGGCTCTATGCCGGCGACCCGCCGGAGACAATGGATGTGTGGCCGCCGGAAGAGGATTTCGATCCCTTCTACGATCATTTCCGCCCGCCGCCGGACCTGGTGATGGTGGTGGACAGCGAGGGCACTCTGCTGTGGGCGGTTGCGTCGGCTGGCTGGCATGCCCCGCCGATGCGCGGCAGCGATGTGGAGGGGATCCTGTGACCGGCCGGCGCACGCGCCGCCATGCCGGCGGGACACGGCGCGGCTATGTCTTCCCGCTGGCGCTGTGGACGATCGCCATCATCGCCGTGCTGCTGGGCGCAGCCTATACGGCGATGAGCGTGGCCAATGCCACGCTGGCCCGGCTGCAGGACCGCGATGCGGCGCTGGACGATTTCGCCCTGGCCGAACACACGCTGGTCACACTGCTGCTGACCGAACCCATGGGGCTGAGCCAGCTGCGGGTCGGCGGCACGCGCAATCCGGACCCGATCACGGGCGGCTTCGGCGAAGGCGGCGAGCCGGTCTCGGCGACCGGCGACCCCTATCTGGTCGAGGCGCCCGGCGGGCCGGTCGTGGTGCGGCTGGTCGCGGCGAACGGGCTGATCAATTTCAATGACGATCCGGGCCCGGCCGCCGAGGCGCTGCTGCAGGCGCTGGGCATGCCGCGCGCCGATGCCGAACGCCTGGCGGCACGGCTGGAGGATTTCATCGACGAGGACGATCAGCGGCGCCTGGGGGGCGCGGAAGCGGCCGAATATCCCGAGGGCCGCACGCCGCGCAACGCACCGCTCGCCACGGCAGCGGACGCCTGCGGGGCGCTGGGCTGGGACGAGGACGTTTCCCTGTGCGCCGATCCGCGGCTGATGGATCTTTACGCCTTTGCCGGGGCGCCCGGCGTGATGAGCGGCCGCCTGGCACCGCAATACCTGCTGCACCGGCTGCTGGACGACGAAACGGCCGTCGAGCGGGCGATGGACGCGCTGGAAAACCGCAACGCGCTGGTGCGGTTCTCCGATCTGGGTATCGAAGGTCTGGACACGCTGGAAGACAATTCGGCCCTGCCCGGGCCCAGCTTTCTCATTGTCACGCATCGCCCGGACGCGCGCTATGTGCAGCTCACACGGATCGACCTGACGCTGGCAAGCCTGTACAAACCCTATGATATTGCGTTTACGCATATTGTCGGGGGCTCGGAAATCGAAGGGGCGTTCCATGTCGAAGAGGTCGGCGAACTTGCCAGGCTTCCTCAGACCGATTGACCGTCGCGTGACGGCGGGGGGCGCTGCGCCACGGCCGGCGTCCGCCCTTGTCCGCGCCGTGCTGTTCGGCGAGCGCTTCGTCGTCAGCCGCGCCCTTTTGCACTTCGAACGGATCGAACGCCCGGCCGGCCGGGCCGACGAGCGGGTCCGGCGGGCCGTCGAACTCGCGGCAAGGAACCGCGCCCCCTTTACCGATCCGGGTCTCTCGATCAGCTGGGGCCAGCGCCACGCCATCGCCTGGTCGTGGGACCGCCCCCGGCTGGAGCGGCTGGGCGTTCCGGCCAATGCGTGGATCGTTCCGGAACCCGTTCTGGCCGCGCCCGCAACACCGCCGGCCGACGATTTCAGGCTGCGCGAACTGCAGGACGGGTATGAAGGCCAGGTCTTCCGGCAGGGTGACTTGTTTGCCAGCCGCTTCTGGGAGCGCCGCCCCTCGCAGGCCGATCTCGATCTGTTTGTCCGCAGCTGCGGCGTTCATGGGCAGGACGGGGAGGCGACAAGGCCGGCTTCGGCCATCGAGACGGCCGAAGGACGACTTCGCGACCACCTGTCCCGCGTCACCCCGCTTCATGCGGCGCTTGCGGCCCTGCTGCTGGTCGGCGCGCCCCTGCTCTACCAGGCGGGCAGCCAGATCCGGATCAATCTGGAACTGCAGTCGGCACGCAGCCAGCTGTCCACCGTGGTGCAGGAAAGCTCGGCCCAGTTCGATGCGCTGCAGCGCTACCAGGCCAACAGTGCACGGCTGGACAGCTATCGCACCGCGCTCGATCTCGCACACCCGCTCGCACCGGCCACCGAGCTGGCGGAAACCGCACAGGCGATCAATGGCCAGCTGAACCGGTTCCGCATCGTGCCGGGCCGGATCGAGGCCGTTCTGGGCACGCGCACCGAGACCGATCCGGCCGACATTGTCCGCGCCCTCGAGGAAACTCCTTCGCTCGCCAATGTCGAGATCCGCCGCGCCCGCGCCCAGGGGGACTGGGAAGTCCAGGCCGACCTGGTTACCGCCGGGACACTGCAGGAGCCCGAGTCATGACCGTGTCCGAGACCCTGCGTGCCCGCCTCGGCAACGCCCTCACGCCGCGGGCCCAGCTGGGCCTGATCGTCCTGGTGACCCTGCTCGGCGCCGTCGCGGCTATGGATCTGGCGAGCCGCAATGCCCTGCTTGAGCAACAACTGGCAACGGTCCGCACCGAGCTTGCCGGTCGCGAGGCGGCGATCCGGCAACGTGACTGGAACAGTGTGCTGGCCAGCTCGCAGGCGGAGGTCGAAGCCGTCGAATCGCGGTTCTGGCGCGGCTCCACGACCGGGCTGGTCAGTGCGCAGATACTCGGCGCCGTCGAAGCCGCTGCACGCACATCGCAATTGTCGAATCCACGGGTCTCCGTCTTGCGGAGCGACGCGCTGGCCGGCCAGGCCGTCCTGTTCGAGGTCGAACTGACCGCACGCAGCAATGGCGGCGGGTTTGCCACATTTCTGGAAGCACTGACCCAGGCCGGCGGCGAGCTGCGGCCGGCCGAGCTGGAGTGGGAAGGCCGCAACCGTCCGGTGACCATCCGGCTCGTTGCTCCGGCCATTATCGAGGACAGCGCGCCATGATGTCCCTCATGCAGCTCCGCTTTGCGGCCGCGGGCACTGTCTGCGCCCTTGCCGCGATCGCCGGTATTGCGCTGCCACCGCCCGCCCCGCCCATTGCGCCGAACAGCCAGGCCCGCGCCCTCGCCGCGCTGACCGGTCCCAGCCAGGCGGATGTCGAGGCACTGGTCGCCCGCCTCGGGGCAACCGACTTCTTCCCCGCGGCACGGACCGTCGCCGCCCTGCGGGAGGGAGAGAGCGGGGCATCATCCGGCGAAGCGGCATCCGGGCAGGGCAATGCCGCGGATACGGCCGCGCCGCAGAGCCCTCCGATCCGCGCGCTGGTACGTCGTGAGGCCGAATGGCGCCTCTACACCGCCGGCCAGGAAAACCTCACCGACGTTTTCGTGCCCGGAGAGGAACTGTTTGACGGCTGGGTTATCGTCGAGATAAGCCCGAGAACACTGCGCCTCGAGCGCGACGGGGACTATCAGACTATCGATGTATTTCTTTCGAATGATACGGGGCCGCTATGAATCGCTTTAGGCAACTCGCTCTCGGCTCCCTCAGCCTGGCCGCTCTGACCGGCTGTGCCGCAACGACTTTCAGTCCGTCGTCACAGTTGTCACCCGTCATCGAAACGCGCCGGACCCAGCTTGCTGAGCGCTCGCAAGCCGGCCCCGCCGACATCGGCGGCAGCGACACGACGGCACCTCAGCAGGAGGACCTGGTGTCCGGACAGCGCCGCGTTCCCGGCCCCCGCGGTTCGTCAAGCTCTGGCGAAGCCCTGAGCGCAGCACTCTCGCCTTCAGGGCCAGCCATCAATGCAACCCTGCCCGCCCAACCCCTCGCCGGCTTCATCGATACCGCGCTGGGCGAAATCCTTGGCATCCCGTATGCTCTCGGACCGGGGGTCGCCGACCGCAACGATATCGTTTCGCTCCGGAGCGTTCAGGACATGTCGCCGACGGCCTTTCTCGGTCTGTTCGAGGCGGCGATCTCCGAATACGGCCTCGCAATCGAGGTGCAAGACGAGATGGCAATCGTCGTCGAACGCAGCGACCTACGCAGCAGCATGCCGCAGATCATCAGGGCGCGCGCCCGTGCAAACGTGTCGGCTTCACTGCGGCCAGTCATACAGTTTGTGGAGTTCGACTTCTCGGATGCTGCCGAGATGGAGGCAATCCTGCGCCAGGCTTTCCCGGACCAGCAGGAATTGTCGATACAGGTGCGCAGGGACATCAATTCGATGACGCTGACCGGGCTTTCTGACGTAGTCGACAGCGCGCTCGACCTGATTCACGAACTCGATCGCGCCCGTTTCTCGGGCGCCGCAGCGGTCACCCTGTCGCCGCGGAACTGGGATGCTGCAGAGCTTGCCCAGACCCTCGTCGATGTCCTGTCGCTCGAAGGGTACCAGATCGGCCTTGGCACGCGGCAGGCCCGTCCGCTGTCAATGCTGGCGCTCGAACAGACAAACCAGATTCTGGTTCTGGCCCACAACGAAGACACGCTGGCTCATCTCATCCGGACCGCGCGTCGCCTTGAAGATGCAGCCGAGCGCGAAGACAATACGCGATCCTATGTCTACCAGGTTCGCAATACCGATGCGGAAGAACTCGCCGGTATTGTCCGCACCGTCCTCGGCGAAGCCTCCCGGCAGACGACGGGCCCGGAGACCGAGGCCGGCAGCGCCGCCGGGTCCTCCAGCTCGCTCAACTCCCGACTCGCGGTCGACACTTTCGGCAATCGCCTGATCTTCACAGGCGCACGCGACGAGTACGACAATCTCGCCCGTCTGCTCGAGCAGCTCGACACACCGGTGGCCGAAGTGCTGGTCGAGGTCACCATCGCCGAGGTCGTGTTCTCCGACACCACGCGGTTCGGGCTCGAGTTCTTCCTCGACACGATGGGCGGCGATGTCCAACTTGGCACCCAGGACGGGCTCGGCCTTTCCAGCGGCGGGCTGTCAGCCGTCGTAAGGTCCGGACAAGTCGACATCGAGGCTGCTGCCAGCGCGACAAACTCGCGGATCAACATTCTTTCGGTCCCGCGTGTCGTAGCCCGCTCCGGAGAGTCAGCCGAAGTGCAAGTCGGTACCGACGTTCCGATCATTACGTCCCAGCGCGCCGCCAACACCCAGGACTCGGGCTCGACCGATATCCTGCAATCAATCCAGTATCGCTCCACCGGCGTCCTGTTGACCGTGGAGCCCAGGGTCTTCAGCAACGACCGGATCGACTTGGCCATCACCCAGGAAGTCAGTTCTGCTGACGAAAACCCGAACCAGGCGATCGGCAGCCCGATTATTTCAAACAGACGAATGACGTCGGCGATCACGCTTCAGGACGGACAGACCGCGGTGTTGGGTGGTTTGATCAGCGAAAACATTAATCGCGGGTCTTCCGGCGTACCTCTGCTCCAGGATGTGCCGCTGCTTGGCAATCTCTTCAAGACCGAAACATTCAATAATGACCAGCGTGTATTGTTGGTCCTAGTGACACCCTTTATTCTTAACGACCGGACTGATCGCCAGCGAATTGTTGATGCGTTCAGGGGAGAAATAAACGACGCCTTCGTTTCGCGGATCGGTGCGGGCGATACATTCCTGCAGCTTGAGCGGCCAATGCAGGTCCCCGGCACCAATGAGTGATGCTCTCGCTGCCTGAGACCGCATTCGGCTGCCTCGGGACCGCGGGGCTCGCCATAGCAGTGGCCGTAATCATGTCGCCAGCAGCGGCGCTCCACCGCCGGCCCCGGCGACACCGCGTTGTACTGGCAACTTTCGCGACAGCAGCGTCCTTTGCAGCTCTTTTTTACCTTCAGGGCCCAAGCCGGACCTGGATCCCGGTACTCTTTGCAACAGCATGCGGCTGCGCTGCCGCCAGCGCGGCGCTTGATATCCTGATCGGCCGCATTCGCGACATGTGTTCGCTTGTCATCGCCCTGTCCGGAGCGGCCGCCGCATATCTGTCCACGACATGGCCCATGTCAGTGCTGGCGGCATCCCTGTCGATTGCCGTCCTGCTGCTTGCGCGGCAGCTGACGTCTAACCGGACGCACGGAGCGAGTGTTGGCTGGGGCGATATCCTCTTCGCCGGCGCATGCGCGACATGGCTCGCGCCGGGTACGGTCCCGTTTGCTCTTCTGGCTGCCGTTGCGACAACGGGTGGCATCGCATTTGCCACATCAGGCAGAACCAGGCGCAGAATGCCGTTTGCCCCGGGAATTGCTGCCGGATATGGTGTTGTGCTTCTGCTTTGGAACTTTGTGACGTTAGCTGAATGAATAGAAGCACGCGGGGCCTGCGGCGCGCCTTCAGTGTCATCGAGTCACTTGCAGCTGTTGCGCTCCTCGCAATCGCGCTTGCTCCGCTCTATTCGATGCTGGAGCAGACAGTGAATGCGGCCGTCCGGATTCAACGATACATCGAGGCCCGCGAGGTTTTGGACACAGTATCCGACCTGGCTCAAGCGGGACACGAGGCTCCCCAAGACATCGACGGATGGACTGTTGTGATGGCGGACGTCGAAACCACTCCTTCGGTCGCGCTCGACGGCTATCTTGGCGGTCAGTACTTCATGATCGGCCGGTCGACGGTAGTCGCGACGGTTCAAAAAGGCGGTTTCTCGACATCGCGAACGCTTCACCTCCTGAACATCACGCCCGTCTACGAGACGGAAGAGGAAGCCATATTCAGTAACATGTAGCTATTTGAATATCTCGTACTTCGAGAAGTCTACACCCTTGTCGGAAATCGTATCAAAATTCATTTCCATAATATCTTTTCTTATGAAAATTATATCTACCTGCCAAAGGGCGCCATCGTAATAGCAGGGCTCAACTATATCGAAAATCAGAAATCCCATACCGAACATAAGATCCAGAATTTTGTTCATGTTGGCGTTTGTGGACTCAATGATCACGACAGAGCACTTGCCGACAAATTCGCCGCCGCCCTGTAGAACCGCCTCCTCGTGACCATCGGTATCGATCTTCAGCAAGCCATCATCAATAGGCCCCGCCTGGGCACAGAACGTGTCCAAGGATATCAGCTCCACAGATCGTACATCTTCGCCCGGTGCGCGCTCCACATGCGCGCTCGATGTCAGTGCCCCTGCCTCCCCGCGGATCCGGAGATTGCAATGACCATCTCGTTCTCCGACCGCCTTCTGGACGAGCGTATAGTCGACATTCCGATAGACTTTCTCAATCCGGTAGGCGCATTCGGAGACGGGCTCGAACAGGATATGCGGCAGGTCGGGAAACACATCCACGAGCTCCGGTGTACCGTGGAGCACACCGACATCCACAACGCTCGTGATGCGAACCCCCCTCTCCCGCAGCATCCAGAGAGCTTCCAGCTTCCGGGGCGATCTCGAGCCGGCGCCCCGTATCGAACGGATACGCCGCATCAGCCTGCGCGGACCGAGAAACAGTTCCTTGACACCGAATTGCACCGTCGCACCCCTCTTGGAACCACGGCACAGCGCAGTTCTCCAACTCTCACTCAGGCGCGTGTCGCCGCGCCAACCAGGCGGTTTCCGTCCTGTTCATAGGCCTTCAGGACTTCCTCGATAGGTCCGTCTAACCTCAGCTGCCCATCATCCAGCCAGAGCCCCCGCGTACAGTTCTCCTGCAGCAGACTGGCGCTGTGGGAGGCGAGGATCAGAATGCCGGCCTGGCCGACAAACTCGACCATGCGCTTGGCGGCGGCCTTGCGGAACTTGGCATCGCCTGCAGACAGCCATTCATCGAGGATCAGGACCTCTGGCTCAAAGGCCGTTGCGATGGCAAAGTTGAGACGCATCCGCATACCGGCAGAATATGTCGACACGGGAAGGTCAATAAACTCGCCCAAGCCAGCGAATGCCGCAATCTCCGAGCGACGCGCTTCGATCTCGGAGCGGGTCCGGCCGGAAGCGAGGCCGCGCAGCGTGATATTCTTGTTCCCCGTCGCCTCGCTGCTCATGCCCAGATTGATGTTTACAAGACTGGTGGTGCGCCCTTCCACCCGGACCCGGCCCTGTGCAGGAGGATAAATCCCTGCCAGCACCTGCAGCAGGGTTGTTTTGCCGGACCCATTGGCCCCGACGAGACCGATACGCTCACCCTCCTCAACCCGGAATGATACGCCGTCAAGCGCCCGCACCCCTGTGACATAGCCCCGGCGGTCCCTGACAAGGCGCTGGTGAGCGCCGCCAAAGTCTTCTCCTGCATCCAATGGCGCCGTCTGGGTATCGAGCGAACTCTTCGCCCGATTGAACAGCGGGTAGGTAACCACGAGATTCTCTACAAGGATCCGAGACATCTGCCGCCCCTAAAGCCAGTAAGGAAGCCGGCGGCGAAAAGCCGCAGCGACCATTGCGACAATGCCCCACACCGCTACCGTCAGAAGCACAACGACAAGCCAGCTCGTCGAGCGCGGCATTTCCCCGAGAAGAGGCGCCCGGAATATCTCGACATAGTGCGTCAGGGGATTGAGATCGGCGGCCAGCGCCCGCGCGCCCTCCAGACCTTCACGAACCCACAGGATAGGGGTAACGAAAATCATCAAACGCACGATCGACGTTACCAAGTGACCGATGTCCTGGAAGCGAGCCGCAACCAGCCCCAGCAGGTACTGAACGGCCACGGCGTTGAGCAGATACACAAGGACGGCCGGCACAAACAAAAGCGTCACCGCACCCGGCCGAATTCCTGCCCATACAAGGATAGGAATGACGACAACCATCTGAAGCACAAACGTCAGCAATGACCGGAACAGGCTGCGGTAGACGTGCACGGAATACGGCAAGGACATCGCCTTGATCCAGACACTGGACGAGGTGAAAACCTGACATCCGTCCACGAAATTTCCGGTGATGAATATGAACGCCGCATACCCGATAGCCACGTAGGCGACGAAACTTTCTACGCCCCGGCCGGAGAAGCCTGCAAAAAAGAACGAAACGCCGGCAACGAACATCAGAAAAGAGAGCACGATCCAAGAGATACCCAGCGCGCTCCTGCGGTAGCGGTGCTGGATCTCATCCCACGCAAAGGCGCGCCAAAGCTCCACCATGGAAAGCCCGACCCAAAGATCGGACAGGAAACCCGACACGCCACGCGCAGCATGCGGATCATAAATCTTGGTTGTTGGGGTCATGGCGGCAAATACGGGTCAGAAGCTCACGATCACTCGTCTTCTTTGGGGGTAAATGACCCGCCGCATAGTGTCCATCCCGATATACGGCCGTTCGCAACTGGCGGCCATACACTCCAATTCGGGCCGCTACGGATCAGAAAGGCTTCACGCCCCGGATCGAGATCGCTCCGGTCTACTCGACCGTCACCGACTTTGCCAGGTTGCGCGGTTGGTCGACATCTGTCCCCTTGAGAGCTGCAACGTGATAGGCGAGCAGCTGGATCGGGACTGCAGCAACGATCGGCCTTATGACCTCCGGGCAATCCGGTATGGTGATCACTTGCGAGGCGGTTTCGCCGGCCTCCGCCGCACCCCGGCGGTCCGTGATCAAGATCACCTCGGCGCCTCGTGCCACGACTTCGTGCACGCTTGAGAGTGTCTTTTCAAACAGCTGGTCATAAGGGGCCACAACGACAACCGGTGTTCCCTCCTCGATCAGCGCGATCGGACCATGCTTGAGTTCGCCAGCTGCATATCCTTCAGCATGGATATAGCTGATTTCCTTCAACTTGAGCGCACCCTCCATCGCAAGGGGATGGAAAAGGCCACGCCCGAGATAGAGCACATCCCGCGCGGTTGTCAGATCGTGCGCCAGCCGTTCGATCTGCGCTTCGGCCGACAGCGCCGCATTTACAAGGCGCGGCGTCTCAAGGATTGCCTTCGCGAACGCTGTCTCGTCCGCCTCTGAAAGCACCCCTCTTGCCCGGCCGGCCTCGATTGCCAGGCAGAGCAAGGCCGACAACTGGGCAGTGAACGCCTTCGTCGATGCGACTCCGATTTCGGGGCCTGCATCGATCATCGCGACCGTGTCGGCCTCCCGGGCGATCGACGACTCCGCGACGTTCACAACGGCGAGTGCCTTTGCCCCCGCAGCCTTGCAGTACCGAAGAGCGGCAAGCGTATCGGCGGTTTCACCCGACTGCGAAACAAAGAGCGCGGCGTCACCTTCGCCGATCACCGGATCCCGGTAGCGGAGCTCCGATGCCACATCGGTCTCGACCCCCAGCCGGGCAAACTTTTCGAACCAGAACTTGGCGATGCAAGCAGCGTAGTAAGCGGTCCCGCATGCCGTTGCAGTAAGCCGGCCGACTCGGCTCCATTCCAGTCGGTTTTCGTCACGAAGCCGGCCGGAGCCGGCATCCAGATAGCGAGAAACCGTTCGAGCAATCGCGTCGGGCTGTTCGTAGATCTCCTTCACCATGAAATGCCGGTGATTGCCCTTGTCGGCAAAGCCGGCGACGGACTGGGATACTGTCACCGGACGCACGATCTCAGCTCCGTCCTTGTCGAATATCCGGGTGCCATCGGCGTGGACGGACGCAAAGTCGCCATCGTCAAGATAGATGACGCGGTTGGTCCAGCCCGCGACCGCGAGGGAATCCGAACCGACATAGTTCTCGCCCTGCCCCAACCCGATCACGAGAGGACTGCCGGCCCGAGCGACCCATATGGCGTCCGGTTCACGCGCGTCGATTGCAGCGAGCGCATAGGCACCGCGCAGGCTTTCGATTGCTCTGCGGAATGCATCACCCATACCCAGCCCCGAGCGGATGTGCGAAGCGATAAGATGGGCAATCACCTCGGAATCGGTCTGGCTCTCGAACGCAAAGCCCTGCGCGGCCAGCGCTTCTCTCAATTCCTGGTGGTTTTCGATGATTCCATTGTGCACGATCGCAACAGAACCCGATGCATGAGGATGGGCGTTGTCTTCGGTCGGCGCTCCATGAGTTGCCCAGCGGGTGTGCCCAATGCCGAGCCCGCCATCGAGCGGAGCGGCCGCTATGCGGGCATCAAGCTCCGAGATTTTCCCTTGCGCCCGCCGGCGTTCCAACTCGCCGGCATCGTTCAGCACGGCGATCCCGGCGGAGTCGTATCCGCGATACTCCAGCCGCCTCAGCCCCTCGACCAAGCGGTGAGTGACCCGGCCAGAGCCGATAATTCCCACGATGCCGCACATACCTGGCTCCTGAACCGTTCCGGGATGCTTTTGTTACGCTCAGGCTTACCAGATCGGCATTGCTGCGCGCGCGCCGTAGATACACTCTTGCAGTAAACAAGTACTGCAAAGCATTTCACGATTGCCAGGTAATCCTGTCGAGGCCGGGTAGCATGCCCCCAGCCCAGCAGAGCGGCAGTCCTAGAGCGTTTGGTCGAAGGCGCCGACTTCAGGGAACTTCGCCAGCACGCCTTCGATCTCGGTGAAGATCGCCGCCACATCCTCTTTCGAGTTCGGGCTTTCGATCACCACGACCAGGTTCGGCGTGTTCGACGAGGCGCGCACCAGCCCCCAGGCGCCATCGGCCAGCGAGAAGCGCACGCCATTGACGGTGTTGATGTCGGCGATTGCCCGTCCGGCCACCTGGTCACCGTCGGCCTTCTTGCTCTCGAAGACTTTCACGATGCGTGCGACGACATCGTACTTCTTCTCGTCATCGCAGGCCGGCGACATGGTCGGCGAGCCATAGCTGACCGGCAGTGCCCGGCGCAGATCGGCCATCGACTTGTCCGGATTGCGGTCGAGCATCTGCAGCACGGCGCGCGCTGCGACCAGACCATCATCATAACCGCGGCCAATCGGCGGCTGCAGGAAGAAGTGTCCGGACTTCTCGAACCCGGCCAGCGCGCCCAGCTCCTTCGAGCGGCGCTTGATGTAGGAGTGGCCGGTCTTGAAATAGTCGGTCTTGCAGCCGTGTTCCTTGAGCACGGGATCGATGGTGAACAGGCCGGTCGATTTCACATCCACCACAAAGGTCGAGCCGGGATGCAGCGGCGCCAGATCGCGCGCCAGCATCAGGCCGATCTTGTCGGCGAAAATTTCCTCGCCCTCATTGTCGATGACGCCGCAACGATCGCCATCGCCGTCAAACCCCAGCCCGACATCGGCGCCATGCTCGAGCACCGCATCGCGCATGGCGTGCAGCATCTTCATGTCTTCCGGATTGGGATTGTAGCGCGGGAAAGTGTGATCGAGCTCGCAATCCATCTCGATCACTTCGGCGCCCATCGCGCGCAGGGCCTGCGGCGCGAAGGCCCCGGCCGTGCCATTGCCGCAGGCGGCAACCACCTTGATCGGGCGGCTCAGCGAAACGCCTTCCGCCACATCGGCGAGATAACGCTCGGCGACGCCGGCTTGGCGAACATAGCCGCCGCCATCGCGCGTCTTCGCATCCCCGTTGAGCACGATTTCCTTCAGCCGGCTCATCTCGTCCGGACCGAAAGTCAGCGGACGCTGGGCGCCCATCTTCACACCAGTCCAGCCGTTGGAATTGTGGCTCGCCGTGACCATCGCCACGCAGGGAATATCCAGATCGAACTGGGCGAAATACGCCACTGGCGACAGCGCCAGGCCGATATCATGCACCTCGACCCCGGCCGCCATCAGACCGACTTCCAGAGCCTGCTTCACGCTCAGCGAGTAGGAGCGGAAATCATGGCCGACAACGATTTTCGGTTCGACACCGAGTTCGTGGATCAGCGTGCCCAAACCCATCCCCAGCGCCTGAACGCCGTAAAGATTGAGGTCGGGTGCCTGGTCGGAGCCGGGATGGCCGAACCACCAGCGCGCATCGTATTCGCGAAAACCCGTCGGCTTGATCAGGGCTTCATTCTCGAAAGCCCAGCTATTGGGCGTCAATGCGGCGTGCGGCTTGGCGGTCATGATCTTTTCCCCGGGACTGGCTGGACGGAACTAGCCGTGCGGCCGGCCGACGCTGGTGTATTCGAAGCCGGCATTCGTCGCTTCGCTCGGCGTGTAGATATTGCGCAGATCGACCAGGACCGGCGCCTTCATCGTGGACTTCAGGCGGTTCAGATCCAGAGCGCGGAATTCGTTCCACTCGGTGATGATCACCAGCGCATCGGCCCCTTCGGCACAGAAATAGGGACCGGACACGAACTCGACATCCGACAGGAGTTTCTCGGCCTCGACCGTACCGGCCGGATCGAAGGCACGGATCGTGGCGCCGGCCTTCTGCAGGGCCGGGATGATCTCCAGGCTCGGCGCCTCGCGCATATCGTCGGTGTTCGGCTTGAAGGTCACGCCGAGAACGGCGATCGTCTTGCCCTTCACATCTCCGCCGCACGCTGCGACCACCTTGTCGGCCATGGCCCGCTTGCGCGCGTCGTTGACCTCGACCACGGTCTCGATCAGGCGCAGCGGCGAGCCGGCATCCTGGGCCGTACGGGTCAGAGCCAGCGTGTCCTTGGGGAAGCAGGACCCGCCATAGCCGGGGCCGGCATGCAGGAACTTGCCGCCGATCCGGTTGTCCAGACCCACACCCTTGGCGACTTCCTGGACATTCGCACCGACGTGCTCGCACAGATCCGCGATCTCGTTGATGAAGGTGATCTTCATCGCCAGGAAAGCGTTGGCCGCATACTTGATCAGTTCCGAGGTCCGCCGCGCAGTGAACACGATCGGCGTCTCGTTGAGGAAGAGCGGGCGGTACAGCTCGCGCATCAACGTCCGGGCGCGGTCGTCATTGGTACCGACGACCACACGGTCCGGCCGCTTGAAATCGTCAATCGCTGCCCCTTCGCGCAGGAATTCCGGGTTGGAAACAACGGCGAAATCGGCGTCCGGTCGCGTCTCGCGGATGATCCGCTCGACCTCGTCGCCCGTCCCCACCGGCACCGTGGACTTGGTCACCACGACCGTATAGCCGTCCATCACTTCGGCCACCTCCTTGGCAGCCGCATAGACATAGGACAGGTCGGCATAGCCATCGCCGCGGCGAGACGGTGTCCCCACGGCAATGAAAACCGCATCGGCCGTGCGCACGGCATCAGAGATGTTCTGAGTGAAGCTCAGACGGCCTTCGCGGACATTACGCTCGACCAGAAGATCCAGACCCGGTTCATAGATCGGGATCCCGCCGGAGTTGAGCATCTCGACCTTGGACGCATCCTTGTCGACACATACGACCTCATGTCCGAAGTCGGCGAAACAGGCCCCCGACACCAGTCCGACATAGCCCGTTCCGATCATCGCCACGCGCATGCGTCACTCCTATTCTGGTCAGCCCCGGTATCGCCGAGCCTATCCTGCGGCGCAAGGCCCAAGGCGGACGAGGTACAGCATTTTCTGTCCGTCAGCTGACTGCGTCTTCGATTGCCGTCCGGATGTCATCGACGACCTGCTGGATCTTCACTTCGTCGCCCTCGGCCATGACCCGGATCACCGGCTCCGTGCCCGAAGCGCGTACAAGCACGCGGCCGTCCCTGCCCAGACGCTTTTCACCCGCCTCGATCGCCTTCTTGACCGCCTCCGTTTCCAGCGGCGCAACGCCCTTCTTGATGCGGACATTCTCGAGTAGCTGCGGCGCGGGGTCGAAGACCTTGAGAAGCTCGCTCGCTCGCTTCTTGCTCTCATTGACCACGCGCAGAACCTGCAGCGCCGCGATCAGGCCGTCCCCGGTCGGCGCATGATCAGGCATCACGATATGGCCGGACGCCTCGCCGCCGAGATTGATACCGGTTTGCTTCATGCGCTCGGTGACATAGCGGTCACCGACCTTCGTGCGCTCCAGCGAAAGCCCGATGCCGGAAAGATATTGCTCCAGACCGAGATTGGACATCACCGTGGCGACGATCGCATCCTGGCTCAACTCGCCCTGCTCTTTCCAGTGACGCGCCAGAAGACCGAGGATCTGGTCGCCATCGATCACACGACCCTTCTCGTCACACAGGATCAACCGGTCACCATCGCCATCCAGCGCGATACCCAGATCGGCGCGATATTTCACGACTTCCTTGGACAGGCGCGCCGGAGATGTGGACCCGCATTCCTCGTTCACATTGAAGCCGTTCGGCTCGACCCCGATCGGGATGATGTCGGCACCCAGCTCCCACAACACATCCGGCGCCACCTTGTAGGCGGCGCCGTTTGCGCAATCGAGCACCAGCCGGAGACCGGACAGGCGCTGGGCGCGCGGGAAGGTCGATTTGACGATCTCTATGTAGCGCGCCTGAGCGTCGTCGATCCGCTTGGCCCGGCCCAGATCGGCCGGCTTGGCCAGATCGTCGGTCAGGCTGCCATCCATGCGCTTTTCGATCTTCAGCTCGGCCTTGTCGTCCAGCTTGTTGCCGTCCGGGCCGAACAGCTTGATGCCATTGTCATGATAGGGGTTGTGCGAAGCTGTAATCATCACCCCGAGATCGGCTCGCAACGAGCGGGTCATAAGGGCCACGGCCGGCGTCGGCAACGGGCCGAACAGGAAGACGTCCATGCCGACCGAGGTGAAGCCGGCCACCAGCGCTGATTCGATCATATAGCCGGACAGGCGGGTATCCTTGCCGATCACCACCGAGTGGCGGCCGGAGTGCCGCACGAAATGCTTGCCCGCCGCCATGCCGAGGCGCAGGGCCGTTTCCGCCGTCATCGGGTATGTGTTCGTCAGGCCGCGGACACCGTCCGTGCCGAAATACTTCTTGCCCATCAGGCCGCCCTCTATCTGCCCCGCCTCCTATATAGGAGGTTGTGCCTTACGCGAAGTGAATCGGTGCGCTGGACGGTCCTGCCTCCATGGGCTAGGCGTTGGAACTCGTTCAGGGTTCTGACAGCGTTCGGGGGAAGACATGTCGCCAATTCGCAAAGCCGTTCTGCCCGTGGCCGGGCTGGGAACGCGGGTCCTGCCGGCGACCAAGTCCATCCCCAAGGAGATGCTGCCGGTCTTCGACCGGCCGGCGATCCAGTATGTGATCGACGAGGCCCGCGCCGCCGGCATCGAGCACTTCGTCTTCGTGACCGGCCGGAACAAATCGGCCATCGAGGATTATTTCGACAGCGCCTATGAGCTCGAGGACACGCTGCGCGAAAAGAACAAGACGGCCATCCTGCAGGAGCTTGAACGCATCCGGCCGGCGCCGGGCTCGATGAGCTTCGTGCGCCAGCAGGCCCCCCTGGGCCTGGGCCATGCCATCGCCTGCGCCCGCGACATCATCGGCCAGGAACCTTTTGCGATCCTGCTGCCCGACATGCTGGTCAAATCCGCCAAGAGCTGCCTGGCACAAATGGTCGAGGCTTATGGCAGGGTCGGCGGCAATGTCATCGCCGTGGAACCCTGCGAAGATCCGTCATCCTATGGCGTTATCGATCCGGTGGACCGCTCCGGGCCGCTGATGAAGATGAAGGGCATGGTCGAGAAACCGCCGCGCGAAAGCGCGCCCTCAAACCTCTTCATCACGGGGCGCTATATCCTGCAGCCGGAAATCTTCCCGCTGCTGGCGGACCAGGCGGCCGGCGCCGGCGGCGAGATTCAGCTGACCGACGCCATGGTGCGCCTGATGAACAGCCAGGACTTCCACGCCTTGGAATATGACGGCACGTCCTATGACTGCGGCAGCAAGCTGGGCTATTTCCGCGCCAATCTTGCCTATGCCACATCCGATCCGGAGCACGGCGATGCCGCCCGCGCGATGCTGAAGGATTTCGGCTAGGCCGTCCCCTCGCGCCAGTTCCGGTACCAGTCCGCAAAGCGCGGCAGACCGTCTTCCAGGCGGGTCGTCGCCTTGTAGCCGTAGTCGGCTTCCAGCTTTGCCGTGTCGGCAAAGGTGCGGGTGACGTCGCCGGGCTGCATCGGCAGCATGATCTTTTCGGCCGTCAGCCCCAGCGCGCCCTCCAGCGTCTCGATCATGTCCATCAGCCGCACCGGCGATGAACCGCCGATATTGTAGACGGCATGACGGCCGCGCTCCGGGTCGTCGGCGAGAATACGGCCGAGAGGTTCGACGATATCGTCGATATAGGTGAAGTCCCGCTCCATATCGCCATTGTTGAAGACCTTGATCGGCCGCCCCGACAGCATGGCATCGGCGAATAGCCAGTAGGCCATGTCCGGCCGGCCCCAGGGCCCGTAGACCGTGAAAAAGCGCAACCCCGTCGCCGGAATACCGTAGAGCGAGCAATAGGATGCGCTCATCAGCTCATCAGCACGCTTGGTGGCCGCGTAGAGCGAGGCCGGCGTTTCCGACGCATCGGTCTCGGCAAAGGGAACGGCAGAGCGCTCGCCATAGACCGAGCTGGACGAGGCATAGACGAGATGATCGAGACCATCTCCCAGCGCCCGCGCGGCCTCCAGCACTGACAGATGCCCAATCAAGTTAGACTGAGCGTAGGCAAAGGGGTTGGACAACGAGTATCGGACGCCGGCCTGAGCGGCCAGATGCAAAATCCGGGAAGGTTGCGCAGATACGATCTCGAGGCGAACCCTCTCATGGTCCGCAAGATCAGCCGCAACAAAGCGAAAGCCGTCATACGCTTCCAACTGTCTCAGCCGCGCCAGCTTGAGCCCCGGATCGTAGTAGTCATTCAGGTTGTCGAGGCCGACGACTTCCTTGCCGGCCAGCAGCAGTGCTTTCGAGACATGGTAGCCGATGAAGCCCGCCGCCCCGGTGACAAAAACAGTCAACTGCGCCCTCCCTGAACCCGATCTGATGCTTCATAGCGCAGTTTCCGGCCAATTGGCCCACTCACTGCAGCAACCCGGTCAGGCGGCAAATGGCAGAGCGAGCGCCATCCTTGCACATTGCAGCTGACACTCGCACTTGCCACGCGTGTGGAGTAAAAGGCCAGCTGTGGTGGCCGCCAGGCCGGAATGGCTTGAGTCACAATGCAAACCCGGACACATGAAAACATGCCCAGCGCCCAGCCAGCAATTCGAGAGCTGCCGCTCCCTGGAGCCCTTGAGGTGACGTTTCCGCGCTTCAAAGACGAGCGGGGATATTTTTCCGTCCCCTTCAACAAGCGCGACCTGTATGACGCTGGCGTAAAAGCGGACTTCATTCAGGACAACCAATCCCTGTCGCGAAAGGCCGGCACGGTAAGAGGCCTACACTTTCAGACACCGCCATTTACTCAGGCCAAGCTGGTGCGAGTTCTTCGGGGCCGGATACTCGATGTCATGGTCGATGCGCGCCGCGGCTCGCCGACATTCGGTCAGCATTGCCGCCTAGATCTCGACGCGGAGTCCTGCCGCGCCGTTTTCGTTCCGCGCGGCTTTCTGCACGGGTTTGCAACCCTTCAGCCAGATACGGTCGTGCTCTACAAGGTCGACAATGACTATGCCGCCGGACACGATGGGAGCGTCCGCTGGAATGACCCCGATCTCGGAATTGATTGGGGCCTGAACGCGAGTGATGCGATACTGTCAGACAAAGATGCCGATGCCACGTCCTGGGCACGCTTCGAGACGCCCTTCACCTATCGGGATTGATATCCCGATTGCTCCTCGGGAAGCCATGTCATGACACATCGGATAGCATGGGGAGAGGATGCCAGAAGGGGGGGGATCGCGGATAATCTACTGGCAACACGCCACCTCGAAAACGACGGTCCGACGTATCTATGACACCCGCCAGACCGATCATCATCGGGCGCAACGGCCAACTGGCCCGATCGCTTGCAAGTCTCACAGAGCAGGACGGGGCAACGGCGCCTGTGGCCATTGGGCGGCCTGAATTCGACCTTGCAGACAGGAATAACGTTCAGGACAGGCTTTTGCGGCATATCCACGATGCGCACGACTCTGGCACCGCGCCCATCATCATAAACGCTTCGGCCTATACCAATGTCAGAGCTGCAGAGGCCAGCCCCGAAGCCGCCCGCATTCTGAATGCAGACGCCGTCGGCACCCTCGCCGAAATCTGCAACAGTTCCTCTACCTGCCTGATCCATATCTCGACCGACTATGTATTCGACGGCCACGCTACACGCCCGTACCGCGAAACAGATCCGACTGGTCCCGCCACGGTATATGGCAAATCCAAATTGCTTGGCGAAGAGGCTATTCGCGCCGCCGGCGGCAATCACCTCATCATTCGTACCGCCTGGCTATACTCGCCTTTCGGGCGCAACTTCCTCAGCATCATGAAACAGCGTGCCCAGACCGGTGACACTGTGCGCGTTGTTGCGGACCAATCAGGATGTCCGACATCCGCCATCGATCTTGCCAACGCAATCCGGTCCCTCGTAAACCAAGTAGCGGCCGGGTCGACGGTACGAGGAACCTATCATTTCTGTGGTCCGAGCATCATGACGTGGCACGCTTTCGCACGCGCCATTTTCCGGAAAGTCGGCGGCGAAGCGGCGTGCGATCGCGTTATCCCCATCTCTTCGGAAGAGTTTGGCGATGACGTGCCTAGACCGTCCTATTCCGCACTCGATTGTCGGGCAATTAGGCGCGATTTCGGGATCGAGGCTCCCGACCTGGAAGCCTCGATAACCCGGGATCTGGGCAGCCTGGAAGCCCTCAGCCCCGGCTAGATCCAGACATCACCCAGCAACACTGTCGTGGCCGGTTCCGGCATGTCCGCAAGCGGTATCAGTGCATCATCAAAATCGCTCTGGTCCGCTCCAGACAAGACCGCCATTTTTTCGGCCAGCGGCAAAGAACGTGGGTCAATATCCGCATTCGCTCCCGGCACCTGGCCATCGGCAACAGCTGAGACATCGATATCGCTCTCCGGTGTGAACGGGCCCGAAAGCGGGGCGTCATTTGTCAGATTCTTCATTCCCCAGCTGGCAATCTCGGCCCAGTCGTCCGGATCCAGTTCCGGGAAACCGACATCATGTTGATGTTCCTTTTCACGGCTCTCATGATTCAGATCGACGTGATCGCGATCACCAAGCCGTGCCAGCCCGCCGTTGCCGTCAAGCCCCGCACCCGCAAGATCGATATCCACTTGCACAGGCAGTTTGGCGACACTCTTGGTCGGCAGCACAACGTCGTCGACCACCTCGTCGGTGAGCGTTTTCATGACCAGGCCGTGGGCATCCGAAGCCCTGGCCGGAACGACAGCAACCTGCGTGACGGGCTTTGACGACACGCCAGCATCGTCGAAAATATCGGGATATAGGGACGCACCGTCATACACGATGCTCTCGATATCGATAAGTTCGACAACGCCATCCGGTGACCCCGCACGATTGTCAGTAACCACCGTGTTGCCTGCACCATTTGTGGCAATCGTGTAGTCGCTGGCGAGACCCGAGAAAACTGCGGTATCGACACCCGTTCCACCATCAAAGACGTCATTGCCCCCCGACGCATAGAAATAGTCGGCTCCGGCATTGCCTGAGAAGTTGTTGTCCGCCGCATTGCCGACAAACGTGTCTCGGCCCGAACCACCGATCGCATTCTCAATGACGGTCCCGTAGGCGATTCCGACATTGCCGCGCAGGCCGAGCACATTTGAATAATAGCCTTCACGAAGGTCCAGCAATTGCGCTTCGCTCGTCCCTGAATAATCGAACGTGTCTGTCCCCCCCGCATCAAACACCGTAAAGGTAGTGGCGTTGGAGAAGCCGTTATTGGCATTGTAGACGGTGCCGGCGTTGGAGTTGAAACCGTAGACGGTGTCTCCGACGCGTGTGGTAGTCGACAACCCGTACATGTCGCCGGCAGCAATAATATCGGCGACCTGCAACCCCACTACAAACGCGATCGACGCGTCGATCTCTGTGTTCTCGTTCTGGGAGAAGTACGACATCACCGTCGCCTGCCAGGAGTCATTCAGGTAGATGTTATCGACACCATAGACTGCGGAACCGTCATACGGGCCAGCATGCCCCAGACCGAGCGCGTGCGCGATTTCGTGAATGTAGGTCTGGAAGGAATAGGTATCGAGGGACGTACCATAGGTGTCCAGCCAGGCTGTGCCCACATTCACAGACGAGGCTGTGATAAAGCCGCCGGAGACCGCGTCCGGTCCTGCGAACGCGCCATCCTCCTCATCATCGAAGGTGATTTGTGCAGCACCCGTGACTTCCGAGAAGACCAGACCGGTGACACCGGACCACACATCCAAAGCGGCCCTTGCAAGCGTTTGTCCGGCCGAGGTGAGACCCGTCAGGTTGACCGTCAGCGTATCGCCGGTGCTGGCATTGAACTGTGCCCCGCCGAACCCGGATCGGAGGTAGTCCGCGATTTCCTGATAGGTCCAATTTCTTAGCGGGTCGGTGTGGGAAATCTCCAGCGTGTACTGGCCCGTCCGTTCGTCGGCTGACCCTCCGTCCCATGAACTCACTTCAATGTAATAGGTTCCCGTTTCGGTGGCCGTGAAGCCCAGCCGGGAGTCCCGGATAACGCCGGTCGAAATGTCATCATTCTCGGCAATGAGGTTTCCGGAGGAGTCATAGAGACGGATAAGGGGGTCCTCCACGGGCTCAACGCCGGTACCGGTCAGATCGAACTGGTATCGCTGGCCGATCGTAAGTTCGACACGCACCCAGTCCTCGTCGCCCGATCCTTCAAGCTGGCCCACATACTGACCGCCGGAGACCATGCTGATCTCTGTCGTATTGTCATCGGGCACCTCGGCGCCGTCAGCGATGTCCGAGATCGTAATGGCAACCGACTGGCTATTGGCGCCGCTTCCGTTCGAAGCCGTGACCGTGATGTCATAGACATTATTGCCATCGGCATCCGCCGGCGCTTCGAAATCCGGCGCGTTACGGAAACTCACCTCGCCAGTCTCGCTGTCGACCGTGAAAAGAGAGGCATCGGTCCCCGAGATCGAATAGGTGATGATCACACCAGGGTCGTCGATTGCCCGGATCACATAGCCCGAGGTCTGGGCCTCGGATACGGTACCCGTCGTGCCGGACAAAATAGTCGGCGCGACACCCTCCAGTTGGTCCTGGACGGTGATCGTCACCACCTGCTGGACCGCATTCGTTCCATCAGACGCCTGGACCGTGATCTCGTAGACATTGTCGGCATCAACGTCCGCAGGGGCCTCGAAATCGGGCGAGCTTGCAAACGAGACTTCACCCGTCGCGCTGTCGATCGTGAACAGACCAGCATCGGCACCACCGACCAGCGAATAGACAAGGCTGTCATTATCGGGGTCGGTTGCATCCGCATCATAGGCTGGCGTGCTCAGATTTTCCGGCACAAACACTGCCGTGGCTGACGTGAAGGCGGGCGCATTATCGTTCTCGTTGGTCACGTTGATGAGGACATCGCCGCTTCGGCTTAATGTCCCGTCAGAGACGTTCACGGTGACTTCGTAGATATTATCACCGTCTGCGTCCGCGGGATTTTCGAAGTCAGGCGCGGCCGTGAAAAAGATTTCACCGTCAGTATTGATCGAGAACAGTGAGGCGTCAGCGCCGCTGAGCGTATAAGACAGCGCAGCACCTTCTGGATCAGTTGCATCAACAGCATAGGCGAACAGCGTATTCTCGCTGACATACGCGCTCGTCAGCGGGGCAATGTCCGGCGCCTCGTCCACATCCGTAACCGTGATGGTGACGAGCTGGTCTGTCGTATTCTCGCCGTCAGAGGCTCGAACCAGCACTTCGTAATCATTGCCTCCATTGGTATCCATCGGAGACTCGAAGTTCGGCCGCACAATAAACAAGAGCGCACCTGTCTCACTGTTGATCGAGAAGGCGCCGCCATCCTCACCGCCGACGATCGAATAGGTGACAGTCTGGCCGTCTTGATCGGTCGCGACGACCGTATGGGCCACCCCTGCCCCCCCTTCGGCAAATGTCGCCGTCGCGCTCGATGTGAAGACCGGCGCGAATTCATTGACATCGGTCACCGAAATCGCGACATCGCGGCTGGACGCGTTCGTTCCGTCCGATGCGGTCACGGTGATGTTGTAGGTGTTATCGCCATCTGCATCCTGCGGATTCTCGTAATCCGGCGCCGACTTGAAGGACACCTCACCCGTCTCAGCATCGACATTGAACAGACCGGCATCAGTTCCGCTGATGGAGTAGACAACGGTTTCGCCTTCCGGATCCGTTGCAGAAATCGTGTACACGACCCCGGTGCTGTTCTCCCCGACGCTGGCCGACTGGCCGGACGAGATTACCGGCGCCTCGTCCTCGTCAGTAATCGTGATCGTGACCGTCTGTTCGGCAGTAGCACTTCCGTCGGAGACCCTCACGGTGACTTCATAAACATTATCGCCATTTGCGTCGGACGGATTCTCGTAATCCGGCGGCGAGGCAAACGAGAGTGCACCGGTCGATGCATTGATCGAGAAGCGCGATGCATCGGCCCCGCCGGCGATCGAATAGGTCAGTGAATCTCCATCTGGGTCGGTTGCCACTGCGGTATAGACAGGTCCCGAAATGTTTTCGGTTCCGCTGGCGGTTGTCGCCGATGTGAATGCGGGTGCATTATTCGGAGTAGGTGGCGTCGGCGGCGTCGGGGTTCCGCCACCGCCACCACCACCTCCCCCCGCCGCAGCGCCAAGCAGGGCCCCTCCACCGAGCACGCCCAGTGCCAGCCCCGCGCCTCCGCCGCCGGCGGCCGAGGCAACCGCAAAATCCACCCCCTCGATCGCCGACTGCGCGAGATAGACCTGCCCATCGATCACAGCCACATCGGCGGCCTCGAACGCGAGAACGCGGCCGTCGGACAGGGTGAGCCGCAGGGATCCGTCAGACATCGTCCGGACGTCCACGACATTGGGAAGATCCGAGGCTACCTGGAAACCCTCCGGAACGCCGTTCTCCGCGGTCTGGGCCCGCGCTGTACTCGCCATCAGTGCCAGCCCGCCCGTCGATGCGAGTATCGATCGGGACAACGTCTTGCGTAGCTCGGCGCGACGCTCATTTACGGCTTGTTGGGTCATGGTGGTATCCCTCCCTGGTTCACTGGCACACGGTCTGATACCCCTGACCGGGCTATATGATGGACATCTGGCACCGAGAGCACGAAGCTCGCCACCCAATGCAATCCACCTTTAATTGCATTGATGCTTGCTGTAAAATTCTTGCGTGTCTCCGGTGCAAATCTGGTGCAAATGAAGAATACTGCCTTGTCATTCCCCGGAAACACTGGCGACCGGTAACCTGCCTGTCAGATGAAGCAGCTCGACCTTCTGCCGCAATAGCGCATAACGTGCCAAAATCACGTCCAGCTCGGCGCGTTCATGCTCTAGCCGAGCATCTATCAACTCGGGAAGTGTGCCTAGTCCGAAATCGAATTCGCCGGCAATAGCGTCAAAATAGTCTTCCTGACTGGCTGCAACAGCTTCACGCCGCACGAGCTGGGCCTGCAGAGACATCTGGCGCCGAAAGGCGATTTCGGTCTGCTCTCGCAATTCGCGTTGCGATATTCGCAGGGCACTCTGCTCAAGGGCGATATCGGCACGGGCACGATCCCGGCGCGCATCGAGTGCACGGCCTGTGTACAATGGAACGCTGACATCGACACCGATCCGGTCCCGGCCTTCCCAGTCTTCACGCGTGTCGTCGTAGACGTAAGAGACAATGCCGACCGCTTCGATAACCGGCAAATGATTACGGCGTGCGCGACTCAATCCGGCTTCAAGACTGCGGATCGAACTCAATCTGGCCTGTATTTGCGGATTCTCGTGCAGTGCGGCCGCCACGACGCGGTCTAGTGTCCCGAGCCCGGACAGCGCCCGCTCCATGTCGTTTCCCGCCATATTCCGCGGACACAGAACAGCGCCTTGCCGCTGGGTGTATTCCCGTACGCGAGTGAACGCACGGTCAGCAGTAAATCTCAAGTCCAGCACATCTGCATCAGCCCCAGCCAGTTGCGCCTCGATCTGTGCCCGGTCAGCCCGTGTCGCGCCGCCGGTTTCAAGCAAATCGGTAACCGCATCGCGCTGACGTTCGAAGTAGGATCTGCGTTGATCGATAACCTCGATCATCTCGAGCGCTTCGAGACGAGTCAGATAGGCTTCAGCAAGCGTATACGCGACTGCAAGTTGTTGTTCGCGTATCTCGAATTGGCGCTGTCCGAGCAATTCGGTCGCTTCCAGTTCTGCCAGGCCGGCATCGCCAAAATCGAAGAGCCGCTGTGACACCTGGAGCCCGACCTGGTTCTCGAGCTGATTGCTGGTCAGCCCGTTGTCACCGGTTGCTGTACGCCCGAATGTCGAAACCTGCGGTCGCCGCAAGCTGCGCGCTTCCCTCAGGTCAGCCCGGGCCCGGTCGCGCCGCGCCTCGGCGGCCGCCACTTCCGGCGCCCTCGCTGTCGCCAGGACCAAGGCTTGCTGAAATCCCAGACACGCGTCCGGTTCGCCTTGCTGGGCGGCAACGCCCGGGCCTCCCGCGGCGAATGCCAGCATGAAAATCAAGACGCCACGCGCGATCATCCGGTTCTCCTAGCTTCTCCGGGCACCGCGGAACAGTGACTCGCCGATCGGTTCAAAGATGTAATCGAGCGTGGTCCTGCTGGTCCCGGAAAAAATGAAGACTTCGACCGGCATGCCTGGGATGACGTCGAGCCCCGCCACCCGGTTTGCTTCATCGGCAGGTATCCGGATTCTGACCTCATAATATGGCGCGCCTGTTGCCTGATCCGTCTTGAGGTCGGCCGACACGCTGATCACCTCGCCATCCAGGCGCGGCGTCGTCCAGCTCTTGTAGGCAGCCAGTCGCGTCCTCACGGATTGCCCCTCATAAACTGCTGCCCGGTCAGCTGGCTGGATGCGCGCAGATACAGTCATCTCGCCGGCGGCCGGAACAATTTCCAGAATGGGCTCACCCGGCCGCACGACCCCGCCTTCCGTCGCGAACCGCAGATTGAGCACCTCGCCTGTCGCGGGCGCATGAATGACCGCCCGGTTCAGCACATCCTGCGCCGCATTCAGTCGCTCCCGAACCTGGGCAAGCCGGGTTCGCACATCCAGCTGATCTGCGGAGACCTGCCGGAAAAACGCGGCACGCGTCTGCTCGATCTGGCCGTCGAGATCGCGTTCCAGTGTGGCTGCTTCCTGCATGCCGGCACGCAGGCTTGATATTTCCGCTTCAAGCGCCGCCGTGTCGCGCTCCATGGCTCGGATCTCGTCCAGCCGCACCATCTGACGACCATACCGCTCTCGCAGCAAATCGAGCTGGGCCCGGGCTGCATCAAGCGCCCGGTTTGTCGCCGCAACCTGCCGGGCCTGCAGCGCCTGAGAGGATCGCGCGCCGTCCCTGCGGGCCGTCAACACGGCTATATCTGCCAAAAAGGCATCTCTCTGTTGATCAAACAGGTCCCGCTGCCGAAGCTCGACGTCCGCGCGTTCCGCTGCATTCAGGCCGATCTCGTTCAACGGCGAAAAGTCCGGTTCACGCTCACCGCTGCGAAGCGCTTCCAACCGTTGCAGCGAACCGGTCAACGAAGCAATTTCCTGCAGCACTTCATCGCGCGCAGCCTGCGACGCGGTTTCCTGAAGGCTCAGAAGCGCCTGACCGGCCTCCACCCGGTCACCATCACGAACCAGAAGTTCCTCGATGATGCCGCCTTCAAGATGCTGAACGACCTGTCGCTGGTTCTCCACCACAATCTGTCCCGCAGCCGGCACACCCTGGGCCAGCGGCGCGAATGCCGCCCAGCCCAGGAAACCGCCGAACCCCAGCAGGCATACAAGCGCGGCGCGGCGGACGAAACCGTCCTCGAAGGGGCTTGCGCCATCATCCTGGAAAAACGTTTGCGTCATGCCGTCTTCGCTCCCGCTGTAACGGTCCTTTCGCCTGCGGCCGCAGCCAGATCAAGGAACTGGCGAGACGATGCGGCCATCGCTTCGCCATTGCGCAAGTAGAGCACGGATGAAGCCCGTTCGATCAATCGTCGATCGTGGGTAGCGGCCAGGACAATCGTTCCCTGCCCGGCAGCCTTCTCTAGCGTATCGATGACACGACCGGCAGCGGACGTGTCGAGGTTGGCTGTCGGTTCATCCAGCAGGAGCAGAACAGGCCTGTCGAACAGCGCGCGGGCCAGGCCGATGAGCTGGCGCTGACCGGCAGACAGGTGGAGCCCGCCCGGCCCGACACGTGTGTCATAGCCTTCTGGCAGTGACAGAATCGTTGAGTGCGCCCCGGACGCCTCTGCAGCCGCAATAACGGCCTCGGCCCCTTCTTCGCCCAACCTGGCAATATTGTCGCGCACCGACGCCGGCAACAGTTCGACGTCCTGAGGCACATAACCCTCAAAACGGCCCCGGTCGGCGGCGTTCCACCGGTGCAGGTCGCGGCCACCGAGCCGTGCAATGCCGCTGCCGGGCGGCCAGGCACCCGATACTGTTTGAAGCAGGGCCGTCTTGCCGGCACCATTCGCGCCAACGATCGCGACGACCTGCCCGCCCTTCACCGACCAGGAGAAGGGATGGATAAGCGGAGCGTCGGCGCCAGGAACCACGATGGAGAGGCGTTCCAGCGACAATTCCGGTGCCGGTCGTGGTAGCGGCGTGTAGTCTTCGACTGCACCCGTGCCTGACAGCGAGTTCTCCAGCTGGCGCCATGCCATCCAGGCCTGAACGCTGTTTCTCCACCCGCCGACGATCTGGTCGATAGGGCCAAGTGTACGTGCCAGGATGATGGAGGAAGCGACAATCGCGCCAGGGGATATCTCCTGCATCAACGCAAGTGCAGCGCCGCCTCCTAGAACGAGTATCTGAAGGACTTGCCGTGCGGATTTCGACAGCGAGGAGAATACGCCGTCCGACCGGGCTGCTTGCATTGCCAAAGCACGCGCCTGCCCTTGACGGTTACGCCAAACCCGGAATGAAGCCGACACCAGCCCCATCGCCGCCATAGCGGAACGCTGGCGCTCAAGCCCCCCCGCAAAATCGTACGCATCACGCAGGGCAGCCTGGGATACTTGCCCCGTCTGCCTCGTTGTCATCTCCGCAGCAACCGCCACCGCAAACACCAGCACTCCACCAGCCAACCCGAGCAAACCGAGGAATGGATGGATGAAAAACAGGACGGCGAGAAAGATCGGCGTGAAAGGCAAATCGATGAACGGCAAAACGCTTCCGCTTTGCAGCGTGCTCTGGATCTTGGCCAGTGCACCAAGGTCCCGACTGAGCGTCGGAGATGAACCGGTACTGCGCTCGAACTGGCAGAACACCCTAGGCGCAAGCATCCGCTCGATATCATCGCCAGCGAGCGCACACACGCGCCGCCGACCGGACTCGGCTACGCCGTAAATGCCCAGCAGGAAAACCGCGAGCACCGTCAACCACACCAGCGTGTCGCGCGACCCGGAGCCCAGGACGCGATCATAGACCTGCAGCATATATAGTGGCGCAACAAGGAGAAGAAGATTTGAAACCAGCGAGAAGCCGGCCAGCGCGATGACATGCGGGACAAGGCGCTGCCTCACTTCATGCACAAGCGGTGTCTGCATAACATCTCCGGCGCGGCCAGCTCTCGCGGTGTCCATCGCAAACACCCGACTGCAGTCAGCCGCCGAACAACCAAGAGTGCGAGAGTAGCTGTGTGGGAATTGTTCGGCCACCCCGTTCGGTCGGGCCTTGACGCTCAGCTCAGCCCGACACGCAGGAGATCGTGCAAGTGGAGGATGCCGACCGGCTTGTGGGCGTCGTCGACAATGAAGAGCTGGGTGATTTTCAGCGAACCCGCGGTCATCTCGCGCAGGGCGTCCGCAGCCAGCGCCTCGCTCCGGCCGGTTTTCGGATTGCGCGTCATGACTTCATGCGCCGGGCGGTCGACCAGGTCATTGCCCATATGCCGGCGCAGATCGCCGTCGGTGATAATGCCGGCCAGGCGGCCTGTGTCGTCCAGCAGACCGACACAGCCGAAACTCTTGGCCGTCATCTCGATCAGCACGTCGCTCATCGGCGCATCCTGCGAGGCCAGCGGCACCGCGTCGCCGGCATGCATGACATCGGCGACCGATGCGAGCGCGGCGCCCAGCGCACCGCCCGGGTGAAAGGTGCGGAAGTCGGCTGCGGTAAAGCCGCGCGCCTCGAGCAGCGCGACGGCCAGGGCATCGCCCAGCGCCATCATCAGCGTCGTCGAGGTGGTCGGCGCCCGGGTTTCGCCGCAGGCTTCCGGCGCATCGGGCACCGCGAGCAGGTAGTCCGCTGCCCGGCCCAGCGTGCTGTCGGCCTTTGTGGTCATGGCGACCAGCGGCACGCCGAAACGGCGGCAATAGGCGATCAGGTCGCCCAGCTCCCTGGTCTCGCCGGATTTCGACAGGGCCAGGACGGCGTCCTGTTCGCCGATCATGCCGAGATCGCCATGGCTCGCCTCGGTGGGGTGGACGTAATAGGCGGGCGTGCCGGTCGACGCCATCGTCGCGGCGATCTTGCGCGCTACATGGCCGGACTTGCCGACACCGGCGCAGATGACCCGCCCCTTCATGTCCGCAATACGGTTTGCCGTTGCTACGAAAGCCTCATCAATCGATCCGGCCAGCAAGTCCAGCCCGTCGCGCTCGGTTTCAATGACACGGCGAGCCGATGCGGCGGGATCGAACTGGGGCATTGGATTTCCTCGGGCGAGCGCTGGGCGGACAGGTCAGTGCGCTCCCATACCAGAACCGCGCACGTCCGGGGAAGAGACGTGCGCGGCCGGAGCGGCGTGCCGCGTGGTCCGTAAGGGGGACGGAGAGGGACCAGGCATTCATGACGCCGCGGTATCTGCCGGACTGCGATTGTCAGGAAACGGCCCGGCAGGGACGATCCCCAAAACGCAAACCCGGAACTACGACAGCAGCCTACCACACGATGCGAGGCTTGCCCATGGCCTGGCCGGCCCGTCGCGGGCGTCGCACCTTGCCCGGGCGTGGCTGGCGGGCTATCGCTGCGCCGGCGCCGCCCGCAGATGCTGCAAGAGGAGACTGACATGCCGCAACTCGCCCTCATCCGGCACGGCCAGAGCGAATGGAACCTGCAGAACCGCTTCACCGGCTGGGTCGATGTCGATCTCACCGATGAAGGCGTCGCCCAGGCCCGCCGCTCCGGCGAGCTTCTGGCGAAGGCGGGCTTCAAGCCGCAACGCGCTTATGTCTCGGTGCTGAAACGGGCGATCAAGACGCTCAATTTCGCCCTTGAAGGCCTCGACCGGCTGTGGATCCCGGTCGAGAAATCCTGGCGTCTCAACGAGCGGCACTATGGCGCCCTGGCCGGTCTCGACAAGGACGAGACCCGCGCGAAACACGGTGCGGATCAGGTGAAGATCTGGCGCCGCTCCTTCGACACCCCCCCGCCGCCGGTCGCCGAGGATCACGAATTCCACCCGGCCAATGACGAACGCTATGCCGATGTGCCGCGCGAACTCCTGCCGGCCGCGGAGAGCCTCAAGCTGACCCTCGACCGCGTCGAACCCTACTGGACGTCGGAAATCCTGCCGCACCTGAAAAAGGGCGAGACCATCGCCGTCGCCGCCCACGGCAACAGCCTGCGCGCCCTGGTGAAACTCCTGTTCCAGGTCGGCGATGCGGAGATCATGAATGTCGAGATCCCGACCGGCAATCCGCTGCTGATCGATCTGGATGAGGACGGCACCACCATTCTCGGCGCACGCTATCTCGACGAGACCCGCGCCCAGCCCCTGCCGCCACTGCCCTGATCATGACCAGTATCGCCGACCGCCGCTTCATGGGCCTGGCCCTGGCGCTGGCCCGTGGTCAGCTGGGACGCACCGCGCCGAACCCGGCCGTCGGCTGTGTCCTGGTGAAGGACGGCCAGATCGTCGCCACCGGCGCCACGGCGGATGACGGGCGTCCCCATGCGGAGCGCGTCGCGCTGACCCATGCGGCTGCCTTGGCGCAGGGATGTACTGCCTATGTCACGCTTGAGCCTTGCGCGCATTACGGCCGCACGCCCCCCTGCGCACTCGGCCTGATCGAAGCCGGTATCGCCCGCGTCGTCATCGCCTGTCTCGACCGCTATCACGAAGTCGCCGGACGCGGAGTCGCCATGCTGGAAGCCGCCGGCATCGAGGTCGTCACCGGCCTTGGCGAGGCCGACGCGCTGGCCCTCTACGAGGCCTTCTTCCACCGCCTGGAAACCGGCCGCCCCCTGCTCTTCGCCGACAGCCGGACCGCCGGTTATGAAACCGGGCTGGACCCGGTCCCGCCCCCCGAACTGGATACCGCGCTCAAACAGCTGGGAGAGCAGGGTTTTTCCCGTGTGCGGATTGCACCAGGTACGGCGTTTGCCCGTGACTTGATCGCCCGGAGCCTTGCACGCCAGATCGAATACAGCCGCGACACCGTGTATTAACTCTCCCGCGCTAGCGTGGTTCTCTGGTGTCTCCACCGACAGGACTTGCCGATGCAAGGGCGGAAAATCGAATTCAAGACGCTGAACCAGGCGCAGGTCGACATGATCTGCGAACGGCATGAGCGTCTGTGGTCCGGCAAGGCCGGCGGCGCCCGTGCGAGCTTCGCCTATTGCATTGTCGAAAATCTCGACCTGTCGAACCGTGACCTGTCCGATGCCGATTTCTCCGGAGCGGTCCTGCGCGGCGCCAATCTCTCCGGCGCCACGCTGAACAGCGCGATCTTTTTCGCTGCGGACCTGCGGCGGGCCAGCCTGGAGGGCGCCTGCCTGCGCCGGGCCGATCTGCGCGGCGCGATCATGCGCGGTGCAAACCTGACCGGCGCCGACCTCACCGAGGCCGACCTGCGCGAAGGTGCGATCGCCCAGATCGACAAGGAAAAGGGTCTCGCGGTTCTCACCCACAAGACCCAGGGCAATGATTCAGACAAGGCCAACTTCACGGGCGCCAACCTGTCCCGCTCGAAGATGGCCGGCATCACGGCACAGAAGTCCGACTTCACCGATGCGATGCTGCTGGGCACGCGGATGATCCGCGCCAACCTGCGCGGTTCGTCCTTCCAGGGCGCAAACCTGGAAGGCGCCGACCTGTCCGGCGCCGACCTGACAGATACCGATTTCACCAATTCCGTCCTGATCGGCACCAAGACCGTCATGGCCAAGAAGGACCGCATGCGCACGGATGGCGCACTGACCGAGGCACCGGTCGGGATCGACGCGAACACGCTCGACAACCCGGTCGCCAACCAGATCGCCGAACACATGAAATGGTGCGAGACGAACGGTCGCGAAGGCAAACCGTCCCTGTTCGACGGCACCGACCTGCGCGGACTGACCTCGCTGGCCGGCAAGACACTGACCGCCTTCCACGCCCGCGGCGCGACGCTTTACGGGCTCGACCTGGAAGGGGCGCAGCTGCAGGGCGCCCGGCTGGAAAAGGCGGACCTGCGAATGGTCTCGCTACGCGGCGCAGACCTGCGCGGTGCAGACCTCACCGGTGCAAACCTGTCGAATGCGGATCTGCGCGACTGCCAGCTCGGCCCCCTCCTGCTGGAGGGAAACCGGATCCTGCCCGCCTCCCTGGCAGGCACCCGCGCACGTTACACCGATTTTCGCGGTGCCGACCTGCGCCAGGTCAAGGCGACCGGCGCGGACTTCTCCTACGCGCATCTGGACGGGTCCGACGCGCGCCGCGCCTTGTTCGGCGGGTCCTGTTTCACCGGTACATCCTTCGACGAACGCTTCCTGGAGCAGGTGGCCTCGATCGAGGGTGCGGTGGATCTCAACGCGGCCTGACCTGCCGCCTTCATCCCGATCCCGACAATAAAAAGGGCGGCGGACACCAGTCCGCCGCCCAGTCATTGGGGGATAATCGTGAGTGCAAAAGCGATCAGGCAGCTTTCGTCTTGCCGCCCTCGATCAGCTTCGCCTTGGTCTTGCCGGACCCGGCCTTGATCTCGATCCGCTTCGGCTTTGCGGCCTCGGGGATTTCGCGGACCAGACGGATCGTCAGCAGGCCGTTCCTGAGACCGGCCTCGGTCACCTCAACATGGTCAGCCAGATGGAAGCGGCGCTCGAAGGCGCGCTCGGCGATACCACGATGCACGAAGCGACGTTCGTCAGCTTCGGTCTTCTCGGCAATACGGCCGGACACGGTCAGCACGTTTTCCTGGACTTCCACGGTGAGGTCTTCCTCACCGAAACCGGCGACGGCGAGTTCGATCAGATACTCGTCATCGGCAACGTGCTGGATGTTGTAGGGGGGATAGCCCTGGGATTCGATCTTGGTGGCCGAGTCCATCATGTCAGCCAGGCGGTCAAAGCCGACGATCGAACGGTAGAGCGGGGTAAAATCAACAGTACGCATAACAGTCCATCCTCCTTCAGAGCGATAAACAGGTCCGGACAGGCCGGACGGTTGACGAGGACCGCCACGCACACTGGCCGTGGCCGGTCCGCAGGTCCCGTTGCGGCAACCTGCACGACCTAGTTGGGGAGGCGATCACGATTTCGCAAGCCCCGCGCGAAGCAATTGCACCGCTGCGCGGGCTTGGCTAGGACAGAACAACGGAGACAGGGAGAATTCCATATGCGCACCAAGGCCCTTGCCGCCCTTCTTGGCGGCTCGATGTTGCTGGCATCTTGCGGAAATTCGCAGACCGATACGGACACGGATACCGAAGCGGCTGCACCGGAGACCGCCGCCGAAACGGCCGCCGCACCGGAAGCCGGAACCGATCCTGCCCCGGACTATTCCGACATCGAGACCGTTCTGGCCGGTGACTGGCGGGGCGAGGCGGCCGCACGCGACGAATGGCGTCACCCGCGCGAAACACTGGAATTCTTCCAGATCGACCCCAGCTCCACCATCGTCGAGATCTGGCCCGGCGGTGGCTGGTACAGCGATGTGCTGGGCCCGTGGATCGCTGCGAATGGCGGGACCTATGTCGCGGCTCACTTCCCGGCAGATGCCGCCAGCAACTATCAACAGCGCTCGCGCGCTGCGTTCGAAACGCGTGTTGAGAACAACGCCCTTTACGGCGAGCCGCAGCTGGTAAACTTCAGCGCCGATGGCGGTCTGGAAATTGAGGACGGCAGTGCGGACGCCGTGCTGACCTTCCGCAACGTCCACAACTGGATGAATAACGGCTTTGCCGAACGCGCTTTCGCGGAATTCTACGATGCCCTTCGCCCGGGCGGCGTGCTGGGTGTCGTCGAACACCGCCTGCCCTCGTCGCGCGAACAGGATCCGATGTCGGCCAATGGCTATGTGCAGCAGGCCTATGTGATCGCGATGGCCGAGGAGGCCGGGTTCGAGCTGGTCGATACCTCGGAAATCAACGCCAACCCCGCGGATACGGCCGATCACCCGCTGGGTGTCTGGACCCTGCCGCCGGTGCGCCGTTCGCCGCAGGAAGGCGATGAAGGCTACGAGGATTTCGAGCGCGAGCATTTTGACGCGATCGGCGAAAGCGATCGCATGACCCTTCTGTTCCGCAAGCCGGCTTCAGCGTCCGGGGCCACCGAAGAATGATACGCAGCATCCTTGCCATGGTTGGCGCCGCGTTTCTGAGCGTGGCGCCGGCCGTCGCGGACGATACCGCCAGCGAAGTTGCCAGCGACGTTGAACGCGTCGCTGGCCCCTTGCCGCGTTTCTTCCCGCATCTGGAAAGCTATCTCGACATTCCGGAAGCCGAACGCAGCCATTTCCGGATGGCCTATGTGGTGAGCTCTGCCGACGGCATCCCGCCCGAGGATATCCGGATGTGGTACGAGCATGACGGCGAAACGCGGCAGTTCGCGCTGGATGCCACGGGCCGCATTACCCGGCTACCCGGACTGACCGCACTGGATGCCGAACCGGATGTGTGGATCAACCAGCCGGCCGGCGGCGGGTTTTCCCTGTCGATGCAGTTCGAGTATTCCGGTCCCGGCGCGAGTGAGTTTTCCCGCGACGCGCTTGCCATAAGTGTGGAACAGGCCAACCGCGCGATCCGGTCGGCTGCGGGCGTTGCCGCACTGTTTGCCCCGCGGATGGAATCCGTTGTCTTCGTGTTCGAAGGGGCAGCACCGGAAGCCTGGGCGATCGACCGCAACGGTGAGCGTTCGCCGCTGACGGTTCAGGAAAACCGTGCCTTTTTCAGACCGGCAGACCGGCGCAGCCGCTCGGTCGAACGCATCGAATTCGGTCGCGAACCGGTGAGGATCCTGCTGGACAGCTAGTGTGCCGCGGCGGCGAGCAAGGGCAGAACGCTCTCAAGCAGCACCTCTGAGGCCGCCGCCACCACCTGGCCGCCGAGGCTCGGATCGCCGCCGCGCCAGTCGGTCACGACCCCGCCCGCGCCCTGGACGACCGGCATGAAAGCCTGGACGTCATAGATCTGAAGCCCGCTCTCGATCACCAGATCGACACCGCCAGCGGCGAGCATGGCATAGGCATAGGCGTCATATCCGAAGCGGCACAGCCGGGCTGTCCGGCGAACCCGCTCGAACGCTGCCGCTTCATCGCCGCTGAACAGATAGGCATCGGTTGTCGCAAGGATCGCCTCGTCGAGGCTGGTCCGCCCGCTGGTGCGCAATTCCCGCTTCGCACCGCCATGCCACAGGGCCGCGCCGCCCGGCCAGCCCGCAAAACGTTCCCCGATGTGAGGCTGGTCGATGACACCGACTTCGGGCCGCCCCGCCTGCTCGAGCGAGATCAGCACGGTCCAGGTCGGAAGCCCGGCGATAAAGGCCCGTGTCCCGTCGATCGGATCGAGGATCCAGCGCCGCGCGTTGTCGCGCACCGTTTCGCCGAATTCCTCCCCGAGGATGCCGTCGTCGGGCGCGCGCTCCGCGAGAACATCGCGCATAGCCTGTTCAGAGGCCCGGTCTGCTGCCGTCACCGGATCGAAACCCGCCGCCAGCTTGTTTTCCACGGCCAGCCCGGATCGGAAATAGGGCCGGATCGCCGCGCCGGCGGCGTCGGCCATCCGGTGCGCGGTTTCCAGGTCGTATGACGGGTCGTAGCCAGACATGAAAAGGCGCCTAGCATGGCCCTCGCCGCCACGCCAGACGCCTTGTCGTTGTCCCCCCGGACCCCTTATCAGGCGGCGTCGTTTGCCGGCTCGTCCGGCTCAAGCGACTTGGCCAGTTCCAGCAGGCGTTTGCGCGGACGCTCACCCAGCCGGTAGTAGGCGCGGATCAGATCCATCGTCTCTTTCTGCGAGAGAATGTCCGCCGAGAGGCGCGTGTCATTGTCGACCTGATCGCGCTGGGACAGGCCCTCATAGAAATACTGCACCGGCACATCCAGCGACTCGGCCAGCTCGAACAGCCGGCTGGCGCTGACGCGATTGGCACCGCACTCATATTTCTGGATCTGCTGGAAGCGGATACCGACGGATTCCGCCAGCTGCTGCTGTGTCAGCCCCAGGAGCCGGCGCCGGCGGCGCAGGCGCTTGCCCACATGAAGGTCGATATCGTTTGTCATACTACTCGCCGCCTGTTCTTCGCGTCTCGAAATGCGCCGCATTGGGACGCACACCTCACAGGGGAGCAAAGCGCGTGCCGGGCGAGGGCACGCCTTTTATTTCGCGCAGGATGAGTATTATCAGGCCGGCACGCAGCCGGACCAGTCAGTTTGACTCAATTCCCTGACAACCTTACGCATTTCAGCTTCGAAACTGGCAAAACCCGGCGCCATCACGACCCGTGCCTCGTCGAGATAGAGGCTGCGATTGATCTCGATCTGGATCACATGCACCCCGTCGGCTGGCCGTCCATAGTGTTCCGTCGTGTAGCCGCCGGCATAGGGAATGTTCCGAACTGTGACGTAGCCCCGGTCTCGCAGCACGGCTTCGACCCGGTCCGTGATCCGGGGGTCACAGGACGAGCCGAACCGGTCGCCCAGGACAAAATCGACGCCGCGCGCACTGGCATCCGGCATGGAGTGCATGTCGATCGCCAGCACAAAGCCGTGCATGTCCCGCAGCACCGACAGCAGGCCCTCAAGGGTCGCGTGATAGGGCTCGTAAAAGCGCTCGATCCGGGTGCGCGCTTCGGCATAGCGCAGGCGGCGGCGATAGAGCGAGCGGCCCTCGACACCGATTCGCGGGACCACGCCGAGCCCGGATGCGGCCCGCCGGGAGACGGGCGCCGTCTGATCCGGCAAACGGTCCGAAAACATGCCCGGATCGAGTTCCCACGGCCCCCGGTTGGGGTCGACGAACACACGCGGAAACTGGGCCGTGACAAGATGGGCGCCAAACTCCGGAGCCGAGGCGATCAGCGTGTCTACATAGGCGTCCTCGGACCGGCGCAGCTGGTCAAGCGTCAGGCAGGTCATCGACTGCAGTTCCGGGGTGTAGTGCCGCCCCGAATGCGGCGAGGCAAACACGATCGGCCGGGCCGGGCCGGACGGTCGCGCGACCCGGACCGCATCGGCCGACGCATTTGGATTTGCCGAAACATCCAAGGCGAGCGATGATGGGTTTGCAGCGTCCATGGATCGAAGAGTGGGCAGCTGCACTCCGCCGGTCAAGCGCTACAGCGCGTTCAGCGGGTTTTTACCAAGCGCGTGTAGGTTGCCGTCAATTCGAGTTTTCGCAAGGGTGGGACCTGAGATGGCAAAGATTCTTCTGGCAGAAGACGACGATTCAATGCGGGACTTCCTCGCCAAGGCCCTGAAACGGGCCGGGCACGAGGTTCTCGTATGTTCCGACGGGGAAGAAGGACTGGACGCGATCGGCGAACAGCCGGCGCAGTTCGATCTGCTCCTGACTGACATCGTGATGCCCGGTGTCGACGGGATCGAGCTGGCACGCCGTGCCGCTGAGATCGATCCGGCACTCAAGATCATGTTCATTACCGGCTTCGCCGCCGTGGCCCTGAACCCCGGCTCCGGCGCCCCGACCAACGCCAAGGTGCTCTCCAAGCCCTTCCATCTGCGCGAACTGGTCGACGAGGTGGCCCGGGTGATGGCGGCCTAGAAGCCCCGCTGCCGGTACGGCGCAACAAGCAAAGGCCGCCCCTTTTCCGGGGGCGGCCTTTTTGCATCGATGACTTCCGGCGCTGCAAAAAGAAAGGGGCGGACCAGGCGGTCCGCCCCCTCTTTTTCGCTTTGCGACTCTTGACTTAGAAAGCCTTGGTCACGTTCACGAACAGCGTACGGCCGCCGAGGTCATAGCCGACGCCGCGGACGGAGCCGGTGTTCGACTGCACGAACGGCGCTTCGTCGAACACGTTGCGGATACCGCCACGGATCGCGAGGTCATCGCTGCGCCAGGTCACGGACATGTCGTGGACCCAGTACTCCGGAGAGTTTTCCAGAGCGTAGCAGGGGCCGTCGCCGGCCTGGACGCACGGGTTCAGACCCGAGGTCGTCTGATCGAACTCGTCCGCATTGTCTTCGATCATCTCGCCGACATAGCGGGTCTGCCACAGGAAGCTCCAGTCGCGGTAGGACACGATGTTCGTGAGGTTCATGCGCCATTCCGGGCTGCCATACTCGCCGAGATCGTCGTCAATGGTCGTGCCATTGGCGCCGATTTCCTCTTCGGTCTGGGTCAGCATCTGCGTTGCACGGAAGATCGCGTCATAGCGGACTTCGCGGTTCAGGAACGGCACGTTGAACTCACGGCCGAACTCGACGTTGTAGTCCACGCCTTCGGAGATGCGCTGACCCAGGTTCTGGTTCAGGGCTTCAACGAAGAGGATCTCACCCGTGGAACCCGGGCTCGTGTCACGCTGGATGTACTGGCACTGCGTATCCGTCAGGCCCGGCGAGTTGTAGCACAGGGCCACAATGTCGGAGGCCGACAGGGACGCAACTTCACCATCCACCTTGATCTCGAAGTAGGTGGCGGAGAAGCGCAGATCGAACGCGTCGCTCCACGGCTGCTCGAACACGAAGCCGGCGGAGACAGCTTCAGAGGTTTCCGCATCCAGGTTCGGGTTGGAACCCGTAGCAACCTGCGTCGGAGCGCCCAGGAAGACAGTCGTCGGCGAACCGAGGCCCTGCGTACCCAGCGACGTGATATCCACGCCCGGGAAGTTGTAGGGGCCGCCGCCGTTGATGCAGTTCTGCAGCACGGCCGGATCGCGGGTATCCAGCGTCGGATCGTAGAAGCGGCGCGGATCGGTGGTCGGATCGTTGTCGTGGTCGACAAGCGGAACCGCAATGCCCGGAACGCGGCACGGGTCGTTCGGGTTACCGAAGCCCTGGACGCGGCCACCGAACTGCTCACCGAGGTTCGGTGCGCGGAAGGACGTACCGAAGGTACCGCGGAAACGCAGCCAATCGGTCGGGGCGTACAGCGCCTGGATCCGGTAGGTGTTTTCCGAACCGAAGTTCGACTCGTCGGTGTAACGGCCGGCGAGGTTCACCGACAGTTCGTGAACGAGCGGCGCATCTTCGAGCAGCGGAGCTTCAACTTCGAAGAACGCTTCCTGCAGATCGCGGGTACCGTTGGAACCCGGGTCGGCGAAGAAGCCGAAGAAGTCGCCCGATGCCGCACCGGCGTCGGTTTCCGTCGTGATCGTGTCCTTGCGGTATTCACCACCGAGCACCATCGAGACCGGACCAGCCGGCAGTTCGAACAGGTCGCCGGTGATGAAGCCGGTGATGACAGACTGCTCGACCACCGTGTTGGTGATGCGGTTCGGGAAGAAGTACTCGTTGTCCGCCTCGTCAGCGAAGCGGCCGGTGTGGATGAACTGGCCGTCGAAGAAGTTCAGCGGACGGCATTCCACCTGCTGGGTTTCCCCCGGAACGGTGTAGGACGAGCACTGGGCATCGCCATTACCGTCGATGTAGGAGTTGTTCAGCGTCTGGTGGAAGCGCGGCATGTCGTAATAGCCACGGACGCGGTCATAACCGTTGGAACGGCTGTAGCTCGCATACATGTCATACGACCAGTTGCTCAGCGGGCCGGCACCTTCCAGGAAGGGCAGGTCGCCACGCAGGCCACCGATGAGGCGGGTCTGCGACACTTCGGTCGCGTTTTCCGCACGGGTGGCATAGTAGAGCGTACCGTCAGTGCCGAACGGGTTGTAGATGTAGGAACCCGGAACGCGGACACGGCCCTGGCCGATCGACGAGTTCGTCGTGTTACGGCGCGAGTGGGACGCTTCGAAGTACAGCGTCGGGGCGGTGTACAGGTCCAGATCGTATTCACCGACCGTGTAGAGCGTGACGCGCTCGAAGTCCGGCGAATAGGTCTGATCCAGTTCTTCCGGCCAGAACAGCAGGTTGCGGCCGTTCACACTACCCGGCGTCAGGATGTCGGCGGTGATCGGAATCGGGCTCCAGCCAGCCGGCCAGCCAGCGACGTTTGCACCCGGATCGTAGAAGCCGTAGCCGTAACCGTTGAAGTTGGTCGAACCGACACCGAAAGAGCCCGAGCAGCTCTCATAGATGTCGCCCGAAGCGCCGTACCAGTAGAAGGAGTTACACTCACCGGCATAGGGTTCCCAGAAGGAGCCGAATTCGCGGTCGGTGAAACCTTCCGTCTTGGAATATTCAACAGCGAACGCCATCGAGCCACGGTTGTTGGAAACACCCATGGTGGCGCTGTAGACCTGCTGCTGACCACCGTTACCGGCCATTTCCGGGTCGGTGTAGAAGGCATCGAGCTCGATGCCGTCGAAGTCATCGCGCAGGATGTAGTTCACCACACCCGCGACGGCGTCAGAACCGTAAACGGACGAGGCGCCGTCCAGCAGGACTTCAACACGTTCCACGAGCGTACCCGGGATCAGGTTGAGGTCCGGAGCGCTCGGCGCGCCACGCACACCGGCCGGAGCCAGGCGGCGACCATTGACGAGAACCAGCGTACGGCCGGAGTCCAGACCGCGCAGCGAGGCGGACGCAGAACCCGGGCCGCTGTCGGTCAGCTGACCGGCAGAGGTCGACAGACCGGTCGTGGTCTGCTGGCCCTGAACCACCGTCGTCTGACCCAGCAGGTCGGACGCGTCAACGAAACCGAGGTCACGGGCGATTTCGCCGTCGATCACCTGGATCGGCGACGCGCTCGAGAACTCGTCGCGCGCAATGCGCGAACCGGTGACAACGATGCGTTCTTCGGTCGAATCAAGTTCGCAGACGCCGTCAACCAGGACTTCACCCGGCTGGCAGTCTTCCTGCGAAGGAGTTTGCACGGCGTCCTGGGCGACGGCCGGCGCAAATGCCAGACCCGAAGCCGCGAAGCCAGCAAGAACTGTGGAGCGCAGCAAGCGCTCCCGATCCCAAATATTGCTCACGATTGTACCCCTTGTTAGTCGAGTCGCGCGCCTGCCCTTTATGGGCTTGTGAGACGCGCATGGAGGGTCACCCCTACCTGCGCTGCACTATGTCGAAACTCGCAAACGCTTGAAAGCTCCAGTCACAACATCGCCGCGTTTCGTGTCGTGATTGTTGCAGAAAAGTCATACAGCCTTGATCAAGCTGTGACGCAGATCTTCAGCGGACGGCAGCAAGCTGCACAGAGCTGTGATTTCCTGCACACATCTGTCTTGCACTCGCGGCGCGCTGACGCTAGAACCCCGGCTCTCTTGTGACGGATGGGCGATTAGCTCAGCGGGAGAGCACTTCGTTGACATCGAAGGGGTCACTGGTTCAATCCCAGTATCGCCCACCATCCACCTCACAATCTCCTGAACGCGCCGCGCGCGGCTGAATCGGTCGCAGCTGCCACGTCTTTGCGTTCTGCCGCGAAGCGCCTAAGTCAGGGCCACGATCATAGCGCAGCAGGACAGCATCATGGACGACCGCCTTCGCACAGCCCTTCAATCGGTGACCGAACGCCAGTCGGGCCGGAACCTCGTGGATGCGGGCCGCGTCCAGGCCGCGTCCATCATGGGCGATACGGCAACGATCATCCTGTCGCCGCCCGTCGCCGGCGAACCGGACCTGGACCGCCTGCGCCCCGAGATCGAACAGGCCGTTACCGCGCTGGACGGGATCGGGCGCGTGCGCACCGTAATGACCGCACATCGCGAGAATGCCGGCGCCCAGGGCCGCAAAAAGCCGCAGACGCGTCAGCAGGACCGGACCGGCTCCGCCCCCAAACCCGCAAAACGCATCATTGCCGTTGCCTCCGGCCAGGGCGGTGTGGGCAAGTCGACCATCGCCGCCAATCTCGCCGTGGCCCTGGCCCGCGAAGGGCTGAAGGTCGGCCTGCTGGACGCCGACATCTACGGTCCGTCCGCGCCGCGCCTGTTCGGCCTCACCGATGTGCCGGGGCTGCAGAAGACCGATGCCGGCGTGCAACCCGTCATGGCCCACGGCGTGAAGATCGTGTCGATGGGCTTTGTGGTGAAACCCGGGGCCGCCGTCGTCTGGCGGGGACCGATGGTCCAGGGCGCCATCCGGCAGTTTCTCGCCGACACCGACTGGGGCCAGCCCGATGTGCTGATCCTCGATATGCCGCCGGGCACCGGCGATGCCCAGCTTGCCATCGCCCAGGACATTCCGGTCGACGGGGCGGTGATCGTCTCGACGCCCCAGGATCTCGCGCTGGACGATGCCCGCAAGGCGATGAATCTCTTCGACCAGACCCATGTGCCCATTCTCGGCATGGTCGAGAACATGTCCGTCTTCATCTGCCCGCATTGCGGCGAGGGAAGCCACATTTTCGGTCATGGCGGCGTGAAGGCGGAAAGCGAGGCTCTGGGTGTCGATTATCTGGGCGATATCCCGCTGCACCCCGATCTGCGCACCCGTTCCGATGCCGGCGAACCGATGGCCCTGGATGACGGGCCCGTGGGCAAGGCGTTTGCCCGCGTCGGCCGCGCCGTCATGTCTGCGGCGGAAACGGCCTCCAAGCCGGCACCGGAAATCGTCTTCGACTAGGCGCCCCTACCCTGGGAACGCAAGAGGTGCCAGGCGGGTCGGAACGATGCCGCCCGGCGCGCGCACGTCAAAGGCCTCGCTGACAACCGCTTCGGACAAGGCGGCATCGGCCGGACCGTCGGCCAGGACAGCGCCCCGCTTCATCACCAGGACGCGATCGGCAAACCGGGCAGCAAGATCGAGGGCGTGCACGGCGACAATCACCTGCACCCCTGTCTTCGCTGCTTCCTGCAGTATCTCCATCACACCCAGCTGATGCCGGATATCGAGGGCGGCGGTCGGTTCGTCGAGCACCAGCAAGGGTGCATGGCCGGCAAGCGTCCGGGCGATCAGTGCACGCGCGCGCTCGCCGGACGACAGCGTGTCGAACCGCCGGCCGGCCAGATCGGCAATACCGGTCTGCTCCATGGCCTGATCGATCGCGGCACGATCGTCTGCGCCAAGCGCACGCAAGGGCTGGCGCCAGGGCGCACGCCCCAGCGCCACGAGATTGCGCACGGTCATCGGCCAGGCAGACCGTCCGTCGGGCGGCAGGTAGCCGATCATCCGCGCCCGCTCGCGCAGCGGCAGATCCGCAAGCAGGCGCCCGTTCAGCGCCACGCTGCCGTTGGCCGGCTGCAACAGGCCGGCGGCCAGCTTCAGCAAGGTCGACTTGCCCGCCCCGTTCGGACCGACGAGGGCCGCAATACCGCCGCCCTCGAAGGACAGGCTGGTCCGGCGCAGCAGAAGCCGGTCGCCATACCCGAAATCAACATGATGGAAATCCAGCCGGTTCATGGCGCCACCCGTTGCGATGTACGCACCAGCCAGAGGAAGAAGGGCGCGCCGATCAGCGCGGTGACAACACCGAGATAAAGCGGCATGCCGGGCCCGGACAGGAGCCGCACGAACAGGTCGGCCAGTGTCACCAGAAGGGCGCCTCCCAGCAGGGAGGGCAAAATCAGGGCTCCGGGACGGTGCGCCACCAGCGGGCGCAGAAGATGCGGCACCACGAGCCCGACGAAGCCGATCGCACCGGCCACCGCCACACCGCCACCGACAGCCAGCGCGGTTCCGGCAACCACGGTCAGGCGTTGCCGCCGCAAATTCACACCCAGGCTGACCGCCGTCTCTTCGCCCAGGCTGAGCGCGTCCAGGCTGCGCCCTGTCGTCGACAGGACCGCCAGACCGGCAAGGATCAACGGCGCTGCAAAGGCGATCTCCGTCCAGCTGGCATCTTTCAGCGACCCCATCAGCCAGTAGGCGATTTCCGCCAGCGCCCACGGATTGGGTGCCAGATTCATCAGCAATGCCGTCAGGGCGCCCGCCATCGCATTCACGGCCACCCCCGACAGGATCAGCGTGGTTGCGGACGCGCCGCGCCCCGCGATCAGGAAAAGCAGGGTCACGCCGGCCGTTGCGCCGAACACGCCGGCGAGCGGCAGCGCCAGCGCAAACAGGGAAGCCAGTCCGAAATACAGCGCCGTGACGGCGCCGAGGCCGGCACTCGCCGACACGCCGACAACGCCGGGATCGGCCAGCGGATTGCGGAAAAAGCCCTGCATGACGGCGCCGGCCCCGCCAAGCCCGGCTCCGACCAGAACACCCAGCAGGACGCGCGGCAGCCTGAGTTCCCGCAGGATCAGAGTGTCGAGCGTCGGCGTGGCGGAAAACAGTCCGTCAATTGCTGCGAACCCCGTACCGCCGCAAAACAGCGACAGGCCGACAGCCACCACCAGGCCGGCCGCCAGCCCTGCCACCAGAAAGCCCCGCCCGCTCATGACGGCACCTGCCGCGACCAGTCGTCGATGATATCGGCAATCCGCTCGGCCGCGTCGATCAGGCGCGGGCCGGCGCAGGGCCAGTCGCTGGCAGGAATCGCCTCCGTCATGCCGCGGCCCATCACGCGCCGGTACGCAGAATGGCGGGACGCCCGGCTCAACATGCCCTCATAGCCATCCGTGAAGAAGCTGGTGAGCACAATGTCGGCCTCCACTGCGAGCACGGTCTCGGGGTCGCCGGGCGGCCAGCCGGTCACACCCTTCTCCGCGATGACATTGATGCCCCCGGCCGCCTCGATCGCCGCGTCGATATAGGTTCCGCCACCCGCCGTTCCGCCTGAAGCGCTCAGATAGAGCACGCGAGGACGCTCAGCCCGTTCCGCGCTGCGCTCAGACAGCGCGGCCAGGCGGTGGTCGAGCGACGCGATCGCCGCCTCGGCCTCCACCTCGCGACGCAGATGACGGCCCAGCGCAACAAGATTGGCACGCACACCATCGAAATCGCTCGCCCAGTCCAGCTCGAAGGTTTCGAAACCGGTCCGTTCCAGCATGCGGCGCGTCCGCGCGCCCTCGCCCGCCCCGAATACCGTCAGGCCCGGCGCCAGCGCGTAGAGCCTTTCCGCATCATTCCACGCTTTGGGGAGGCCGCGCGCCCAGTCCGGAGCGGCCGAAACCGGATGATCGGCCTGCCAGGACAGGGCCGCAATGCGACCCGGTCCCGCCAGTTCCAGGACATAGGCGTCGGCACACAGCGACGTCGACGCGACGCCGTCCGAGGCCTGCACAACGCGCACCCCGCCACCGGCGAAGGCCGGACTAGCCGTTGCGCAGACGCAGGCCGAAATACAGGCCGCGGCCCGGCGTATGATAGCCGAACACATCCTGATACTCCTCATCGAGCAGGTTTTCGCCGCGCACATAGAACTCCAGCGCCTCGGTCGCCTTCCAGCGCACCTGGCCGCCCACCAGGGTGTAGGCGTCCAGTGTCACCGTCCGGAATGTACCGAAATCCGTATCCAGCTGATCGCCGGTATGGTCGATGGTCAGCGCGCCGGACCAGTCGAGGTTTGCCGGGTGCCAGTCGAGCGTCAGCGATGCCAGCCGCTCCGGCCGGCGGATCTCCGCGACGCCGTTCTCCTCGCTCTCCAGCAGGGAGAGCGACCCGAACGCCGACCAGCTGCCGGAAATGTCCCAGCTGCCCGACAGTTCGACACCCGAGCGGTTGGAGCGCGATGCGGCGTTCAGCGCGGTCGAGGGAAACACCGAGAAATCGGTGTAGATCTCGCCCTCGAGCTCGGACTCGAAGTAGACGGCGGAAACGGTTGCACGCCCGTCCAGCAGGGTCTGGTCCCAGCCGATCTCCCAGCCTGAGGAGCGCTCGGGATCCAGGTTCGGATTGCCGACAAAACTGCCCGGAAAATAGCCGAACAATTCATAGATCCCCGGATTCTTGACCCCTTCGCCAAAGCTCACCCGGGCCCGGCCATCCACAGTGTCAAACGACCAACCGGCGCCGACACGCCAGGTCGTGGCATCGTCGAAACGGTCATGAACGTCGCGCCGGACGGACGCCGTCAACGTGAGGGCATTGTGCTCCAGACCGTAATCGGCGGCGAAGGCACTCGCCTCGATCGAGGGCGACTGGTTGGATCCGGCACCGGGCGCCGTGAAGGATTTCAGGCGATCCCGGTCGTGCTCGACGAGACCCGTCAGACGGTGCTGCGTCTCGCCCGTCGACCAGCGGCCGGTGACTTCATAGTGAGACTGAAGCCTCTGCCCCAGCGAGCGGCCCGTCGCCGTGCCGTCCGCGAAATTCTCGACCTCGTCATCGGTCAGCTGCACGGCCAGTTCGTGCTCGATGTCAAAGCCGCCCGCCGAATGCTCGGCCAGCAGTGCGGCACGGGCAAAGACGGTCCGGCCATCCGTGTTGCGGTCCACATCGTTCAACAGGCCGTCGAAATCGGTATCGCTGTCGAACGCGCTGTCATAGGACAACCACCGGGCCGATCCTTCAAACCGGACAATGTCGTTGAGCGCATAGCCACCGGCGAGATTGACGGTCTCGTTCTCATAGCCGTCCTCCTCACCGCCCGTGCCCGACACGTCGATCCCGTCACTGCGATAGGCGCTGCCCGACAGGGTCAGCCAGCCTTTTTCGAAAGTCGAGGCGATCCGGCCATTGCCATGGAAGGTCCCGAATTCACCGCCCTCAAGCCCCAGCGACGTCGTCATACCCGTCGTGGGCCGAGCCGTCGTCAGGCGGACCACGCCGCCAATCGCGTCGGCCCCCCACAGGGCCGACTGTTCGCCGCGCGACACCTCGATCGAACCGAGATCGCTGAAGGCAAAGTGCGCGAAGTCCGCTTCACCGGTGAAAGGATTGTTGGCCTCGACGCCATCGATCAGCACAAGGACGTGATTGGCCTCGGCACCGCGGGCCCGGATCTGGGTCAGCGCACCGGGAGCGCCGGAGTGCGAGACCGCCAGGCCCGGAACCGCGCGCAGGATATCCGCCGCAAAGACCGAGCCCCTGGCCTCGATATCATCGGCATCGAGCCGGGAAATACTGGCCGTCGCGTCATCGGCCGGGATCGGCACGCGGGCGGCGGTGATCAGGATGACATCATCGTCCTGCGCGTCCTGGGCCAGGACGGCGGGCGAAATCAGGACAGAACTGGCTGCCAGCGTCAGCGGCAGCGATTTGTGTATGCGCATGTACCACGTCTCCACAGCATGGTGACCGGCCGCACACGCGACCGGCGGGTTGCAAGGAGTCGTCGAAAACGGAAAATCCGCGCCAGCCTCGTGTTTTCCCGCACGAGCGGACAGACGACGGCGATGGCAGGTCTTCCGGCTTGCGGGTCAATACGGACGATGCCCCTTCCCGGGACCGCAGCCCCAGTGGTTACTTGCATCGCCGCTCGCCGCTTACGGCTGCGGGCACAGCGCCGGACTTGGTCATTACCTGAAGAGTGGTGACCGCACCGGCTTCCCGATTAATCCCGTGAGGGAACCATCGCGGCGCGGACGCTAGGGCCGGCCGCTGCAAAAGGCAATGCCAAAGCAACTGGATGTATCAGTCACGTGACGCCAATTGGGCTTCGAGGTTGCGGATACGCTGGTACAATGCACGCTCTTTGACGCGGTCCGGCTGCGACAGCGTACGTTCGAGCGAACGCAGCTCGCGCTGGGTTTTCCGCCAGCGCTGCCAGAGCAGAAACACTTTCGGCCCCTCGACCAGATAGCGGCGCCACATCCGGCCCGGCTCCTGCACGAGACGGTGCAGCCATTCCAGCCGCGCCCGCTGAATCCAGACAGGCGCCCGGCGGGCCTTGCCGCCCAGGAAGTCCAGCGACGCGCCCACGCACAGTCCGACGCCCGTGCAATCGCCGCGGTCGAGGCAGGCTTCCGCGATCATTTCCTGCTGCGGAGATCCCACGCAGACCAGGACAAAGCGCGACGGATTTTCCGCGACAAAGCGGGCACATTCCGCAACCGCTTCCGGGTTGCTGCGCAGTCCCATCGGCGGTTCGTGCCAGCGCACATCCTTCAGACCGTAGCGTGCCGTGACAGCATCGACGACAGACTTGGTGCCGCCGATAATGGTCAGCGGTTCAGCCGGATCGATTGCGGTGTCGAACAGGCGTGCGGTTAGATCCGAGCCCGGCGCGATATCGATGCGCTCACCCGACATGCGGCCGATCAGCTCCAGCACACGGCTGTCACAGACGGTCAGCCAGGCCTGGGCATAGAGCGTCGCCAGAACGGTATCGTGCTCAAGCCGGACCAGATGATCCACATTGGGGGTGACGACAAAGGCAAAGGGGCTGGCCGGATCGCGTTCGGTGATACGGCGCAGGGCCGTATCCAGACCGATCTTGTCAAAGGCCGAGTTCAGAAACCAGATATGGCGCGAACCATTACGCCGTTCGACGAAGTTGCCGCTGGCTGCTGCCTGCATGATCTGACACCCTTTGTCCCGTTACGCGCCAGGCGCGACCGTTTCACCCGGGGCAATGCAAGCGGTGCGCCGTTTTCCCCGGTGGCGTGCATCCGATCGGACCTCCTGCGGCATCCAGAGGAGCAAAGGTCGAGGAGGGTCCGGCATGCTTGTGAAAACGGGAGTTCTGGCAGCCATTGCGGCATTGCCCGCCGTCTCGCTGGCACTGCCGCCGGTGACCGGACTCAACGTCACCCTGTCAATGGGCGCGTATTCCCTCGTTTTGAACGGAGACAGGGGACCGGATTTCCGGATCGACACGACCTGTTTTGCGACACCCTGCCCGCTCGCCCGACTACGCATCGAAAAATCACACGAGACGCCGGGCAATCTGCTGCCGGAAGCGGTCTAGCGCCTCAGCCTCCGCGCCGCTGGCGGCGCTTCTCGAAACGTGCCGGCTCGAACGCTTCGGCTGCGGATCGCGGCAAAACCGGCACATGCCCGTGCGCGAGCGCTGCCACATGCTCGGCCAGAAGCGGCGCATGCGCGAAGCCGCGCGATCCCAGACCGGAGAGAATGAAACTTCGCGACCCCAGCGCCCCGGCGACCGGGAGCCGGTCCGGCGTCGAGGCCCGTACGCCGCGCCAGGTCTGCACGACCTCGCCGGCCTTCAGCGAAGGAAAGTGCCGCTTGAAGGCCGCGCGGAAATCGGCAATCGCCGGCTCCTCCGGTCCTGCATCCTCACCGGCGACATGGGTGGCGCCGACCAGCACGCCGCCCGGCGCCGCACAGGCATAGCCGCCCCAGGTCACTGGCTGTGCCGGGGCTTCGCCCGCGAGGACCGCGAGCTGTCCGGCACTCGGTGAAATGTCCGGATACCAAGCCGCTGTGCCGGCTCCACACGCAAAAACGACAATATCCGCACGGCACAGTGTTTCACCCTCTGCATCCGCCAGCAGGACGTCGCTGTCCGTCTCGGAGGCCGAGGCAATCCGCGCCGCGTGAACCGGCAGGTCGCCCAGCATCCGGGCGACGATGCGCGCGGGTTCGATCCGGGCAGCGGCGCGCATCTGCAGCACCGATCCGTCCCACTCGACCCGCTCATCCATCAGGGCTGCGATACCGTCGAAACGCTGCGCTTCGCGCTCATCCTTCGCCAGCCGGACAACGCCGCCGGGGTAAAAGCCGTCAAAGCCTTCATAACAGCGCCGCGCAAAATCAAAGGCGGCCAGGGTAGCCCGCACGTGGGGCCGGTCGGCCCGCTCCAGGCGCGGTGTCAGCAATCCGGCCGGTGCCCCCGACGCGCCGCCTGCCGGCCCGGCGGCGTCGAATACGACAACCTCGCTCCCCCGCCTTGCGAAGGCGCGCGCCAGGCTGGCGCCGGCAATGCCGGCACCGATGATCGCGACCTTCCGCGGCGGCGGCATTGTTGCGGCGGGTATTCCCGGAAACACGGCCTCCAGCCGCTCGCGCTTGCGTCCGTAGCCGGGGCGTTTGGCGACCTCGAAACCGGCTTCCTGCAGCCCCCGCCGGACATGTCCGGCCACGGTGAACGTGCCGACCCGCGCGCCCGGCGCTGACAGCCGGCCAACCTGGTCGAGCACATCCTGTGACCACATGGCGTCATTCTTCGCCGGCGCAAACCCGTCGAGAAACCAGGCATCCGCCCGGAAATCCATATCGGCCAGTGCGGCCTCGACCGCGTCGTGAATGACGGTGATCGCAAACCCGTCCTCGGGGAACACAAGGCGATGGACGCCCTTCTGCCGCGAGGGCCATTGTTTCAGCAGACGCGTTGTGAGCGGTTCGAGATCCGGCCAGGCCGCAAAGGCGCGGCCCGTTTCATCGCGGCTTAACGGGTGTTTCTCGACCGAGACGAAATCCAGCCACGCGCCGGCCGGCCGTGTCTCGCGCCAGAGCTGCCAGAGCGCCAACGCATTCAGTCCGGTACCAAAGCCCAGCTCGCCGACAACAAAGTGCCGACGCCCCTGCCAGGCTTCGGGCAGGCCGCACCCTTTGAGGAAAACCGCCCGGGTCTCCTCGAGCCCGTCTTCGGCCGAAAAATAGACATCACCATAGTCCGCCGCGCGCGGGCCGGACGGCTCCCAGTCGAGCCGGGCCGGTTCGCAAACCAGGCTCTCCTCGGTCATGACCGACCTAGAGCGTCTGGGTGAAGCGGGCGAAGGCCATCAGCCCTTCCGGCCAGGGGCCGTGTCCGCTTTCCGGCTCGAAATGCCCGGCCTCGCCGGCATTGCCGAAATGAATGCCCCAGTCGCGCGCCCAGGCTTCCGCCTTGGTGATATTGCAGGTCGGATCGTTGGAGCTTGCCAGAAGCAGTCCGGCAAAACCGAGCGGCTGGCGCGGCACCGGATCGAAGCCATGATCGCCATAGGTCGTCTTCAGTTCGGGGCGTTCCCAGTCCGAGGCGCCGACCAGAAAGGCACCCGCGATCTTGCCTGTCAGCGCCGGCGCCGCATGGGCGACGGTGAGCACTCCCAGTGCATGGGCGACGAGGATGACGGGCTTTTCAGCCTCGCCGACCGCGTCGATCAGCCGGTTTACCCACGTCTCGCGCTGCGGCTGGTTCCAGTTATCCTGATCCACGCGCCGCGCCGTGGACATATTGTCCAGCCAGCGTGATTGCCAGTGGAAGGGCGAGGGCTCGCCCGCGCCCGGCACGATGAGAATGTCGCTGTCCTTGATCTTCATGGCGCCCTTCTAGCGCCGATCGACGCAAACGCCATCCCCCAAATGAAATGGCGCGGAACCTGCGGGTTCCGCGCCAGTTGTCCTCGTGCGGCCTTGTCGATCAGCCGACTTCGGAGGGTATCTGGTCCAGGGCCGCTTCCAGCTCGGCAAAGCTGGGCTGCATCTTGGAGGGAACGCCACCGCGGCCGATCTCGACCGAAATCTGGGCGGCGTTACCGTGCAGGTGCGCCACCAGCACGTCCTGGATGATCTTGTAGAAGCTGTGCTCCTCGTCATAGACGGCCTGCATGTAGGCGGCAAAGGGGCCGACAAAGCCGTAGGCAACGAACACGCCGAGGAAGGTGCCGACCAAGGCGCCGCCGATATAGCCGCCCAGAATGGCCGGCGGGCTTTCGATGGCGCCCATTGTCTTGATCACGCCCAGCACGGCCGCCACGATGCCCAGAGCCGGCAGGCCATCGGCCATCGTCTGCATGGCGTGGGCCGGGTCGGCCGCCTCGTGATGGTGCTTCTCCAGCTGCTTTTCCATCGCGTCCTCGACCTGGTGCGGATCTTCCAGGTTCATCGTCATCATGCGCAGCGTGTCGCAGATGAAGTCGACCGCGAAATGGTCCTTCATGATCTTGGGGTAGCGCGTGAAGATCGCGCTGTCCTTGGGGTTCTCGATATGGCTTTCGAGCGCGATAACCCCTTTTGTTTTCATTGTTTTTGTTAGCAAGAACAACAATGAGAGCAAGTCGGTATAGTCCTGCCCCTTCCATTTGGGCCCGGTGAAGATCTTGGCGAAATCGCCGAGCGTCTTCATCACCGTTTTCGGCTTGTTGCCGATCAGGAAGGCGCCGACTGCAGCACCACCGATCATCATCAGCTCGAAGGGCATGGCTTTGAGGATGACGTCGAAATGGCCGCCGGCCAGCGAGAAGCCGCCGAACACCATCACGAACACGACAATGATGCCGATAATCTGGAACATTTTCTACCGTCCACCGCTCTGTAAGGCCGTTCTCGACCCCGGTTTGACCGGCACTATGACGGGACAAGCTTAATGTCCGGTTGAACGCGCGTTATGCGGGTGTTTACGGATCAGCGCCGCAGTGCGCCCTGGCACCGCCTTTCATTCCGGCATACCCGCTCCTTAAAAACTCATTGGACGGTCGGGAATCGGCGGTTTAGATCAGCATCATGACCCCGCCCCAGACTGCGTCCAATCCCACCAGTCCCGCCGAACGGCGCCAGGCCTTCCGCCTGCTGTTCCTGTGCCTGATGGCGACCGGCATCGGCAATAATATGCTGTTTGCCATCCTGCCGCCGCTCGCACGCGGACTGGCCGTGCCGGAATACTGGGTCGGCGCGATCTACACGGTTTCAGCCGTCCTCTTCATGACCATGACACCCGTCTGGGGTGCGTTGTCGGATCGCCGCGGACGCAAGCCCTTCATCGTCTTCGGCCTGATTGCCTTTGCGTGCTCCACCCTGATTTTCGCCGCCGCCGCCTGGGCTGGTGAAAGCGGCTGGATCCCGCCCTTGGGCGCAATCTTTGCCATGGCGCTGGCGCGAACGCTGTTCGGCGGGCTCGGCTCGGCAACCAATCCATCGGCACAGGCCTACGTCGCCGACCGGACCAGCCCCGGTGAACGCACCGAGGCGCTGGCCGGACTGACAGCCGCCTTCGGCCTGGGGGCGGTCATCGGCCCCACCCTCGCAGCGACCCTGGTCGAACTCGTGGGCGTGCCGATCTTCATGGTGATCATTTCGGCGATGGTGGCCTCGGGCGCTTTCGCGGTCTGGTACCGTCTGCCCGAACAGTCACCGCCCAAGCTGCAGAGCCGGCCGATCAATCCCTTTGCGCAGTTCGCCTTCGGTGCCGATCCGCGGATCTTCCCCTTCGTGGCCTATGGCTGCATCGCCTGGATCGTGCAGTCGCTCAGCCTGTCCACGCTTGCCTTCTTCGTGATGGACTCGCTGCAGCTCGATGAGGCCGCCGGGCTGCAGATGTCGTCGATCGCGCTGGCCGCAGGCGCCGGCGCGCTCATCGTCGCCCAGCTGGTGGTGATACCGGCCCTTCATGCCAGTCCGCGCATCCTCATGTCGCTGGGTGCAGGGATCACGATGGCCGGCTTCGCGCTGATGATCGTGGCGCCGAACTATGCCGGCATCGTCACGGCCTACATCCTGATTTCATTCGCGTTCGGACTGGCCCGCTCGGGTTTTGTCGGCGGCGCCTCGATCGCCGTGGAGCCGGAAGAACAGGGCCGGGTCGCAGGCCTGACCACAGCGACCGCCGGGCTGGGTTTCATCCTCGGTCCGGTCGGCGGACTGTTCATGTACAACCAGCTGGGTCACCTCGTGCCCTACTATGTCGCCTTTGTGCTGGCCGCGATCACGCTGGCACTCGCCTGGCTGCACCCGGGCATCAAGCGCGTCGCGAACATCGTCGAAGTGAAGCCGGAGCCCTGAGCACACCAGAGCCCCGACAAGGCACCGTCAGAGCGCGCGGACTATTGGGCCGCTGCAGCGGCCATCACTGCATCATACATCGCCTGGCCGACATAGCCGTCAGCGAGATGGCCGTTGGAGCGCTGGAAAGCGCGCAGCGCCGCACGCGTATTCGGCCCGGCAAGCCCGTCCGGCGTACCGCTGTCGAAACCGAGTGCATTGAGCGCGGCCTGCAGTTCGCGCGTCTGGCTGCGGGTGATGGGCGGATTGTTTTCCGGCCATGGCCCTTCGAAAGGCTCTCCCCCGGCGATCCGGTCGGCCAGGTGGGCGACGCCGATCGCATAGCTGGTGGAGTTGTTGTAGCGCAGGATCACGCGGAAATTCGGGAAGGTCAGGAAGCCCGGCCCCGAACCGCCGGCCGGCAGATCCAGCCGCGCGGCCTGCATCAGCAGGTCGGCCGACCACTCGCCGCGGGCCGGTTCGATACCGAGCACCGCCCATTGCGACACCAGGCGCGACTGGCCCGGGTCCCAGGCAGCGAAATCAAAGCTTTCCGGTACGTCGACCTCGACCACAGCCGGTTGGCCCACCCGCCAGCCGGCGCGGCTGAGCAGATTGGCGGCAGACGCCAGCGCATCGGCCTCATTCGTCCAGATATTGCGGCGGCCATCGCCATCCCAGTCATGACCACGTTCCAGATAGGTCGAGGGGATGAACTGCATCTGCCCCATCGCACCGGCCCAGGACCCCGTCAGCTGGTCGCGCGTGGCATAGCCATTGTCCAGCATGTGGCCGACCGCAATCAGCTCGCCCTCGGCCCAGTTGCGGCGTCGGCCTTCCCAGGCCAGCGTCGCCAGCGAACGGACAATGTCGTTATTGCCGGGGATCTCGCCATAGGAGCTTTCCAGCCCCCAGATCGCGATCAGGATTTCCGGGCGCACGCCGAAATGCGCTGCGATGGCATCCACCGTCTCGCGATTTTCGGCATAAGCCGCCCGGCCGTTGCGGATGCGCAAGTCGGACGCCGCAATATCGAGATAGGACCAGAGCGGCCGCACGAATTCCGGCTGGCTGCGATCGCGCTCGATGATGCGCATGTCCGGCTCCAGCCCGTCCAGCATGGATGCGACGGTGTCCGGCGTGGCGCCGGACGCTTCCAGACGGCCGCGGAAACCGGCGAGCCAGTCGGCAAAGCTTTCGCCGTCGGGCTGGGCAATAGTGGCAGTGGTGACGGTCGTAACAAGGGCCAGGCTGGCCAGTAGCGTGCGGATCATCCATTCCTCGTGAAGCGCAGCGGGTCGAGATTGGCGATCTCGATGATAAGCTTCCGTTTCAATGCGTCCACGAAATCATGATGTTCGTTTGTTGGCGAAATGAAGGCGCCGGGTCCGGCGATCACCTCGTTCTCGAAATAGGCCGCCACATCGATCGACACGGACGGCCGGAAGGGGTGCTGACGGGCATTGTCGATCGGCAGGCCGTTGATGGTGATCATCTCGGCCTCGGCCCGGTTGCGCGCGGCCGACAGGCTGGGTCCGGCATTCTGGGGGCCATCGCCCGACAGGTCGATCACCCGGCGCACGCCGTCATAGCGATTGTCCGCGATCAGGCTGATCGAATTGTCGATCGCACCGCCGATCGCGGTACGCCGGCCTGAAATGAAGGGCGCGGTCGCCAGTGTGGCGGCGAACGCCCGGGCGTCGTCCTCGGTCTCGATGACCGTCCAGGGCGCCACAACGCGCTGGAAGTCGGCATCGGCCCATTCCAGATACATCACCGCGATGCGGCCATAGCCGCCGGACTGGATCGCGGAGATCACTTCCGGATCGGCCAGCGCCGCGACATGACCCTCGCGCTGACGCCGCGCCTCGACCTCGTCGATCGAGGACGACACATCGACCGCCAGTACGAGCTCGAGATCGACCATCTCGCGGCCATCCTCGGCGTACTGGATCTCGCGGGTGTACCAGTCGGGTGTCGCGGCAAGATTGCCGCCGGTCAGGCAAAGGACGGCCAGGATCGAAAGGCCGGCCCGGACGGCAAGTCTCATGGCGCCAGACCCGTTTCCGATACGCTCGCGGGACGGGCGGGGTCGCGGCCCAGCTCTTCCGGCGACGGCAGAGCCCCTGCGATCTCGATCACCAGCTTGCGCAGGATCGCTTCACGGAATTCAGCCTCGGTGCGGGCGGGCAGCACGAAAGCGCCGGGTCCGGTGATGACGTTTTCCTCGAAATAACCGTCCAGATTCATCTCGACGGGCCGTACCCAGCGGCCATTCCCGGCAGAGATCACCGGCAGACCGTTGACCACCACGCCGGCCGCTTCAGCCCGGGCCCGCGCCTGGTCCAGCGGCAGGCCCTGATTTTGCGGCCCGTCGCCGGAGATATCGATGATGCGGCGGGGGGCGGAGTGCGCATTGCTCTCGATACGCTGCACACTGTCAGAAATGGCCGCGCCGATGGCCGTGTAGTGGCCGCGCTCCAGCGGGGCAGCCGCCACGCGGGCAGCAAACTCCAGCGCATCCTCCTCGCTGGCGATCACGGTCCAGTCGGCCGCAGCGCGCTGGAAACCGCTGTCGGCCCATTCCACATAGGTCACGGCGATCCGGCCCAGAGGCCCGCCCTGGATCGAGCGGATCACATCTTCCGAGGCCAGGGCGGCAACATAGCCTTCGCGCTGGCGGCGCGCCTCTTCCTCGTCAACGGAATAGGAGATGTCGACGGCGAGCACGAGCTCGACATCCACGTCGTAATCATAGGTGAAATCGTCGTACTGCGCGCTGGCGCCAGCCGCGAAAAGGGCCGCTGCCGCGACCCCGAAGCATACCCCGAACCCTGTCATGGCGCGCACACTATGAAGCCTTTGGCGCGCGAACAACTGACGATGTGGTAAGCTTCGCTCACGCCGTGCGCCGCAGGCCCGCCAGCAGGCCGCCGACAGCGATCTGGCACACGCCGCACACGCGCTCGCGCCAGACGAGACCGACCGGTCCGCGCACGAAAGCCCCGCCCGTCGCCCCCAGCGCGGCATAGCCGGCCAGTATGGGCAGTTCGGTACCGTGCATGATGGCCAGCATCAGAAGATAGTCGGAGCCGCCGGTCTGGCCCGGAATGATGAATTGCGGCAGCAGCGCGCCGAAGAACAGCACCGATTTGGGATTGCCCAGCTGTTTGACCAGCCCCTGGGTGAAGGCCGGCCCGGCCAGTTCCGAGACCGTTGCCGGCTGTGGTCGGGCTGCCGCCTTGCGGGCATTGCGAAGCGTGGAGATTCCCAGCCAGACCAGATAGGCCGCACCCGCCCACTTGATCACAGTGAACAGCAGGGCCGAGCTGACCAGGACCGCGCCGAGCCCGAAGACTGACAGCGCGAAATAGATCGTATTGCCGGCAAGCACGCCGGCCGCCGTCGCCACGCCCGCCCAGAAACCGCGGGCCATGCCCTGGGTGGACACCAGAAGCACGGCCGGCCCCGGGCTGAGCGACATGGCGATGTGCATGCCGGTAAAGGCGAGGATGAGTTCGGGTGTCATGACAGGCTCCGTCCGGGCAGAGCCTCCCACCTAGTCCAGCCATGGGCCAGCGTACATGCCGCAGCTGGCCGGATCGCGGTTGACGGTCCGGTCTGCACGCCCGGGCAGCACGTCTGCCCGCCTGCGTGGCACCGCAGCCGGTTACAGGGCCGCTTCAATCGATTCGCCCGAGCGCGCACGCTGATATAGATTGGTTAATGCGAATGGAGACGGATGTGCTGCGCAGGCCGCTGCACATGAGGGAAACCGGGGGAATTCATGTTCGATATCATTACCGGTCTGGGTGTGACCGGCTGGACCGGCATTGCCATGATCTGTGCGCTGTTGGCGGGGCTGGCAGCCTGGCAGAATCATCGCTTTGTCCAGCGGGAAGGCGATCGGGACGTGCCCGAACCCGCCGTGACCGCCAAACGGTCTGCCCCCTCCAGCAGCCCCACCGCCGCGCCCCGGCCCGGGGCCGCCACGGCCTCCGCGCGGCCGATACAGGCGCCGCCGCGCCCGGATCCCCGGCCGGCCAGCCAGCGCAGTGCGCCCGGCAATGGCAATGACGACGGCCTGTCGCCCCATGAGGCCTACAAGGCCATGATCGACAAGCGGGTGCAGGATTTCGCACGCTCGCGCGGCAGTCTTGTCCTGCCGATCGTGCATCACGAGGTGGACGAGTATATCGACACCGATACGGCCATCGAGGCGATCGACATCATCCGGCATGCGCAGGACAATGCGCCGATCGATATCGTGCTGCACACGCCGGGCGGGATCGCGTCGGCAACCCAGCAGATCCTGCATGCGCTGAAACATCATCCCGGCCGGAAAACGGCCTTCCTGCCATATCGCGCGAAATCGGCGGGCACGATGATTGCCCTGGCCTGCGACGAGATCGTCATGGGAACCAGCGCCGTGCTGGGCCCGATCGATCCGCAATATGCCTGGATGCCGGCGCCGATCCTGGCGGCGCTGACCGAACACAAGTCGGCCGACCGTGTGAGCGACGAGATGCTGATCCTCTCGAAAATGGCCCGGCAGGCCGTCGACGAGGCCCGGCGCTTTTCCTGCGACTATGTCAACGACGCCCACAAGCAGGACGGCACCTGCGCCCTGACCAATGACCTGATCGGCGGCGGGCGCAATCATGACTATCCGATCCTGCCGCAGGAGGCCGCCAGCTTCGGACTGAACATATCGACCGCCATGCCGGAGGCCGCGTTCGGCATCTGCCAGCCGCCGCCGAAGGACGATCCCGTGCTGATCGTGTCGATGATGAACAGCCAGTCCGAGACCGATAGCGGCGCCCCGGCCGCTCCGGTCTTCCGCTGAGCCGCGCGTCAGGCGCAGATCGAGCGCACAGACGATGTTGACAGGAGGCTTTGGCTCCCGTATCTCCCGCGCTCCTTTTTAACACGCTTACCAACGTGAAGGCCGAACGATGAAAGTCCGCAGCTCGATCAAATCGCTGAAGAACCGCCACCGCGATTGCCAGGTCGTGAAGCGCCGTGGCCGTATCTACGTCATCAACAAGACCGATCCGCGCTTCAAGGCTCGCGCCGGCTAGCCGGCTGCTGCCGGACCTGCCCGCAGGTTCCAGCGCGCCCAAATCGACTTGTCGCATAGCCCGTGCACCCAGGTGCGCGGGTTTTGCGTTTTGGAGGTACCGGCATGACGACCAAAGCCGTCCTGTGGGATCTGGGCAATGTCCTTCTCGACTGGTCCCCGCGCCGCTTCTACGAAAAACTCTTCCGCACGCCTGAGGAGGTCGACCACTTCCTGGGCGAGGTCTGCACGATGGACTGGCATGCGGCGCATGACCGCGGCGTGCCCATGGCCGAGAATCGCGAGCACCTGATCGCGAAATATCCCCATTACGAAGACGCGATCCGCGCCTGGGAAACCGGCCTGGACGGCATGCTCGACGGCAGTGTTCCGGGAACGGACGTCGTCATGGATACGCTGGCCGGCCGCGGGGTGCCGCAATACGCGCTCACCAACCTGCCGGCGGAATGGGTGGAGCCGGTCAAGGCGCTCTACCCGCAGATGGCGCACATGAGGGACGTCATCGTCTCGGCTCATGAGGGCGTCATCAAGCCGGATCGCCGGATCTACGAGATCACCGCCGCACGCCTGCCCTTCGCGCCGGAGGAGGTCGTCTTTTTCGACGACCGAGAGGAGAATGTCACCGCAGCGCGCACGTTCGGCTTTGACGCCGAAGTGTTCGAAGGAGAAGGCCCGCTGAAGGCTGCCCTGGCAGCCCGCGGGCTGCTCTGACCGGCCGGACCTGCGCCGCAGCGCCGCACCAGATGCTGCATCTGCGCACTATTCACCGCGCATCCTTTCGCCTTTAATACGTACCCAGTCATCGAAAGCGTGAAACCCGGCGCAAGACCGGGTACCGCATTCGTCCGGAAGAGCGGTCGACAAGGGCGCGAGGAGACAAGCATGGACCTGAATTTCACCCCGGAGGAGGAGGCCTTCCGCGAGGAAGTGCGCACATTCCTCAAGGACAATCTGTCCGAGGACCTGGCCACCAAGGTTCGCAACGGACGCGAACTGAACAAGCAGGATATCGAAAGCTGGCACGCCCTGCTGCAGACCCGCAGCTGGCTGGCGGCAACCTGGCCGGAAGAATATGGCGGCCCCGGCTGGAATGCCGTGCAACGCCATATCTTCGAAGAGGAATGCGCTTTCGCGAACGCGCCGCGCATTGTTCCTTTCGGCCTGGGCATGCTGGGTCCGGTGCTGATCAAGTTCGGTACCGAGGAACAGAAGAAGACGATCCTGCCGCGCATCCTGTCCGGCGAGGACTGGTGGTGCCAGGGCTATTCCGAGCCCGGCGCCGGCTCCGACCTCGCCAGCCTGAAGACCCGCGCCGTGCGCGACGGCGACGACTATATCATCAACGGCCAGAAGACCTGGACCACGCTGGGCCAGTTTGCCGACAAGATCTTCTGCCTCGTGCGCACCTCGACCGAGGGCAAGCCGCAGCAGGGCATCTCTTTCGTGCTGGTGGACCTGAAGACCCCCGGCATCGAGATGCGCCCGATCAAGCTGATCGAGGGCGGCTATGAGGTGAACGAGGTCTTCTTCACCGATGTCCGCGTGCCGGTCTCCAACCGCGTCGGCGAGGAGAACCAGGGCTGGACGATCGCGAAGTATCTCCTGGGCCATGAGCGCACCAATATCGCCGGTGTCGGCGCCTCGACCGAGGCGCTGAACCAGCTCAAGGCGCTGGGCCGCAAGGTGAAGCGCTATGGCAAGCCGCTGGCGGCCGACCCGCTGTTCGCGGCCAGGGTCGCCGAGGTCGAGATTGATCTGGAAGCCATGCGCATGACCAATCTGCGCATGCTGTTCGGCACGTCGGACGCCCAGGGCTCGGTGTCCTCGATGCTGAAGATCAAGGGCACGGTCATCCGGCAGGAGATCAACGATCTCGCCCGTCGCGCGCTCGGCCCGGCCGCCTCGCCCTTCCCGTCCGAGGACGTGATCGGCAATTACGGCATCGCGCCGCCGGAAGCGGCTGCAAACGCTGCCAACTACTTCAATAATCGCAAGCTTTCGATCTTTGGCGGGTCGAACGAGATCCAGCGCAATATCATCGCCAAAGAGACGTTCGGAGCCTGATCCATGGATTTCACACCGACAGACGACCGCCGGATGATCGCGGACAGCCTGCGCCGCTTCCTGTCCGACACCTATCCGATCGAGCACCGCAACAAGGTCGCCTATGAAGGCGTATTTCACGACCCCGCCGGCTGGGCGGGGCTTGCCGATCTGGGCATCATGGGGGCGCTGGTCTCCGAGCAGGATGGCGGCTTCGGGGGCGCCGGCTTCGACATCACGACCGTGTTCGAGGAAATGGGCCGCAAGATCTGCCCCGAACCGCTTCTGGCCAACCTCATGGCGCTGCGCCTCTACGCCGCCTTCGGCAAGGCCGGGCGGATCGAGGCCATTATCGCCGGCTCGGAACGCGCAGCCTTCGCCTTTGACGAAAGCGACAGCTTCGGCGAGCTGGGCGAGATTTCCGCCAAATTCGAGGGCGGCAAGCTGACCGGCCGCAAGACCGTGGTCTACGGCGGTCAGGCCGCTGACTGGATCCTGGTCGCAGCCAGGTCCGGCGGCAAGCTGGGGCTCTACGAGGTCAAGGCATCTGACGCCGAAGTCCTCGCCTATCCGATGATCGACGGTGGTGGTGCCGCAGAGGTCGTGCTCGACGGCACCCCGGCCGAATGCCTCGCAGACGACGCCACGGATGCCATCGAAGCCGCGCTTGACGCGGGCCGCCTGGCCCTGTGCGCCGAAGCCGTGGGGGCGATGGACGTGCTCAAGGAGATGACGCGCGACTACCTCATGCAGCGTCAGCAATTCGGCCGCCCGATTGCCATGTTCCAGGCGCTGCAGCATCGCCTCGTCGATTTCTCGATCGAGATCGAACAGGCTCGCTCTATCGTCATTCATGCCGGCGGCAAGTTCGAGACGGAAGAACGCGCTCTGGCGGTGGCCAAGGCGAAGAACCTGATCGGCCGGGCCGGCAAGCTGGTCGCCGAAGAGGCGGTACAGATGCATGGCGGCATCGGCATGACCTGGGAATATGCCGGTTCGCACTATGCCAAGCGCCTGATCATGATCGACCACCAGCTGGGCGATACGGAAGATCAGCTGCGCAAGGTGATGGCCCTGACGGATATCTCGTCGGCAGCCTGACCGGTCTTCAAGATGACAGGCCTGACAGGCCGCGGCCCCCTGCTGCGGCCTGTCTCATTTCTCCGGAACGTCTGGCCGCCGCCTCCCGCTCAGCGTGTACGGGATTGTGAAATCACCGAATCGACTGCCTAATTCCACAGCGGACGGGGAGGCCGATCCGGGCATGAATGAAAACATGAAAGCTGCCGGCGTCGGCCTGGCCTGCGTGGTGCTGGGCGAGTTGGCGCTTCTTCTGTCTGTACCGCCAGGTTTCTTTGTGCCTGTGTGGCCGGCCGCCGGTGTCGCCGTGGCTGCAACCGCGATGTGGGGCCGGCGCATGCTGGTTCCGGTCGGCATCGCCACCCTGATTGTCGCCGCCGATCTGGCCCTGCGTCATTTTCACACGACCCCGGGCGAGGCCGCAGTCTTCACCGTGTGTACGGCAATCGGGTCGGTCCTGCAGGGAGAGGTCGGCCTGCGAATCCTGCGCCGCATCAGCCCGAACCGGAAATGGACACTGGAAACCGGCCGCGAGATCCTGCTGGTTACGGCAGTGGCCGGACCGCTTGCCGCGGTCCCGATGGCCGTCGCCTTTCCGGTCGGGGTCGGACTGGCTGGCCTCGAACCCGTTTTCAGCAACGCCCCCGTTTATCTGAAATCCTGGCTGTCGAGCGCCGTCGGAATCATCGTGGTGGCCCCCCTGGTCCTGCTGCTGGCAGAGCGGGAACTGGTCAGCCGACGCCGGAAACTGGCCGTAGCGATACCGGCGGCGATCCTCCTTGCCATCGCCCTGGCCGTTTTTATCGTCAGCCGCGCAGATGGTGTGACCGACCGGCGGGAGGCCTTTGCCAGCCTGGTCGCCGGCGACCAGCAAGCCATCACAGAGACCCTCGAACGCCTGCGCCATCGCCTGACCCAGCTGGGCGGATTGTTCGCTGCGTCGGAAACCGTGACGGCGGACGAGTTCGATGTCTTCGTGGCCATAGCCTTTTCCGGCAATGTCCGGGCAGAGGATGTGAGATGGGCGCCTCGCCTTGCCGATCCCGCCGCGGCGCCGGACATGGAACGGCAGGCCTTCGCGACCAGTGAAGAACGGCGGGTCCGGATTTTCCCCCTCGCTCAGACGGGCGATGTAGTTGCGACCAGCATGCCCGGGATCGACATGCCCGGCATTCTCGACGCCATTCTCGACGGCGCACCCGTCATCGCCCGGCGGTTCGAGCATGACGACCCGGCCCAGATGCCGGAGTCGGCGCCCCACAGACATTCTGTGCTCATAGCCACCCCGGCCTATGCCGGCCGGCGTCCTCCGGCCAGCCCGGACGAGAGGCTTCAACAATTGACCGGCATCGCGCTTGGCCGGACCACTCTTTCTGCGCTCGCTTCAAACGCGTTGTCCCGGCACGATGCGGACTATCGTCTGACAATCAACGATATTTCGTCCGGCGACCGGCACCCACTGTTTGGCGACCCGGCCGCGCTGTCATCGCTGAGCATCGTCCACCAGCTCGACTTCGGCGGTTTGTCGCTGGAATTCGTCTATGCCGCGACACCCGGATTTCTCGCCCGGAACCAGGACCTCCTGTCCTGGGCCACGCTGATAACCGGACTGGCCTTTATCACCCTGCTGAACGCGCTGACCCTGCTCAGCACTGCGCGCACAGACCTCGTCCAGCGTCTTGTCGTCCGCAAGACGGCTGAAGCGGAGAGCCTGTCGCGAAATCTCTCCCTGATTCTCGAAAACGCCGCTGACGGCATCCTCGGGATCGATGCGGACGGCCTTGCCACTATCGTCAATCCTGCTGCCGCCCGCCTGCTCGGATACGCGCCGGAAGAACTGACTGGTACGCTCATCCATGACGTTATCCATCCGGTTGATTCCAGCGGCAGGCCGCACAGCCGGGCGGACTGCCCCATGGTTTCCGCGACCCGCGAAGAGCCGGTCCGCAACGGCGTCGAACCGTTCCGCCGGCGCGACGGATCCAGTTTCACCGCCGAATTTTCCAGCGAGCCCATACTGGACGATCGGGGCCGTCTGCTCGGCGTCGTCACGGTCTTCCGTGACATCACCGACCGCCAGCAGGCCCAGGCGGAGCGCGAGCGCTTCATTGCCGAACTTTCCAGGGCCAACGAGGAATTGGAACGCTTCGCTTTCGCCGCCAGTCACGACCTGCAGGAGCCGCTGCGGCTGATCTCCAACTTCAATGCCTTGCTGGCGCGCCGGTATGACGGCGCACTCGACGATGCTGGGCGCAGCTATATCCAGCACTCGATAAAGGCGGCAGAGCGCATGCAGGCCCTGATCGCCGACCTGCTGGCCTATGGCCGGCTGAACTATGATTCCGAACCGCGCGAAGTGGATGTTGCGCTCGGCGAAATCGCCGAGGACGCGATCCGCAACCTGCAGACCGCCATCGACAAGACGCAGGCCCGTATCGACATATCGGACTTGCCCTCGACCCGCGGCAGCCGGGCCCAGCTGACCCAGCTGATGCAGAACCTGATCGGCAATGCCCTGAAATATCACCGCTCCGGCAATCCTGTTCATGTCAGCGTCGAAGCGCATGAGGAGGAAGCGTGCTGGCGGATCAGCGTTGCCGACAACGGCATCGGTATCGACCCTCAATACCGAGAGCAGATTTTCCATCCCTTCAAGCGCTTGCACGCCAAGGACGAGTATTCCGGCACGGGGATGGGCTTGGCAATTTGCCGAAAGATTATTGAGAGTCATGGAGGTGTGTTATGGGTGGAAGAAAGCCCGTCTGGCGGAAGCCTGTTCCTGTTCACACTGCCGAAAGCCGTCGACCCCACACATGACCAACGCTGACAAGTCCGCCTCGAAAAGACCGCACATCCTGCTCGTCGAGGACAATGCCGGTGACGAATTCCTGGTCCTCGATGCGTTCGAACAGGCCAGCTTTCCCTACGAGATGGAAGTCGTGCGCAATGGCGAGGCTGCGCTGCAGCGCCTGCGTGGCGAAGGCGAGTTCGCCGGACAGCCCGTGCCCGATCTCATCCTCCTGGACCTCAACCTGCCCAAGCTGGACGGCCGGGACGTATTGCGAACCGTCAAGGGCGATGCCGACCTGGCGCAGGTGCCGGTCCTGATCCTGACGACCTCATCCTCGCCCCAGGACGTGGACACCTGCTACGCCCTGCATGCCAATGCCTATATGACCAAACCGTTCGAGGTGGATGGCTATGAGGCGATTGTCGAGTCCATCGGCGCCTTCTGGTTCAATGTCGCCACATTGCCGCACACGGCTCGCCAGGGCAGCCGGCTCTCGTCTTAAATCCTCTCCACAATCTGCTGGCAGGTGCTGGACGCAGCCGGGGCAAAGGCTATCCTCTGCACCATGATGAGCCTCTCCGCTTTCGTCCTGCTCACGGGCCTGGCCCTGCAGGAAACTCCACCGGCCGATGTCGAAGTCGCGCCGCGCACGGAGTACCGCACGCCGGAAGCCCGGCTGGAACAGCGGCTGGACTCGCTGGCACAGGCGCAAACGCCGCGTGAGGCTGCTCCGCTCGTCGACGAGATCCGCGCGCTGTGGGCGCATTCCGGCAGCGACACGATCTCCCTTTTGATGGACCGTGGTGCCGCTGCGGAAGCCGCGGGCGATGTCGATATTGCCATCCGCATGTACGACCACGTCACACGGCTGGATCCGGACTTTGCCGAAGGCTGGCTGGCCGCCGGCCGCATGGCGGCCCGTGTCGAGGACTGGGCCTATGCCCTTGAGACCCTGAACACGGCACTGACGCTCGAACCGCGCCGCTACGACGCCTATCTGACGCTGGGCCGGGTACTGGAGCGGGCCGAGGAAACCCGGGCCGCGCTGGAAGCTTACGATGCCGCGCTGGCCATCTATCCGGCCCATGAGGACGCGCGACAGGCCCGCGACCGTCTCGCCGACGCGCTCGCCGGCCGGTCCCTCTGAGGGCCATGCCCCTCTGGCTTTACATCCTTGCCGGCACCTGTGTTCTGGCCGGTCTGGCTGCACTGCTGGCTCACCGCACGATCCGCCGCATCGAAAAGGCACACCCGCCGGGCGGCCGTTTCGCCGACATTTCGGGAACCCGGCTCCACTATCGCCGCAGCGGCGATCCGGAGCGCCCGGCCATCCTGGTCCTTCATGGTGCGGCCTCCAATCTGGAAGAGCCGCACATGGCCCTGGCCGGCGCCTTTGACGGCGAGCATGTGATCTGGCTCGACCGGCCGGGTCTGGGCTGGTCGCAGCGCCCACGCGGAGCCTGGTCGCCCCGCCGCGAGGCCGGACTGATCGCGGCCTTTCTCGACCATCTCGGCATTCCGGCCGCCACCGTGATCGGGCATTCGTGGGGCGGGGCCATTGCGATGCGCATGGCGATCGACCATCCGGCACGCGTGGACGGGCTGGTCCTGCTGGCCCCGGCACTGTCGGCCTGGATCGGCACTGCCGCCTGGTTCAATGCCGCCAGTTTCTGGCCGGTGATCGGCCCGTTCCTGTCCCGCATCGCGGTACCGCTCGCCGGCCGCAGCCAGGCAGCGTCGGGAGCCATCTCGGCCTTCCACCCGGAACCGGTTCCGGATGCCTATCTCGACCGGTCGGCGCTCCTGCTTCTGCTCCGCCCGCCGGTCTGGAAGGCCAATGCGCGGGACATGGCGATGGTCAATTCCCACCTGGAGGACCAGGAAGCAGCCTACAGCGCTGTCGAGGCCCCGGCCGTGATACTTGCCGGCAAGGCCGATACCGTGGTCTGGTCGCACCGTCACGGAGGCCAGGTCGCGGCGCGCATGCCGCGCGGCGAGATGCGCTGGATTTCCGGCGCCGGCCACAACCTGCACCACCATCACCCGCAGGCCGTGCTTCAGGCTGTCCACGATGTACGCCGGCAACTGCGCGAAAGCGTGCACTCGGCTGGCGGAGCGGCTTGAGGCCGCCCGCTCGCGGATTTAGTCTCCCCGCCCGTCCCGAGAAGAGGTTTGCGACATGGCTTTCACCGACAACGTGCTTGAAGACTCCGGCCCCATCGACCAGTCCGACGCCATCGGCGGCGCCGCACGCGAGCAGATCAAGGCCTTTGTCGCCCGGATCGAGCGCCTCGAGGAAGACAAGGCGAATGTCATGGCCGACATGAAGGAGGTCTATGCCGAAGCCAAGTCGATGGGCTTCGACACCAAGATCCTCCGCAAGGTCGTGTCGCTGCGCAAGATCGACCGCCGCGAGCGCCAGGAAGCCGACGCGCTTCTGGAATTGTATCTGGGCGCCGTGGAAGGCTAAGCTGGCCGCCTCCCTGCAAAGGAGGCCCGATGTCTCGCAAGATCGACGAGAAGAAGACGAGGCGCGCCCTGCGCCGTCTCGACCGTGCCCGCAAGGCGGCGCAAGAGGCGGAAACGCCGGATCGCGAGCTGTCTGAATGGGAAGGCGAATTCCTCGGATCGCTCGAGGAACGCCTGGAGACCTATGGCTCGGCCTTCAACGATCCGGACAAGGGCAATACCGAAGAGGCGCTGTCGGCCCGCCAGGCGCTGAAGCTTCGCGAGATCGAGAAGAAGGCGAAGGGCAAGGCGCGCAAGCCAATGGCACGCGGCAACGGGTTCCGGCGCAAGACAGCGCCCTCCTCTGCCCGCAGCCGCGACATCCACGACGATCTGGAGCGCGATGACCGGGCCGGGGAATCCGGGCGAAACGACATTGCGCAGGAGCCGGAGGAAACACCGGAGACCCGCCGCGCCCGTTTCCGGATCGTCGACCCGTCCGGGGATACCGAGACGTAGCGCGTCTTAGTCTCCCGTTAAATCTGATACCGGTTTCCGGGCGCGCCGGCGCGGGCGTGCGGGTATCTTGTGGCGATCAAGAACACGGTGTCGCCCATGCCCCACAACATCGCCCATCTCGCCAGCCTGGAAACCGCCCTGTTCGATGCCCTCGAAGAGGCCGAAACCTCCGGCCTTGGCACCGAAGCCGGTCGTGACGCCTTCCGCCGCGCCATGGTCTCGCTGGACACGACGGTCGAAAACCGCACCGAGCATCTCTACACCCCGCTCGCCGCCGATCCGTTGACCCGGGATTATGTCTCCCATCTCGACGGCCAGCTGAACGGGCTGACAACCCGGATCGAGGTCCTGCGTGCCCACATCGAGCTGGGCCTGGAGACCGGCAGCCGGGAGGTCGCCCGGCTCGATGCCTCACTCACGCGCCTCGCGCGGCAGCTGAAAGTCCGTTTCAGCCGTGAATCCGCGCTCATCCCCGTCTATTTCAGCTGGTGCGACCGTCACCCCGGAGACGTGCTCGCCAGCGCCTGATTCCGTCCCGCAGACGACGGACCGGGCCGGGCAGCCATGTCCGGCCCGGTCCTGTTTCGGCATTTCCACAGACCCCAGAGAAAACCGGGCCGGAAGGTCATATCCTTCCGGCCCGGCGCTTGTGCCCCCACCCGGCCTGCCTGTTGAAGTCCCGTCGGCAGGCGAGTTCCGTGTGTCCGGATCAGCCCGCGGCGCGGACCCCGTCGACGTCGAGATCGTATTCGCGGACCTTGCGATAGAGCGTCGAGCGGCCGACGCCGAGACGGCGGGCGACTTCGCTCATCCGGCCGGCATAGGTCTCGATGGCGAACTCGATCAGGTCGCGCTCGATCTCCTCGAGCGAGCGCAGATGACCGCCCTCGTCCATGATCTCGACCGGACCCAGATCCGGCGCATTGGCCGCCATCTGTGCGATATCCCCGGCCAGCGTCTCGGCCGCCGGCAGCGGCGCTTCGGCCGCGAAATCGGGCGTCAGGCCGGAAATCTGCGGGAAATCCTCGGGCTTGAGCATCTCGCCATCCGACAGGACCACGGCGCGGAACACCGCATTCTCCAGCTGGCGCACATTGCCCGGCCAGTCATAGGCGGCCAGCAGCGCATGCGTTTCCGGCGCGGCGTCGATGATCGACTTGTTTTCCTGGGCGTTGAAGCGGCCGATGAAATGGCGCACCAGCGCGGGAATGTCTTCCTTGCGGGCCTTCAGCGACGGCACTTCGATCGGGAAGACATTGAGACGATAGAACAGGTCCTCGCGGAAATTGCCCGCGGCCACCTGTTCGGCCAGATCGCGATTGGTGGCGGAGACGATCCGCACATTCACCTTCACCGGACGCTTGGAGCCGACCGGATCGACCTCGCCTTCCTGCAGGGCGCGCAGCAGCTTGACCTGCATGTCCAGCGGCAGCTCGCCGATCTCGTCGAGGAAGAGCGTGCCGCCATCGGCTTCCTGGAACTTGCCCATATGCTTGCCGACAGCGCCGGTGAAGGCCCCTTTTTCATGACCGAACAGGGTGGATTCCACCAGGTTTTCCGGAATGGCGCCGCAGTTCACGGCGACGAAAGGACCGTCGGCGCGCTTGGAGGCGGCCATGATGGATCCGGCCACCAGCTCCTTGCCGACGCCGCTTTCCCCGGTGATCAGGATCGGAATGTCCGATTGCGCCGCGCGCTCACCCAGACGCACGACCTGTTTCATGGCCGGGGCGCCGGCAATCATGTCGGCAAAGCCCAGCTTGTTCGTCGCCTTGCGCGACAGACGCTGCACTTCGCCCGACAGGTTCTGCACCTTCAGGGCATTGCGGATCGACACCGCGATGCGTTCCGGGCTGGCCGGCTTGACGAAGAAGTCGGATGCCCCGGCCCGCATGGCCGCAACCACCGTCTCGATACCGCCGGACGCCGTGAGCACGATGACCGGCAGGTCGATCTGCTTGCGCTGCAGGGCTTCCAGGGTCTCCATCCCGTCCATGCCGGGCATGATCAGGTCCAGCAGCATGACGTCGATCCCCGGGGACGCCACGCGATCCAGGGCAGCCTCGCCGCTGTCGGCGGTTTCGGCCTTGTAGCCCTGCTTCTCGATCACCGCCTGCAAAAGGCGGCGCTGTGTCGGATCGTCGTCCACGATCAGAACTGTTTTCACCATCTCACCCACGCCTTTTCGGTCGCCTTGTTTTCGCCGGGCCTTTGGCCTCACTGTCCGTTCTGGACAGGGCGTTGATGCGAACCGTTATGGGACAGTCTTCTAAATTTCACGTTTAAGACGCGGCAACGACCGGTTAAGCATAAGCCGGGGACCCCGTCCGATTGCGGGGATGCGAGGGAGGCAGAATGCCGCCGGACAGCCACACGCCTGCAGGCCGCCCTGCAGCGGATGCGGTGCACTGGCCTTTCGGGGCCGGTGATGCGTTCGCGCAGCTGCGTGCAGAAGATCATCGTCTGGCGCTGATCCATTCCCTGCCCGGCATGGTGATCTGGCCGCTTGTGCTGGTTGCCCTCGCCTTTGCCTTCCAGTTCGCCGGCGGTTTCCTGTGGGCCCTGGCTGGAGGCCCCGAAGGAATACTCCAGCTGGATACCGTCGCCTTTGCCGCGATGGCGCTGGCCTATTTTGCCTTCGCCGCCGTGATGTGGCGCCGGCTGCAGCGCGACGGCGCACACCGCAGCACATTCGCATTCTGGCCGCTGCGCGCCTCGGATCTTCTGGCAACAGTCCTCGTCATGCTCTTCATGATCTTCGTCGCCGGCCATCTCACCCTGGCCTTCCACGAATTCGCCATGCTGGATCCCGACATGACCCTGTCGGGCGGCGCCACCCGGGATGAGGTCTCCAATGTCGGAAACTTCATCCACTCGAATGCGGCGCTCTGGTCGATCATCCTTCTGACCCTGATCGCGGCGCCGCTGGCCGAGGAGATCCTGTTTAGGGGATGGATGCTGCCGATGATGGTCGCCCGCGGTGTGCCGGCGGTGTTTGCCATCATCATCTCGGCCCTCGCCTTCGGCCTGCTTCACACGCCGCAGGGCCTGATGGTGATGACTTCGACCTTCCTTCTGGGCATCGCGCTGGGTATTGCCCGCATGGCAACCGGCCGGGTGACGGCCCCGCTCCTGGGCCATGTCGCCAACAATGCCTGGGCGGTGTTTGCCGTTCCCGCCCTTCTCGAGTGGGCCTCAGCGTGAGATTGACCTTCCCGGAGCGGAGGTCTAGCGCTAGGTCATGAACAAGAAAAACACCGCGGCCTCCCCGCGCCCGCCCGCACCGCTGATCCAGTTCGCCGGAGAAAAGCCGCCAGCCCCGGACTGGTTTGCCGCCGCCCTGGCCAAGCCGGTCGAAGCGGGAACGGTGATGGTCGAGGGGGCGACGGTGTGCTGGAAAGCCTGGGGCCAGCGCGGCATGCCCGGGCTGATCCTCGTTCATGGCGGCGTGGCCCACAAGGACTGGTGGGACAGTATCGCGCCCTTCCTGGCCGATACGCGCCGCGTCGTGGCGCTCGACCTCACCGGCATGGGCGACAGCGATCACCGCGACCGCTACTCGATGGACACTTACGCGCGCGAGGTTATCGCCGCCGGCGAGAGCGGTGGCGCCTTCGACGCGGGCAAGCCCTTCCTGGTCGGCCATTCCTTCGGCGGTTTCGTGTCGCTGGCCACGGCCACGGATCATGGCGAAAAACTGCGCGGCGTCGCCGTGCTGGACAGTCCGATCCGGCCCGCCGACGAACAGCGCCGCTCGTCGCCGCCCAGCCGGGGCGGCACGGTCTATCCCAGTTTCCAGGCCGCCATGGAGCGCTTCCGCCTGCTGCCGGAACAGCCCTGCGCCAACGCTTTCCTGCTGGACCATATCGCGCGGCAGAGCCTGAAACAGGCGACCCGGCCCGACGGCTCGCCCGGCTGGACGTGGAAGTTCGATCCGAAACTCTGGGACAAGCTGCATTACGACCGCCCGCCGCCGGCCCAGCTGGCCGACCGGCTGAACACGCGTGTCGCCCTGTTCCGCGGCCAGGACAGCCGTCTCGTCACCGACGAGATCTGGGCCTTCATGCGCGAGACCTTCGGTCCGGAAACCTCGATGATTTCCATCCCCGACGCCCAGCACCACCTCATTCTCGACCAGCCCATCGCCGTGGCTGCCGCACTGGAAGTGCTGACCGGCCCGGGCTGGGGCGTTTAAGGGCCTTTCCTCACAGGACCGGGAAAAGACGAAGCCGGCCTATTCCCCGCCCAGCGCGCCCGGCAGATGCGGCGGGGTGGTCTCGTTGTTGGCGGCGGACCAGACGTTCGGCAGGATATTGCACTGCAGACCTTCGGAGTCCTGGCCGATCTGGTAGGGGCCGTCATAGAGCGGGCATTTGCACTCGGCGAGGCCGTCGCCGTCCTCGTCCGTGCAGGGCGCGGTCATGCAGCCGGCATAGAGGCGGATATCGCTCTCGCTGCAGTCCTGCGAGCCGAAATTGTGCACCTCGCTGGAATAGAAGGAGAAGGTGGAGATCAGCGTCGCATCGCCTCCTTCATAGAGCGACTGCGTCTCGCCGGTCTCCAGATCGCCCAGCAGGCTGCATACCGGCGCTTCCCGGCAGAATTCATACTCGTCGACATGCGGGTCGTCGGCATTGTTGCAGATGCCCGAGGCCAGATGGGCCATGTTGAGGCAGTTAGAACCGTCCTCATGGCAGCGCAGCTCGGTTTCCGCGCGGGCCACCGGATTGAGGATCGAGCCGATCAGCACGAAATTATAGCGCAGGCCCGGCTCGAGCATCTGCTCGTTGACGGCATAGCAGGTGCAGTCGGCATGCTCGGGACCGCCGATCGTGCACGGCAGGGGCGGCGTTGCGTTCTGGCCCGGCGGGGTGGGTTCCTGCGGCCCGGAATAATAGCACAGCGCATAGGCATTACCCGAGCAGGCGAGGAATTCGGACAGCTCGTCATACTGGTCGGCCCGCGGCGGCGGATCGTCCTGCGCGCTGGCGGCCGGGATGGCCAGAAGGCCGGCCAGGCAAAGCCCCCTGAACACGTGTGAGGCGAACAGGTGTGTGGCAAACTGGCGGGTGGCGAACAGGCGGGAAAATAAGGACGGCATGCGTGTCTCCTCGCGGGGCTCTACCCCGGGCCGCTGACAGGACGTACGCGTACTCACGCAACAATTCTGCAGCGAGCCAGAGACTCAAGCAACCCTGAATGGAAACTAATTTCGGATGGGAGAGACCGTCCAGCCGCGCTAGCGCGTCCGCACCCGTTCCACGGCTGTGCGCCAGGCGGCCCGGTCAACATCGCGCGCGTCGGCCGGGATGTCCGGCGTGAAGCTGCGGTCCTGCGCCCACAGACGGCGGCCGTCTTCCAGGCTGGCGAAAATCCCCGCCCCCAGACCGGCCAGGAAAGCCGCGCCCCAGGCGGTCGCCTCGGACTGGACCGGACGCACGACCTCGATTCCGGTCAGGTCGGCCAGGCGCTGCATCAGGGCATTGTTGGCGGTCATCCCGCCATCCACCCGCAGACGTGTCGCCGCAACACCGTCGGCGGCAATGGCATCGAGCAGGTCGCAGGTCTGGTGGACGGTGGAATCCAGCGCCGCGCGCGCGATCTCGGCCCGGCCGGACCCGCGGGTCAGCCCGACAATCGCGCCGCGGGCATCGGGGTCCCAATAGGGCGCACCCAGCCCGGTGAAGGCCGGTACGAGATAGACGCCGCTGTCCGTATCGGCGGCCGCTGCCAGCGCCTCGATCTCCGAGGCCTTGGCGATCAGGCCCAGCCCGTCGCGCAGCCATTGCACCGTCGCCCCGGCCGACAGGATCGAGCCTTCCAGCGCATAGACGGTCTCGCCGCCGATCCGCCAGGCAATCGTGGTGAGGAGCTGGTTCTGCGACAGCACGGGTTCGCTGCCGGTATTGATCAGCAGGAAGGCGCCGGTGCCATAGGTGGACTTCATCTCGCCCGGCGTCAGACAGGCCTGGCCGATGGCGGCGGACTGCTGGTCGCCGGCGACGCCGCACACCGGCAGGGCCCGGCCCAGAACCGCCGTATCCGACACGCCGAATTCGCCCGCGCTGTCGCGCACCTCCGGCAGCATCGCCGCCGGCACGCCGAACAGGGCAAGAAGTTCGTCGTCCCAGGCATTCGTGCGGATATTGTAGAGCGCGGTGCGGCTGGCATTGGTGGCGTCGGTGGCGTGCACCGCCCCGCCCGTCAGCCGCCAGATCAGCCAGCTGTCCACCGTGCCGAAGGCCAGCTCGCCGGCCTCGGCCCGCGCCCGCGCGCCGTCCACATGATCGAGGATCCAGGCGATCTTGGTGGCGGAGAAATAGGGGTCCAGCACCAGGCCGGTCTTCTCGCGCACCCGATCCGCATGACCCGCCTCGCGCAGCGCGGCACAGGTCTGCGCCGTGCGCCGGTCCTGCCAGACGATGGCATTGTGCACCGGCTCGCCGGTCTTGCGGTCCCAGACGAGCGTGGTCTCGCGCTGATTGGTGATGCCGATCGCGGCCGCCGCATAACCCGCCTTATCCGCCGCTGCGAGCGCCTCGCGGGCCGTCGCGCGCACGGTCGCCCAGATCACGTCGGGGTCGTGCTCGACCCAGCCGGGCTGGGGATAGATCTGCTGGAACTCGCGCTGGGCAACGGCAATCACCTCATAGCTGTCGGTGAACACCACCGCGCGGGAGCTCGTCGTGCCCTGGTCGATCGCGAGGATCGCCGTCTTGCGCTGCGCCATACTTGTCCCCCTCCCCGGTTTTCGTGCGACTATAGCCATGACGCGCCCGGAAGAAACGGGCTAGGTTCGGCGCCTGAACAAGGGGGAGCACGCATGACCGACGACGCCTTCACGCCCGAACGGCTCGCCAGCCCCACCGGCGCCGACCTGTGTGTCTATACGCGCGAGGCCGACGGTGCGGCACGCGGCATCGTGCATATCAATCACGGCCTGGCCGAACGCGCGGCGCGCTATGCCCGCTTCGCCAACTATCTCGCATCGCGCGGCTATCACGTCATCGCCCATGACCATCGCGGCCACGGCCTCACCACCGCACCGGACGGTGCCCCGCGCCGTTTTGCCGACGCGGATGGCTGGAACAAGGTGATGGGCGATGTGAAGGCGGTCGAGGACGAAGCAAAACGCCGCTGGCCCGGCCTGCCGCTGGTGGTCTTCGGTCATTCCATGGGATCGGTCGTTGCGGTCAATCACGCCCTGCGCGAACCGGACAGTATTGACGGTCTCGCCGCCTGGAACGGCAATATGGCGCTGGGCGGGCTGAAATCCGTGATGCGGTTCGTGCTGTGGTGCGAGGCGCTGGCGGGCGGTCCCTTCACACCCAGCACCACGATCGACAAGCTGACCTTCAAGGCCTGGAACAAGCGCTTTCCCGAAGGCCGCACCGATGCCGACTGGCTGTCCTCGGACCCGGCCGAAGTCGACGCCTATGTCGCTGACGAGCTGTGCGGCTGGCCGTCCAGCGTCTCGCTCTGGCGCGATTTCCTGGGCGGTGTCGCTTTCGCCGAGGATGACGGCAATCTGGAGAAACTGCCCAAAGCCCTCCCCGTCCACCTGATCGGCGGATCGCTGGATCCGGCAACCGAGGGCGGCAAGACCGTGCAACATCTTGGCGCACGAATGGAGCGTCTGGGGATGACCCATGTCACCCTTAAAGTGCTCGAAGGTTACAGGCACGAGACAATAAACGAGGTCGGACGCGACGCCGCCATGGCCGGTTTCGCGGACTGGCTCGACAGCGTCTGCCCTGCGAAAACCTAGACCGTGACCCGATACGACGTCGTCATTGTCGGCGCCGGGGCTGCCGGCATGATGTGCGCGGTCGAGGCCGGCCGCCGCGGCCGTTCGGTCTGCGTCATCGAGCATGGCAAGGCGCCGGGCGAGAAGATCCGCATTTCCGGCGGCGGGCGCTGCAATTTCACCAATCTGCACACCGGGCCGGGCAATTTCCTGTCGGCCAATCCCCACTTCGCCAAGTCGGCGCTGAAGCGCTACACGCAATGGGATTTCATCGACTGGGTCGACCGCCACGGCATCGCCTGGCACGAAAAGACGCTGGGCCAGCTCTTCTGCGACCAGTCCGCCCGGCAGATCGTCGACGGGCTGACAGGCGATATGCGCGACGCCGGCGCGACCCTGCGCCTGGGTATCTCGGTGACCGCCCACACGCGCGAGGGAGAGGGCTTCCGGCTCGACCTCTCCGATGGCAGCACCCTGACCTGCCAGTCGCTGGTGATCGCTTCGGGCGGCAAGTCGATCCCTAAAATGGGCGCGACCGGCTTCGGCTATGACGCCGCGCGGCAATACGGGCTGGCCGTCACCGAGACCCGTCCGGCCCTGGTTCCGCTGACCTTCGATCCGGACACGCTGGCGCGCTTCAAGCCGTTGTCCGGAGTGGCGGCTGACGTCTCGGCCGGCTGCAACGGCACGGCCTTCGAGGAGGCGATGCTGTTTACCCATCGCGGTCTCAGCGGCCCGGCCATCCTGCAGATATCCTCCTTCTGGCGCGAGGGTCAGGACATCGCGATCCGCTTCCTGCCCGGCCGCGACTGGTTCGACATCCTGCGCACCGCCCGCACGGAAACACCGCGCCAGGCGCTGCAGAGCGTCTTGTCGGAGCATCTGCCCAAACGCCTCGCCCAGCTGCTGGCCGAGGAGGCCGGCCTCACGGGCAACATGGCCGACCAGTCCGACAAGAAACTGCAGAATACCTGCGCTATGCTGGAGTCCTGGACGCTGCGCCCGACCGGCTCGGAGGGCTATCGCACGGCAGAAGTCACACTGGGCGGCGTCGATACAAACGGGCTGGACAGCCGCACCCTGCAGGCCCGCGGCGTGCCCGGCCTGTACTTCATCGGCGAGGTGGTTGACGTGACCGGATGGCTTGGCGGATACAACTTCCAGTGGGCCTGGTCGTCCGGCTGGAGCGCCGGCCAGGTTGCCTGAGTGCCATGGCTCCCGAAGAAGGTTTCGTGCCGCGAGAAAACCCTCGTCACGCAGCGCGCCGACAGGTATCTAGAGGGACGAGTAAACACTGTTCTCCGCAAACAGGTCTGCACGGTCTGACGCGGAAAAGCCGGTCGTGACATGAACCGTTCCTATATCGCCGCCCTCGCAATTTTCCTGGCTGTCGTGCTGCTGTTCACGGTTGGCACGCTGCTCAATGGCGAGGCGGATTCCCGCGACGCCGAACAGACCGAGACCAGCCACCGCTTCGAGGTTGTGGTGCGCACGGTCGAAGCGCAGATGCGCCCGGCCAACCTGTCGCTGCGCGGCCGCACCGAAGCTTTCCGCGAAGTCGTTGTCCGCGCCGAGACCGGCGGCCGGGTCGCCGAAGCCGAACGGCTGGAAGGCACGCCCGTCACCGCAGGCGACGTGCTGTGCCGGCTCGATGTCGACGCCCGCTCGGCCTCGGTCCAGCAGGCCGAAGCCGATCTGCGGGCGCGCCAGCTGGAATATGATGCCGCTGCGGAACTGAACCAGCGCGGCCACCGCTCGGCCAACCAGGTCGCTGCCGCCGAAGCCGCCCGCGATGCCGCCCGGGCCCGCCTGAGCGCCGCGCGCGAGGAGCTGGCCAACGTCAATATCGCGGCGCCCTTCGACGGCATTTTCGATGGCCGGACCGCGGAAGTCGGCGATTTCCTGCGCGCCGGTGATGCCTGCGGAACGGTGGTACAGCTGGACCCGATCCTGGTGGTGGCCGAAGTCGGCGAACGCCATGTCGCCGAGCTGGAACCCGGCATGGCCGGCACGGCCCGTCTCGTCACCGGCCAGACGGTCGAGGGCACGATCCGCTTTGTCGAACGCCGTGCCGATCCGACCACCCGCACCTTCCGCGTCGAGCTGCAAGCGCCCAATCCCGATCACGCCATCCGGTCCGGCATCACGGCGGAAATCCGTCTCGACCTGCCCGAAGAGCCGGCCCATCGCATTCCCGCCTCGATCCTTGCCCTCAACGCCGAAGGCGTACTGGGCGTACGGATCGTCGAGGACGGCAATCGCGTACGCTTCGTCCCGGTGGAACTGCTCAGCGATGACGGCCAGCAGGTCTGGGTCGCCGGACTGCCGCGCCGCGCGGAGGTGATCGTGCTGGGACAGGACTTCGTGGCCGACGGGGTGGAGGTCGATGTCTCCCGGGAGGGAGCGGCCCGGTGACCGGCGTCGTCGACTTCGCGATCAATCGCGCCCGCATGGTGCTGGCGATCTTTGTCTGCGCCCTTGCCGCGGGCTTTATCTCCTTTGTCAGCCTGCCGCGCGAAGCCGATCCGGACATCCCCTTCCCCTTCGTGATCGTGGTCGTGCCGCTGGACGGTATTTCCCCGGAAGACGCCGAGCGCCTGATCGTCCGGCCGACCGAAACCGAGATGCGTTCGATCGAGGGTCTGGTCGAACTCAACGGCACCGCCGCGCTGGGCGCCGGCACGCTGATCGCCGAATTCGACGTGCCTTTCGATGCCGACCAGTCCGTGCTGGACGTGCGCGAAGCGGTCGACATGGCCCGCCGCGAATATCCCGAGGATGTGCGCGAACCGGTGATCCAGGAGTTCAACTCCGCCCTCGCCCCCACGATCGCCGTGCAGGTCTATGGCGAGGCGCCCGAGCGCACGCTCTACCGCATTGCCCGCGATCTGGAAGACGAGATCGAGGCCCTGCCGCAGATCCTGCAGGTCGATGTTCAGGGCCTGCGCGAAGAAGTGCTGGAGATCGTCATCGATCCGGCCCTGCTGGAGACCTATGGCGTCACCTATAACGAGCTGTTCAACGCCGTGCAGTCGAACAACCGGCTGATCGCGGCCGGCTCGCTGGACAGCGGCGAGGCCCGCTTCCAGGTCAAGGTGCCCGGCCTGTTCGAGGATGCCGAAGATGCGCTGCGCCTGCCATTGACCCGGTCCGGCGACACGGTCGTCACGCTGGAAGACGTCGCCACGGTGCGCCGTACCTTCAAGGATGCCGACAGTTTCTCGCGCTATAACGGCGCGCCGGCCTATACGCTGCAGGTCGTGCGCCGATCCGGCGAAAACATCATGGACACCGCCGCCGCCGTGCGGGCGCTGACCAACGAGATCTCGGAGACCTGGCCGGAAACCGTCCGCCATGATTTCAGCCTCGACCTGTCCACCTATGTGCGCGACAGCCTGCAGAGCCTGACCTCGTCGATCATGCTGGCCATCGTGCTGGTGCTGATCCTGGTCGTGGCAGCGCTGGGCGTGCGTTCAGCCCTGCTGGTCGGCATCGCGATCCCGTCGAGCTTCCTCTTCTCCTTCCTGCTGCTGAGCATCTACGGGCTGACCGTCAATTTCATGGTGATGTTCGCCATGGTGCTGGCCGTGGGTCTGCTGGTCGATGGCGCCATCGTGGTGGTGGAATACGCCGACCGCAAACTCGCCGAGGGCGAAACCCGCAAGGCGGCTTATGCGGCTGCCGGCAAGCGCATGTTCTGGCCGATCGTCTCCTCGACCGGCACCACGCTGGCAGCCTTCGTGCCCTTCCTGTTCTGGAACTCCATTCCCGGCCAGTACATGGCCTTCCTGCCGCTGACCCTGATCTTCGTGCTGACCTCGGCACTGGTGATGGCGCTGATTTTCCTGCCCACGCTGGGTTCGGTCTTCGGCCGCAAGGGCGGCGTGGTGGACGAAAACTCCGCCGTCGCCCACCTCAACGCCACCGAAGAAGGCGATCCCAAATCCCTGCCCGGCTTCACCGGTGCCTATGCCCGCATGATCTCGGCGCTGGTAAAGCGGCCGATCTTCGTCAGTCTTGCCGCGCTGGGCCTGGTCGTGGTGATCGTGATGAGTTTCGGGGCCCGCGCCTCGACCATGCGGACCGAATTCTTCCTCGATGCCGAGCCGGAACAGCTTTACGTCTTCGTCCGCGCCCGCGGCAATCTCTCGCCGGCCGAACAATACGAGCTGGCCCTGGAGGCGGAGCGCCGCCTGGAGGGGATCGAGGGCATCAAGGGCTATTACACCGTCGCCGGCGAGCCGCCGGGCCAGTCGCCCTTCGATGGCACCGGTGCCGCGCCTGCCGACAGCGTCGCCCGTATCTTCGTGGAGTTCGAACCTTTCGGGCAACGCCCCAATGGCCGTCTGATCGAACGTCGTATCCGCGAAGCCATGACCGGCATTCCCGGCGTCATCATCGAGGTCCGCCCCTTCCAGCAGGGTCCGCCCGTGGGCAAAGACATCCAGGTCGAGCTGCGCTCGGACGACGCTGCCGCGCTGGAACAGGCCGCCCGCCTGATCCGCTCCTATATCGACGCGATGGAAGGCACGACCGATATCGAGGACACCCTGCCCCTGCCGGGCGTGGAATGGCGCCTCGACGTGGATCGCGAAGAAGCCGGACGCTTCGGCGCCGACGTCACCCAGGTGGGCGCAGCCGTGCAGCTGGTGACCACCGGCACGCTGGTCGGCCGTTACCGGCCCGACGATGCCGACGAGGAGGTGGATATCCGGGTGCGCTTCCCTGAAGGCGACCGCGACATTTCACGGCTCGACGATCTGCGTGTGAACACCCAGACCGGCGCCGTGCCGATCTCCAACTTCGTCACGCGCGAGGCGCATCAGCGCATCGACTCGATCAACCGCCGCGACGGCAAGCGCGTATTGATGATCCGCGCCAATGCCGATGAAGGCCATGCCGGCAATATCCTGCTGGCCGAGCTGCGCGCCTGGATCGACGAACAGGTGGAAAGCGGCGCCATCGACCGCCGGGTCGATATCGACTATCTCGGCGCCGACGAGGAAAACGCCGAAGCTGGTGCCTTCTTCGGCAATGCCATGCTGGCCTCGCTGTTCATGATGGCGGTGATCCTGCTCTGGCAGTTCAACAATTTCTGGCATGTCGTGCTGACTCTGCAGGCCGTCGTGCTGTCGGTCGTCGGCGTGCTGCTGGGCGTGCTGTTGACCTTCCCCTACATCTCCATCCTCTTCCTGGGGACGGGTGTGGTGACGCTGGCCGGCATCGTCGTGAACAATAATATCGTGCTGATCGACACCTTTCAGCGCCTGCGCGGCCTGGGCATGGCCGTCGACGAGGCCATCGTGCGCACCGCCGCCCAGCGTCTGCGCCCGGTCATGCTGACGACGGTGACGACAATTTTCGGCCTGCTGCCGATGGTATTCCAGATCAATGCCGACTTCGCCCACGGCGTATTGTCGATCGGCGGACCGGCTTCGGAATGGTGGGTACAGCTGTCCTCGGCCGTGGTCTGGGGGCTGGGCTTCTCGACCCTGCTGACACTGGTGCTCACCCCGGTCATGCTGGGCGCGCCCATGCGGCTGGGCCATTGGCGGCGAAAGATGCTGTCCGGCACGCCGCTGGCCAGCCGCAGCGAGACGCAGCCGGCGGAGTAGGCGCGCCTACTCCCGGCTCACCCGCACCAGCCGGCCGTTTTCCTCGTCCGTGACCAGCCAGACAGCGCCGTCGGGCGCCACCCGGACATCACGGATGCGCGCCTCAACCTCGCCGAACAGCACCTCTTCGCCAACCACCGCGCCGTTCTCCAGATCGACCCGGCGCACATGGCCGGAGGGCACGTCAGCATCGCCGGAGATCAGGGCCGCGACCAGCAGATCGCCATCCCAGTCCGCGAACATGTCGCCGCGATAGATCGCCATCCCCGCGGGCGCAATCGAGGGCACCCAGACATGGATCGGGTCGGTCATGCCGGCATAGGTCTCGAACGGCGTGACCAGCGCACCGGTATAGTCGATGCCATGGCTGGCAATCGGCCAGCCGTAATTATTTCCTTCGGCCAGCACATTGATCTCGTCACCGCCCTGCGGCCCGTGCTCATTGGCATAGACCGTGCCGGTGACCGGATCGACCACGACAGCCTGGGGGTTGCGATGGCCGATCGAGAAGACGCCCGGCGCCGCGCCGTCGAAGGCCGAGCCCAAGGGCGTTCCGTCGTCGGCGAGGTGGACGAAACTGCCGAAATGGCTTTGCGGATCCTGCGCCTGTTCGCGAAAATCGAACCCCTCGCCGATCCCCAGCAGCAGGCTGCCATCCGCAAGAAAGGCAACACGCCCGCCATAATGCACATCGGTCCGGCGGCGCGGCGCGGCCGAGAACAGGGTCTCGAAATCCCTCAACGTGCCGTCTTCCAGCCGGCCCCGGCCCAGGTGCAGCGTATTGTCCCGCGGGCGCCCTTCAGACCAGGTCAGATAGACCCAGCCATTGGTTTCGAAGTCCGGATGAAGCACAACATCCAGCAGACCGCCCTGACCTGAATGGAGAACCTCCGGCACGCCGGAGACAGGTTCTGACAATGTCCCGTCTGCCGCGACGATACGCAGGCGCCCCGGCTTCTCGGTGACCAGCATGCGGCCATCGGGCAGGAAGGCGAGGCTCCAGGGGTGTTCCAGGCCTTCGACCCGGGTTTCCAGATCCGTCTGGGCAAGCGCCGGCACGGCGGCCAGCATCAGGGCCAGGCCCAGCGCGATCGGTTTTCCAGCCATCTCATCCCCCAAGCGAATTGTCGCCAATGAAGCCACACTATAGGCTCGACCTTCTGCTGTTGAGCCCAATTCGGGGGATGCCATGGCCACGGCCCGCATGTTTATTGCCTACCTGCTCGCCGTCGTGACGGGCACTGTGCTGGTCAGCATCGCCAACACGCATGTCGTCCTGCAGGCCCTCGCTCGCGCCGGCGCCAGCATCCCCACGCCCGTCCGGCTGGACGCGATCCGGCAGGACCTCGCCGGCTTCGCACCGACGCTTTTCGTGCTGATCCTGGTCGGCTTTGCCGTCGCCTTCCCGATAGCCGGACTGCTGGGCCGGCTTCTGGGGCGCGGCTGGCGACGGCTGGGCTTCACCCTCGCCGGCGGCGCGGCGATTGCCGCCATCATGCTGGGAATCACGGCCTTCTATGGCCAGGTCCTGGATGCCACGATCACGCCGGTCGCCTCCTCGCGCGATCTGCCCGGCCTCTTGACCCTGTGTCTGGGCGGAGCCGCCGCAGGCTTTGTGTTTGCCAGCCTGAAGCCACCCGTACACGCCGCGTCCCGGCGATAGGTCGCATTCGACTCAATTCCAAGCGCCGCAACAGACCTGCCCTTAAGTCCGGCCGGGTTAGTACCCTGCCCGGGAGGGTTCTTGATGGCACGTGTCCGCGAAACCATGCGCTCGGATTTGCGCAACATCGTCAAGGGTGGCGCCACGTCGCGGATCCTGGATCTGTATTCGATCGCCCAACGCTATGGCGAATACGACCGGCACAGCGCCAACCCCTTCTTCCTCCACCCGCGCCTGAACCGCTGCTTCATCATCAAGCACACCGTGCGCGTCCACGAACGCCCCTATGTGATGTCGTCACAGCCCGTGGTGACCAAGGTCCTGGTACCGCTGGCCGACAGCGACCTGTCGCTGGGCGGACATGCCGTCTTCGTCGAAGAGATCGGCTTTGCCCAGAAAATGCGCACCCTGTTCGAGCGCCCGGACGAGCCGCACCTGCTCGACCTCGACCTGATCCGGTTGCGCGAGCTGGCGGCGCTGCCCAGCTTCGATCCGTTCATCCTGGCCGAACGCTATCGCGACCACGCCCGGCCGATCGACGAGCTGTATTTCAACATTTCCGACCATGAGAAGGAGCGCATGGAGGACTCCGTGGCGCGCCAGATCGTCGACGTGGTCAGCCTCGCTTTCGGCGATCATTCCCAGCAGGACAAGGACCGCGCCCTGCGCTTCACCCGGCAATTGCTGGCCTGCGACCTGGACGGCCGGCTGAGCGATCTGCGCCGTTCGCTGGACATGACGGAGATGGAGTTCCGCTCCGGCATCTTCGGCTGGCGCGGAATTCTCTACTATCGCTACCACATGAACGAGGCGCTCTCGGCACTGAAAAGCTTCATCCAGCAGATCAAGGCGGTCTCGATCGTAGGCGCCAGCGAGCACGAATATTCCGAGCTGCAGCACATGCGCCATGCCATCATCGACGAGACCAGGCACCGCTGGGCCTGCCTGACGACAGTCATGGAGGAGTACGAGACCGTATTCGGCCGCTTCTGCCGCGGCGAGGATGCCAACGGTTTCCGGAACTTCCTCCTCAAAGCGCCCTCGCTCTTTTATGATGTGGGGAGCGATCTTTCGGTCGTGGGGCACGTGCCCGGCTACTGGCGCTACTGGGCGAAGCAGAATTCCAAGGGCTTCCTGCACGCCCGCGAGGCGGTGACGCTGTTCTCGGACTTCATCGCCAGCGTAACCCGCACCGCTCCCGGCGCCGGCCATAGCGGCACGGAAGCCCGCCGGCGCCTGCGCTCACCCATACCGCAACCGGTCGTCGTGACGACGGACGCGGCCTGAGGCCGCCCCATCGTCCTGCCCGCCGGGGCTGCTGCCCACCGTTCAGGCAGCAGCCCCGCATGCAGTGCAAAGCCGAAAGGTCATTCGATATTAAGCTGTTCCCGCTAGCGTTGCGGCGCTGGAGCAATCGGGACGGAATGAATGAGCGGGTCAGACAGAAGCAGCCTTCGCCGGATCGTGCGTGGCGGTGCGACACCCCGCATTCTCGACCTGTGGTCGATCCACCGCAAATACGGCCAGACCCTGGAATTCGCGGCGAAGCCCTTCTTCCGCAATGTGCGGCTGAATGCCAGCTTCATGCTGAAACACACTGTCCGCCCGCATGACCGTCCCTATCTGCTGACCGAGAACCCGGTCGCGACCAAGCTGATCATTCCCGTGTCCGTCGACGATCTGGCGATGGGCGGGCATTCCTTCTTTGTAGAGGAAAAGGGGTTTGATCGCCGGCTCAAGGAATTCCTGGGCACCGGCTCGATCAATCCGAAATTCGAGGCCGACCTGCAGCGGGTGAAGGAACTCGCGGCGATGCCCTCCTTCGACCCCTTCCTGCTTGCCGACCGGTATGCCACCGGCGAACGTCCCGTCGGCCGCTTCTATTTCAATATCTCGCCGGACGAGCAGGAAGCGATGCTGGGCCATGTGACCCGGCAGATCTTCGGCATCGTCAACCTGGCTTTCAACGACGAGATCCTGAGCCCGAATGACGATCGCGCCCGCAAGTTTGCCCGCCAGCTTCTGGATGGCGAGGACAAGCAGAAACTGACCGGTCTGCGCGAGACCCTCGGCATGAGCGAAGAGCAGTATGAAGAGGGCATTTTCGGCTGGAAGGGCATTCTCTACTACCGCTGGCGCATCCGTGAAGCCCGCGACGGGTTGCGGCAATTCCTGGTCGAACTCAACAATGTCACCGTTCGGGGTGCGACCTGGGAAGAGAACAAGGAAGTCAACGATATCCGCCGCGCCATCCTGAAAATGGCCAAGGATCGCTGGACCGCCCTGACCACGGTGATCGACGACTACGACGCCCAGTACACACGTTTCTGCAAGGGCGGCGATCCGACAGCGATCCGGGACTTCCTGCTCAAGGCGCCGGCCTATTTCGGCCAGCTGGGCAGCGACCTCTCGGCGGTCACCCATGTGACCTCGTTCTGGAATTACTGGTGGACGGACCGGGAGAAAGGCAGCCTGTCGGCCGACGACGCGCTGGACATCTTCCCCAGCTTCCTGCGCTCGCTGACGCGCACCTCCGAAGACATCCACTATACCGACGTGCGCACGGCCATCTGACGGCCAGGCCCGGACCGAAGAATCAAGACGGCCGGCCCGCTTGGCGGACCGGCCGTCCTGTTTTCTGCCTGCGCTATTCGACGGTGACGCGGACGAGATTATCGTCTGAATCGCGGTCGATCAGCTTGTTGTAGGGATCGATACCGGCATAGAGCGGCTGCTCGTCGACGATGAGCTCGATACGCATCGTGGTCTCGTCGATCCGGTGTTTCTCCATGTAGAGCACGTGATCGCTGCCTTCATAGGCATCGTCGAGATTCTCCGAGAACAGGCCGATATCGATCATGTAGTCGATATCCTCCTCGGTCTGCTCGCCGGCCCCGTCGGCCTCGAACTTGTGCGCCTCGATCTCGATGGCGACATCCCAGCGGCCGTCCTCACGCTCGCTCGCGGTTGCCGAAACGGCTTCCAGGTCGAACACGACGATCCGCTCGAAGAAGTCGTGGATCACGCTTTCCCATTCCGGCCCGGCTTCAGCACGCAGGATCCGCAGGAAGTCGAGCGTCGTGGCATACGGGTCGGTAGAGTAGGCCCGTTCGGCGATCAGCTGCTGCATGACCCGGTTCACCGCATCCTCGCCGAGATAGTCGGCCAAGGCATACATGATCACCGCACCCTTGCGGTAATGGATGTAGGGCTGGTTCTCGACCCGGTAGAGCGGCAATTCCTCGATCGACTCGGAGCCGCGAGCGGACAGATAGCTGTCGAGCTCGTACTTCAGGAAGCGGCGCATATGGTCTTCGCCATATTCCTCGCGCATCACCATCAGCGCCGAGTACTGGGCGAAGGTTTCCACCAGCATGGTCGAACCCTGCACATTCGCCCCCAGCACCTGGTGTGCCCACCACTGGTGCGCCGCCTCGTGTGCGGTCACGTAGTAGACATAGTCAATCTCCGACGGATCCGAGAGATTGGCGATGAAGCCGATGCCCTCGGAATACGGTATCGTGTTGGGGAAGGACTGCGCGAAGGTCTGGTAGGCCGGGAATTCCAGGATCCGGAACTGCCGGTACTGGAACGGGCTGAAATGCTCCGAGAAATAGGCCAGCGAGTCGGCCGAGGCCTCGAGCATCCGGTCCACATTCCAGGCATGGTCGGGATGATAGAAGACCTGCAGGTTGATCCCGTCCTGCTCCCGCTCGGCCTCCTCATAATCGGCGGAGAGCCACGAGTAGAAGTTCAGGATCGGCCGGTCCATCACGTATTCGAAGTACCGGCGGCCATTCTCTTCCCATTCGCGTTCCAGATATCCCGGTGCGACGGCGATCTGGTCGGCCGAGGTCGACACGATCGTGCGGAAGGTGACGTAGTGGGACCCGGTCAGACCGTTCTCGTCCCAATGGCTTTCGTCTTCCAGCGGGAAGGCCCGGTCGATGGGCTCCAGCCCTTCACGCCGGCGTTGCTGGCGGTCCTGAAGGCGCCAATTGCTGTTGAAGCCGATATTGGCCATCGACTCGCCATTGTTGAAGAAGGTGCCGTTGTAGTTGACCGTGCTGACATTGCCCGCATTGCGGAAGCCGGGATTGGACCGCTCGACCGAGAAGTCGAACGTTCGCGTCTCGCCCGGCTGCATGGGCGTGTCGAAGCGGAAGGAATAGGTCAGGAAACGCGGATCTTCCGCATCGACCTGCCCGCCCTGCGCCTCTTGTGACAGCACCGTCGTACCGTAGCCGTACGATACCCACAGCGTGTCGATGGGGGTGTCCGTCTGGTTTTCCAGCACATACTGGCCCCGCGCCGTGTAGCGGCGTTCGGAGGGGTAGATATCCACCTCATAGGCGGTTTCCACGATGGTCGGCTGATCGACATCCTCCAGGTAGAGATACTCCCGCTCATACTCGGCCTGCAGCCCGCGGAAGTCGTTGGAGGACAGGTACTCGTTGCGGATATTCGTGTTGTAGAAGATCCAGCCGCCTGTGCCGGCGATACCGGCCAGGGCCACAACGATCAGACCGGCCGTTGCCGGCGTCATGCCGCGGCCGAATGCCCCGAGACGGGCCAGGATCGGCGACAGCGAGCCGCGGCTCCAGAGCCTGTAGGAAATGACGAGCAGGAGCAGGGCCCAGAACGACCAGTAGGCATAGAACCAGAGCGAAATGCCGAGGAAGTGCCCGTACCCGTTCATGTCGGAATAGGCTGCACCGGGCGCGCTGCCATACTGATAGAGATTATGGTCGAGCCCCATCTGCGACATCACGATCGAGACGATGAGGAAGACCAGCATGAAGGCCATGCCCAGCCAGCGGTTATTCATCAGAACCTGGGCGAAAATCGCCAGGGCTGCGAAAATCGCCGTCGGCAGGATCATCCCGACCAGACCGCGGAGGGCATATTGATCCCATTCGACCGGGGCAAAGCCCTGGATCATCTGGGACACGCCACCGGCTACCAGGGCCAGGCCGATCAGGCTGACCACGACTAGGCACAAGGCCAGGAATTTGGTCGCCATGAACACCCAGCTCGGTGTCGGCGTCGCATCCACGATGTAGGAGAAGCCGACCCGGCGCTCGCGCCACATCACTTCCGCTGCGTAGTAGATCACCACGACACTGGGGAGCCATGAAAAGGCGCCGTTGATGACGTCGATCATGATCCGCGTCACCGGATAGTTCGGTGTGCCGTAGTACTCATTGCCCAGGAAGAAGCCCGGAACGGTGTTGAGCAGCCCCAGGACCAGCAGGATCCAGAAAGCGACATTGAACACCACGCCCTTGAACTCGAAGCTCAGCCGAGCGAGGAATTGCTGGAAGGCGGCTCCACCATCGAGACGCGGCGTCACACGCGGCAGCTCGATTTCTGAAATAGCGTTGGCAGAGCCCGCTGCAGCGACCGTCCCGGCGCGCTTGCGGCCGGGCAATTTGAAACTGCCCTGGCGGAAGCGGAATGTCGCGACATTGATCGCCAGAAGCACCAGGCCGAAACCGATCCAGAGCAGGCGGTTTTGCATCATCACGCCTTCGAACGCGACAACCCGCTCGTTCTGGTCGAATACGGTCCAATAGCGGGTGACCTCGCCGAACGTGTTGAACCCGAAGGGGTCGATGAGCGCGAGCATGTCGCGCAGGTCCGGTTGGGACTGGGACAGGCCAACACCGACAAAATAAAGGACCAGCAGCGCCACGAAGGCCGCATAGGTCGCGATGGTCGAGCGCGTGAAATTCGCCACCGTGAACAGGATCGTGCCGATCACCCACAGATTGACCAGCCCGAACACAGCGAACAGATAGGGATACCAGGAGAGATTCGTCGGCCCGACCAGCTCCGGGTCGAGCCAGGGCATGACGCTGCCGGCGAGGAAGGCCAGCGGCACGGCCGAAAACACCAGGGCCGTGATGACGAAACCGCCGATGAAGCGGCCGAGTACGAAGTCGAATTCCCGCACGGGCCGCGAATAGAACAGTTCCGACGTCTTGAACCCGAAGTCGCGCAACACGCCGGACGACAGGAAGACCGTCGGTATGATCGCCCCGAATATCGAGAAGATCAGGATGTTTAGGGTCAGCGCGTTGGGCGAGTTGATGTTGACGGATCCACCGCCGCCGACCTGGATCTGGTCGATCGTCACCCCGCCGAATACGAGCAGGAAGAAGATCGCGAAAATGGCAATGGATGCCGGCGAAAAGAGCTGAAACCGGAATTCGAATCCGGCGATTTTCCAGAGCATGGCTAAGCCTCCCTCGCGCCGCTTACGCAGCGTTGGCGGCCCGGCGGCCGTCGGTGATGGTGGCGAAATAGACATCCTCGAGATCCGGCGTCGCGGCTTCGAACCCCTCGCCCGGATCGGTCTCCGACAGGACCCGTACCAGAACCTGGCCCATCGTCAGACGCTCGGAAATAACATTGAGACGGGAGCGCACAGCCGGCAGCTCACCCTTGGCCACCGTCTTCGCCCAGACCTTGCCGCTCAGCTCGGCAATCAGGTCCGCCGGAGCGCCCTGCGCAACGATCTTGCCGCCATTCATGATCGCCATGGCCGGGCAGAGATCGGCGACGTCCTCGACGATATGGGTCGACAGGATGACGACGACATTCTCGCCGATTTCGGACAGGAGATTGTGGAAGCGGTTGCGCTCTTCCGGATCGAGGCCGGCCGTCGGTTCGTCGACGATGATGAGCTTGGGGTCCCCGAGCAGCGCCTGGGCAATGCCGAAACGCTGGCGCATGCCGCCGGAATAGCTGGCGACCGACTTGCCGGCATGCTGGGTGAGATTGGTCTGTTCCAGCAGGGCTTCGACGACCTGCTTGCGCTCCTTGCCGTTCGAGATGCCCTTGAGCACGGCCAGATGATCCAGCATCGCGCGGGCTGACATGCGCGGATAGACGCCGAAATCCTGCGGCAGATAGCCCAGCACAGCGCGCAGGGCCTTGGGTTCCCGCACGATATCGATACCGTCGAACTTGGCCGTACCACTGTCCGGAGCCTGCAACGTCGCCAGGGTGCGCATCAGCGTCGACTTGCCCGCACCGTTCGGGCCGAGCAGACCGAACATGCCCTTGGGAATGTTCAGCGTGACACCGTCCATGGCGCGCACACCGCCCGCGTAAGTCTTCGTAAGATTGTTGATTTCCAGCATGTCCCGTCGCGGCCCCCGCGAGCCGCCTCCCCTGAAAATGGCAAAATTGGGGCAAGACTAGGCCTGTCCCGGTTCGGGCACAAATGAGCCTTTGTACAGAAACCCCACCAGAGGGACGGTTATTCCCATTGTCCCCCCCTTGAGGCACCGAGTGCCGGAAACCCGTGACGGCAGGCCCGCGCGATTGTATGCGTCGGCGCATGGCACCACCGCTTCTCACCCTGCAGGGTATCCACCTCACCTTTGGCGTCACACCGCTGCTCGACGGCGCCGACATGCAGGTCGGCGAAGGCGAAAGACTTTGCCTTGTCGGCCGGAACGGTTCGGGCAAGTCGACCCTGATGAAGGTCGCCGCCGGGCTGGTCGAAGCCGATGGCGGCGAACGGTTTGTGCACCCCGATGCCACCATCCGCTATCTCGAACAGGATCCGGATCTCAGCGGATTCGCGACGGTGCGGGACTATGTCGTGGCCGGACTGGCGCCGGGCGATATGGACTATCGTGCCGACTATCTGCTCGAACAGCTCGGCCTGACGGGTGAGGAAAAGCCCGGCGTGATCTCGGGCGGGGAAGCCCGTCGTGCCGCGCTGGCCCGCGCGCTGGCGCCGGATCCCGACATCCTGATGCTCGACGAGCCGACCAACCATCTCGACCTTCCCGCCATTGAATGGCTCGAAGACGAGCTTGCGGCCTGCCGCTCTGCCCTCGTGCTGATCAGCCACGACCGGCGCTTCCTGGAAACCCTGACCCGCAAGACGCTGTGGCTGGACCGCGGCCGGACGCGCCTGCTTGAAAAAGGCTTCGGCGCCTTCGAAGCCTGGCGCGACGAGGTTTTCGAGCAGGAGCAGGAAGAGCTGCACAAGCTCGACCGCAAGATCGTGCGCGAGGAAGACTGGCTGCGCTATGGCGTGACGGCACGCCGCAAGCGCAATGTGCGCCGCCTCGCCGACCTGCAGGATCTCAAGCGCCAGCGCGCGACGCATCGCGGTCCGCAGGGCCAGGTGAAGCTGGAGGCGAGCCAGGCCCAGGATTCCGGCAAGCTGGTGGCCGAAGCCAGACATGTCTCGATCGGTTTTGGCGGCCGTTCGATCGTGACCGACTTCTCGACCAAGATCGCCCGCAAGGCGCGGATCGGCCTGGTCGGCCCCAATGGCGCCGGCAAGACGACGCTGCTCAACATCCTGACCGGCCAGCTTGCGCCGGATACCGGCGAAGTAAGGCTCGGCACCAAGCTGGAAATCGCCAGTCTCGACCAGAAGCGGCTGGCTCTCAGGGACGACTGGACCGTATCGGAAGCGCTGACCCAGGGCGGCGGCAGCCAGGTCGAGGTCGCGGGCAAGACCAAGCACGTCATGGCCTATATGAAGGACTTCCTTTTCCCGCCGGAGCAGGCCAACACGCCCCTGCGCGTGCTGTCCGGCGGCGAGAAGGCGCGGCTGATGCTGGCCCGCGCCCTGGCCCTGCCCTCCAACCTGCTGGTGCTCGACGAGCCGACAAACGATCTCGACCTGGAGACGCTCGATCTCCTGCAGGGACTGATCGACGACTATGCCGGAACCGTCTTCCTGGTTTCGCACGATCGCGATTTCCTCGACCGGGTCTGCACGAGCGTGATCGTGTCAGAGGGCAATGGGCGCTGGCGCGAGTATGCCGGCGGCTATTCCGACATGCTTGCCCAGCGCGGCCGTGGCGTCTCGCCGGACGACCGCACGGCGAATGTGACGACCGGCAAGCCGGCATCGAACGCCCCGGCCAAATCGCAACCGACAACCCCCAAGCCGGAAAAGCGGCGCATGGCCAACAAGGATCGCTATGCGCTGGAACGCCTGCCCGGCGAGATCGACGCGCTGGGCGAAACCATCGCCAAACTCGAAAGCCAGATGAACGACCCGGCCCTGTTTGCCGACAGCGCCCGGTTCTCACAAGTCTCTCAACAACTGGCCGACGCGCTCGCCGAACGCGATGCGAAGGAAGAACAGTGGCTGGAGCTGGAAGCCCTGCGTGAGGAGATCGAGGGCGAGGGATAGCTGCCAACCAGCATGACGTCCCCGGAGAAGCCCGGAGACGCCATGCCGACCGGTTAGCGGAAGGCGCGCGAGCGCGACGGGCCCAGGATCACGGCGTTCAGAAGCAGCAGGTCCAGACCGTCGAGATAGGCCCGGGTGGTCGGAGACTGCGTGAAAGCCACGACCTGGCCGCTGCCATAGCTGCGCGACAGGACGAAGGGCTTGTAGGCCAGCTGTTCGGCGTAGTCGTCCCACAGATAGCCGCCGGCAACGAGATCGTCCGGGCCGGCAAAGCGCAGCGCGGTATCGGCATCGTCCATTTCGACAGGCGCGTAGATATCTGATCCGGTCACCAGCGCCGCCGCCCCGCGATCATAGCCCGCCGACATCCACACATCCGGATTGGCTTCGACGCGCGCCAGAGCCCCTGGAGACGAGTCCGGCATGGCGCCCGAAGCCGTCTCGCTGGCACGCAATTCTTCCCGGTTCGCCAGGATCCGCCCGTCGATCACCTCTCCGCTGGCCGAGGCTTCGCGCGGCGAGTCGGCGGCGCGCTCGCGTTGGGCCGGCATCAACTCCACCTCGCTGTCCGCCAGCCAGCGGGTCGCGTCGCCGAGACCGACAACGACGCCACCGCCACGGGCAAAGCCCTGGATCGCCGTCCGGCCGGCATTACCCAGCTCCGAACCCAGCTGCCCCCAGCGCTGCTCGGGCAGGATCAGGACATCGTAATTGTCGAGGTTTGCCCGCCCGATCGTGCCCGTGCGAATGACAGCGACCGGAATGCCGAAGCGGCGTTCCAGAACATAGCGGGTCGCGCCGGCCGAGGTCGGATCGACTCCCTCGCCCCAGGCCATCGCCACCCGCGGCTCGCGCACCGGGTAGAAATTGTCCGAACCGGGGTTCGGACCGTCATCGACCCAGCTGCTGGCCATACCGTCGAAACGGGCACCGATCTCGGCTGCCAGCCGCGTGATCAGATTGTCCAGATCGTCCGGTGCCGAATGACGCGGCACGACGACACTGCCCCGCGGGTAGGTCACGCTGCCGATGCGGAAGCTGGCATTCGTCGTGCGCATGGGCACGCCTTCCTGGGCCAGGGCCGCCACCAGATAGGCCTGACCGGCATCGCTCCAGGGGATGACGTAACCCCACTGGGAAGACCCGCCGCCGGCGATCCGCTCGATCGGCATCTCCGCATTGACCGGCTGCGCGTCGACTGCCGGCGTACGGCGGCACTCGACAGCATCCACATTACCCATCAGCGGCAGCGACCAGGCGGTCACGTCGTAAAGCTCATGCCCCAGCCCTTCGCTGCGACGGCGCTCCTGCTCACGCATGAAGTCGGCGGGCAGATCCGTCGTCGCTTCCATCAGGGTGCGCGCGAGACGGCCGGAGGCCTGGTCGAAGCGGATGAGGAAAGCGCCCGCCTCGAAGCTTGCACCACAGGCCGACGCACCCGGCGCCAGGCGTGACACAGCAATATCCTGGGCTGCCAGGTTCCGCGCCATGCGCTCGGCGCCCCAGCGGTTGGAGGCAATGTCCAGAAGAACGGCTTGCGGTCCCTCAGCGCTCGTCGAGGCGCTGTCCCGGAAGGCCACAAAGTCACGCAGGAAACGCGCCCGGTTCTCGGCCACGACCTGGGCTGTTGAAAGGCTGGCGATAAAGTGACGGTCGACCCCGTCGGCATAGGTCAGTAAAGACCCGTCGCGGCGGCGCCACTCCAGACCCCGGGCCGAGGCCTGCTCATAGGTCATCGCGATGGCGCCCTGCAGGGTTGGCCACATGTCGCCATAGCCGGGATAGAAGGCGTCAAAGACTTCACGCGTGTAGTAGTCGTATCCGAGGCGGTCGAACCATTCGCCATGATTGCGGCCGATCAGCACCTGGGCATCGCGCTGACTGTCGACAATGTTGGGATTGAAGGGCTCCGCTGACGGCGCGAAGAAATAGCTGCTGTCGCCGCCCATCTCGTGGGCGTCCACCACCACGACGGGTCGCCAGTCCAGAATGGCGTCGACACGTCCGCGCGTCTCCGGCTGGGTACGGGCGAACCAGTCGCGGTTGAGATCGAAGAGATAGTGGTTGAACCGGCCGCCCGGCCAGGGCTGATCATGCTCGGCCGTGAACCGGTCCTCGCTGGGCGAAAGCCCGCGGGCAGCGCGGAAAGACTGGATGAAGCGATTGCGGCCGTCCGGATTCTGCGTCGGATCAATAATGACGATGGTGTTGTCCAGGATGGTGTCGACCACGTCGTCACCGCGCGCGGCAAGCAGGTGATAGGCCATACGCAGACCGGCATCGGTCGACGATATCTCATCGCCGTGCACGCCATAGGACAGCCAGACGACGGCCGGCAGATCGGCGATCAGACGGTCCCGGTCCGCCGCACTCATGCCTGCCGGATCGGCAAGTTGCTGCAAGCCGGACTGGATCGTGTCGAGCCGTTCCATCGTCTCGCGCCGGGCAATCACGGCATAGACGAGCGGGCGGCCTTCCCAGCTGCGGGCGTATTCGACGACACGCATCCGGTCCGGCGCGGCTTCGGCGAGCGCGTAGAGATAATCGACGGCCTCGGCCGGCGGCGTGATCTCGGCTCCGAACTCGTAACCGTATTCGGACAGGAGGCTGGGAATGCCGTCATCATACTGAACCGTCAGCGGCGCCGTCTGAGCTGCCGCTCCCATGGTTCCGAAAAGCGCCGCCAGAATTGCTGTCGCGAGTGCACGCATCGCCATACCCCTCATGTCCTTTGTCGCGGCAATTAATCAGGTTTTCGTCGCAGCGCAAAAACTTCAACGCGCATCAGGCCGCCCGGTGACGATTGGAAAGTCCGGATCCGGCTGTTCCAGCAAGGCAAAGAAGCCCAGAAGCGCGCGCCGGTCGCCGCGAATGGCAAACTCCTGCGAGGCGAGCATGTCGAGCAGGCCGGCCTCCTGTTGCAGCAAACACATCCAGAAGGAGCGGGTCAGTTCGACTGTCGCGTCCGCATCCGGCCGGACCTCGCCGCGGTGATGGTGCATCACCCCGTTGGACAGTTCGATGATGTGTGTCTCGCCAACGTCCGTGAAAACGAAGTTGAACACATGATTCTGGCGGGCCGCGCGCGGCCCGTCGATCCGCGTGGCCATTGCCGCAAAGAACATGTCGAGCGGGATGGCGTCCAGAATGCCTTCCGACGCCCGCACCGCGTCGGTCTGCGGAATACCGCGCCGCAATTCACGGGCAGCCGACAGGTAGACATCCCGCCAGGGCGCCGATTCGGCGCTAAAGCCCAGCTGTTCATAGCTGCGCGCCAGGATGGCGGCCGCTGCTTCATGGCCCGGAGCCGCATAGACTGCATGCTGGGCCAGCTCTGCGGACCAGCGATAGTCGCCGCCTGCAAACGCGCTCTCCGCCGCCGCGACAGCGGCCTCCACGCCGCCGAGCAGGTCAACATAGCGCTGTGCGGCCTCCCCTCTGGGCAGGGGGTCGAGATTGGCCGGAACACCGTCATACCAGCCGAAATAGCGTTGATAGACCGCGCGCGAATTGTGCCGCAGCGTGCCGTAATAGCCACGTACGGCGAACCGGCCGGCGAGCGCATCCGGTAAGACAATCGTCTCGGCGATCTCGTCCGGCCCGAGGCCGCGGGCCGCCAGGCGCAGGGTCTGGTCGTGTATGTATTTGTAGATGTCGCGCTGGGCGACGAGGAAATCATCGACCTCCCCTGCCCCCCAGACCGGCCAGTGATGGCTGTTGAAGGCCACGTCCACCCGCCCGCCGAAGACGCGGCGGGCTTCTTCTATCCCTGCCGACCAGGCCAGCGCGTCACGCACCTGCGCGCCTCTCAGGGTGTAGAGATTATGCAGATTGCGCGAGACAAGCTCGGCACCGCACCAGGCCTGAAAATCCGGGAAGAACACGGTCAGCTCGGCCGGGGCTTCGGTGTCCGGCGCGTACTGGAATTCCATTCGCACCCCATCGATCTCCAGCGTCTGGCCGGTGTGGTCGATGACGATATCGGGCTCTGCAATAGTGTGTCGGCCCAGCGCGGGATGCTTGCCGAGGCCCGAGCCGACATGCCCGCGCGCGGTACGCGGCAGATGCGTGCCATACATATAGCCGGCGCGGCGCGCCATCACGACACCGGCCATGACATTCTCGCTCACGGCTTCTTCAAGAAAGCCGGCCGGCGCGATGACAGGGACAGGGCCCTCGCCCAACGCGCCTTCGATCGCCTCGACGCCGCCGAAATGATCGATATGGCTGTGCGTGAGGATGACGGCGGATACAGGCCGGGGGCCGAGCTCGCGCTCGACGAGCGCCAGCGCCGCCTGTGCCGTCTCGACCGAAGTCAGCGGATCGATAACGATCCATCCGGTCTCACCCTCGACGATCGACATGTTGGCCAGGTCATAGCCTCGGACCTGGTAGATGCCCGGAACGACTTCGTAGAGACCATACTCGGCATTCAGGCGGGCCTGCCGCCACAGGCTGGGATGAACCGTGTCCGGCGCGTCTTCCCGGTCGAGGAAGGCATAGTCGGCGGGTCGCCAGATCGGACGCCCGTCGGCATCGCGGATATCCAGATCGTCGTCGCGTGCGACAAAACCGCGCCGCACCAGCGCCCAGTCTTCATCGTCACTCAGGGCGGGATCACGCGCGTGTTCTGCATTCAGACTGCGCGTCGCACCGGTCGCCGGGAAGGCCCCGTCTGTATCGGCCGTGTTCGCTGAAATCTCTTCCGGCTGTTCCGTTGAAGGCCCGGAGCATGCCGTCACCATCAGAAGAGCGGCCAGGGCCGCAATCGTCACCCGTTGGCACACCATATTCGAACCTCCCCACCTGAACACCGTTTACTCCACGCTAACTCCTCAGCACACGCTTGGCGACAAATCCCGTTCTTTCGGTACTTTCTCCGTCAGAGCGCCTTGGTTTTCCCGGCAAGTACCGACTATCATTTGCAAACGCGCAGGATCGATTCGGAGAAATGCGGATGGAGCAGGACGAGGCTTGGACCATAGCCCTGGACTCGCTTGACATTTCCGAGCCGATAGCCCGCGAGGCATTGGTTGCGATGTCCGAAATCCGCCATGCCGAGGTTGGCACCACGATCATCGCGCAGGAGGAAGATGAGGACCACGTTTTCATCCTGCTCGAAGGATCGGTCCGTGTGGTGTTACTGTCCGAGAATGGTCAGGAAATCTGGCTGGACTGGTTTGGTGCGGGCGCCATCTTCGGCGAACTCGCCGCACTCACCGGAAAACCCAGGACTTCGGAAATCGTTGCGGAGACACCGTGCCGTATCGCAGCGCTGACCGGCGCGCAATTCTTCGACCTGTTGCGTCGGCATGGCAGTATCGGTCTGGCCCTGTGCCGCATCCTTGCGACCCGTATTCACCATACCACACAGCGCATGTTCGAGCTGTCGTCGCTGTCGGCGCCAGGCCGGATCTACGCCGAACTGCTGCGCATGTCCGAGCCGTCGGACAAGGCAGGAAACAGCCGCACCATCCAGGTCGCCCCGTCAATGACCGAGCTGGCCCGCCGGGTGAACACAACGCGCGAAACCACCTCCCGGACCGTAAACGACCTGGAGCGCCGCGGCCTGCTCAAACGCAACAACCGGTCATTCGAACTGGTCGATCCCGACTTGCTGAGCCGGATGCTCGGTTCGAGCTGACGCCCGGATTTCGCCCGATGCCGGAGAACCGGGAGCCACACTGCGCAGCGCGTAGAGCCGGGTCATCGGCAACAGTGGATCGATCTCGGTCCGGCCGACGTATTCACAGCGGAACTCGGCAGGCCTCGACATCGACAGCAGTGCAGCGAAAGCTTCACTGACGAAAATCGACCCGGGCACCGTCACGGACTCGATCCGAGATGCAACGGCGACTTGTCCGCCGAACGGGGCCAGCCGCTTCTGGACCGGGTCCATACCCTCATGTACCGGACCGCAATGCCCTCCGATCCGGAGTCCGAGCCCGGGCGGCAGCTCCAGCGCTTCGAGATCAATCGCATCAAATGCACGGCGCAACCGGACGGCAGCCCGCGCAGCCTCGGCGACGCTGCCAAACACAAGGAAAAGGCCATCTCCCCAGCTGTCAGCATAGAGCGGACGGTCCGGCCCGCTTTCGCAGACTTCCGCAAGCCGACCGAGAACCTTTTGAACGAAGGCCGGAATGCGATCGTCGGGCACCGAGGTGGATCCGCGAATATCAAGGAAAAGCATGGCACGAACGACCAGATTGAACCCGTCGTGTTCAGCATCTTCGGCGATCACCGGCAACGATGCCGACCGGACACTGCGCTCGAACCTGAGGATATGCTGTGGCAGCCCGGACTGGCGCCAGACCGCTGCATCGCGCGCCGTGCCTGACGCCGAATTCCCAGCTTCACCGTCGAAGACGAGCAGTTGAGCCGGGGTGCTGGCGAGAACGGAAGCCCGCATGCGCGCCATACCCATGGCAACCTCGCTGGCATGGTTGAGGTTGAACTCGGACAGTATCCGGCGATCGGTCGTGACTTCCACTATGTCTGCCGCGGCTTCCAGGCAGGCTTCGCACCGACGCACCCACGCCTGCCCGTAGGGACGCACCGAGGCGTCGATGAAGACTGCAACAGGAACAGGCAGGACAACTGTCAGGGCACATCCAGCCGCCAGCCCCGTCTCGGCAATCAGGATGTCGGACCCCGCCGCAAGCGCCCCGTGCAGGGGGCCGATACTCTCGCGCTCCAGCAGCGTGGCGATGGCGGTCTTGAGTGCCACTTCACGATCAGGAGAGACCATCCCTTCACCGGTTCCGGAACGGAAAAGATGACCGGCGTAATGCGCCGGACGCGGCGGCTCGAGTGCGTCGAGCCAGGCGTCAGGCATGTTCAGTGCGGCAACGATCAGACGCAGCTGACGCAGGGTGGTCGCGTGCGCGAGATAGTTCTCGCGATCACACGCTATCGCCGATCGCAGCGCCATATTGGCTGCGCCGGGCTGGGCAAGCAGGAGATAGGCTTCGGCTTCCGAAGCCTTCTGATAGTAAGCGGCTTCGGGGTCCAGCGGCAGGCCGGAGCGGCAACTTTCCAGGACCCGGCGCGCCAGATCGACGGAACGCTCGCGCTCGCCCGCCAGCAGAGCCATCGTGGCCGCGTTGATGCCGGGATAATGACCGCCCGTCTGGTTGAAAACCGCTGCATATCTGTCCGCAGCCGAACGCGCCAGCGCCGGGAAATCGTCAGTGCTGGCTTCAAAGGCCATGGCCTTGAGAAGGCGCGCGCCGAGCGCCAGACAGTCCTCATTGTGTCGCGCTTCGGCGAGCCGGAAGCGATAGAAGTCGCGTTCGGCTCGCTCCAGGGCACCGGAGCGGATAAGACACAGGACAGCGCGGTGGCGCAGCCAAAGATCGTCAGGCCGCTGGCGCAGGGCGTCCTGGCACAGGTCATAGGCCCGGGCCAGGTCACCCTGCTTGAACCGGTCTGCAATGTCGTCGCGTTGCGTCATCCAGTCCTGCCCGTCCCGGCCCGGCGGCCAGGCGGCTTCAATCAGGGAATGACCTTGATCTTGGGATCGATAATGACGCGTGTCGACTGGTTACCGGCATCCTGCGAGGCCTTGATGAAGAGCGAGTAGTCATACTCTCCGGCCTGGGTGCAGCTGGCGAATATCTCGAAACTATAGGGTTCACAGGTCGCCCCGTTCAGCATCAGCCAGGACAGACCGCAAAATTCGCCGGCAGGCACTTCGGACTTGAATTTGATCCGCGCCGCCTCGAAGCCCCATCCCGGAATCTGCACATGGAAGATGAGACGGGCGGGCGCTTCGACCGTTTCGTCGAACGGGCTGGCCCCCATGGTTGCACTCGCTGTCCATTGCCCGGCCAGCGCCGACAGCACAGCCGTGCGAAGCGTCGACGTATCGGCCAACGGGTACTGGGCAACGGTGTCGGCGAACGTCACAAAGATTGCCGAGATATCAGCGTCATCAAAATTCTCCCGGCCGGCATCGCTGCCCTGGACCACGAGAAATCCGTCGGTTGCCTTGGCGATCAGGCTGATCTGGGTGACACCCACAGCCATGCCGCATGCATCGGTCAAACCGGATTGGGTCTGGCTGCCATCCAGCCAGGTTGCGTCAATAGTGCTCATGATTTCCCCTTGCTTGCCCGTTTCGGGTCGTCACATACCCCCACCAAGGCGGAACTTCCGCCCTGCCGTCACCAATCATTCGGCACTGATGCGCTCTCGTTGCAGGGCCGCACGGGCCCTGTCGTATTCTGCCCGCGTATCCGCCGGAACACGCGAAATTACGGGCGCCAGCCGGTTCACCATCGCCTCACGGACACGCGCAGCTTCCCGGTCTTCGCCCTGCTGGTCGAGGAGCTCGGCCAACGTGTTGGAAACGGCGGCATAGAGGTAGGTTCCCTTGCTCAGACGGTTCTGCCAGTCGTCGATCTGTTCGAGCTCCGACAGGAGATGCTGCAGCGCCAGACTGGCCGCATCGACATCACCCAGGCCCGCCAGGATGCGTGCCTCCATGAGTGACGCATGCAGTCGCGTATCGTCGAACACATCCCCTTCGGCAGATATCCACGAAGGGTGTGTCATATAGGCCGATGCGTCGAGATAGGCTTCGCGGGCGGCATCAAGATCACCGGCCAGCAATTGCGCATCGGACAGCCACAGCCGCTGGCGAATGACGACCAGACGCCACTGCAGATTCGCAGGGTCGTGCGCAACGAGCGCATCGGCCTCGTGCGATGCCGGAATCAGGATCTGGAGGGCCGCCTCGATATCCGCCCGGCTCGCACCTCGCCCTTCGGCGACATGCAGTCGCGCCAGCGCATATTCAGCAGTCATCGTATCGCGGCGGACCGTCCAGTTGTCGGCACCGCCACCGAGCTGTTCGTCATAGATGCGGATCTGTTCGCGCAGGGCCGTCATGGCAGCATCACGACCGTCAAGTGGTTCGGCGACATAGGCCATCCAACCCCAGGCATCGGCCAGGTCGATCAGGGCGGACTCGGACTCCGGAGACTCGTCCGCGATCGACTGGAACAGCTCCAGCGCCTGGCGGAATTCACGCTGGGCGTCGCGCAGGCGTTCATGGCCGATATAGACCGTGCCGAGATTCGAGTGGGCATAAGCGGCCTCGGCCTGCCATTCCAGATTTTCCGGCTCGTCGGCCAGCAGCTGGCGCGACAGGTCGCGATACTCGATGAAACGCGCCTCCGCCGTATCCAGATCACTGCGGCGCCATGCAAAATACCCCGCCCAGAAGGCACTCTGCGCATGCTCGTAAATGCGCGCCGGCGAAGACGGATCGACCGCGAGAATGCGGCTGGTCGCTTCATAGGCTGTATTGAAATGGCGGTAAGCGCTCTCCAGATCGCCTTCATCGGAATCGATCTCGCCGAGCAGGTGGAAGGCACGGGCGCGGCGGCCCAGTTCGTCGGACGACATCTGGCGCGGATCGCGCTCGTCATAATACGCGATCACCTTCTCGCCGACGGCATCGAGAACGTCTAGGCGCCCGACCGGTTCGAGTTTTGCGCGCAGGTCACTCAGCATGAACTCAATCAAATCCTCTGCCTCCGCCTTGCGACGTTCGGCTTCGGATCGGGCCGAGATCGCGAAAAAAGTCAGCGTCGACATGGTAAGAGACAATGCGATGGCTGCGCCTGTGATCACCGTCACGCGGCGTTGACGCCGCTGCAGGTCCCGCTGGATCAACTGATCAAGCCGGACATCGATCAGCCCCGCCACAAGCTTCAGCAGGGCCATTCGCCAGCCATCGCCGGACCGGCGGAAATCGGTAGCGACCGGTTCGGCCACCAGACCGTGCGGCGCCCTCATATTCGGCGGGAAACACTCCTCGCCGGCCGGGCGCCCAGCGGCAATCGCATCCGGCGCGCCGGACAAGATCGCAGCGAGCACATCGCCGCCGGGATTGAGTTCGCGGAAGACGCGGATTTCTTCGTTGACCCACCGCGAGTCCGCGGCAGCCGGCGAGCAGATGACAATCAGCGTGTCGGACCGCGCCAGCGCATCACGCACGGAAGCCGACAGGTCACCGGAAGCCGACAGATCGTCACGATCGCGGAAAATCGGCGACAGCCGCCGCGGCACATCGCCCTTGCGCGTGGCCTGGCCGACAAGACGGCTGGGAACACGATAGGTTTCCAGCGCACGGTGCAGCCGGCGCGCCCAGGCCTGATCGGCGTGACTGTAGCTGATGAACGCCCGATAGCGGTTGTCCCCGGACATGCCCTGCTCCCCCGTTTCGGACCCGCCATCATTGGGCGATTGGCGGGGACAGGCAACCATGAGGAGGAAGGTTTCCCGCACGTCGCGCATGGCGCGACCGGCCTTCAGATCGGCCTTTTCACCGGCATCCTGAACGCGGGGCGGGGTGGTGGGGAGCGAATTGCGAAGTTGGGGCTTCGCATCGGGCAAGGATTCGCGCCCCACCGGATCCCCGGCGCAGGTGGACCTCCGACGGAGAGGAGTTTGGGACCGCTCTTTCAAGCGGCATGTTCCGAATAGCAACTTTGTGTCAGCAAGATACGTGATTAAGATCACGCCTTATGCAGAAACTCGCTTTTTCTAGACCGTTTCTGCAGTCCGCGCCGCAGCTGCTTCTGCAAGCCCGGGAATGGAAAGGGCACCTTCCTCGGCCGGACCGCACAACTGCCGGAAGCCGGTGAAAAGTTCACGTCCCATGCCGGCCTGCACCGTGGCGGGAGCACTGGCGGGCGATCGGGCGACAAGGCCATCGGCAGACACCGTCAATCGGCCGGCGGCCGCATCAATGCGCACAATGTCGCCGTCGCGCACCCGCGAGATTGCGCCACCCAGCGCTGCCTCCGGACTGACATGGATCGCGGCCGGCACCTTGCCCGAGGCACCGGACATGCGGCCATCGGTCACCAGGGCGACACGAAACCCGCGATCCTGCAAGGCACCGAGCGCGGGGGTAAGCCGGTGCAGTTCCGGCATGCCATTGGCTCGCGGTCCCTGGAATCGTAGCACAGCAACAAAATCCCGGTTGAGTTCGCCGGCCTTGAAGCGGGCGATGAAGTCGTCCTGGCTCTCGAACACGATCGCCGGGGCCTCGACGAGATGGTGCTCCGGTTTCACGGCCGAGATCTTGATCACGGCACGTCCCAGATCGCCGTCGAGCACTTTCAGCCCGCCATCGGCCGAGAAGGGTTCGGCGACGGGGCGGAGGACATCGGTGTTCGCGCTCTGCGCGACGGCGGGCCGCCAGGCGATACCGGCCTCGCTTTCGAATGGCTCGCTCGCATAATGGCGCAACCCGCGGCCGCTGACCGTCAGCACATCCTCATGCAGCAGGCCGGCATCGAGCAACTCGCGAATGACAAAACCCAGCCCGCCGGCGGCATGGAAATGGTTCACATCTGCCGGCCCGTTCGGATAGACGCGGCACAAAAGCGGCGTCACACCGGCAAGGTCGTGGAAGTCCGACCAGTCGACAAGCAGCCCCGCCGCCCGCGCAATCGCGATCAGATGGATGGTGTGATTGGTCGAACCGCCTGTCGCGTGCAGGCCGACAATGGCATTCACGATGGCGCGCGCGTCGACGATCTCGGCCAAAGGCGCAGGCTCGGGGCCACCGGGAGTGATGGCCACCGCCCGGCGCGCAGCTTCCGCCGTCATGACGTCGCGCAGCGGGTCGTCCGGATTGATGAAGGCCGAACCGGGCACATGAAGCCCCATGATCTCCATCAGCATCTGGTTGGAATTCGCCGTGCCGTAGAAGGTGCATGTGCCCGGCGAGTGATAGCTTTTGCTTTCGGCGTCCAGCAGCGCATCGCGGCCGACCTTGCCCTCGGCATAGAGCTGGCGGATACGCGCCTTTTCCGGATTGGGCAGGCCGGAGCGCATCGGGCCCGCCGGCACGAAGACGACCGGCAGATGACCGAAGCGCAGCGCGCCGATCAGCAGGCCCGGAACGATCTTGTCGCACACCCCGAGGCACAGCACTGCGTCGAACATGTTGTGCGACAGGGCGATCGCGGTCGCCATCGCGATCGCATCGCGGCTGAACAGCGACAGCTCCATCCCCGGCTGCCCCTGGGTGACGCCGTCACACATGGCCGGCACACCGCCCGCGACCTGGCCGACAGCTCCCACCTCGTTCAGGGCTGCCTTGATGATGCCGGGGAAACGCTCGAAAGGCTGATGCGCCGAGAGCATGTCGTTATAGGCCGTGACGATGCCGACATTGATGCTGTCGCCGGCCTTGAGCGCCTGTTTGTCACCGCCGGGACACGCGGCGAAACCGTGAGCAAGATTGCCACAGGACAGGACAGCGCGGTGCCGCCCGTCACGGCCGGCCGCGCGCATCTGGTCGAGATAGGCCGACCGGCTCGCCTCGCTTCGGCGGCGGATACGGTCGGTGACCGCTTCGAGCGTGGAGTTGAGACGTTGAGCCATGTATCGCATCCGTTTGCGTGTGTGGTGTTTCAGTCGGTCCAGTGGATTTCCAGCGGCAAGGCCGTATCGCGCAGAAGGGCACGGACCGGCATGTCTTCCACCGGCCCCGGGGCGCAAGCGGCCTCCAGCGCCGCCAGCTTGTCCTTGCCGCGTACCATCAGCAGCAGATGACGCGCCTGCTTCAACGCGGCCCGGGTCAGCGTCATGCGCAGCAAATGATCGCCGGTCACGGCACTGGGCCGGGCCTCGATTGCGGCAACCGGCGGGCCTTCTGCAGACAACGCCGCATCCAGGCCGCGGGCGCGAGGAAACCAGGAGGCTGTATGGCCGTCACTTCCCATGCCCAGCACGGCAAGATCGATCCGGCCCGCGTCCTGGATCCGCCCGGCCAGGCCTGGCGCGGCATCGAAGGGCGACAGGTCCGGTGTCTTCAGGCCAATGAAGCCGGCTTCAGCGGCCTTGCCCGTGAGGAGTGTCTCACGAACGAAGCCTTCATTCGATCCCGATTCACCCGGTTCGACCCAGCGCTCGTCAACCAGCAGCACCGTCACGCGGGCCCACTCTATGTCAAGCTGCGACAAGGCGCGGTAGAGCGGCGCCGGCGTCGAGCCGCCGGATACCGCCAGGACCGCTGAACCGCGCGCCCGGATCGCGGCATCAAGCACCGCCGCCACCTGAGCGACCAGCTTGTCCGTCATCGCGTCGATCCCGGCATGACGCCGCACGGGATAGAGCGGTGCGTCAGTGCCGGATGGCATCGAACCACTCCCTTTCCTCGCGAGCCAGCAGCAAGGCGGCCTGCGTCGGCCCGTCCGTGCCGGCCTGATAGCCATAGAGCTTGGCCTGACCCTCGTCCCAGGCGCGGATGATACCGTCGACCCAGCGCCAAGCCGCCTCGACTTCGTCGCGCCGCATGAACAGGCCGAGATTGCCTCGCACAACCGCCATCAGGAGGCGCTCATAGGCGTCGGGGTAGTTGGCCTCGAAATGCTCGGCATAGGACAGGTTCAACGGCACATAGCGCAGGCGCAGTCCGCCAGGCCCCGGATCCTTGGTCATCAGCATCAGCTTGACGCCCTCGTCCGGCTGCAGGCGGATCACCAGCCGGTTGGGATGCAATACGCCATCGACCGCTCCCACGACATCGTGCGGCACCGGCTTGAACTGGACGATGATCTCCGACCGCCGCGACCCCATGCGCTTTCCGGTTCGCATGTAGAACGGCACGCCCGCCCAGCGCCAGTTCTCCAGCTGGGCCCGGATTGCCACAAAGGTCTCGGTACCGGTATCGGACCCGACCTCTTCGGCATAGCCGGGTACAGGTGAGCCGCCGACAGCGCCGGACTGGTACTGTCCGCGCACCACATCCTGCGACACATTCGCCGCCGTGATCGGGCGCAGCGCCTTGAGCACTTTCAGCTTTTCAGTGCGGACCGCATCCGGATCGAGCGAAGCCGGCGGCTCCATGGCCACGAGGCAGGCCAGCTGCAGCAGATGGTTCTGCACCATGTCGCGCAGGGCGCCGGAGCGGTCGTAATAGCCGGCCCGCTCGCCTGCCCCCAGCGATTCCGCCACGGTGATCTGGACGTGATCGATCCCGTTGGCATTCCAGATCGGCTCGAACAGGTAGTTGGCAAAACGCAGGATCAGCAGGTTCTGGACGGTTTCCTTGCCCAGATAGTGATCGATCCGGAAGATGTTGTTTTCCCGGAAGACTTCACCAACCTGGTCGTTGATCCGGCGGGCAGAGTGAAAATCCGTCCCGATCGGCTTCTCCAGCACGATCCGGGCATTCGGCGTGTTCAGTGACTGCGCCGCCAGGCCTGCGCAGGCCCGGCCATAGGTCGAGGGCGGAAGCGCGAGATAGTAGAGCCGGATCTTGTCCTCGTCCGGATCCAGCGCGGCCTTCAGGTCTGCCCAGTCTTCGCCTTGGGCGCTGACATCGACGGCGACATAATGCATGCGCTCGATGAATTCCGACCAGGCCTTGCGGCGCGCGTCCGTCGGGTCGCGCTCGAAAATATGCCGGGCGGCGACGTCGCGGAAAGCGTCATCGCTCATCGGCTCCCGGGACGCCGCGATGATCCGCGAATCCGCCGTGATCTGACCGTCGCACCAGCGGTGAAACAGTGCCGGGATCAGCTTGCGCAGGGCGAGATCGCCCGTGGCGCCGAAGACGACGATATCGAACGGTTCAACGGGGACGAGTTCGGCCATGCTGCCTTCCGGGGTTTGCGGCGGGTGTCCAGGGAGACTCTATAACAGCAATGTTACCCCTAACATAACCGTCCGGGCGAAAAACTTTCGGTGCCCCGGCCTGCGCGCTTTGGGCGCATCGCGCGGCAGCAATGCGGGACGTAATGTCCACAAAAATAATCACATGATTGCGTTGCCGCCATGACCGACATTCTCCACATGCCCGTTTTCCTGCCCGGCTATGCCCTGGAAGCGGTGCCCCGCTACACATCCTATCCGCCGGCGACCCAGTTCAATGACGGGATCTGCGGCGGGGCCTGGGCAGGATGGATGTCGGAAACGCCGGCCGAACCGGTACTTTCGCTCTATGTCCACATCCCGTTCTGCCGGTCGATGTGCTGGTATTGCGGCTGCAACACGACCGTGCCCAATCGCGACAGCCGGATCGAGCGCTATCTGGAGGCCCTGCTGACAGAGATCGCGACCCGTCCGGCCCCCGCGCACGGCAAGGTACACCACGTGCATTTCGGCGGCGGATCGCCGGACATGCTGTCGCCGGCGCGTTTCGGTGCCGTGATGGACGCACTGCGCGCCCGGTACGAGTTCGCCGCCGACGCGGAGATCGCCGTCGAGCTGGACCCGCGCGGACTGGACAGCCGCCTGTGCGAGGCGCTCGCCGCAAACGGCGTTACCCGCGCGAGCCTGGGCGTGCAGGACCTGTCCGAAGAGGTGCAGACCCTGATCCACCGCATCCAGCCGCGCGAGCAGGTGGAAGCGGCCGTGCGGGCGCTGCGCAGCGCGGGCATCTCCCGCATCAATATGGATGTCATGTACGGCCTGCCCGCCCAGACCATCGAGCGTGTCGAGGCAACCGCCCGCGCCGTCGCCGGGATGGATGCCGACCGTGTCTCGGTCTTCGGCTATGCTCACGTGCCCTGGTTCAAGAAGCACCAGCGCGCCATTCCCGAGGACCGGCTGCCGGGCGCCCGGGCGCGGTTCGATCAGATGCTCGCCGCCGCTCGGACGCTCACCGAGGCCGGCTATTCAGCAATAGGTTTCGACCATTTTGCCCGGCCGGAAGACCCGCTTGCGCAGGCCGCGCGCGACGGCTCGCTGCGCCGCAACTTCCAGGGCTATACCGACGACCCCTGCGACATCCTGATCGGCTTCGGCGCCTCCTCTATCTCCGAGGCCCCGCAAGGCTATGCCCAGAACATCCCCGACCCGGCCCGCTATGCCGAGGCGATGGCGTCCGACGGCTCGGCCATCGTGCGCGGCGTTGCCCGCTCCTGGCGGGAAGGCCGGATCGGCGAGCGCATCATGCAGCTCCTGTGCACGTTCGACATTCCGCTGGATGGCGATCTGTTCGACCCGGATGCGCTGGACGGGGTCATTGCCGACGGGCTGGCCCGGCTGGAGAACGGGCATCTGAAGGTGACACCGGCCGGCCGGCCCTATGTGCGCAATATTGCCGCGCGCATCGATCCGGGCTTCCAGCCGGCCGGTCAGAAACACAGCCGCGCCGTCTGACAGGGTTTTAATGTCGCAGGATGGGGACGACAGCCGCGGGCAGGTTCTATAGAACCAAGGCAATTGCCCTTGGTGATATCGCGTGACCTTCAAACTCGTTCCCGTTCTGGCATTGCTGGTAACCGGTCCTGCCTTCGCCGATCCGCTGGCCCGGATCGAGGGCGTGTCGGATGCGTCCCTGCGGGCGGCGCTGGAAACCGCGATCGGCGAGCGCGAAGCGCAGACCGGCGGCGTTTCCAGCGCCCTGAGAGACGCCCGGACCGCGGCCGATCGCGCCCGCCGGCTGCTGCGCTCACGCGGCTATTACGCAGCGACGCTGGACCCCATGATCGGTCCGCAGCAGGAAGCGGTTGTCCAGATCACCCCCGGTCCGGTGTTCATCATCGCCGACATTGCAACAGAAACCGGCGGCGATGAGAACGCCCGCGCCACGGCCCGGGATGCGATCGGCCTCCAGACCGGAACGCCCCTGCGGGCCCAGTCTGTGATCGATGCCGAGGCGCAGGGGCTCGTTGCCCTGCATAATTCCGGCTGGCCTGACGCCCGGATCGAGGAACGGCGCGTCGTGGTCGACCACGCCACCGAAGAGGGCCGCATCACCTTCCGCTACGCACCGGGACCGTGGTCGACCTATGGCGAGATCGAGCGGGATACGGGTCCGTGGAACCCGCAATTCATCGCCCGCATGTCGCCCTTTACCACCGGCGCTCCTGCCAATCGCGAAGAGATACTGGAATACCAGAGGCGCCTGAACGAGCTGGACAGTGTCGGCACGGCCGACATCACGCTGGGCCCGGTCGGCGAAGACGGCAACCGGCCGGTCGATGTCGAACTCACACCCTCGGCCCGGCATTCCATCGAGACCGGACTGAGCTATTCCACCAGCGAAGGCGGCGGCGGCAATGTCAGCTGGATCCGGCGCAATCTGCGCGGCAATGACGAAACCCTGACCCTGTCGGCCGGGATCGCAACGCTGAACCAGTCATTGCTGGCCAGCGTGTCACGTCCGCACTGGCGGCGCTTCGACCAGACCCTGCGCCTGCATGCCGGTCTGGTCAGCGAGGACACGGACGCCTACCAGCAGGAAGAGGCCGAGATCGGTGTGGAGGTCACCCGGCGCGACGGCCGGCGGACCTATGGTATCGGCCCCCATATCGACTGGTCGCGCGTCACCGATGCGGTCGGCGAACGCGACGTCATCACGGCCGCCGTCGATCTGGTCGCTGGCTATGATTCCCGTCCGGACCCGCTCGATCCGGACAGCGGAATCTATGGCATGGTCCAGGTGACGCCCGCGGCGACGCTGGGCGATTGCGGCTGCCAGTATGTGCGTCTGGAAGGACGGGCGCGTACCTACTACCGGCTCAACGACACCATTGTGGCAGCGCTGCGCATGCGGGTCGGGTCTGTCTTCGGCGCCTCGGCAACGGCCATGCCCGCCGACCAGCGCTTCTATGCCGGCGGCGGCGGTTCGGCGCGCGGTTTCGACTATCAGTCCCTCAGCCCGCTGGCGTCGGACGGGACACCCTTCGGCGGGATTTCCGTCGTCGAGACGAGCGCCGAGCTGCGCTGGCGCGTACGCGAGCGATGGGGTGTGGTCGGGTTTGTCGACTCGGCCATGGCCTCCAGCGACCGCCAGCCGGACCTCTCCAATCTGCGTACCGCGGTCGGCGTGGGCGTGCGCTACTACTTCGACTTCGCCCCCGTGCGGGTCGACATCGCCACACCGCTGGACCGGCGTGACGGCGAAGATCCCGTGCAGATCTATTTCAGCCTCGGCCAGGCTTTCTGATCCATGACAGCGCGCCAGGTCATAGTCCGCATCCTGCGCTGGAGCGCGGTCACGATCGTGATCCTCGCCGCGCTCGTGGCCGGACTGCGTCTGGCAGCAGGCGGTGCGCCGGGGCGTTGGCTGGTAGCCAGCCAGCTGGACGGCCGCGAGATCGGCGGCCAGACGATTGCCATCGAGGGCCTGTCCGGTGACCCGCTGTCCCGTCTGCATCTGGGCCGGCTGACACTCGCCGATGCCGACGGCGTCTGGCTGACGGCCGAGGACATCAGCCTCGACTGGCAGGCCTCAAGCCTGTTGTTCAAACCGTACCGGGTCCGCAGCATCAGTGCGGCCCGGGTCGACATCTCAAGGCGGCCGGCCGGGCGTGACGACACGCCAGACAGCGATGGCGGCCTGCCAGACCTGCCGGACCTCATCCTGGGTGAGCTGACCATCGCGGAACTTGCCCTTGCCGAAGGCGTCGCGGGACCGGCATCGCGCCTGCGTATCCACGCGTCGGCCGAGACCGGTGCGGGCGACGGCGCCCGCCTCTATCTGAACGCCGAACGGATCGACGCCGAGGGCGACCGTCTTGCCGCCGACCTGCGCGTCGATGCCAGCGGTATCGCCGGCACGCTGGACGCCTACGGCGCTGCCGATGGACCGCTCGCCAGCCTGCTGCGCCTGTCGGGTCGCACGATCCACGCCGAAGGCGAGATAGCGGGCGATGGCGATGCGGGTGAAGGCAATATCGTCCTGCGGGCCGGCGTGCAGGAGATGGCGCGGGGCCGGGTCAACTGGACGGAACGCACATGGCGCGCCGAGGGCCGGGTCGACATCCGGGGCTGGGGTCTGGTGCCGGAAAGCTATCGCGACCTGGCGGGTGACGCCGACATTGTCGCCGAGGGGAGCCGCGAGGCCGGCCTCTCCTTCACCCGCCTCCAAGCCGAGACCAGCAGCGGCTCCGCCACCCTCGCCCCGGCCGGCGAGAATGTCTGGACGGTCAGCGCTCACGCCGGAGCCGGCACGATCGCGGCGCTCACGTCCGGACGCGTGGCAGCCCGCGCGGCACGCTGGTCCGGCCGGGTCGAGACAGGCGGCGGACTGCGGCTGGACGGTGAGCTCACCGCGGACGCGCTGGCTGTCGACTATGTCACGGCGGAACAGGTCTCCGGCCCGGTCACGGTGGTGCGCCGCGAAGGGCGCTACATGATCGAGAGCCGGCTGGACCTGCAATCGCCGCACCTGGCTGTCGAACAGGCCGCCCCCCTGATCGGCGACACGGCGACGCTGGATTTTGCCGGCACCTGGGACGGGCAAGGCCGCGCGCTGGAGATCGACCGCCTGGCCGTCGAGACGGATCATGCGCGCCTGGACGCCTCCGGCCGCTACCCGCTTGGCGAAGACGATCCCACGCTGGATGCGGTTCTGGCGATCAACGACATTGCCCGCCTCACATCGCGCGCATCGGGCCCGGCCCGCCTGACCCTGAACGCACAATCCTGGCAAAGCGCACACCTGGGCATCGACGCAGCCTCTGTCGTCTGGGACCCGGCCTATGCAGACCTGCTGCAGGACCTGGAGGGTGAAGTGACGGTCGCGCGCGCGGAGGACGGCTGGCAGATGCGCGACATCCGCGCCCGCGCCAACGGCGTAGACCTTTCCGGCCAGGGACAGGCACGCGGCCAGGGCTGGACAGCCGAGGGTGATCTCGCCCTGTCCGGCCAGCTGCCCCTCGAGGCCGCACAGATCGACGGCGCCCTGGCCACGGCGTTCCGTGTCAACGCCGCCGGAAACGGACGCATCGAGATCCGCACGGCGACACGCAGCAATGCCATTACCGCCGGCCAACTCACGGTCAACGAACCCAATCTCGCAATCGAGACGATCTGGCAGGACGGCAACCTGACGGCGGACTGGATCCTGGAGGCGACGCGCAACGGCAAGCCGGTCCGCATGACTGGCGCCGTCACCCATGCCGGCGATACCTGGTCGGCGCGTATCGATGAGAGCCTGATCGGACCCTTCCGGGTGTCGGCCTCGGCCGAGCAGACGACACAACGGCTCGACGCCGCCTTCAACATGGAGCTGGGCGACCGGGCCCGCTCCAGCATCCGATATTCCGCCTCACCGGACGCCCCGCGCGACGGTGTGCTGGATGCCGAACTCATCGTATCCGGTCACTCGTTCTCGGGCGGCTACCTGGCCGAGGCGACGCTGCGGCTGGACGGTCCCCTGTCGGACATGGCTGTACGAACGACCGCGACCGGACGCCTGCGCAGTCCGCTGACCCTCAATGCCGCCGGCCGTCTGGGCATCAGTGAGGACGGTGCCGTATCGCTGAGCCTCAGCCCGTCGGGCCGCTGGAGCATCCATCGGATCCGCACCGCCGAACCGATCACGCTCGAGTATGCCAATGGCGATTACCGCGCCGGAGGTGCCACCACGATCGGCGACGGCACACTGTCCTGGCGCTATGCCCGTACCGGCAGCCAGGCTGAACTGGAGGCCGGGCTTGCCGGACTGCCCGTCACCGTCATTGCCGATATCACCGCCTTCCCGCCGGCGGCGGGCATGCTCTCCGGCGAGGTCCGGCTGGAACGTATCGACGGCCTCTGGCAAGGCGGTGCCGAGCTGGGCATTGAAGACCTCGCAGCGCTTGCAGCCGACAGCGCACAGCCCGTCGACGCCGGTCTCGTCCTCGACGTCGCCGAAGACGCCCGTGTCGAGGTGACGCTGACCGGCAACGATCTCGCCGGCAATGCCACCCTCGTGCGGGAAGGTCCTACGCCCCGCCTCGCCATGCTGGCCGGCGAGGATGGCAGCCCGGTCTCCGGCCGGTTGCGCCTTCGCGGCGATATTGGCGACCTCGCAGCCCTGCTTGTGCCGCCGGAAGCCCGTGTCGATGGTGGCGAGCTGGTGGCCGAGGTCGACCTCGCCGGCGTCCGCGGCGCGCCGGAACTGGCCGGCCGTCTGCAGCTCTCCGGCGGCCAGGTCACCGCTGCAGCAACGGGCGCCACGATCCGCGACCTGGAGATCATCGCAACCTTCGACGGCAGCGGCCTGGAACTGACCCGATTGTCCGCGAGCGATGGCAATGGCGGGCGGCTGACAGGGTCTGGCATCGTGCGCCTGCCTGCCGAAGGTCCCCGCGGCGAAGCCGAACTCGACTTCAACCAGTTCCAGGCAGCCCGTCTGGGCGACATGACCATCCAGGCGACCGGCAATGCCAACCTGGCGCTTGATGACCGGGGTCTGCTGATTTCCGGTGCGGCAAATGTCGACCGCGCCCGTATTCGTCCCTCGATGAACGGTGCGGCCTCGATCCCGGAAATCGACGTGCAGGAGATCAACCTGCCCAAGGGACGTCAGAGCTATTCACGCAGCGTGTTGCCGATGCGGCTCGATTATTCCATCGAGGCAGACCGCAACATCTACATCACCTCCTCCACCTTCTCGTCGGAATGGGGACTGGACCTCAACGCCAGTGGCGCTGTCGGCAAGCCAGAACTGAACGGCCGGGCCATGCTGCTCGACGGTACGGCCTTCGTCTTCAATCGCCGCTTCCGGCTGCAGGGCGGCGAAGTCCGTTTCGACGGCGCACCGGAGAATGCCCGCGTTGACTTGACCGCAGCACATGAGCGCACCGGCTTTTCCGCGACAGCACGAATAGAGGGCCCGGTCAGAAGTCCGCGTGTGACCCTGAGCAGCGATCCTGCGCTGCCGGAAGACGAGATTCTGTCGCGCCTGCTGTTCGACGAGTCGGTGAGCGAGCTGGGCGCGTTCGAAGCGGCGCAGCTGGCAGCCCAGCTTTCCGGGCAGAGCCTTTTGAATATTGTCGGCCAGCTGCGCGATCTCGCCGGGATCGACCGGCTGTCCGTCTCGACGGACTCCGATGGCAATATCGCCGTCACCGGCGGCGTCCGGCTGGGCGACAACGTCTATGTGGAGGTGGGCACCGGCAGCACGTCGGCGCTCGGGCAAGCGCTGGTCGAATGGCAGCTGACGCCCGACCTGAGCGTGCTCTCGCGCCTCTCTGCCGATACTGACGCCTCGATCGCGATCCGCTGGCGGCGCGACTACTAGCACAGCTTTCCGTCAGGCCGCTCCCTTCCCGGTCCTTGCCTGTCTGCCCGGCCGGGGTTAGGCAGGTATCAGCGCAATTCACCCGGATCACCGCCAAACGCATGAAGAGCTTCCTTCTTTCGATCATCAAGCCGAGCGGGCTCTGGGCCCGGATACTGGTCTTCGCAACACTCGCCGGGATCGTTGCCGCCGGCCTGACCGGCCATTTCGAGTTGTTGCGCCAGTATCTCGACACCGACGGCCTGACCTACCAGGTCGGCGATGTGCGGATCAGCGCCTACAGCGTCCTGCGCGGCATACTGGTTCTGGCGCTGGTTTTCTGGACAGCCGCAATCCTGTCGGACCTGATCGAGAAGCGCCTCGCCCATCTCAGCCGGATGCGCAAGACGACCCGGGTGCTCGTCACCAAGGTCTTCCAGATCGCCCTCTACATCCTGTCCGGTCTCGTCGCACTGGACCTGATCGGGCTCGATCTCACCACCCTCACTGTCTTCGGCGGGGCGCTGGGTATCGGTCTCGGCTTCGGATTGCAGAAAGTCGCGTCGAACTTCGTGAGCGGCCTGATCCTGCTGTTCGAACGCTCGGTTGAGCAGGACGACCTGATCGAACTCCCGGACGGCACAAGCGGCTATGTGCGTCGCTCGAGCGCCCGCTTCATCCTGATCGAGACCTTCGACGGCAAGGAAGTGCTGGTCCCGAACGAGGACTTCATCACCAACCGGGTCACCAACTGGACCCTGTCCAGCTCGAAGGCGCGGGTCGAGGTGCCGGTCGGCGTCGCCTACGGCTCGGATCTGGAAAAGGTCCATGCGCTGATGCTGGAAGCCGCGCGCGAACACCCGCGCTGTCTCGGGGACCCGGAACCTGTTTGCTTCCTGCGCACCTTCGGCGACAGCTCGATCAACTTCCTGCTCTATTTCTGGGTCGCCAATATCATCGACGGCCGGATGGCGCCGCAGAGCGAGGTGATGTTCGCGATCTGGCGGAAATTCCGCGAGCAGGGCATCGAAATTCCATTCCCGCAGCGCGACCTTCATATTCGCACCGGGCTGCCCGGCCGTGACGCCCCCTTCCGCGAACCCCGCTGGAGCGGCGAACCGGACGAAGCAAGCGGCAACAGCGAGGGCAGTGATGCCTGACAGCAGCGCCATCCTTTACGCCGCCACCATCAATGGTGACGGATCCGGCACGCGATTGTCGCAGGACGAAGCCTCCAGCCATGCCCGCGACGACGATCTGGCCTGGGTTCACCTCGACGGGCGCCATCCCGACACTCGCCGCTGGATAGAGACAGAGCTGGACTATCTGGATCCGCTCGCCATCGATGCCCTGCTCGCCGAGGAGACCCGCCCGCGCCTTGTGGAATTCGAGCGCGGCGCGCTGCTGATCCTGCGCGGCGTCAATCTCAACCAGGACGCGCAGCCAGAGGACATGGTGTCGATCCGACTTTGGGTCGATGCCCATCGCATTGTCTCGGTTCAGTTGCGCACGCTCAAGGCGGTGCGCGATATCCAGGACCGGCTCGATACCGGTACCGGCCCGAAGCATTCAGGCGATTTCATCGCCACATTGTCGACCCGCCTGTTCGAACGGATGGAGCCGGTGATGACGGATCTTCACGTCGCCCTCGACGATGTCGAGGAAGAGGTGATGGACTCGCCGTCGGTCGAGGAGCGCCAGACCATCGTCACCCTGCGCCGGCAGGCGATCATCTTCCGGCGCTATTTCGCGCCCCAGCGGGATGTGATTGCGCAACTGCGCGCGCTTGATTTCGCCTGGCTCGATGTGCCTGCCAAACGCCGGTTACAGGAAAATCTCGACCGGATCACCCGTTATCTGGAAGACCTCGACGCCATTCGCGAACGCGCTCAGATCGTCAAGGACGAGCTGGCCAACGCGCTTGCCGACCGGATGAACAAGACGCTCTACGTGCTCTCGCTCGTCGCCGCGATCTTCCTGCCGCTGGGCTTCCTGACCGGCCTTCTGGGCATCAATGTCGGCGGCATGCCCGGCGCCGATTCCGGTACCGCCTTCTGGCTCGTCACCGGCCTGATGGCCGCCATCGGCGCCGGGCAGGTTCTGTTCTTCCGCCTGATGAAATGGCTCTGACCGGTCGCCTCACCGTGTGTGCGCGATGTGGTAGAGCCATTGCAGGTGGCGCTCGAAATTGCGCAGCACCTCGCGGATGATCTGCACCTTGGAAAAGCCGTAGACACAGTAGTGCTGCCCGCCGTCGGAGAGCACCACCTCGGCACGGGCGAATTCCTCCTCGCTCCTGGCCGGGTCACGGCCAGGCTCCCCCTCTTCCTCGGGCGTTGCAAAATAGGGCTCGTCGTAAAGGCGCCGCTCGACCCGGAACACGAATTCCGGCCGATCCTCATCCTTCACGCGCATGGAAGCGCAGCCGCGGGCCTGGTCGAGTTCTGTCTCGTAGCCGTATTTCTTCAGCTCCTCGGCCACCGACTCCAGCGCCGGCATCACCGTCTCCTCGATATAGACATCGACTTCTTTCCCGGTCGGCCGCGAAAACATCATGCGCAGCCGGGCTTTCCAGGGCACAGCAGCGCCTTCGACCGGCAATTGGGTGGCGGTCTTACGCCCGGCCCGGCGGGCGGTCTCCACCGACCAGGCCCGGAACAGGCCGACAAAGGCGAGCATGATCACCAGGGTGAAAGGCAGCGCCGCCGCTATTGTTGCCGACTGCAGCGCACCGAGGCCGCCCACCATCAGCAGGACAGCCGCCACCACACCTTCCAGCAGGGCCCAGAAGAGGCGCTGGGAGACCGGCGGGTTGAGCGACCCGCCCGAAGCCAGGGTGGATTTCACCAGCGATCCGGAATCCGACGATGTGACGAAAAAGGTTGCCACCAGGACGATCGCCAGAACCGAGGTCAGGCCCGACAGGGGCAGATTGTCGAGGAAAGCGAACAGGGCCAGCTCGCTTTGCCCGTTGCGTACCGCGTCGACCATCGGCTCGGCCAGCCCGGCCAGGGCCAGACGCAGGGCGCTGTCGCCATAGACCGTCATCCAGAAGAAGGTGAACAGCGTCGGGCCGAGGAGCACGCCGAAGATGAACTCGCGCACCGTCCGGCCGCGCGAAATGCGCGCGATGAACATGCCCACGAAGGGCGACCAGGAGATCCACCAGCCCCAGTAGAACAGGGTCCAGTCACTCACCCACACACCGTCGCCATAGGCGTCGACATTGAAGGTCAGCGTCGCCAGCTGGTCGAGATAGTCACCGATATTCTGCACGAAGGCGCTGATCAGGAAGAGCGTCGGGCCTGCCAGCAGCACGAACAGGATGAGGGCGATGGCGAGATAGAGGTTCAGCTCGCTCAGCCGCTTGATGCCCGCGTCGAGGCCGGCCACCACGGAGAGCGTGGCGAGCGCCGTGATGCCGGCGATCAGCGCCAGCTGCACGACCGGCGCGATGGGGATGTCGAACAGCGTGTTCAGGCCGGCATTGATCTGGGTGACGCCGAAGCCCAGCGAGGTGGCGACACCGAACAGCGTGCCCAGCACGGCGATGGTGTCGACGGCGTGGCCGATCGGACCGTAGATGCGGTCGCCGATCAGCGGGTAGAGCGCAGAGCGGATCGTCAGCGGCAGGCCGTGGCGGTAAGTGAAATAGGCAAGGCTCAACCCGACGACGACATAGATCCCCCAGGCATGGACACCCCAGTGGAAGAAGGTCAGCACAATGGCCTGGCGCGCGGACTCCAGCGTCTCCGGATCACCGTCGGGCGGGGTGAGATAATGGGTCAGCGGCTCGGCCACGCCGAAGAACATCAGGCCGATCCCCATCCCCGCCGAGAACAGCATCGCGAACCAGGGCGCAAACCCGTATTCCGGCTCGCTGTCGTCCGGACCCAGCTTGATCCGCCCCCAGTCGGAGAAGGCGACGACGATCAGCGCGATCAGGAAGAAGCCCACCCCGACGGAGTAGAGCCAGCCGGTGGTTTCGGTGATCGCATTGCGCAGGCCCGTAAAGGCCGCCTCCGCCGAGTCGCCGGCCAGCACCGCATAGGCGACCCCGGCAAGGACCAGGGCAGCAGCGGGGAAGAAGACGGCGGGTTCGATCTTTTTCATGGGATCAGTCCTCGCTTTCGCGGCGTGTGTCAGGCTCCGGAACGATAGCTCGTGAGGGCAGGCCCCAGAGCCGACTTCAGCGGGTCGAGATGGCGTTCGAAATGACGCCATTGCTCGACGCCGCTGTCATAGATGGGCTGGCGCACCTGTTCGGAACTCGCGGTCCGCACGGCGCGCTCGGTGGTGTGGAAATCCAGGCAGGCCTGCTCGAAGGGCAGGCCGCAGAAGTCGAGGATGCGCCGGACCTGGGTCTCCAGATCGGCCACGACATCCTCGTACTGCACCCGCAGGATCTGACCGGGCAGCACCCGGTCCCAGTGATCCATCAGCTCGACATAGCCGCGATAATAGCGGCCGACCTCGTCGAGCCCGTAGGTGAATTCCTGGCCCTCGGCGAATAATTGCTTGAAGCCGGAGAAGCAGCACGCCATCGGCGCACGGCGCGCATCGATGATCTTCGCATTGGGCAGGATCAGCTTGATCAGACCGATATGCCGGAAATTGTTCGGCATCTTGTCGGTGAAGAAGGGCGCGCCCTGGCGGTGGATGCGGGTGTTTTCGATATAGGCCTCGCCCAGCTCGCGCAGCTGGCCGGCATCGAGTTCGTGCAGGACAGCCGGATAGCGCCCGGCCCCGTCCTCGCCCCGCGTGCGGCCGCGCAACCGGTGGGCCGTGGCCAGGATGTCGGGCAGTTCCAGCGTGCCGTCGACCTGGCTGTGCGAGGCCAGGATCTGTTCGAGCAGGGTGGAGCCGGCACGCGGCAGCCCGACGATGAAGATCGGGTCCGGCGCCGGACAGCCCTTGCCGCCCTGAGCCTCGAAAAGCGCGCGCGTACACGTCGCCGCCTGGGCTTCCAGCTCCTGCGCCATGATGTCCGAGGTATAGCGCGTCTGGATGCGCTTCAGATCATTGCCGCGCTCATAATATTCAAACGAGGTGTCATAGGCGCCGGCGTCCTCATAGGCCTTGCCCAGGGCAAAGCAGATATGGATGCGTTCATGGGTGCGCAGGTCCGGCGCGGCCTCCTGCTCGCGCATCCGCGCAATCTCGTCATCGGTGAAGCGGTAGGTCTTCAGATTGGCCAGCCCGTACCAGGCTTCACCATAGTCCGGCCGCGCCGCGCAGGCCCGGCGATAGGCCTCGACGGCCTCGCCCGTGCGCCCCATCGTCTTGAGCGCGTGGGCCCGGGCGGCATGGGTGCCGGCATCGTCCGGCAGGGCGGCGAGCACCTTGTCGAACCCGGCCAGCGCCGTTTCGTATTCGCCCACGGCGAGTGCCTCGACTGCATGGCGCGACAGGAAGACCGGGCTGTCCGGATCGCGCGCCAGCAGCGCTTCGGCCTGGGCCAGCGCCTCGGCATGCTTCTGCCGCTTGCGCAGAACCTCGATATGATCGAGCCGCACGGCGATATTGTCCGGCTCGAACTCTGCCGCGCTTTCCAGAAGAAACTCGGCATCGTCAAGCACGCCGAACCGCTTGCCGGTCTCGGCGAGGATACGCATCCCCTCGACATGTTTCGGGTTCTTCTGCAGGAAGGCGCGCGCCAGCCCCTCAGCCTTGTGCAGGCGGTTCTCGTGCAGATGGTTCATGGCCGCCAGCAGCGGTTTGGGCAGGCGGGTGAGCGCTTCGGCCTGGGCGCGGCACTGGCGGGCCTCGGCCGGCTCGCCCGTGCGTTCCAGGGCTTCGGCAAGCCCCAGCCATGCGGCCTGCAGGGCCGGGTTCGCCATCGTCGCTGCGCGGTAAGCCGCAATCGCCGCGGCATCGTCACCGGTCTCGCGGAAAAGATGCCCCTCTTCCTGCAAGGCCCGGCCGAAATCCGGTGCCTGCGCCTTCAGCGTATCCAGCGCCTTGCGGGCCCCCGCATGATCCCTGCGGTAACGCAGGCACACCGCCTTCATGTACAGCGCGTCGACATGCTGCGCATCAGACGCAAGCAGCGTATCGAGCTGCGCAATCGCAGCGTCGAACCGGCCGGCATACATTTCGGCCTGGGCGGTCTTGAGGACTTCGGACAGATCGGCTTCGGACACACGGGCTCCGGGCTGGAAAACAGAACGAAAAGCGCCCCGCCGCCGGGCGGGACGCTTTCCGGTTATACATGCGGGTCAGGTCGAAATAACCGTCACCGCTCGCGACCTAGTACTGCACCCCGACGCGGACGCCGATGGTGCGCGGACGCGTGACGCTGACCCGGGCCCGGTCAAAGATGAAGTTGCCGGACAGGGCCGCATTCTCGTTCGTGAGATTGTTCACGTAGAGCTCGACATTCCACTGGTCCGACCGCACGCCGGTGCGGACACCCAGCGTGGTGTAGCCGTCCAGATCCATCGAGTTGATCTCGATGATGTCGGTGCGGCTGTCGCCGGTATGGACGATCTGGCCCTGGACGTGCGCCGTATAGTCGTTGAACACCGGCCACTCGTAACGCGCCCGCAGGTTCGCCTGGAATTCCGGCGCGAAGGCGAGCTCGGAGCCCAGCACCACATCGTCTGTCGGCGTGAGCACTTCGGTGATCTCGGTGTCGAGGATCGAGAAGGCACCGGCAATCGTCAGGCCCGGCATCTCGATCGGCGCGTAGGTAACGTCACCCTCCACGCCCCGGATTTCCGCGTTGGCGGCATTGTCCGAGAAGAAGAGATTGGTGATTTCCGGATCGAAGATCGTCGTCTGCAGACCCTCGATCTCGACGAAGAAGGCATTACCGTTGAAGCGGACCTGCTGGTCGAACAGGTCGAGCTTCCAGCCCAGCTCGTAGTTCTGCACCTCGTCGGTGTCGATGGCGTAGGGCGTGGTGTAGCCCGGCACGCTGGCCGGCGTGATGCCCCCCGGACGGTTCAGCAGCCCCGGACGATAGCCTTCCGAATAGGTCGCGTAGAACAGCATCGTGTCGTTCGGCGTCCAGTTACCGGTCACCTTGAAGATGGTCCCCTCGCTGGCCGCCACATCCGGCGCGCCGGCCGGGCCGTTGGGACCGAACTGGCGGGAGATATTGGTGCCATAGGTCTGGGCATCGACCGGATCGCCATTGGCGTCGGTCAGCGGGTAGAGGATGTCATAGACCGAGTTGGCACTGCCTTCGAGATCGACTTCAACGTCGTAGGCGCGAGCGCCGAGAACGACCTCGAACACGTCCGGCACGAGGTCATAGCTGAACTCGCCGAAGAAGCCGAGCTGCTCGTCGGTGCGCAGCACGTCATTGCGGAAGATCGTCGGCGCCAGGATGGGACCCGGGTCGGAGAAATAGCCTTGGGTTTCATTGGCGATGTCGCCGTTCGTCGCAGCACCATTGGTCAGCGGATACTGGTCTATCCCCAGCGCGTTGATACCGACGGAACCGTCCGCATTCACCCGGTCCATCGAGCCGAGATAATTGTAGTCATTGCGCTCGGCGAGCTCCGTCTTCGAGTAGAAGACGCCCGCGGTAACGCGCCAGCGGTTCTCTTCCGGCGTGTTGAAGCGGAACTCATGGCTCTCCACCGTGGTCTCGGTGTGCGAGGTCACGTTCGAGGACGGCGCGTGACAGGTGCCGTACGGATCCAGACCGCCGCCCGGATAGCTCACCGAGCTGTCGCAGGTGTAGACCGGGAAGTACTGGCCGACGAACATATAGTCCGTGTAGTCGATCACCTGGTCCGTCTCCCGGTCGGTATAGGCACCGGTATAGACGGTCTCCAGGGCACCCACGCGGCCCTCGACCGTCCAGGCCACATTGGTGAACTCGTCTTGCAGATCGTCCGGCTGGTAGCGCTGGATTTCCCAGTCATCCAGTTCAGGGTCCTGGAAGAAGACGCCTTCGCTCTCCAGCGTCTGCTGCATCACCGAAACGGTGGCACGCCAGTCGATATTGAACTCGTAACGGCCGCTGACGCGGAAGCCGGAATAGGTCGTATCGTTGAAGTCGTCCTCGACCAGCGCGCTGTTGTCGGCATTGATGAAGGTGACGTTCGACAGGTCGTCGCCGGCCTGGAAGCCTTCGCGGCGCGGCGCGACCGGCAGGCCATTGTCACGCACGGTACCGGCAGAGCGGTAGCGGGCCGACTCGGCGGTCGAGCGGGTGCCGTGCACATTGTCGATAAAACCGCCGCGATCGTCGACGAAGGCAACACCACGAAGCGCGAAGTTGTCGCCCACCGGGATGTTGACCACGGCCTGGACGCTCTGGCTGCGCTCACCGCTTTCGGTAAAGGAGACGTCGAAATTGGCATAGGCGGAGTATTCGCCCAGTACCGGCTTGTTGGTGATCAGGCGCACCGTACCAGCCTGCGAGCTGGCACCGTAGAGCGTGCCCTGCGGTCCCGGCAGGACCTCGACGCGCTCCAGGTCGACAGCGTAGACATCCAGATTGCGGCCCGGCTGTGCCAGCGGCTGCTCGTCCAGATAGAAGGCGACGTTCGGCGCCAGACCGGCCACACCCGCCACGGTCAGGTTCGGCGTCGTCGATGCGAGACCGCGGATATAGATCGTGTTCTGGCCAGGGCCGCCACCGCCGGCGGTCACGCCGGGCATCTGCTGGAGATAATCGGTGAAGATGGTGACGCCCAGTTCCTCGAGCGTTTCGCCATCCATCGCGTTGACGGCAACGGGGATGTCCTGGGTGGAGCTTTCACGCTTGGTCGCGGTCACCGTGATGACGTCGACCTGGGCGTGAGCGGTGCCGGCGACAGAAAGCGCGGCGGCGGACAGGATCGTGGTTGTGAGTGCTCGTTGCTTCAGCATAACGCGGTGGAAGCCCCCTGAGTTTTGTTAATGAGTGGATTGGGGGCGGTTTAGAGCCTTGCCTGCCGATTGACCATACTTGCTTCGAGTTGAAATTAATACGTGCACGAATACGGTGTAGCGCGAACCCCGCCCCGGCCAGTGGTTCTTCTTGTTTTTTCGCTACTTTTGAGGAACCGTTACATAGAAGCGACAGTTCGGGCGCAATTCATCATACCGTCCTGTCGATTGCAGACAGCGACGACATGATACGCATTCAAAGCATATTGCCGGGCAGCGGATCATTGGCAGTTGGATTGGCGGACAAGCGGCGATACATCGGTCAGAGAGGACGCGAACGGTTGAACGAATGAGCGATCACGACGAAATTCTCATTGCCCTGCGGCGCATCACCCGCGCCATTGACCTGCAGTCAAAGCGCCTGGTGAAGGCCACCGGCCTCACCGCGCCGCAGCTCGTCGTGATCGACACATTGCGCAAGGGCGGAGAGATGTCACCCAGCGCCATCGCGCGGGCCGTGTCGCTCAGCCAGGCAACGATCACCTCCATCCTCGACCGGCTGACCCAGGCCGGCCTGGTCGAGCGGGTCAAGAGCGACAAGGACAAGCGGGTCATTCTCGCCCAGCTGACAGACAAGGGCCGCGAGGCCAGCGACAATTCGCCCGAATTGCTTCAGGCGGGTTTCCTGCGATCCTTCCGCACACTCCAGCCTTGGGAACAGAACATGCTGATCGCCTCGCTGCAGCGCATCGCGGAACTGATGGACGCCGAGGATCTGGACGCCTCGCCCTTCCTCGACACCGGCGAGATCGGCCGATGAGCACCGCCCTGCCCGGTGGGGCACTGCCCGGGGGCGCTCTGGACGGTATCCGCGTCGTCGAACTGGCCCGCATCCTGGCCGGCCCCTGGATCGGCCAGACGCTCGCCGATCTCGGCGCCGATGTCATCAAGGTGGAAAGCCCTGCCGGTGACGATACCCGCACCTGGGGGCCGCCCTGGATCGACCATGCCTCCGGCCGGGCGGCCGCTTATTACCACTCGTGCAATCGCGGCAAGCGGTCGGTGATCGCCGATTTCCGCAATGCCGGCGATCTGGCGGTGGTGAAGGCGCTGATCGGCACGGCGGATGTCGTGGTGGAGAATTTCAAGGTGGGCGGCCTGGCGAAGTTCGGGCTCGACTATGACAGCCTGAAAGCCGAGCATCCGCGCCTCGTCTACTGTTCGGTGACCGGGTTCGGCCAGACCGGCCCCTACGCCCATCGTGCCGGCTATGACCTGGCGATCCAGGCGATGAGCGGGGTCATGGACCTGACCGGCGAGCCGGACCGGCCGCCCCAGCGCCTCGGCGTCGCCTTTGCCGACATATTCACCGGCCTTTACGGCACGATCGCCATCGAGGCCGCCCTGCTGCAGCGTGAGCGGACGGGCCGGGGCCAGCATATCGATATGGGCCTGCTGGACTCGATGATCGGCGTGCTGGGCAATCAGGCAATGAATTATCTGGCCACCGGCAAATCGCCCAAGCGGATCGGCAATGCCCATCCCTCTATCGTTCCCTATCAGGAATTCCCCTGTTCGGACGGGCATATCATCATCGCCTGCGGCAATGACGGCCAGTTCGAGCGCCTTGCGGGCCTGCTCGATCTGGGTGAGGAGGCGCTGGCGGAAAACCGCACCAATGCCCAGCGCGTCGACAATCGCGAGCAACTGACGACGCACATCGCCAATATCATGCAGCACAATTCACGCGCCTACTGGCTCGACGCACTGGAACAGGCCGGCATTCCGGCCGGGCCGATCAATACCGTTGCCGAAGCCCTGGACGATCCGCAGGTCGCCCATCGCGGCATCCGCATCGAACGCGACGGCATTCCCGGCATCCGCAGCCCGATCCACATGTCCGGCGCCCGGGTCGGCGAGACCGGCCGCTCACCCGGCCATGGCGAACACACCCGGGATATCCGCCGCGAACTCGGTCTCGACGGGGACGGATAGCGATCCCAGACATGAAAAGGCCGGACCCGCGCTATCGGCGTGTCCGGCCTTTTCGTTTGTGCAAAGCCGCGGCGATCAGAGACTGTCGATCCAGTCCTTCACCTCGCGCTCGGCCTCTTCCTTGTTCTTGCCGTAGCGTTCGCGGATCTTGCCGGCCAGCTTGTCGGCATCGCCCTCGACGACCGCCATGTCGTCATCGGTCAGCTTGCCCCACTGGCGCTTGGCGTCGCCGGTGAACTGTTCCCATTTGCCCTTCAATTGCGTGGCATTCATCGGACCTCTCCTTTTGCAACGTCACCAAGGCAACGTCCGTCAGCGCGAGGCGTTCCGGGAGCAGCCGCAAACAAAAAGGAGCGGGCCCGGGGAGTTTTGGGGCCCGCTCCTTTGCGTCCAGGGACGGTTGACCTAGTTGAAGGTTTCGCCCTTGGCCGCCTTGTCTTCGAGGAGTTTGCAGATGTCCGGCTCGGCGCCCGAGGCGGCAGCATGCGCCTTCAGTCCGGCAACGACCTTGTCCAGCCCGATCGTGTCGGCCCAGAACATCGGCCCACCGGTATAGGCCGGCCAGCCATAGCCGTTGATCCACACCGTATCGATGTCGGAGGCGCGCTGGGCCATGCCTTCCTCGAGAATTTTCGCGCCCTCATTGATCATCGGGAAGAGCAGGCGTTCGCGGATTTCGTCCTGCGAGAAGACACGCTGCTCCAGGCCGGATTTGGCCGCGAATTCGTCGATGATCGCCTCGACCTCCTTGGACGGAGACGGCCGGCGGTTCTCGTCGTAATCGTAAAAGCCCTTGCCGGTCTTCTGGCCGCGGCGGTCGCGCTCGCACAGCACGTCGCGGATGGTCTCGCTCTTCGAATTCGCCTTGTCCCAGCCCAGATCGAGACCGGCCAGGTCCGACATCTGGAAGGGCCCCATCGGCATGCCGAAATCGGTCAGCGCCTTGTCGACATCCCAGGGCTTGGCGCCCTGCAACAGCATGGCCTGGGCGGCCCGCTGACGCGGCGACAGCATGCGATTGCCGATAAAGCCGAAGCACACGCCCGACACGACCGCCACCTTGCCGATCTTCTTGGCCAGATCCATCGCCGTCTTGAGCACGGCCGGTTCCGTCTTCGCTGCACGGACGATCTCCAGCAGGCGCATGACATTGGCCGGCGAGAAGAAGTGCAGGCCCAGCACCGAACCGGGTCGCTTCGTCTCGGCCGCCATCTCGTCGACATTCAGATAGGAGGTGTTCGACGCCAGGATGGCGCCGGGCTTGACGATGCCGTCGAGCTTGCGGAACACGTCCTTCTTCACATCCATGTTCTCGAACACGGCCTCGATCACCAGATCGCAATCGGCCAGATCATTCATGTCGAGTGTAGGCGTGAGCAGGCCCATTGCCCGCTCGACCTGGTCGGCGGTGAAACGGCCCTTGGCGGCCGAGCGCTCGTAATTCTTGCGGATGATGGACACGCCGCGATCCAGCGCCTCCTGCTCGCGCTCGAGAATGGTGACGGCATAGCCGGCGGTGAGGAAATTCATCGCGATCCCGCCGCCCATCGTGCCGGCACCGAGAATGCCGACCGTCTTCACCGGCAGGACCGGCGTGTCGGCCGGAATATCGTCGATCTTGGCAGCCGCCCGTTCGGCAAAGAACACATGCCGCAGCGCTTTCGACTGCGTGCCGGTGACCAGCTTGCCGAACAGTTCACGCTCCCTCTTCACGCCTTCCTCGTAAGGCAGGTCGATCGCGGCCTTCACGGCTTCGATACAGGCCTCCGGCGCCTCGAACCCTTTCAGGCGGCGCATCTGGGTCTTGCGGAACTCGTCAAAGAAATCGCTGTCCGAAGCGATCTCGCCGATCTTGTCGGTCCGTTTCGAGGAAACCGGGTGGTCCGCCTGGCCGATGACACTGCGGGCAAAGGCAATACCTGACGCAGCCAGCCCGTCTTCCGCCACCAGCTTGTCGACAAGGCCGATCTTTTCGGCCTTTGCGGCCGGGATCGGATTGCCGGTGACGATCATGGGCAGGGCATCTGCAACGCCGACCACGCGTGGCAGTCTTTGGGTACCGCCGGCGCCGGGGAGGATGCCAAGCTTGACCTCGGGCAGCCCGAGCTTGGCAGAGGCGACGGCGATCCGGTAGTGACACCCCAGCGCGACTTCCAGCCCCCCGCCCAGCGCCGTGCCATGAATGGCCGCGACGACAGGCTTCGGGCTCGCTTCGATGGCGTCGATGACTTCGGGCAGGGACGGGCCGACCGGCGGCTTGCCGAACTCGGTGATGTCGGCACCGGCAAAGAAGGTCCGCCCCTCACAGCAGATCACGACCGCCTGGATGGCGTCGTCGCCGGCGGCCTCGGCCATGGCCTCCGCCAGACCGGCGCGCACGGCCTGGCCCAGCGCATTGACCGGCGGATTGTTGGAGGTCACGACCAGGACCTCGCCTTCCCTGCGTGTGGTGATCACGGACATTGCCGTCTCCTGTTTCAAGAGCCGTTCCGGCGCCCGGGCACCGGTGGCTTTTTCGTGTTCTGTGGTGAAGCGGCGCGCCAGAACAGGCGCATACCCTTCATTCGATATCTCTGACGGTCGCATTGAGACGACCGGCATCCAGCTTAAGCCTTGTGCCCTATCTCGATCAACACTATCGTTCAATCAACAAACACAATCGCAAACCGAAAACAGGATTGCCGGGGATGGAAAAGCAAACCGGGGCGTCCGGCACGGCGCCGGCATACCAATTGCCCGAAGGCTGGCCCGCCGCATCGCTGGATGCGATCGAGCAGGCACTGTGCGCTCCGGGCGCCCGCTTCGAGATGGAGACGGTCGAGATCCGCGGCGTCCCCACACGCGTGTGGAAGAACGCACCGGCCTCCCTGCCCGATCTCGCGCGCCACGCCCGGGCCACCCACCCGGACCGGATTTTCACCATCTATGAGGACGAGCGCGTCACCTATGACGCCTGGTTCCGCGCCACCGCCACCCTGGCCGCAGAGCTGGCGCGGAGCGGTGTGAAGCCCGGCGACCGGGTCGCCCTGTCGATGCGCAATCTGCCGGAATGGCCGGTCGCCTTTTTCGCCATCACCAGCCTCGGCGCGATCGCCGTACCGCTGAATGCCTGGTGGACCGGTGCCGAGCTGGCCTACGGTCTGTCCGACAGCGGCGCCCGCGCGCTGATCTGCGACGCGGAGCGCTGGGAACGGATCGCGCCGTCGGCGGACGCGCTACCCGACCTCGACACCGTCCTCGTCAGCCGCACGAAGACGCCGCCCGCCGCGCCGGCCCGCCGGCTGGAGGATGTGATCGGCGCCCCGTCCGACTATGGCACTTTAGGTGACACGGACCTTCCCTCTATGGGGCTCGAACCGGACACTTATGCGACCATTTTCTACACCAGCGGCACCACCGGGCACCCGAAAGGCGCGCTGGGCACCCATCGCAACATTCTCACCAATATCTTCTCCTCGGCCTATTCCGGTGCCCGCACTTTTGCGCGCCGCGGGCAAGTCCCGCCCGACCCGGTACCCAAGACGATGCTGACGGTGATCCCGCTGTTTCACGTCACCGCCTGCAATGCCGCCCTGATGGGCGCGATATTTGCCGGCAACACCATGGTTTTCATGCATAAATGGGATCCGGTCGACGCCTTCCGCATCATCGAGCGCGAGAAGGTCAATGTCACCGGCGGCGTTCCGACCATTGCCTGGCAGCTCATCGAACACCCCGACCGCGAGAAGTATGACCTCTCCTCGCTGGAATCGATCGCCTATGGCGGCGCCCCCTCCGCGCCCGACCTCGTGCGCAAGATCCGCTCGGTGTTCGGCGCCCTGCCGGGCAATGGCTGGGGCATGACCGAGACCTCGGCCACCGTCACACACCACGCCTCGGAAGACTATCTCAACCGGCCCGACAGCTGCGGCACGCCGGTCGCCGTGTCCGACATCAAGATCATGAGCCCGGACGGCACGCAGGAACTACCCGTCGGCGAGGTTGGCGAGCTTTGGGCCCGCGGCCCGCAAATCGTCGCCGGCTACTGGAACAATCCGGAGGCCACGGCCGAGACCTTCATCGACGGCTGGGTGCGCACCGGCGACCTCGCCCGCGTCGACGAGGAAGGCTTCTGCTACATCGTCGACCGCGCCAAGGACATCATCATCCGCGGCGGCGAGAACATCTATTCCAGCGAGGTGGAGAACGTCCTCTACGACCACCCGGCCGTCACCGATGCCGCCCTTGTCGGCATCCCCCATCGCACGCTGGGCGAGGAACCCGCCGCCGTGGTTCACCTCGCCCCGGGGATGAGCGCGACCGAGGCCGAGCTGCAGGACTGGGTGCGCCGGCACCTGGCTGCCTTCAAGGCGCCGGTGCGCATCCTCTTCACCCGCGAGACCCTGCCGCGCAACGCCAATGGCAAGATCATCAAGAGCGAACTCAAACCCATGTTCGACAAGGAGGCGGCCGAAGCCGTCTAGGGGAGACCTGCATGCTGTTTACGACACTCGTCCTGGCCGGCGCCGCCAGCCTGGCCCAGCCCGCCGGCCATACGCCGCCCGACTATGACGCGGCGGAAAACTGGCTTTGCCGCCCCGGCCGGGAGGATGCCTGCACGATCGATCTCGACACCACGATCATCCATGCCGACGGCACGACGGAAATCGAGACCTATGAAGCCGCGTCCGACCCGGCTGTCGACTGTTTCTATGTCTATCCGACCGTCTCGAACGATCCCGGCGGCAACAGCGACCTTGTCGCCAATGACGAGGAGAACCGGGTCATTGCGGCCCAGTTTGCGCGCTTCGGCTCGGTGTGCCGCACCTTCGCGCCGATGTACCGCCAGGTCACGCTGACCGCGCTGCGCCAGATGATGGCCGGCAATACCGAAACCGGCGCTGACGGGATGCTGGCTTATATGGATGTCCGCTCCGCCTTCGCGCACTATCTGGAACACGACAATAACGGCCGGCCCTTTGTGCTGATCGGCCACTCCCAGGGCGCGCGGATGCTGGAAACCCTCGTGGCCAACGAGGTGGATGGCCAGCCGGTTCAGGCGCAGATGCTGTCGGCCATGCTGATCGGCTTCAATATCACCACGCCTGTCGACGCCCCTCTGGGCGGTTCTTTCGACGCCGTCCCGCCCTGCACCTCGCCGGACGAGACCGGCTGTTTCATCGGCTATGTCACCTTCCGCGCCGACGCGCCGCCGCCCGAGGGCTCGCGCTTTGGCAAGACCAGCGATCCCGCGCTGGAAGTCGCCTGCACCAATCCGGCCGACCTGGCGGGCAATGCCGACGCACCGCTGGGCGCCTATCTCGCGACCGGCGGCGCTTTCACCTCATCGGCCGAAGCCGGACCCTGGATCGCAGACGGACCGGAGATCGAGACGGATTATGTCTCCGTGCCCGGCCTTCTGACCGGTCAGTGCGTGAACAGTGACGCCGGTCACTATTTCGCTGTCACGGTTCATGGCGACCCGGCCGACCCGCGCGCCGACGACATCGTCGGTGATGTCGTGACGCCGGACGGCACGATCCTCGCCGACTGGGGCCTGCATCTTCTCGATGTCGGCATTGCCCAGGCTGATCTCATTGATCTGGTGGAAAGCCAGGCGGCCGCTCACGGCCACTAGAAGCTCCCTCTTGAGCAAAAGGCGGGCTCCCGGGCCCGTCTTTCTTTTTGCCTGGCTGAAAGCCCTGGTCAGACGAAGATCGCCACGCTTTGCATGCCCGTCACGACCGGCTGGCGGTCGGCATTCCACATCTGCATCACCTGGCTCGACGAGCCGTCGCGCACGAGATCGGCGGTCGAACGGGACAGCCACCAACCGTCCCGTGTGGCCGGCTCTGCGGTGAGGACATTCAGCATCCAGGTCATCGAACTGATCGGCCCGGGTTTCTGGAACAGCGCCATGGCTGCTGGCGGCAGGGCATCGCCGATCGCCATCAGTTCGACCATCGGGTGCAGGCCGTCACGCTCCTTCAGACGCACCCAGCGCATGAAGTCCGGCGTGTGCCTTTCCTCGATCGGCAGGGCGTGGCGGTATTCCAGATTGCTGGTGAAGAATTTCGGATCCGGATTGGCCATGGCGGGCGCAGCGTCTTCCGGCGCCGGCGCCTCGGGGCGTGCCGCATCGGCATAGTCGATGGCGGATTCCAGCGCCGTCATGAAGACAAAGAGCGCCTTCAGGCCCAGCTTGCCCTCGCCGAAGACATTGGCCTCGATATAGGCCGCCGTGCGGCCGCGGCGCAGAAGGCGGGTCTCCACCGTCACCTCGCCGGCCAGCGGGCCGACAAAGGCGATCTGCGCCGAGCGTAGCGGCGGCAGGTCCGGCTGGGACCGGATCGCCGCCTCCAGGGCCAGCGCGGCGGACAGGCCGCCATAGGCCGTGCGGCCTTGCATCCAGGTATCGGGAACACGCGCCGTCAGGGTGTTCTCCCCCGTTTCGGCGGCAGCAAGAATATCGACCAGACTCACGCGCTCGGTATCTCCGCAGCTATGGCTTCCGCCTTTTCAAACAGGGCCGGATCGATCTTCAGGCCCGACGCGGCGGCATTGGCCGCCAATTGCTCAGGCCGGCTGACACCGACAATGGCCGAGGCAACATTGGGTTCGCGCAGCACCCAGGCAAGGGCAAATTGCGCCATGGAGACACCGGCCTCCTCGGCCAGCGGCTTCATCCGGTGAACCGCCTCGATCACTTCAGGCCGGTTCCAGTGCCCCATCTGCCGGTTCATCTTGTCGCTGGAGGCACGGCTGTCCTGCGGCGGCGTATCGCCAGGCACATACTTGCCCGACAGCACGCCCTGGGCGAGCGGCGACCAGACGATCTGGGAAATCCCGTTTTCGGCACACAGCGGAATGACCGCCTTCTCCGGCCGCCGCCAGAGCAGGGAATATTGTGGTTGGCTGGAGACGAATTTCTCGACACCGGGCAGGTCCAGCGAAGCCTGGATCTGCTTGGGCGACCATTCCGAGAAGCCGATATAGCGCACCTTGCCGGCCTTCACGGCATCGCTCAGCGCCTCCATCGTCTCTTCCAGAGGCGTGTCCACGTCGTAGCGGTGGCACTGGTAGAGATCGACATAATCGGTGTTGAGACGCTTCAGGGACGCATCGAGCTGCTTCTCGATCTGGACGCGGGACAGGCCGTAATCCGTCTCGCTCATCGGCACGAAGACCTTGGTGCCCAGGATATAGCTGTCGCGCGGCCGGTCCTTCAGCGCCTCGCCCAGCAGGCTTTCTGCCGCGCCATAGCCATAGGCATTGGCCGTGTCGATGAAGTTGATCCCCAGGTCGAAGGCCTGGTTCAGGCTGGCAATGGCCTTGTCGCGCTCGATACCGACACCGAAGGTCAGCCAGGTACCGAGCGAGATTTCCGAGACGGTGAGATCGCTGTCACCGAGTTGCCGGTACTGCATGGCTTAAAACCCCTTGATCATGATGGCAGTGGAGCGTGCCCCGGCACGCCGGTCGTCGGATATGGCCTGGTATTCCGGTCCTTCCAGGAAGGCGCGCGCTGCGGCCGCATCATCGAAAGCCATCACCACGACCTTGTCGCCGGACCAGTCACCCTCGAGCACGACCGGCGCTTCGTCGGCGGCCAGGACGCGAATGCCCTTCGCCATGAAAAGCCTTGTCGCGGCCGTCTGGTAGCTGCGGTAGCGGGCCTCGTCGGTGAACTCGAGCTGAGCGATGACATAGACCGTCACGACGGGAATACCTCCGTGTCTTCACTTGCCCCACGGCCACCCGGGCTGAACAGGCGCATGCCCCCTCCCTCGGAATTTGTGCTTGCGCGCCGGCCAATCCCGGCGGCGCGCCACAACCGGCATGTTAGAGCATACTCATTATTCGGTAAATACGTGGGAGTCGCGGACAATCTGGAGGGTTGTTGCTGAACAATCTGGATATAGACGTGGGCACACCCTTGGAATTTTTCCGACGATATCCATACCGTTTCTGCTATAGTTGGCTTCATGAAGATGAAGTGGAGAGGTTCCCCACTCGCGTGACGATAGGCACGAACTCTGCTAAGCGAATGATATGAATGCGACCCCTGATACGCTGGACAGCGCGAAGACGCGCCGCTTCCAGGAGAAACGCGAGCGGATCCTCGATGCCGCCGCCACCCTGATCAACCGGCACGGCGTGCGCGGCATGACCTTTGTCGATGTCGCACAGCTGGTGGACCTCAACACGACCAGCATCACGTACTACTTCAAGCGCAAGGAATTGCTGGCCTCGGCGGTGCTGGAGCGTTCGCTCGAGCGGATCGAGGCCCTGATCGAGGACGCTGCCCGGGGCCGCACGCCACAGGAACGGATCGCCCGCTATATCCGCAGCAATTTCGAGCTGCAGGCCGCCATCAATGCCGAGGAGGAGCGCCCGGTCGCGGTGCTCTCGGACATCCGGGCGCTCAACGAGCCGTACAATTCCGACCTGACGGCGCGCTATGTCCAGGTCTTCCGCAAGCTGCGCACCTTCTTCGATCCGCCGCGCAATGACGAGGAGAAGGTGCTCGGCACGATCCGCGCCCACGTGCTCGTGCAGAACATGTTCTGGCTGCCGGCCTGGATCTCGCAATACTCGACCGGCGATTATGATCGCGTCTGCAAGCGCATGATCGAACTGTTCGAGACCGGGTTTGCCCCCAAGGGCTCCAGCTGGGAACCGCGGCTGCTGCAGATCGACGAGTCCTCGCTGAAAGTCGGGATCGAGGGCATGCCGGGCAATTTCGCCCGCGCCGCCACCTTCCTGATCAACGAGCGCGGCTATCGCGGCGCGTCGGTGGAACAGATCGCATCCGAGCTGAACGTCACCAAGGGCAGCTTCTATCACCATCTGGAAGCCAAGGACGAGCTGGTGCTGGAATGCTTCCGGCGCAGCTATGGCCGCGTCTCGCTGGTCCAGCGCGCCGCCGTTCGCGCCGGAGGCAGCCACTGGGAACAGCTCGCCTCCTCGATCGCGACCCTCTTGGACATACAGCTCTATTCGGAATTCCCGCTGGTGCGCACGACTGCCCTGCAGGCCCTGCCGAACGAGCTGCGCAATGACGTTATCGCCCAGTCCAACCGCATGGCGCGGCGCTTTGCCGGCATGATGATCGACGGCTTTACCGAGGGCTCGATCAAGCCGATCGATCCGCTGATCGCCAGCCAGGCCGTCATGGGCTCGCTCAACTCGGCCTATGACCTGCGCAACTGGATCCAGCGCGTACCGCCGGCCCAGGCCTTTGCCTACTACGCCTCGACAATCGCCTACGGACTGTTCTCCGATCCGCCGAAAGCCTGGCCGCGCTAGCCAGCTTGCCAGACACACAAAAAAGGCCCCGGTTGGACGACCGGGGCCTTCTTCTTGTCCGGGCCGGCAATACCTAGAATTCGGTATTGATGCCGACGCGGAAGACCCGGCCCAGCGGATTGCCGGTGAACGGATCGTAATTGTAGTCCAGGCGCGCGAAGCTCGGGTCTTCATCCGTGATGTTCAACGCGGTGAAGGACACGGTGGTCGCATCGCCGAAATTGTAGATCAGGTTGAAGTCCGTCGTGACCTGGCTGTCGATCGTCGCCCCCTGCATCAGCACCGGCGCACCGGGGATGTTGGTATTGGGCGCGAACGGACCCGTGCCGCTGTCGGCACGCTGGTCGCGATAACTGTCGATATAATTCATCGTCAGCCGCGCATCGAAATTGCCGTAGGTATATTCGACAAATCCGCGCGCCTTCCATTCCGGCACCGGATAGGCGGTGGTCTGGAAGTTCAGGAAGCCGACCCCGTCGAACCCGTCCTGCACGACAATGCCCTCGACCACCTCTTCGCCAAGCTCGTTGCCCAGCATGTAGGTGGCCGTGACGCCAGCATTGAGCTGGCCGCCCAGCACGTCACCGAAGTCGTAATTGACGATGAAGTCGACACCGGAGCTGGTCAGGTCACCGCCATTCACCCAGCCGGTCCGCACCCGGGAGATATTCCCGACCGCGCAGGTTCCGGCCCCGGGGACACCGCCGCCATCATTGAACTGGAAGCGTTCACGCAAGGCGTTGAACGCCGGATCCGTGCAATTCGCGGGATCGCCGAACATCGTCGCCACCATGCCGGAAAGCGGCTCGGTGGTGATCGTGTCCTCGATCTCGTAGCGGAAGTAGTCGACGCTGGCCGTAAAGGCGCCGGTGTCGACCAGCAGACCGATCGAGTAGTTCGTCGCGGTCTCCGGCGCCAGCGCCGGATTGCCGTAGACATCGACCGGCCGGAAGCTGTTTGCGATCACCTGCAGCGACGTCACATTCCGGTCGGACAATTGCTGTGCCGGCGGGCCGCGGAACGTCGTGCCGGCCGAACCGCGAAGGGCGAATGTATCGGTGATCTGCCAGCGGGCAGTGATCTTGGGATCGAAGGTCGATCCGGTCTCTCCGCCATAGTCCTCGAAGCGGGCGGCCAGCTGGACATTGAAATTGTCCGTCACCGGCAACTGCATCTCGCCGAACAGGGCGTAGACGTCATTGTCGGCCTCCGAGTCCGCATTCGACCCGAGGAAGGCCAGCGCCCCGTTGGGCTGGGCACAGGAGGTCGACCCGGTTACCGGCGTATCGCGGCAGGGATTCACCGCGATATTGTTGTTGTCGCCATAGGTCGCCGCGAACGTGTTCTTGCGGTACTGCGCCCCGGCCCCGAAGAGGACCGGTCCGCCGGCCAGCTCCCAGCCGGTATCCCCGGACAGGGTGAAGTCGGCCACGAAAAGCTCGGTTTCCAGGAAGCTGGTCGACTGGACAAAGAACCAGTTGATCAGCTCGGGCGTGTTCGGATTGGCGCCGGTTACCTGGTTGCCGAACGGGTTCAGCCACAGACAGCCTCCCGTTCCGGGGGCCGAGGTGGTCGGATCACAGTTCGGACCACCGAAACCGCGCAAAGCGAGCTGCACACGGTCACCGAAGGAGTCGTACCCGTCGAAATAGCGCTCGAACTTGTGATAGGTCAGCGCGAATTCGAACTGCACGGCGTCCGTGATTTCGGCCGTCAATCCGGTCGACATCCGGAAGCTCTCGTTCTCGCGGCGGCCGGTGGATGCGCCCAGATCGTCGGGATTGCCGATAAAGGCCGGATTGCCCCCTGCGAGCAGCGGACGGAACAGAAGGGTCGGGAACAGGGCCGCAACGGTACCGGCGGGCACGATGCCCGGATTATTGGTCACCATTTCGATGAAGCCCGGATTGTTTCCCGGAACAATGAAGCCGCTGGGCGACCCGCCGACCGCCGCAATCGCGGAAGGCGCCTGGGTGAGCAGGTACATCGGAGAGGTCCGGTAGTGCGGAATCTCGTCATTGCCGTATAGCAGGCTGAAATCCCATTCGACCGTATCCGAGAGCTCGACATTCAGCTCGCCATAGAGCTGGTAGCGATCCTCTTCCTCAACGAGGGCATCGAAGCCGGTGTACTGCGTCCGGCACCAGCCGGCCGCGGTGACATAGCCGCCCTGGGCCGCACATTGCGGGTCGGCGCGAAGTCCACCGATCGGCGCAACACCGACGCCCGGGATCACGCCCAACGGCAGGAAGGTCGCGGGGTTGCCGCCGCCGGTCCAGCCGCCTTCCGGATTGCTTTCAAAATCCATCACGGCAAAGTCGCGATCGACCGCAAGCAGTTCGTCGCGATGCTGATAGCCCCCCGCCAGCAGAATGCTGTAATTGTCGCCCTGACGCCCCCAGCTGCCATGGACGGTATAATCGCCGGAACTGCCGTCGATGAAGGTGTAGTCCCCGCCGACGCGGAAACCGTCCTGGTCGGACCGCGTGATGAAGTTCACCACGCCGCCGATAGCATCCGATCCGTAGATCGCCGCCGCACCGTCCTTCAGAATCTCGATCCGGCCGATCGCCGCCTGCGGCAGCAGGTTGATGTCGACGAAGGGAACCCCCGTCCCCGCCGAAACCAGGCGCCGGTTGTTGAGCAGGACCAGCGTACGCTGCGGGCTGAGGCCGCGCAGGTTCACCGATGCCATGCCTTCGGTCGCCTGCGACCGGCTGTCGAACTGGTTCGTGTCACCGATGACGCCGCTGGAAACCGGCAGCGCCTTGAGCAGCTCGACCGGCGAGGGATTGCCCAGCCGCGCGAGTTCCTCCGACGAGAGAACGTCCACCGGCAGGGCGGCGTCCTCGGGTGTCCCCTGAATAACGGAACCTGTAACGATGATCACATCGTCGTCTTGCGCCAATGCCGCAGAGCCAAGCCCCGCAGTCAACGCAAGGGCTGTCAGCGCGCTGCTCGCACGCATGAGACCCTTCACAGTCATAATCTCCTCCCAGACTGAGCGGCTGCTTATGATTTTTTACATACCGCGCATTCGATTAGAGCAATGAGATTTGGCGCCGTCAAGAAAGATACGGTGACAAGGCTAGTTATTATTGGATAATTGAGTTGCCGTTTCCGTAAACGTCAACTTATTTCAGATGACGCGGTTCGCGTACTCCCAACACGAGAATGCAAAGCGCTATCGCCAGGCAAACCATCGACAGGACAAAAACGGGAACCAGTCCGAACGTCGCCGCGACCAGCCCGCCCGCGAGCGGGCCGACCGTTGCGACCGAGGTCTCTGCCGTCGTCGACAGAGCCAGACGCATGGGAATGTCGTCGCGGTGGCCAAATTCGAGCACGAGCGTGGTCACGCTCATCATGTTCCCGGACATGGCCGCTCCGAGCCCGAAAAAGGCGAGCAGGAATTGCCAGGGCGCCACGGCCGTGATCATCGCCCCCAGCGATACCAGCCAGACAATCAGCGTGCCGATGAAGGTGATCCGGAAGCCATAGCGGTCGCCCATCGTGCCCCAGATCAGATTGGTCGCGGTGTCTGCACCAAGGAAGGCCAGCGAGAACAGGCCGATGGCGACGCCGTCCACGTCCATCTGCCGGCCGGCATGGATGATACAGAAGGGAATGGCGATCCGGCCCATGGTCGCAAAGACCAGGGAGATGAGGAAATTGCGGTAATCCCGGTCAGCCAGAAGGACCGGGAATTCCCGTATGCGGTCGAGCATGCCCATCTGGGTCTTCACGGTCGGACTGCTGGGCTCGCGCATGAAGAGCCAGAGTGCGGCCAGGCCTGCGCTCGTCAGCAGGAAGGCGACCATGAAGGTCGTCGCATAGCCATTGCCGAACACATTCGGGTCGATGAGATAGACCCCGGCCCACCAGGACAGGCCCGCCGCGATCGCCCCGCCGGCGAGGTTCCGCCAGGCCTGCAGCCGGCCGCGCAGACGGATCGGGATCACCTTGGCCAGCACCACCTGGAAGGCGACCCGCTGGGAGCCCAGAAAGAAACCGAACAGGAAGAGGAACAGGAAAGTCGCCAGCAGCAGGACATGGCCGGTCAGGAACCAGCCGGCGAGCGCCAGCCCCAGCAGCTGCAGGCGCATCAGCACGCCGATCGTCATCGCCGCCGGCATGACATGGCGCCGGTGCTCGATCTGGGCCGCGCCCATGATGGGCGAGGCGATTGCCCCGGCCTGGATCAGCGCCTGGCCCAGCCCGACCATGAAGGCCGAGCCGGTCAGCATGTGCAGATAGGCGGGCACAAAAGTGGGCGCAAAGATCAGGCGGAAGCCCGTCATGCCCAGCATGCCGTGCGTGAAATGGGCGACGTAATTGCGCTTCAGATTGCCTTCGACAAACCGGTCATAGGCACGCTCCCGCCCCGCACCGCCATCCGCTCTTGTGCGATTGGCCGCCGGGGCGGGATTGTCGGGCTCGCCGCTCAATACCCGGCCAGGCGCGCAAAGCGCTCCCGGTGGAAGGCGGCATTGCCCCAGGCGTTCTCAAGCACCCGCGACCGCTTGATGTAGAAGCCGGCATGATGCTCGTCCGTCATGCCGATCCCGCCGTGCAACTGGATCATCTCGCGCGAGACCAGATGCAGCGTGTCGCACGCTGTCGCCTTGGCCAGCGAAACCTTGGCTGCGATATCGTCGCGGTCCTTGTCGATCGCCTCAAGCGCACCCTCGACCACCGAACGCATCAGCTCGATCTGGGTGAACTGGTGCGCCATGCGGTGCTGCAGCGCCTGGAAGCGCGACAGGATCTCGCCGAACTGCTCGCGGGTTTTCAGATAGGCCAGCGTGTCGTCGAAAGCCTGGACCGCAAGGCCCAGCATCTCGGCCGCAACGCCGGCCCGGGCCCGGTCGAGCACCTGGTCGAGCAAAGCCGCGCCGTCTTCCGGCCCGATCAACGCATCGCTGCCCAGCTTGACCGCGTCGAAGCGCACTTCGGCATGGCTGCGCGCGTCGACCATGTTGCGCGGTGCGCGGCTGAGACCCTTGGCATCGGCCGGCACCAGGAAGAGCCCCACCCCGCTGCCGGTCTGTGCCGCAACGACGAACACATGCGCGCCATCGCCTTCGGCAACAAACGCCTTGGTGCCGCTCAGCGTCCAGCCATCGCCGGACTTGTCCGCCTTCGTGGCGATCTTTGACGGGTCGTGGCGCGGACCCTCGTCGACGGCGAGTGCCGCGATCACCTCTCCGGAAGCGATTTTCGGCAGCCAGGCCTGTTTCTGCGCCTCGCTTCCGGCCAGCAGAAGCGCACTCGTCGCGGCCAGCGCCGTCGTGCCCAGCGGACTTGCCGTCAGCGTCCGGCCGGTTTCCTCCAGCACGAGGCCGAGGCTGAGATAGCCGAAATCCGACCCGCCATAGGCTTCCGGAATGATCACCCCGGTCCAGCCCATCTCGGCCTGGGCCGCGAAAGCCTTCGGGTCGAAGCCGATCGCCTCGCCCGCATCGCGCACCTTGCGAAAGGCGGTCACCGGCGATTGTTCATTGGCCCAGTCGCGCGCCATGTCGCGCAGCATGCTCTGTTCTTCGTTCAGGACGGCCATGTCGTTCTCTCCCCTCCGCCTACTGGTGGTCCAGCATCCCGAGGATGCGCTTGGCGATCACATTGTTCTGGATCTCGGTGGTGCCGCCATAGATCGACACCGCCTTGCCCCACAGCCAGCCACGCGTGGCGCCCAGCTCGGCCGCGTTGAACCCGTCGCCGGACCAGCCCAGCCCGTTCATACCCATGATTTCCAGCGTCAGCTCGGCGCGTTCCTGGGTGATGCGAGCGCCGACATTCTTCAGGATGGACGAGCCCAGCGAGATATTGCCGCTCTTGGATTCCAGCATCACGCGGCGCGCCGTCGCCTTGAAGGCCTGCGCCTCCATCTCGTGGCGCACGATGCGCATGCGCAGATCGGCATCGGCGATCCGGCCCTCAGCATCGATGCCGAAATAATGCTTGGCGATGTCGGACAGGGACGGGCCCTGGCCGCGGCCCAGACTGCCGCCGCCGGACAGATTGGTGCGCTCGTGCTGGAGCAGGCGCTTGCCGATCGTCCAGCCATTGCCGAGATCGCCGACCAGGTTTTCCTTGGGCACTTTCACATCGGTGAAGAAGGTCTCGCAGAAGGGCGAGGTGCCGGAGATCATCCGGATCGGCTTCACCTCCACCCCCGGCGATTTCATGTCCAGGAGGATGAAGGAGATGCCCTCATGCTTCTTCGACGTGTCGGTGCGCACCAGGGCAAAGCACCAGTCGGCCCATTGACCGCCGGACGTCCAGGTCTTCTGGCCATTGATCAGCCAGTGATCGCCCTTGTCCTCGCACCTGGTCTGCAGACTGGCGAGGTCGGAGCCGGCGCCCGGCTCGGAATAACCCTGGCACCAGCGGATCGCGCCGCGGCAGATCGGCGGGATGTGCCGCTGCTTCTGCTCTTCCGAGGCAAACTCCAGAAGGGTCGGCCCCAGCATCATCACGCCCATGCCGCCGATCGGGTTCCACGCGCCGATCTTGCCCATTTCCTCCTGCAACACCCGTGCTTCGGGGTAGGAGAGCCCGCCGCCGCCATATTCGCTCGGCCAGGTTGGCGTGCCCCAGCCCTTTTCGCCCATCGCCTTCTTCCAGGCGACGGCCTCGGGATCGGGATCCGATCCACCCTCGACGGTGGCAAGGACGTTTTCCTTGCCCACCAGGGATTTCGGGAAATTCGCCGCGAGCCATTCGGCAGCTTCCTTGCGGAAAGCCTCCAGGGCGTCGGCCGGATTGGTGAGTTCTGCAGTGGCCATGTCTAGTCTCCACTCGGTGTGAACGTGGGAACGGGCGGCGCCCCTTCCTCGCTCGGTTTGAACGCAATCCGCACACGCTGGCCGATGGTCAGGCTGTCGGGATCGCAGTCGACGATATTGGTAAGAACGGCCGGCCCCTCATCGAGCGTCACATAGGCGACCGCAAAGGGCGCGCCCTCGCCGCGGCGCATGACCGAGACCGAATAGATCTCGCCGGCGCCCTCACTGATCACCCATTCCGTCTTGTCCGACCCGCAATGCGGGCAGATCGCGCGCGGATAGTAGTGCGCCCGGAAACAGGCCCGGCAGTTCTTGATCTTCAGCACACCCTTGCCCGCCGCATCCCAGAACACCTGGGTTTCCGCATTGGGCTCGGGCGCGGGGTATCGACGCTCGCTCATCATTGCCGCTCTAGGATGACGGTGGCCGCACCATGGCGGGCGCCCAGCGATCCGCCGATGCCGGTCGCGACCGCCAGATCGCAATCGGGCACCTGCACGGCCGGGTGCGCTTCACCGCGCAATTGCCGCACCGCCTCGATCACCTTGGTGATACCGCCGCGGAACATGGGATGGTTGGAACACAGCCCGCCACCATCCGTGTTGAAGGGCAGTTTGCCCGTGCCCGAGATCAGGTTTCCGTCGGCAACGAATTTGCCGCCCTGACCCTTGGCACAGAAACCGAGATCCTCCAGCTGGATCAGCACGGTGATGGTGAAGCTGTCATAGATGGAGGCGTATTTGATATCCGCCGGCGTCACCCCGGCCTCGGCGAAAGCCGCCGGGCCCGAGCGTGCCGCAGCCGATGTCGTCAGGTCGAGCCCCAGCCCCCCGGACGGTCCTTTCGTCGCCTCGCCGGCGCCGCGCAGGGCGACCAGCGGCCGTTTCAGCGAGCGCGCGATCTCCGGCGCCACCACGACCAGCGCGCCGCCGCCATCCGTGGTCACGCAGCAATCGAGCCGGTGCAACGGGTCGGCAATCATCGGGCTTTCCAGCACCTCTTCCACCGTGACCACCTTGGGCAGCATGGCGTGTTCATTGTGCTGGGCATGATGCGAGGCCGCGACCTTGATCCAGGCCAGCTGCTCCGGCGTCGTGCCGTGCTCGTGCATGTGCCGCACGGCGCACATCCCGTAGGAGGTATGATTGGTCAGGCCGGTGAATTGCTCGAACTGGCTTTCCGGTGCGCCCGGACGGAACCGCGTCACCGCTTCCGAACGCGGCCGCCCGGCCAGCGTGATCAGCGCCACCTTGCACTTGCCCAGGGCGATCGCCTCGGCGGCATGCGCCACGTGCTGGATATAGGTACACCCGCCCATCTCGGTGGAATCCGTGTGACGGACCTTGAGACCGAGATAGTCGATCATCGAGATCGGACCGAAGCCCGGCGCGTCGGTGGCGCAGAAATACCCGTCCACATCCTCCAGGCTCAGCCCGGCATCGGCCAGAGCACCGGCCGCGCACTCGGCGTGAAGTTGCGGCGTCGACTTGTCGGGCGCCAGGCGGGTGGGGTGTTCGAACGCGCCGGCGATATAGGCGCGGTTACGCAGTGACATGGGGTCTCCTGGTATTCGGTGCGGTGGTCATGAGGTGGTGTTCTCGGTCAGCTGCGCCGCTTCCCTGGCCCGGATCGAGGCCAGGTTCGCCTCATGGCTGGCCCGGTCGATCTTGTAGAAGCGCAGGAAGAAGGCCCCGGTCAGGTAGAGCACGGCGATCACCGGGATGTAGAGCTGGACGAGGTGTATGATCACTTCCGGCTCGACACCCGTACGGCGTGCACCATCCGGCATTCCGACCACGGACAGCATAATGCCGGCGACGAAGACACCCAGTCCGGACGAGCATTTCTGCATGAAGGAATTGGCGGCATAGAAGAGACCCTCGGCCCGCCGGCCGGTGCGCAGGGAGCTGTCGTCGATGACATCGCCGATCATCGCGTGCACCAGGATCGCCGAGGAAATCCCGCACATCGTGTAGATCGCCGACAGGATGAAGAGCGCCGGCAGCAGCATCGGGCTGCCATTCTCGAAAAACAGACCCAGCAGGCGCAGCACATAGGGCGCGCAGGTAAACAGGATCGCCGTCAGCGCCAGCACAAAAGCAGCGCCCTTCTTGCCCAGGGATTTGGACAGGCGCGGCGCCAGGATCAGCGCCAGCGTGGCCCCCAGTGCAGCATCTGCCGCCAGGATGGCGAGTTCGCCGGAGGACAGCGCCCAGAACAGCGAGCCGAAATAGAGCGCGAGTGCCGAACTGATGCCCAGCCCGGTGTATTTCAGCACGCCAAAGCCCAGGATCGCGAGGAAACCGCGATGCGAGAAGGTCTGGCGCATCAGGTTCAGCGTCTGCAGCGGGTTGCGCCGCTGCGGCGCCGGCAGCTTGCGCATGTACTTGATCCGGTGATGCGTCCCGAGCGTCGACAGGAGCACCGTCGAGATCATGATCCCGGAGCCCAGAATGCCGAAGGGCAGATAACCGGCCGGATTGGTGATGCCCAACGGATGTTCCGGCGTTGGCGGGAACAGCAGGGCCAGCGACAGGACATAAAGACCGATCCCGCCGATATATCCGAAGAAGAAGCGATAGCCGGCAATCGTGGTGCGCTCGTCGTAATCCGTTGCCAGTTCCGGCGCCAGTGCCGAGCTGGGGATTTCGTAGAGCGTGATGAAGGTGCGCACCGCCGAGGCCAGGACCACCAGATAGAGGAAGAGACCGGTTCCCTCGAGCCCCTCCGGCGGCAGCCACAGGAAGAAGAAGGAGAGCGAGGCCGGGATCGCCGACAGATACATCAGCGGGTGCCGGCGCCCCCATCTGGTGCGCAAATTGTCGGATATCTGGCCCACAATGGGGTCGGAGAAGGCGTCGATGACCAGCGCCACCATGATCGCCGCCGAGACCAGTGCAGCCGGGGCTCCCACCACGAAATTGTAGTAATAGAGAAGGAAAACCCGGAAGGCCAAGTCCTTGATACCATACGCCATCGAGCCCAGACCGTAGAGAAACTTGGTCTGGAACTTCAGGGGCGGCGGCGCCGCGGGCGAAACTGTCTCAGTCATTTGTCCTCCACAGACATGTGCGGAAGGACAGACACTGACGGCCCCGTCATCGGTGTCGCCCTCCTCCCCGTTTCACGTGTCGCGCCTTTTGGCGTCTTGGTCGCGGCCGGCCCGGCGCCGGCCCTGATAACTCAGTCGGCGCCGGCCGTTTCCGCGAGTTCGCGGACCGTGTCGGCGATATCCCCGTACTTCTCCAGCGCAGCGTCCTTGAGCTGCGGGATCGAGTAATCGGGGAAGATGGGATCGGAAATATTGCGGTATTCGCGCATGTGCTGGCGCGCCACGGTGACCTTGTGCACCTCGGTCGGACCGTCGGCGATCCCCATCACGAAAGAGCCGATCACCTGCGCGGCAAACGGCATTTCCGGGGATACGCCCAGCGAGCCGTGAATGTGCAGGGCGCGGCCGGCAATGTCGCGATAGACCTTCGGCATCAGCGCCTTGATGGCGGCGATATCCTTGCGGACCTTCTTGTAGTCCTTGTACTTGTCGATCATCCAGGCCGTCTTCAGCACGTAGAGACGGAATTGCTCCAGTTCCATATAGCTGTCGGCGATCTGCATCTGCACGGCCTGCTTGTCGGCGATAACACCGTCGCGCGTGCGCCGGCTGGCCGCCCGGCGGCACATCAGATCCAGCGCCCGCTTGCAGGCGCCCACCGTGCGCATGGCGTGGTGGATCCGGCCACCGCCCAGACGCGTCTGGGAAATCACGAAGGCGCCGCCGCGCTCACCCAGGAGATGGTCTTTCGGCACCCGCACATCGGTGTAGCGGATATAGCCTTCCGAACCCTCCTGCTGACCGTAGACGGCAACGTCGCGCACGATCTCCACGCCCGGCGTCTTCGTCGGCACGATGAACATGGACATGCGGCGATAGGGATCACCATCCGGGTCCGTCACCGCCATGACGATCAGGAATTCGGACCATTTGGCGTTGGTCGAGAACCATTTCTCGCCATTGATCACCCATTCATCACCATCCTCGACGGCGGAACAGGTGAACAGGAGCGGGTCGGACCCGCCCTGCGGCTCGGTCATGGAGAAGGCGGAAACGATCTCGTTGTCCAGCAGCGGCCGAAGATACTTTGCCTTCTGATCCCCGGTTCCGTAGTGCGCGATGATCTCGGCATTGCCGGTGTCGGGCGCCTGGCACCCGAACACGGTCGGCGCGAAGGCAGAGCGGCCGAGAATCTCGTTCATCAGCCCCAGCTTGACCTGGCCATAGCCCTTGCCGCCCAGCTCCGGCCCGAGATGGCAAGCCCACAGCCCTTTCGCCTTCACCTCTTGCTGCAACGGTTTGACGATGGCGCGGTGCTTGGGGTTTTTCACATCGGCCGGATGAAAGCCGAGATGCACCAGCGGTTCGACCTTGTGCTTCACAAAGCTGTCGATCCAGTCGAGCTTCTCCTGGAAGTCCGGCTCGGTCTCGAAATCCCATGCCATGTCGCCACCCTCGCCGATCCGTTTTCGTATCTTGGGTACGAGCATACCTGCTTTTTGAAAACCGGCAAGACCGCCCCGTTTATGGGATTTTGAATAAGCCGGATGCGGATATGCGTACAGCACTGTTCAATTTTGAAAACACGGTCCGGTTTTTTCTTGCCTGAAGCCGGTCCGGATGACAAAACCCTGACAGTCGCTCGCCCGCCAATCGCATCGGAACCGGTTTTGTTTTCGCACCGCTCTCCCTTCGCCGATCAGCAAGCCAGGTCTTCGAACCCGGTTCTCGAGCACGCCGTCCGGCGCCGGTCGACGCCGGACATCCGAACCCCGATCCGATCACACAAAGAACGAGAGAACCTCCATGCGTGATGCTGTCATCGTCTCCACCGCCCGCACCCCGATCGGCAAGGCCTATCGCGGCGCCTTCAATGCCACGCCGTCGCCGACCCTGGCCGGTCACACCATCGCCGCGGCCGTTGAACGCGCCAAGATCGATCCGGCCGAAGTCCAGGACGTGGTCTACGGCGCCGCCCTGCAGCAGGGCGTGCAGCACACGATCGGGCGCACCGCTGCGCTGCGCGCCGGCCTGCCGGTGACCGTGGCCGGCATGTCGATGGACCGCCAGTGCTCCTCCGGCCTGATGACGATCGCGACCGCTGCCAAACAGGTCATCGTCGACCGTATGGACGTCGTTGTCGCCGGCGGTGTCGAGTCGATCTCCATGGTTCAGACCAAGGAGATGCGCGTCGCGCCGGATCCGGCACTCGTTGCCATGCACAAGGACATCTACATGCCGATGCTGCAGACCGCCGAGGTGGTCGCCAAGCGCTACGGCATCTCGCGTGACCGCATGGACGAGTACGGCCTGCAGTCGCAGCAGCGCACCGCCGCGGCCCAGGCCGCCGGCAAGTTCGACGACGAGATCGTGCCGATGAAGTCGACCAAGATCGTCGTCGACAAGGCCACCGGCGAAACCTCGCAGCAGGAGGTCTTCCTTGAAAAGGATGAGGGCAACCGCCCCGAGACCAATCTGGAAGGCCTGCAGGGCCTGAACACCGTGGTCGAAGGCGGCACGATTACCGCCGGCAATGCCTCGCAACTGTCCGACGGCGCGTCGTCCTGCGTGGTGATGGAAGCCGAACTGGCCGCCAAGCGCGGCCTGGCACCGCTCGGCCGTTACATGGGCATGGCCGTGGCCGGCACCGAGCCGGACGAGATGGGTATCGGCCCGGTCTTCGCCGTTCCGAAACTGCTCGAGCGCTTCGGTCTCAAGGCGGACGATATCGGTCTGTGGGAGCTGAACGAGGCCTTCGCCGTCCAGGTTCTCTACTGCCAGGACAAGCTGGGCATTCCTAACGACAAGCTCAACGTCAATGGCGGCGCAATCTCGATCGGTCACCCCTACGGCATGTCCGGCGCCCGCATGGTCGGCCACGCCCTGATCGAGGGCAAGCGCCAGGGCGCCAAATACGTCGTCATCACCATGTGCGTCGGTGGCGGCATGGGCGCGGCGGGCCTGTTCGAAGTCCTCTCGGCCCGGCTTCGGCACAAATGACCAAGGCGCGCGGGTCCGGCCCGCGCGCCTTTTCTTGTTGCCGGATATGGGAGGGGCTGAGGTAGCCCCCTTTTCCCGGCCACCCGCATGCGCGGGCGCAGTGCCGGGATCCACGGGAAGCTCATCGCTTGAAATGATCTCCGGTCGGTCCCGGATCTTCGGCCTGCCTGCGCAGGCCTCCGTCCGGGAAAAGTGAGAGCGTTGAAGGAGAGAGCGCAAACGCCGCAACCATCACCGTCACCCTGACGAAAGTCAGGGCCCAGTTCATAGAGCGCGGTGCCCGCGATCTCGTACTTATCCCGCACATCGTCACTGCTCAGACCGAGCCTGCCTGGCGAAAATATCCCTTTACGATCTGGGTCCTGACCTTCGTCAGGATGACGGTGCGTGGGGCGGATATCGGAAACTTGTCCCCGCCCGCTCAACTGGGCGTATGCTCGCAGACGGTTTCCGGGATGGGAGGCATGAGCTCAGTCACTTATGCCCGGGAGCGTGCGGAGCTCGTCCGCGCCTGGTGGGTGACAGCATCAGGCTCCGGCGTGGCCATCTGCGGGGA
>JAZAHA010000059.1:0-61589 GCA_036231565.1 Pseudomonadota bacterium
TCGAAGAGTGAAATGGCAGGCACCTCGCCCCCACCCCATCCACCACGCCTGCGGCGCGGTCCTTCGTTGCATCGAACATGCCCCCGGCATGTCCTTTGGCGCCTCAGTCCCCATCAAGGGGAAGGACAACGCGACACCGCCTATCCTTTCAGCGCCTTCGCGTGATGGCGCAGATGGTCTTCCATGAAACTGGCGATGAAATAGTAGGAATGGTCGTATCCGGGGTGCCGGCGCAGGGTGAGTGACTGGCCCGCCTCGCGGCACGCTGCCTCGAACAATTCCGGCTTCAGCTGTTCCTCAAGAAACTGGTCGGCCTCGCCCTGGTCGATCAGGATATGGGCATCCGACGGCTGCCGCTTCACCAGCTCGCAGGCATCGTGCTCGCCCCAGGCCGGGCATTCATCGCCGATATAGGCCTGGAAGGCCTTGCGGCCCCAGGGCACTTTCGACGGCGCCACGATGGGCGAAAAGGCCGAGACCGAGCGATAGCGGGCGCGCTGCTTGAAGTGCAGGGTGAGCGCGCCGTGTCCGCCCATGGAATGGCCGAAAATCCCCTGCCGCTCCATGTCGGCCGGAAAGGCCGAGCCGATCAGGGCGGGCAATTCCTCGGTGATGTATTGCTGCATGCGGAAATGCGGCGCCCAGGGCATTTCCGTGGCGTCGATATAGAAGCCCGCCCCCTGGCCCAGATCATAGGCGTCGTCATTGGCCACATCCTCGCCGCGCGGCGAGGTGTCCGGCGCGACAACCATCAGGCCCAGCTCGGCCGCCATGCGCTGCAGGCCGGATTTCTCCATCACATTCGACCAGTTGCAGGTCAGCCCGGAGAGATACCACAGCACCGGAACCGGTCCGTCCTTGGCCTGGGGCGGCGTGAAGACGGCAAAGCGCATCGTGCAGGCACAGGCCTCGCTGTCGTGATCGTGGACAGACAGCGTGCCGCCGAAAGACGTCCAGCTGGAAACGGGTTGGAGGGTCATTCGGTGTCTCCGTTCGGCGGCAGGGTTGCAAGGTCTATCACGCGCCAGCCGCCAGACTTGGTTGCCAGGGCAAGCAAGCGCTTGTCAGCGCTCAATAGGGGCAATGACAAGCGGCTCGCCAACACCAGATACAGACAGTCATAGGCAGGATGGTCGAACGTGACGGACAGTGCCATGGCCTCCTCGACCAGGTCTTCGTCCGGTGTAGTCCGGACGAAACCGGGTAACCGGCCGATCGCCTCGCGGCAGTCTTCGATCACCATATCTCCTCGGCGAGCATATTTCCAAAGACCGTTAGCCGTCTCCACGAGGATCAAACTGGGCGCGAAGAAGTCATATCGGTTGATGGTGGCCACCGCCTGCTCAGACAGGACGTCCTCAACAAACCACTTAACAGCGACGGAGGCATCGACAATAGCGGGTATCACCGGTCACGATCCTCGCGGATCAGTTCCGTCGCATCGCGGTAAGCCGGCTGGGATCGCTCTCGCACGCCACGCGCGAATTCAAGAAAACTGCTTCGGTCGCGTCGACTGCGTTCCTGCAACAATTCGCGCAAAAATTGCTCCAGCGACTTTCCGTCATTCGCCGCCATGCGTTTGAGGTCGGCGAGCACGGTGTCGTCGAGATTGCGGATGATGACCTGGCCCATGGCGCGCCTCCTGATATCAGAGTGATATCATAATTTAGGAGCGCGCACCAATCTGAACGATCCTGTCACTATTCCAGAACAAATAGGCGTGTCGAAGCGCACCCAAATCAAACGCTTCTCGCTCGACATGCCGAAGGTGTTCTTCCCGATTGATTACGCGCGCAGGATTAGAGTTGACGTATATCAAAAGGTCCGTCGGCCGCTTGCCAACATAGGTTTTTTTGGACTTGCGCTCCAACGCCCCCCTTATATCGCTGATTACTTCGGTCTCCGGCGCATTTCCGCGATAGCCACCAGATCCCCTGCCTCCGAAATCACCCAAAAGATGCGGTGAAGATGAACGCTGTAGCTTTGCCATCTCCGCACCATCACGGCTTTCGCAAGCTTCCGTCACTTCCAAACCGTACTCGGAATCACCCTCTTGTACCCGGAAGTCCGGCTTATCTTCGTGAAAGATTGAAATCGGGAAGACTACTAGGCGCCGACTTGCTTTCCATAGGAAAAATCGCCTCGCGAGGTACGCCTCGCTCGAGACACTCGTACGACGCTCGAAGCCGGTTCGCGGACCGTTTTCGATGCCTACTTCACCAAATTGAACCCGGAGATCTTCCAAACTGACTGCATTTGATGCCGTCAGTCGCGCTTCGGCTTCAAATGCAGCCAATTCCTAATACTCCACCACGCTGCGGATACTCTCCCCAGCGTGCATCAGGTCAAAGCCCTTGTTGATGTCTTCCAGCTTCAGCTTGTGGGTGATCAGGCTGTCGATATCGATCCGGCCTTCCATGTACATGTCGACGATCTTGGGCACGTCGGTACGGCCGCGCGCGCCGCCGAAGGCCGAGCCGCGCCAGTTGCGGCCGGTGACCAGCTGGAAGGGACGGGTGGAGATTTCCGCACCGGCCGGCGCCACGCCGATGACGATGGAGGTGCCCCAGCCCTTGTGGCTGCATTCCAGCGCCGTGCGCATCACATCGACATTGCCGATACATTCGAACGTGTAGTCGGCCCCGCCGCCGGTCAGCTCCACCAGATGGCCGACGAGATCGCCTTTCACATCCTTGGGATTGACGAAATCGGTCATGCCGAACTGGCGCGCCATGGTTTCCTTCGCCGGGTTCATGTCGACCCCGACGATCTGGCGCGCGCCGATCAGTTTGAGGCCCTGGATGACATTGAGACCGATCCCGCCGAGACCGAAGACGACGGCCGTGCAATTGGGCTCGGCCTTGGCGGTGAACATCACCGCGCCGATCCCCGTCGTCACACCGCAGCCGATATAGCAGATCTTGTCGAAGGGCGCGTCCTTGCGGACCTTGGCCAGCGCGATCTCGGGCAGGACCGTGTAGTTGGAGAAGGTCGAGCAGCCCATATAGTGCAGGATTTTCTCGCCCTTGTAGGAAAAGCGCGACGTGCCGTCCGGCATCACGCCCTGGCCCTGGGTCGAGCGGATCGACTGGCACAGATTGGTCTTCGGATTGAGACAGTACTCGCAGGTCCGGCATTCCGGCGTGTAGAGCGGGATGACGTGATCGCCCGGCTTGAGACCGGTCACGCCCGGACCGCACTCCACCACCACGCCCGCGCCCTCATGGCCCAGGATGGCCGGGAAGGCACCTTCCGGGTCGGCGCCCGAGCGGGTGAATTCGTCGGTATGGCAGATCCCCGTCGCCTTGATCTCGACGAGCACCTCGCCGGCCTGCGGACCCTCCAGGTCGACCTCGACGATCTCGAGCGGTTTTCCGGCTTCGAAGGCGACAGCGGCACGCGTTTTCATGGAGCTCTCCCGGGGTTTCCAGACCGATTGCAGACCTGTCTTTCGCACTCCGGGACCGGGAGGTCAAAGGCGCACCTGGCTGCAAAAAGCAGATTTTGCTGCGCAGCAAACACCTTGAAACGCGGAGGGAACGAAACGACGTCGCATCCCGTTGGGCCACTGGGGAGGGCGCAAGGAGTATGTCATGTTTCCGTCTCTTCCCCCCGCCGGCTGGCGCGTCTCGGCGACCGCCATCCTGATCGCCCTTTCCGGCACAGCCGCCCACGCCGAGGGTTTCCGCATCCAGGAATACAGCGTCCGCGATCTCGGCCTCGCCAATTCGGGCAATGCCGCCTATGCCGCCGACGCCTCGACCGTCTTTTCCAATCCCGCCGCCCTGCCACAGCTTGACGGGCGCCAGCTCAATGTCGGCCTGCACGGCATTCTGGGCCGCGGCGAGTTCACCGATACGGGCTCGACCGATGCCACCGGCGCCCCGCTGAGCGGCGGCAATGGCGGCGATCTGTTCAACGACGCCGTCATCCCCAATGCCTATTACGCCCAGCCCATCGGCGACGGGCGGTTCTGGTTCGGCGTCGGCCTGACCGCGCCCTTCGGCCTGACGACCGACTATGACAATGGCTGGACCGGCCGCTACCAGACGCTGGAATCCGAGCTGACGGTGATCGATATCAACCCCTCGCTCGGCTTCGTCGTGAATGACTGGCTGTCGCTGGGTCTCGGCGTGAGCGCGCAATATGCCAGCGTGAAACTGACCAATGCCGTCGATTTCGGATCCCTGTGCCTGGGCCAGGTCGAACCGGCCGCGCCGGGCACGTGTTCCGCCATCGGCGCCCTGCCGCAGCAGGCCGACGGCTTCGTCAAGCTGGACGGGGATGACTGGACGCTGGGCTATAATCTGGGCGCGCTGATCACGCTGAGCGATGCAACCCGGCTGGGTCTCGCCTACCGTTCGGGCATCGATCACGGCATCGAGGGCGATGCGCAATTCTCCGCCTCCGCCGCGATCGGCGTCCTGCTCGATCCCGCCTTCACCGACAGCCAGGCCTTTGCGCCGCTGAACCTGCCGGCCCGCTTCTCGGTCAGCCTGCATCACCAGGCCACTGAACGCCTCGCCCTGACCGGCGATGTCAGCTGGTCGCAATGGGAGCGGTTTGACGGCATTTCCGTCGACTTCGACAATCCGGCCCAGCCGGACACGGTGGAAACCCTCAATTACGACAACACGATCCGCTATTCCGCCGGCGCCGAATACGCCGTGAACACGGCCTGGACCGCGCGCGGCGGTGTTGCCGTCGAGGAAACGCCGACCGATCCGGACTTCCGCTCGCCGCGCGTGCCTGATGCCGACCGCACCGTCGCTGCGCTGGGCGCTTCCTGGACCCCGCGCGAGAACATCACGCTGGACGCGGGCTATCAGCACATCTTCTTCGAGGATGCCGAAATCAGCGAGACCGGATCGGGCGGCGACACGCTGACCGGGGTCTATGACGAGAACGCCGCGGACCTCGTCGCCCTGGGCCTGACCTGGCGCTTCTGACGCCTGCCGGACCGGACAACCGCGCTAGAAGGGTGACGCCGCGGCGTTGCCGGACTAGTTTCGCGCCTCTTGCGTACGTCCCGGAGTGATGTGAATGAGCGCGGTTATCCGGTCCACCGGCCTTTGGACCCCCGACGAGTCCGTTTCCAACGATGAACTCGTCGCCTGCTTCAACGCCTATGTCGAACGCTTCAATGCCGAAAATGCCGACGCCATCGCGCGCGGTTCGGTCGAGGCGAAAAACCCCTCCTCCTCCGGCTTTATCGAGAAGGCCTCCGGCATCAAGTCGCGCTACACGATCGACAAGGCCGGGGTGCTCGATGTCGAACGCATGCGCCCGCGGGTGAAGCCGCGCGCCAATGACGAGCTCGCCCTGACCGCGGAAGCCGGTGTTGCCGCCGCCCGCGACGCGCTGGCCCGTGCCGGCCGCGACCCCAGGGATGTCGACGCGGTGATCTGTTCGGGCACGTCGATGCAGCGCACCTATCCGTGCATGGCGATCGAGATGCAGGACGCGCTGGGCATCGAAGGCTTCGGCTTTGACATGACGGTGGCCTGTTCCTCCGGCACGTTCGGCATGATCAATGCGATCAACATGATCGATACCGGCATGGCCAAGTCGGTACTGGTCATCGTGCCGGAAATCACCACGCCGCAGCTCAATTTCCGCGACCGCGACAGTCATTTCATCTTCGGCGATGTCGCCGTGGCCATGCTGATCGAGCACGAGGAGGTCGCCGGTGGCGAAGGCTGGCGTGTGATCGGCCGCAACATGATGACGAAGTTCTCGAACAATATCCGTTCGAATTTCGGCTTCCTCAACGCGTCCGAAGATCCGGAACCGGCTTTCGAGGACCGCTATTTCGTCCAGGAAGGCCGCAAGGTCTTCAAGGAAGTCTGCCCCATGGTCGCCGAGATGATCCTCAACGACATGGCGAGCTTCGGTCTCACGCCCGACCAGATGAAACGCCTCTGGCTGCACCAGGCCAATATCAACATGAACATGCTGGTCGCCAGGAAAGTGTTCGGCCGCGAGTTCGAACCGGACGAAGCACCGGTCATTCTCGACGAGTTCGCCAACACGGCCGGGGCCGGCTCGCTGGTCGCCTTCCACCGTCACAATGACGGGTTCGAAGCCGGCGAGAAGGGCCTGATCTGCTCCTTCGGCGCGGGCTATTCCGCCGGCACGGTGTTTGTCGAGAAACTCTAGGCGGAAACGGAGCGGCCTATCTGCGGCCGCTATAGGCCACCGACAGCCTGAAGACCGCGAAACCCACGCCGCACACCGACCCGGCGATCAGCAGGATCGTCATGTCCGGCTGGTAGAGATTGAAGGTCGAAAGCGGAACGCCGAAGAGTCTGGGGATCAGGTCCACAAACACCCAGGCCATCGCCAGGGTCGCCACCAGGGGGAAGAACAGGCTGAAAGCGCCGAAAGCACCCGACTTCGCCCGCAGGCCGTCCCGTCTCACCCACGCCGTCGCGATGCCGGCCAGGAAGAGAACCGGCAGCACCAGCAGCATGACATAGAGGCTCTTCGCCCCGAGATGATTGCCGCCGTTTTGCGGCACGTCGCCCAGCGCAATCGCCGCGAAGCCGGAGAGAATGTCTCCCGTCACACCGAACCCCATGCCGCTATTGGCATTGACCAGAACCACCCCGCCTCTTCGTTCCGCGCGGGACAGGACGGCGATGGTTTCGACCCCGGGGGTCAGCCCTGTGTGATAGGCCGCATCGGCCTCGGCATCGAGAAACCAGCCAAACCCGTAATGCGGTGAGGCCGTGCTGGCCGGGTGCAACATCATCGCCTTGTGCTCGGCGCTGATCAGATCGTCCTCGCCATTCCCCATCATCGCCAGATAGCGCGCGACATCAGCCGCACTGGCCATCACGCCCCCTGCAGGCGCCATGCCACGCACCGTCCGGCGATCGGCAACCGGACGCCGGCCGCCGAACCAGGGCGTATGGCCGATCGCCATGGTCCCGTGAACCTCGCCATCGGCGACGAAACTGTCATCCATCCCCAGCGGCTCAAGGATCCGCGTCTCGATATAGTCGCCGTATTCCAGCCCGCTGACCGTCTCGATCAGCCCGCCCAGAATGAGATAATTGGCATTGGAATACTGCCACTGGCTGCCAGGCTGGCCGGCCGGCGCGATCGTCGCCAACTGACGGACCCGGTTGGCCAGCCCGTCCGCCTCGCCCGTCCCGCCGGTACGGGACTGATTGCCCTGCAATGTGGAATAGCCGCTCGTATGGCTCAGCAATTGGCGGATCGTGATGGCCGCACCGGGCTGGCCCTCGAACACATCCAGATACTCGCCAATGCCACGATCGAGCCCGATCCCGCCCGCCTCGACCAGCTGCAGGATGGCGAGCGCCGTGAAACTCTTCGAGATCGAGCCCAGCGCGAAGGGCGTGTCTTCGGTGACCGGCAGGCCACTGCCCGCCACGCGCTCACCGCGCTCGCCCAGCTGCACATCGCCATTCTCGAACAGCGCATAGGCCAGCCCCGGCGCTGCCGCTGCCGGCACTGCCCGGTCGAGAAACGCCTCGATCCCGCCGGACTGCGGATCGTCTTGTGACAGGGCCGCGGCTGTCAGAGACAGCACTCCCAGGATCGCCAGATAACGCCACATTCGATGTCCCCCGCCCTTGTCTCTCCCCGACCTAGCAGGCACCGGCCGCCGGCACCACCGTCAGGCTTGTGTCTCTAGCCATCATGCTCGACGCAGATCGCCTCGCTGTCGGCAGGCGTGAGCGCTTCGTTCAACAGGGCGCATCGCGCCTGACCTGCCGCGCCGGGCTCCGGCCGGTAGTGGCGGCACGTCCGGCACACGCCGAAGGCCCGGCCGCCGCGCCGGCGCAAAAGGTCTGACAGCACCGCCCGCAGCCCGCCGGACAGATCCTCGCCGCGCGCTGCCTCCACGCTCCGCACCGCGGCATCCAGCGCGTCCATCGGATCGCCGGCCAGCATCTCCCGCCCCGCCGCGGTCAAGGCCAGCGTCAGTCGCCGCCGGTCACCCGCGACCGGCTCCTTCGTCACAAGCTGCTTGGTTTCCAGCGCATTGAGCGATTGCGACACCGTGCCCTTCGTCAGGTTGAGATAGGCGGTCACGGCCGAGGGCGTGCGGGAGAACCGGTTGGCCAGACGCAGAAAGCGCAGGATTTCCCATTGAACCGGCTTCAGCCCGTGAGCATGCGCCTCGTTCTGGATGAGGCGGGACAGGCGTTCGAGCAGGTGCGTGGTCGGTGAATGTCCGGACATACCTGAACGTATCGAGTCAAAACAGATCTTGCAAACCCCGGATCCGCTTCCTAGCTTTTGAATGTATCGAGTCGATACTTTTAAAGCGAAAGGATACCCAATGCCCCACCTCACCCCCTTCCCGCACGCCGACGCGTCGGGCGAACGCAAGCAACTGATGGACGCCGTGAAGGGCCAGTTCGGCGCCGTCATCAACATGTTCGGCACGGTCGCCCACTCGCCGGCCGCGCTGAAATCCATGCTCGGCAGTTTCCAGGCGCTGGGCGGCGGACGCATCGATGCTGCGCTGGGCGAAAAGATCGCCGTGGCGATCGCCAACCGGAATGATTGCGAATACTGCCTCTCCGCCCACACCGTGCTGGGCACCAAGGCCGGCGAAACGCCCGCCGCGATGGAAGCCGCCCGCACCGGCAAGGCCGCCGATCCGCGCACCCAGGCCGCCCTCGACTTCGCGCTCGCCGTCGTCGAACAGCGCGGCCATGTCGGCGCCGGTGCCGTCGAGCGCCTGCGTGCGGCCGGGTTCGACGATGAGGAAATCGTCGAGATCGTCGCGCATGTCGCGCTCAACCTCTTCACCAATTACGTGAATGTCGTGTTCGGCGTCGAGGTCGACTTCCCCCGCGTCAAACCCCGCCAGGCCGCCTGATAAACGGATGCCCGCCGGCGCCGCCGCTGGCGGGCATCTCCCCGGAGAAGACCAAGATGAAACTCAAACCCGCCCCCGAACTCACCATTGCCGGCTGGCTGAACACTGCGGAGCCGTTGAGCCTGTCAGACCTTCGCGGCCAGATCGTGCTGCTGGAAGCCTTCCAGATGCTGTGCCCGGGCTGTGTCTCGCACGCCCTGCCGCAGGCCCGGCGCGTCGCCGAGCATTTCACCGCACACGGCGTCGCCGTAATCGGCCTGCACAGCGTGTTCGAGCATCATCAGGCGCAGGGCAGCCGCGAGGCGCTGGCTGCCTTCCTGCACGAATACCGGATCGCCTTTCCCGTCGCGATGGATGCGCCCGGAGATGCGGCCGGTGAACGGGACGGCCTGCCCCGCACCATGGCCGCCTATGCCATGCAAGGCACGCCGACCACGATATTGATCGACCGGCAGGGCCTCATCAGGCGGCACAGTTTCGGCGCGGTCACCGATCTCGCACTCGGCGCCGCGATCGGCGCGCTCCTCGCCGAGGGCGATCCCGGCCCCGCGCCGGCCGGGATCGACCCTGCCCTGGCATGCACGCCCGAGGGATGTCCCGCGCCTTGATCCTCTTGCCGTGATCTTCAGCCTCAAAAAACGGGGCCAAAAAAAGACCCGGTCCGCCACAGCGAACCGGGTCAGTCAGACGTCTCGAGGCCGGGGAGGACATGGCCTGGACGCGAAACAGTTCAAGACAGGTCGGGAGTGAGCGCCGCAACCCCTTACAGCGCTCACCCCCGTTCCGGCCCCCAACCGGCCGAACCATGAGCCGGTGTCAGCCGCCGACGGACTCGCCGTGGAGACTGGTATCGAGACCGGAGACTTCGGATTCCTCGTCGACGCGCAGGGACATCAGCTTCGACAGGATGAACAGGATGGCGAAGGTCACGACGCCGCAATAGACCGCCGCCGCCAGGGCGCCCCAGGTCTGGGTCCAGACCTGCAGCAGATTGCCTTCGATGGCGCCCGGCGCACCGCCGATCGCTTCGCTGGCAAAGACCCCCGTCAGGATGGCGCCGACCAGACCGCCCACACCGTGCAGGCCGAACGCGTCGAGCGCGTCGTCGATCTTCAGCGCCTTCTTCAGCGCGGTGACGCCCCAATAGGCGCCGAACGCACCGCCGGCACCGACAAAGAAAGCCGCCCAGGCCGGCACGAAGCCGGCGGCCGGAGTGATCGCCACCAGGCCGGCCACGGCACCGGACGCCGCGCCGAGCACGCTGGCCTTGCCGCGCAGGATCCATTCCAGACCCATCCACACCAGGACGGCCGTTGCCGTGGCCAGCTGGGTGGTGACCAGGGCGTGCGCCGCCGCGCCGTCAGCGGCCAGTGCGGAACCGCCGTTGAAACCGAACCAGCCGACCCAGAGAATGCCGGCACCGGCAACCGTCAGCACCAGATTGTCCGGCGCCAGGTTCGATCCGGGATAGCCCTTGCGCGGACCGACGAATTTCGCGAGCACCAGGCCGGCCACACCGGCATTGATGTGCACCACGGCGCCACCGGCAAAGTCGAGCACGCCCGCCTCGCCCAGGAAGCCGCCGCCCCACACCCAGTGGCAGATCGGCGCATAGACCAGCACCACCCAGACGGCCGAGAACACCATGAAGGCGGAGAATTTGATCCGCTCGACCGCCGCACCCGCAATGATCGCGACGGTGATGATGGCAAAGGTCAGCTGGAACATCAGGAAGAGGTTTTCCGGCAGGTCGCCGGACATCGTGTCCGGAGCAATCCCCGCCATGCCGAGACGGCCGAGCCCGCCGACAAAAGCGTTCAGCCCGCCGCCGTCAGAGAAGGCGAGCGAATAGGCGATCAGCGCCCACAGCACGGTGACGATGGCGGCCGCACCGACGCTCTGCATCAGGGTGGAGAGCACGTTCTTGCGGCGCACCATGCCGGCATAGAAGAGCGCCAGCCCCGGCAAGGTCATGAACAGGACCAGGGCGGTCGAGGTCAGGATCCAGGCATTGTTTCCAGTGTCCATGCGGGGCCTCCGGCGAGCGGTTGAGTGCTTCTTGCTGTCTGCCCATGAGCTAGGCGCCGGATTTTCCGGGAGTCGACGCCGCCACGGGAAATTTGCGTTTTTGCGCTGTGTGCGCTGCACAATCGGGCAGGTTTGCTCGTTTTTCGGGCGCCCGCCCCGCCAGGTCCATGCGCGCATGGATTGATCGGGGGCGGGCATGCTTTACGCTGGCGAAAAGTCGGGAAGAAAGAGTCGGGAACCGTGACAGACAGCGTCATCCGGGCGACCGGTTACTGGGCACCACCCAGTGTCATCGACAATGACGAGCTCGTCGCGAGCTACAACGCCTATGCCGAGCGGTTCAATGCCGAACACGCCGCAGCCATTGCGGCCGGCGATGTCGAGCCTGTTCCCCTGTCGAGCGCCGAATTCATCGTCAATGCCTCGGGCATCCAGCGCCGGCATGTCTACGAGAAGTCCGGCATTCTGGATATCGACCGCATGGTGCCGCAAATCCCGCCGCGCCCGATCGAGGATGTCTCGGTGCAGGCCGAGTTCGCGATGAAATCGGTGGCGCCGGCACTGGAAGCCGCCGGTTATGACGGGTCGGACATTGACGGCGTGATCGTCGCCTCCTCGGCCCAGCAGCGCAATTTCCCGGGCCTGTCCTGCGAGATCCAGAACATTATCGGCTCGGACGGTTTCTCCTTCGACCTGACCATGGCCTGCGCCTCGGCGCTTTACGGGCTGCACATCGCCAATGGCATGATCCGCTCGGGCCAGGCGAAACGCCTGCTGATCTGTTCGCCGGAGCTGATGACCTGCATCAATGTGCATTCGCGCCGCGAAGTGCATTTCATCTTCGGCGACGCCTCGGCGGCGATGATCGTCGAGGCCGATGACGGCCGCCCTGGCGGCTGGGACGTGCTGGGCACCCATGCCCAGAACAAATGGTCCTCGGCGCTGCGCTCGGATTTCGGCTTCATCAACATCGCCGAACGCCAGGTCGATCCGGACTATGAACCGCATCTCGACCAGGACGGCCACCGCGTCTTCAAGGATGTGGTCGGCTTTGCGCCCACCGTCGCGCGCACCCTGATGGACGATATCGGCCTGGCACCGGAGGATGTGCGCCGCACCTGGCTACACCAGGCCAATATCCGCATGGTCGACATGATCGCCAAACGCATTCTCGGCCGCGACCGGACCGAGGAGAACGCACCGGCCATCCTGACCGAGTACGGCAATACCTCCTCCTCCTCCGTCGTGATGAATTTCCAGATGAATTCCGACGATATGAAAGCCGGCGAGACCGGCGTGATGTGCGCCTTTGGTGCCGGTTACGGTGTCGGCGCGGCTGCCGTGAGGAAACGCTGATGCGCCCGCTACCCACCCTGGCCGCACTGGCCGGCCTGAGCCTGATCGCCGCCTGTTCCGACCCCGCCCCCGAACCGGACGCCGCTGACGGACCGGACGCCCTTGAAGATACCGCCGCACCGCAACAGACGGGCGAGGACACGGCCCGGACGGACGCTGAGGCCGAAACCGCCGGCCTGCCCGGCGTCGACATCTACATTGCGCCGCTCAGCTGGGTCGGCAATATCCCGGCCATCGGCACGCTGACCAATGCCACAGCCCGGCCCGGCTATGACAACCAGCCCGCCTTCACCGAGGACGGTACCAGCTTCTATTTCACCTCCGGCGACAGCGAGCACACCGATATCTGGCGCTGCAGCCTGGACTGTTCGGTGCGCACGCAGATCACCGATACGCCCGATGCCGGCGAATACTCGCCGCGGCCGACCCCGGCCGGCAATGCCCTCTCCTACATCTACCAGGCGCCCGGCGGTTATGGCGGCGAGGTCTGGCTGGATGATCCGCATGGCGGCAATGCCCGCTCGGCCTCCGGTGTCGGCCCGAACGGCTATTACGCTTTCAATGCCGACATGACCCGGCTGGCCGTGTTCAGCCTCGACGAGGGCTTCCCGCTGAAAGTCTTCGGCCGGTTCGAGGACACGGAAATTGTCACCGCCGCCGAAGGCATCGGCCGCGCCCTCTATGCCGCGCCCGACCATGACAGTGTCTACTTCACCCTGCCGCGCGAGGATGGCGGTTTTGCCGTCTTTGAAACCGGGTTCGACGGCGCCGCGCCGGAACACCGTTTCGATCTGCCCGGCGAGACCCAGGACTATGCCGTCTTCACCCTGCCGGACGGCACGGACGGTTTCTTCGCGGTCGACCAGAATGTGCTGATGACGCGCACGCTGGATGCGCCCTGGCATTCGGTCGCCGATCTGGCCGTGCACGATATCGACGGGGTCACCCGCCTAGCCGTCAGCCCGGACCGCCGCCATATCGCCCTCGTCGCAAACGATCCGGCCGGCGAATAGCCGGCGTCGCGATCATGCGGGAACACGGGCGGCACACGACCATCGTCGAGATTCAGCACCTGCGCATGGTCGCAGTCCTGCTCGTCGTGCTCGCCCATATCCACCAGGCCGATGCGCGCTTTCTCACCACGACGCTGCTCGACCAGACCGCCTATTTCGGCTTTGCCGGCGTCGACGTCTTTTTCGTGGTGTCCGGCTTCATCATCCACCATCTCTACCGCGATCATCGCGGGCTGGATGTGCGCTACTTCCTCAAGCGGCTGAACCGGATCTTTCCGCTCTACTGGATCTTCACCGGGCTGACGCTGGCGGGCTATCTCGTCTTCGGCGACAGCCTGACCCGCTCCTTTGCCGAGCTCGACCTCATCGCCTCGCTGACCCTGATCCCGCATCACGACCTGCCTATCCTGCTGGTCGGCTGGACGCTGACGCACGAGCTCTACTTCTATGCCCTGTTCGGACTGGCGCTGGCCCTGCCGCCGCCCTGGCGCACCGGTGCGGCCGGGCTGTGGGCAGCAGCGACGATCGCCGCGACCGCCCTCATGCCGCGGGATGTCTCGCCCTGGCTGAGCGTCGCCTTCAGCCCGTTCAACCTGCTCTTCCTGTCCGGCATCGCGCTCTCCATGCTGCGCGACCGGCTGCCGGCCCGGCGCTGGCCGCTGACGGTGGTCGCGCTGGCCGGGATGATCGGCGGGCTGGTCTGGACCCATGGCGGCGGGCTCGATGCGATCGACGCCGCCGCCGTGCGCGTGCCGGTCTTTGCTCCCTTCGCCATCGGCATCACCGCGGCCTGGCTGGCCTGGAAACCGCACCTGCCCGCCCTCGCCGCGCGCATCGGCGACTGGTCCTATGCGATCTATCTGGGCCATCTGCTGGCGATCAGCGCGCTGGCGCGCGTGCTGCCCGACAGCCTGTGGAGCCCGCTCTTCTACCTTCTCGCCCTGGCCGTCTGCATCGCCCTGGGCTGGCTGACCCATATCGCGGTCGAGATGCCGCTCCTGAAAGCCGGCCGGCGGCTGATCGACACAATAAAACCGCCCGCTGACACGCAGCGGGCGGCCAAGGACTAGCGAAAGCGGGTCCGGTCAGACCGCGACCGCCTCCGTGATGCGGTAGGTCAGGTCGTCGCCACCGGCTTCGTGGATGGTGAGATAGTCGCCGACGCGCATGGTGTGGTCGCCGAGGCGGAAGACCGGCTCGTCCGGGCCCTCATCCTCCTCGTCATAGCGGAAATACCAGTGCGAACCGCGATGGGAGAGCCAGCCATCGGCCTTCTCGTCCGGATCGGGCGAGAAGCGGTCGACGGTGCATTTCTCCTTGTGGGCGCGCCACAATTCGAGGTCCAGCTTGCCATCCTTGTCGAGCGGCGCGACCACGACATAGCCGTGATGCTCGTCGCCATCGGGATAACCGGCGTCAGGATTGCGGCCCAGCCGCATCACCACACGTGTCAGACCCATCTCGGTCTCCTGTTTCAGTCGACTGATATCGCACCCCGTTTTTGCGGGCAGGTCAATCCGTCCGGCCGGGATGCGGCGATCTCACGCACGCGCCCGTCCTGCCCCTTGATGGGGCAGGAGGAGCGCGCCGGCGGCGGGGTGGATGGGTTGGGGGCAAGGTCTCCGGGACTTTGCGCTCAAAGGGTCCCAACGGGATTCACCCCTTCCGACCCGAAGCTCCGCTTCGGCCCACCTTCCCCATCAAGGGGAAGGACCGGTATTGCCGTGCCTATTGGCCCTGCCGCACGACCGGCAGTTCGATATAGGAGGCGCGCCCGGGCGAGTGGTGCACCGAATTCGTCGCCACACGGCCCTCGCTCTCGTCGTAATTATTCCCGCCCGTATTCAGATTGCGCACGAATTTGGGGAAGTTGGACGAGGTGATCTCCACCTGGATGCGATGGCCCGGCTGGAAGACGATGCTCGACGTCATCGGCGTGAAGTCGAGTTCGTAGACCTCGCCCTCTTCCATCATCTGCGGCGTGTCATAGCCATTGCGATAGCGCGCCCGCAGGATGGTGTCGTCGACGATCCAGGCCGTGCCGTCCGGAGCGACATCGACCAGCTTGACGGCGAAGTCGGTATCCGGGGCGTCCGAGGAAACATAGAGCACAGCATCGATGAAGCCGGTCACATCCAGCGGTTCGGTGAGCACGTCGGAGGTGTAGACCAGCACGTCGTCGCGCACCTGGACCGGCCGCTGGTCGCGCGCGCCGGGATGCACGATGCCGCCATTGCAGCAATCGCCGCCGCCAATGGTCTGCACGGGCACCATGGGATCGTAGACATAGGTATCGGCCGGCTGTTCGCCGCCGGGCGCCTCGAAGCTCAGACGCCCGTCGCCATAGCGGCTGTTGGCATCGCCGCCGGAATGCAGATAGAGCCGCACCGGCTCGGCCGCGGCCGGCGGCCAGCTTTCCGCGCCGCGCCATTCATCGGCGCCCATGGCGTAGTACTGCACGCGCGGCGTGTCGCGATCCCAGGCATTGCGCTCGCCCTTCAGCCAGCGGTCGAACCAGGCAAAGATCAGCCCCGTCGTGTCGAAGCTGGTGTCGCCGATATTGCGCTCGCCGACGACTGTGTCCGGGCCGTAATTGAAGAAGTTGCAATGCACATTGGGCCCGGCGACGACATACTGGTTGTCGCGCACCTCGCGGTCGGACGCGGTCTCGCGGACATGGTTGTAGAGCGCCATGTTCGGGCCAATCGACACGTCATACCAGGAATTGAACCAGAGCGCGGGCACGCCCCAGTCCTCATTGTCGTGGTAGAGCCCGCCCTCATACCAGCCCTCATCGGCCGGACCGCGGACGATGAATTCCTCGAAGGTCGCCGGCGGCTCGCCCAGCGTGGACAGCAGTTCGGAGACCGGCAGGAAGGAGATATGGCTGGCCCAGTCGACCTCCGGCTTGTCGGTCGCCAGGTCATTGTACTGCGCGATGCGGCTGCGCATCTGCGGGTCGAGACCGGCCGGGATCTGCGCACGCAGCGGATTGTCGACATTGTAGAGCCAGACAAAGAAGAGATTGCGCGGCACGCCGCCGGTATACCAGTTGCCCTGTTCGTGGAACTCGCCGACCCGGCCGATGCCCGCGCCGGATGCCATCGGCACCATCGCCGCGTGGGCCGGGTGATCCATCGCCGCCAGCGCCAGCTGCCATTCCGCCGAGGAGGAGCAGCCCCAGGTGCCGACCCGGCCGTTCGACCAGTCCTGCGCCGCCAGCCAGTCGAGCGCGTCATAACCGTCGGTGCGCGGATAGCCGAGAATCTCGAACTCGCCTTCGGAGAAATACCGGCCGCGCTCATTCTGGATCACGAAGGCATAGCCGCGATTGACCGCTTCCACCGCCATGCGCAGGCGGCTGCCGGACAGGGTGTTGAAATTATAGGGGGTGCGCCAGAAGATCACCGGCACGTCCTCATCGGCCTCGCGCGGCCGGTAGATATCCGTCGACAGGCCGATCCCGTCGCGCATCGGCACGAGGACTTTCGTCTCGGCCGTCGCGATCCGCGCCAGCTCCGCGCGCAGCGCATCCTCGGAATAATTGGAATAGTCCTGGGCCAGGGCCGGCGCCGTGAAGGCCGCCAGCGCCGCAATCATTGAAATCAGTCGCATGTTTTCCCCCGGGGCTCCGGTCTCACGAACCGTTGGCCGGCGCAGAGTGAACGCGCTGACCGCGCGGTGCAAGGCTGGCAGCCGCGGGCTTGTGTGCAGGGCAACGCCCGGCCTGACAGCGCACGGAGTGGAGTGATGGCAGCAACGATGCTATCTCCGCTCTCCGCCAAACCGGAGGTCCGACCCGCATGCCTGCTGCCGCCCGCAAGAAAACCGTCGCACCGCGCGCCTGGCAGCGCATGATTTCCGGCCGCCGGCTCGACCTGCTCGACCCCTCGCCCTTCGATGTGGAGATCGAGGACATCGCCCACGGCCTCGCCCGCGTCGCCCGCTGGAACGGGCAGACCCATGGCGACCATGCCTTTTCCGTGGCCGAACATTCGGTCGTGGTGCTCGACATTCTCGACCACCTCTATCCGGATCTCGACCAGAAATGGCGCCTCGCCGCCCTGCTGCACGATGCCTCCGAATACGTGATCGGTGACATGATCAGCCCGTTCAAGGCGGCGCTGGGCGTGAACTATCGCGAGTTCGAGGACCGGCTGGAAGCGGCCATCCATCTGCGCTTCGGCCTGCCGCCGAAACTGCCGAAGGAAACCAAGCGCAAGATCAAGCGGGCCGATGTGATCTGCGCCTATTTCGAAGCGACCCAGATCGCCGGTTTCAGCCATGACGAGTCGCTGAAATTCTTCGGCCGTCCGCCGGCCGAGCTGGAAATCGAGATCGTGCCGAAGTCGGTGAAACAGGCCCAGACGCTCTTCCTCGACCGGTTCGAGACCGTGCTGGGCCAGTTCGAAGGACGGCGCTGATGCAGCCGGCCGGCCAGTCGATCTCCGTCGGTCTGAACGCAGTCATTCTGTCGGTCGACGGCGACACGCCGCAACTCCTCATCGTGCCGCAGGAGGGCGGCGGGGTGGCCCTGCCCTTCGGCCCCTTCGATCCGGCCCGGCACCGCACGTTCGAGATCGGCCTGCGCCGCTGGGTGGCCGAACAGGCCCATTTCCAGCTGGGCTATGTGGAACAGCTCTACACGTTCGGCGATCGCGGCCGCGAAGCGCCGGTCGCGGCGATGTCCGGTTCCGAGGACGCGCGCATCGTGTCGATCGGCTATCTCGCCCTGACCCCGGACCGCAGCACCCCGCCCGATGGCGGCGGACGCTGGCGCGACTGGTATGACTTCTTCCCCTGGGAGGACTGGCGCGACGGCAAGCCGGCGCTGATCGACACCGAGATCATTCCGCGCCTCTCGGCCTGGGCCGACGAGGCCGGCGTGCCCGGCCGCAGGGCCTCCCGCCACGACCGGCTGAAGACCGTGTTCGGTGTCGGCGGCGGCGGCTGGAACGAGGAACGCGTGCTCGACCGCTACGAGCTGCTCTATGAAGCCGGGCTCGTCGCCGAGGCCGCGCGTGACGGCCAGGTGGAAAATCCGTCGCAATGCCCGGCTTTCGGCCTGTCCATGGCCTCGGATCACCGGCGCATCCTGGCAACGGCGATCTCGCGCCTGCGCGGCAAGATCAAATACCGTCCGATCGTGTTCGAGCTGATGCCCGACCTGTTCACACTGTCCGCCCTGCAACAGGTGGTCGAGGCTATTGCAGGATACCGGCTTCACAAGCAGAACTTCCGCCGCGCGCTGGACCGTACAGGATTCGTCGAGGGGACGGGCCGGATGGAAAGCCGCACGGGCGGTCGCCCGGCCGAGCTTTTTCGTTACCGCCGCGAGGCGCTGGCCGGTCTGCCCTCGCTGGGTCTGGCCATTCCGCGACTGCGCGACGGGTAAATTGAGTTGCAGCTGGGAGTTGTTCCGGCTTACAATGCAGGCGTCTGACGACAGTATGAGTTTTTTGAGGGGGTGGTTTTGAGCGGGACGGCGATCCGTAACGCCATTGTGGCGTTGGCAGTATGTGCAACCGTTGTGCTGGCGCTGCGCTTTATTGCCGCCGACCTCTATCTGCCCGCCATTCCGGTTATCCTTGTGGTCGCTGCGACCGTGGCCATGATCCCGCGCAACCGTCTTGTGCAGATCCAGATCTTGTTGCCGGCCGCGCTCGGCGTGGCCGCCGTGGAAGTTCTCCTGGTCAACGGCATCCCGCTGGCTCCGGCCCTGGCACTGGCGCTGGCGGTCGCTTCACTGGGTACCGGCGTCTGGCTGTCGGGTCTGCGTCCGCGCGCCGCACACTGACACTTCCCCGCATGAATTCTGCCCCGCAGGACATCGCGTCGCACGCCTGTGGCTTGCACTGTGCTCAGGGTGAGCATATATACGGATCACGTTAAAGCTCATTTCGAGCATAAGGGCGGCACCGGAAAACAGCCGCCCATTTTCGGGCCCCAATATTGCTCATATTGAGCAAAAGGGAGGAGAGAATGGACCGATTGAACTGGGACGGCACGCCTGAAGGCTTTGAACAGTCCCGGCCGGAACTGGCGTATACGGATGAGGTCAAGGCCGCGACGGACCATCTCTACGAGAAGGTGAAGGACATCATCACCCCGATGGAGTGGCCGGCGAAGGCGCCGCTGATCCACGCCATCAACCAGCTGAAGGCGGAAAAGAACGCCGTCATTCTCGCCCACAACTACATGACCGCCGACATTTTCCACTGCGTCGGCGATCTGATGGGTGACAGCCTGGCCCTGGCCCGCATGGCCGCCGAGAGCGAGGCAGACATCATCGTCCAGGCCGGCGTCCACTTCATGGCCGAGACCGCCAAAGTGCTCGCGCCGGAGAAGAAAGTGCTGATCCCCGACACCCGCGCCGGCTGCTCCCTCGCCTCCTCGATCACCGGCGAGGATGTGCGCCGTATCAAGGCTGCCTATCCCGGCGTGCCGGTCGTCACCTATGTGAACACCTCCGCCGACGTGAAGGCCGAGTGCGATATCTGCTGCACCTCCTCCAACGCCGTGCAGGTCGTCGAGAGCCTGGGCGCCGGTACGGTGATCCTGCTGCCCGACCAGTATCTCGCCAAGAATGTCGCCGCCCAGACCGATGTGCGCATTCTCACCTGGGCCGGCAGCTGCGAAGTGCACGAGAAATTCACCGCCCAGGACGTGCAGGACCTGCGCGATGCCCATCCCGGCGTGCTGATCATCACCCACCCGGAAAGCCCGCTGGAGGTCGTCCAGGCCGCCGACTATGCCGGCTCCACCGCCGCCATGGCCGACTATGCCCGCAATTCCGGAGCGAAGAAGGCCGTGCTGCTGACCGAGTGCTCGATGAGCGACAATGTCGCCGTCGAAGTGCCCGAGGTGCAGTTCATCCGGCCGTGCAATCTGTGCCCGCACATGAAGCGGATCACGCTGGAAAACATCTATGACTGCCTGCGTCTGGAACAGCACGAGGTGACCGTGCCCGACGATGTGATCGATGGCGCCCGCCGCTCTGTCCAGGCCATGCTCGACCTGCCCAAGCCCGACAAGCCCGCCAGCTTCGACCCGGCCAGGCAGGAAAAGCCCGTGGACCTGGTCTCGATCTAGGAGGACGGTGGTGACCCGTCCCGTTCTCATCTGCGGCGCCGGGATTGCCGGGCTGTGGGCGGCGTTGAAGCTGGCGCCGCGCCCGGTTCTGTTGCTGACCGGCGCTCCGCTGGGTGAAGGCGCAGCCTCCGGCTGGGCCCAGGGCGGGGTCGCGGCCGCGCTGGCCGATGATGACAGCGCCGCCCTGCACACCGCCGACACGATCACCGCCGGCGCCGGGCTGGTCGACGCGGATGCGGCACGGGCACTGGCCGAGGGTGCGGCACAGGAAGTCCGGGACCTCGCCGCCCTCGGCGCGCCTTTCGAGCGCCGGGGCGAGACCTGGTCGCTCTCCCGCGAAGCCGCCCATGCCCGCCACCGGGTCGCCCGGGTGAAGGGCGACGGCGCCGGGGCCGCGATCATGGCCACCCTGATCGACGCCGTGCGGCAGGCGCCACACATCGAGATCCGCAATGGCTGGAAAGCCGCCGCGCTGCTGGGCGATGCCGCCGGCTGCACCGGCGTGCTGGCCCGCTCGCCGGACGGGCGGGCCGAAGCGATCGAAGCCGGCGCCACCATCCTCGCCATGGGCGGGGCGGGCGGCCTCTTCGCACTCACCACCACACCGGCCGGCGCCCAGGGCCAGGCCATGGCGATGGCGGCACGCCTGGGCGCGGTAATCCAGGACCCGGAATTCGTCCAGTTTCACCCGACCGCCCTCAATGCCGGCCTCGATCCGGCACCGCTGTGCACCGAGGCCCTGCGCGGCGAAGGCGCGACCCTGGTCGACCGCACGGGCCATCGTTTCATGAAAGCCGTCCACGCCGATGCCGAACTCGCCCCGCGCGATGTCGTCGCCCGGGCGGTGCACCGGCAGAACCTTTCCGGCAAGGGCGCTTTCCTCGATTGCCGCACCGCGATCGGCGAGGCTTTCCCGGAAGAATTCCCTGCCGTTTTCGCGGCTTGCATGCAGGCGGGCATCGACCCGCGCCGCGAACTTATCCCCGTCGCCCCCACAGCCCATTATCATATGGGCGGAGTGATGACCGATATCGACGGAGCGACCAGCATCCCCGGCCTCTATGCCATCGGCGAATGCGCCTCGACCGGCCTGCACGGCGCCAACCGTCTCGCCTCCAACTCGCTGGCCGAGGGCCTGGTGAGTGCGGCACGGGTGGCCAGGGCTCTGCCATCCTCCCCCTTGATGGGGGAGGGGGACCGCGCAGCAGGCGTGGTGGAGGGGGTGAATCCCGGCGATGCCCAGCAAGCCAGACGCTCGCCCCCCCCCCTTCCGACCCGCGGCTCCGCCGCGGCCCACCTTCCCCATCAAGGGGAAGGATTGTGTCCGCCCGAACTTCCCGCCGACGCACTCGCGACGCTCCGCGCCGCCATGAGCCGGGCCTGCGGAGTGGAGCGAAATGGTGCAGCGATGGTGCAGCTATGTGACCTTATTGATGGTCTTATGCGTGCCCATGGCGACGCGGATGCATTGCTTGCGGCACGCTTTATCGTCACCGGTGCCCTCAACCGGAATGAAAGCCGGGGCGGGCATTTCCGCACCGATTGCCCCGCCACCGACGCCGTGGCACAGCATACCCGGATGACCCTGGCCGACCTTGCCGCCAGCACAGAGATTCCGGCCCGCTACCGCGAACCTGCCGAATAGGACGCCATGCCCGTTTCCCCCCTGCCCCGCCTTGTCGTCACCGACGCCGTCACCCGTGCTTTCGCCGAAGACCAGGGCGGCCGCGGCGACGTGACATCGCTGGCCTGCATCCCGGAAATCCAGGAGGCGAAATTCTATTTCGTCGCCCGCAAAGCCGGTGTGATCTGCGGCCTGCAGCCGGCCGTGGAGGCCGTCTGGCAGATGGATCCGGACGCGCTGGTGAATGTCCAGGTGCGCGATGGCGACACCGTCAAGGCCGGCGACGTGCTCGCCGCCGTCAACGGCCAGGCCCGCGCCCTGCTCTCGGCCGAGCGGATTGCCCTGAACTTTCTGGGCCGGATGAGCGGCATCGCCACCTTCACCCGCCGCTATGTCGACGCCGTTGCGGGGACGAAGGCCCGCATCGCCCACACCCGCAAGACCACGCCGGGCTTTCGCGCTTTCGAACTCCAGGCCGTCCAGGCCGGTGGCGGCGCGCTGCACCGCTACGGGCTGGATGACGCCATCCTGATCAAGGACAATCACGTCGCCGTCTGTGGCGGCGTCGCCGAGGCCGTGAAGGCTGCCCGCGACCATGCCGGCCACATGACCCGCGTCGCCGTCGAGATCGACCGGCTCGACCAGCTCGACGCCGCCATCAGTGCCGGCGCCGAAAGTGTGTTGCTGGACAATTTCTCCCTCGACGACCTGCGTGCCGCCGTTTCACAAGCCAGCGGCAAGGTCACGCTGGAAGCGTCCGGCGGGGTCAATCTCGACACGGTACGCGATATCGCGCAGACCGGCGTCGATGTAATCTCGGTCGGCGCGCTGACCCATTCGGCGCCCAATTTCGATATCGGCCTGGACGAGGCCTGAGGGGAGGACACCGCATGTTCAATCACATCATGGTCGGCGCCAGCGATATCGAGCGCTCGAAGAGGTTCTACGACGCCGTCCTGGGCACGCTGGGTGCCGGCGAGGCCCTGCGCAATGAAGCGCCGACGGGGCATGTGCGCTATTTCTACCGGCATGACGGCAACACGTTCGGCATTTCCGAACCGATCAATGGCGAAGCCGCCTGCGGCGCCAATGGCGGCACGATCGGCTTCAAGTGCTCCTCGCCCGAGCAGGTGAAGGCCTTCCATGATGCCGGTATCGCCAATGGCGGCACCTCGATCGAGGACGCTCCGGGCCTGCGCGAGACCAGTATGGGCCCGATGCACCTGGCCTATGTCCGCGATCCCGACGGCAACAAGCTCTGCGCCATCCACCGCGTGAAATAGGGCGGGCCGGACGACACGCCTTTTGCGGGTTCCGGCGGCGTGATACACTTCATCAGATGTGATTACAAAGCCGGGATTATGAAAAACATATCCATCCGCATCGACGATGCCGCCATCGACAAGCTCGACACCCTGGCCAAGGCGCAGGACCGGTCCCGCAACTGGGTCGTCAAGGAAGCCCTGCAACAATATTTCGATCATCAGGACTGGATGGTTGAGGCCATCCGGAACGGTATCCGCGATGCCGATGCCGGCAAGACCGTGCCGCATGAGCAAGTCGTCGCAGAGATAGACGCCCTGATCGCGGCGGCCCGCAAGGCATGACGATCGCGTGGTCGGCCCGCGCGAAAGACGACTTGATTGCCATTTTCACCCGGATTTCTGCCGACAATATCGACGCCGCGACCCGTCTTCGCGATCACGTGTTCAAAGCCGTCGGCATGCTGGGCACCTATCCCTCAATGGGCAGCACCGGGCGTGTCGCATCGACACGGGAACTGGCCCTGCCGGGAACGGCCTATCTCGTCATCTACCGGCAGAACGGGGACGGCATCGAGATCCTGCGCGTCCTTCACGGCGCCCGCGACTGGCCCTAACCGCTAGTCCAGCACCGCCGCGCCGGCTTCGCCCTTGGCGCGGATCTCGTCGTCGGTGAGACCGCAGATCTCGTGCGGGAAGACCAGCCAGTCATCGGTTTCCTCGACGAAGAAGTCCGGCTTGCCGCCAGTGCGGTTCCGGGCCGGCTTGTAATAGACCGTGGCCACTTTCACCTCGCCGGGATAATTGCGGCGGCATTTCTCCTGCAGAACACGCTGCAGGGCCTCGATCGACCGGCCGCTGTCGAAGACATCATCGACGATGAGCAGCCGGTCTTCCGCATTCAGCGTGTCGACCAGATAGCCCTCGCCGAACACGCGCACGACCGGCGCCTGCCGGTCGATCCCGGTATAGGAGGCCGTGCGCACGGCGATGTGCTGGGTCTCCAGACCCCGGTATTCGAGATATTCCTGCACCGCGATACCGACCGGCGCACCGCCCCGCCAGACGGCGACGATATGGGTCGGCCGGAAGCCGGCATCATGAATCTGGCGCGCCAGCCGGATACTGTCGACCAGCAGCCCGTCGGCGGAGATGAAGCGCTTGTCCTGGACCATGTGGCAGGATCGCCCGCTTCGCGCTGCATCTCAAGCACTTGCCCGCGAGGACATGCACTCTAGTCTGGCCGCGCAAGCCAATGGGGAAAGCCATGCGCCGAGAACGTCACCTGCCCGCCGGAACGGTCACCACGCATTTCGTGAAGAGCGAAGCGATTGCCAACAACATGCTCGGCGAGGACCTGACCCGGCGCATTGATGTCTATATCCCGCACGGCCACGATCCGGCCGGCCTGCCCCTGCTCGTCGACCTGGTCGGCTTCACCGGCGGCGGCCCGGCCCACACCAACTGGAAGAGCTTTGGGGAAAGCGCCCCCAGCCGCGCCCAGCGCCTGATCGATGACGGCGAGATGAGGCCCTGCGTCATCGCCTTCCCGGACTGTTTCACCCGCCTGGGCGGCAATCAGTACGTCAACTCTGCGGCCATGGGAAATTGGGACGATTTCCTGCTGCAGGAGGCCGTGCCCTATCTGGAGAAGACCTTCGGCTGCGGCGGCCCTGGCCGGCGCGGCGTGTTCGGCAAGAGCTCCGGCGGTTATGGCGCCATGGTCCACGCCCTGCTGCACCCCGATTTCTGGTCAGCCGCAGCCTGTCACTCGGGCGACATGGGGTTCGAACTGATGTTCGCCGCCGACTTCGCCTTCACCCTGCGGCGCCTCGCCAAGCATGGTGGCAGTATCCAGGATTTCGTCGAGGCCTTCGAAGCCTCCGACAAGGTCAATGGCGACGATCTGCACGCCATGATGACCCTGGCCATGGGCGCGACCTACGACCCGGATCCCGACGCCTTCCTCGGCATCCGTCTGCCGGTGACGACCGATACCTGCGAACTCATTCCCGAGCGCTGGGCCGAGTGGATGAAATGGGATCCGCTGGAAATGCTCGACGCCCACGCCGAGGGGCTGAAATCCCTCAAGGGCCTGTTCATCGATTGCGGCGATGTCGACCAGTACAATCTGGTCTATGGCGCGCGCCGCATGAACAAGGCGCTCGCCGCCCACGGCATCGACCATGTCTACGAAGAGTTCCCGGACAACCACTCCTCGATCGACTACCGGATGGACCGTTCCCTGCCCTTCCTGGCAAATCGTCTCAGCACCTGACACGCCTCAGACAATGAGCGCTCCACATCGCGCGGGTAACGGCTCACCCGTATCCGACACGAGGACTTCCAGATGGCTGGCGGAGGCCAGCCGCATCTGCGTCTGGAAATAGTACCGACCGGTCGGCACACCGCCATCGTAAAGGTTGATCTGCACCTGCCGGACCGGCCCGAAGACAGCGATCCGCTGTCCGCTCAGCACGGCAATCGGGTCGTCCCCGAGCCGCTGCTCCAAGCGTGCCCGGACAGTAGGCAACAGCTCGACATTGAGGGAGTCGCGGCTGCGATAGTCGCGAACCGAGTTGAGAAAACCGTGCGCGCCATCTTCGCCGGATCCGCACACATCCATCTCGATCCACTGGGCCTCGAGCGGTGCGTGCGGCCGTTCTATCGACTGACGGACCGCATCCAGCGCACGGATTGCCCCCTGAGCCAAGGCTGTTCCGGGAACGGCCAGAAGCGCGGCAAGGAATACGAGGCGGGCAATCACGGGCAACTCCGCAGCAGCAAGCAGCCGAAGCTTGCCCCGGAATGATGACAGCCGCACTCATCCGCTGCACCGGATCGTACAGATCTACGCCGGAACCTTGATGGTTTCGGTCTTGCCACCCGTCATCGAGTTCCACGCCGCCGTGAAACTGGTCGCCACCAGGGCGATCAGTATGCGTGCGATGATGGTGAAGAAGAGCAGCAGGATCTTGTCGTCCGACACGGCAAACCGCACGCCGGAGCGCCAGCGGCCGGCCAGCGGCAGGTGTGCAAGCTGGTCTTCTACCCAGTCGGCCATATCGAGCATGGAATGCAGCACGTGCTCCATGGTGAGCGCGATAAAGGCCAGCATCAGGATCGCCAGCACGAAGGACAGGAAGAGCGTGGCGATCATCGAGGAGATGCGGCTGATGAAGGGCGGCTCGGCCACGCGGATTTTCGCGACCCGGGTCGCGGCCGTGAAAACCGTGCCGAAGATCGCCAGGATGAAGCGCGCGATGACCGTGAAGATCAGCAGGACGATCTTGTCGTCGCTGGCATAGATCCGGACGAGATTGTTGTACTGCTCGGGGATCGGAATGGCCGATACACCGTCCTCGACGAGATCGGCGCCATCCTGCACCCAGCCCAGCCATTCAGGCAGATAGAACCAGAGCATGGCCAGCATGGCCATGGCCATGAGCATGGACACGAACAGCGTCGCCGAAATCTTGGACAGACGTGCAAACAGCATGAAATTCCCCTCCCCCGAAGGCCGCCAGGAGGGACACTAGACAATAATTACGTCGAAGTCGCGACCGCTCGCGCGAAAGGCGATTCGCCGGAGCGGCGCTATTCCTCGTCGGCCGGGTCCTCGGCGGCGCTTTCCGCCGACGGCACCTCGACAATCTGTACCCAGTATTCGCCTATCGAGTTCACCACCCGCATCAACCGGTCGAGCGAGATCGGCTTGACGATATAGGACGAAGCGCCCAGCCCGTAGCTGGACAGGATATCGTCCTCGTCCTTCGATGTGGTCAGGACAATGATCGGGATATGCCGCAGTTCGTTGTCATTCTTGATCTCTTCCAGCGCCTCGCGCCCGTCCTTGAGCGGCATGTTGAGGTCAAGGAGGATGATCCCCGGATAGGGCTCACCATCGAGATCTGCATAGGCACCCCGACGCTTGAGATAATCGACAAGCTGTTCGCCATTCTCAAGAAACTCCAGCGGATTGCGCAGACGCACTTCCTCGCAGGCTTCCTTGAAGAGCAGACGATCATCCGGATCGTCGTCGACCATGAGAATGGTAAAAAGCCGGTTATCCTGGCTCATGATGAAAGCCTCGTCGAATTAGTCAGCCCTTTGGGCCGGGTCGGGTGATAGGTTCGCCTGTCGGCGGGGCAAGATCAAGGTGAAGCAAGCGCCCGCGCCGGGTTCTCCACGGGCGGAAAGCACCCCGCCATGATGTTCGGCGATCTTGCGGCATGTGGCGAGCCCCACACCGGCCCCCGGATAGGCGTCGCGCGCATGCAGGCGCTCGAACAGGCCGAATATGCGCTCGGCGTGCCGAGGGTCGAAGCCGATCCCGTTATCAATGATCTCGATTGTCACGTGCCCGCCTGCCTTGTCCCCATCGGTCCGGGTGCGAATAAGAATATTCACACTCGCCTCCAACGTCCGGTATTTCAAGGCATTATCGATAAGATTTTCGAAAAGTGTCCGCATCTGGACCGCGTCGGCCTCGACCATGCCCAGCGGATCACTCTCGATCTTTGCCTTCACCGCCTGGATGCCGGACGCACGATCCTCGAGAATCCCGGCCAGGACAGCATCCAGGTCGACGGATGTGATAGCCGTCCGGTCATCGCGCACCCGGACGTGTACCAGCAGCGCATCGAGCAGATCGCGCATGCGCCCGGCCGCCGCGGTCATCCGGTCCAGCGGCTGCGCGATAGCGGGATCGGGCAGCAGGCCCAGCTGATCGCGCAGGCGGTCGCCGAAAACCTGGATCTTGCGCAGGGGTTCGTGCAGATCGTGGGTCGCCGCATTGACGAAAATTTCCAGATCCGCCTTCTCCGCTTCCAGTCTGGCGATCCGGTCACGGTCCGAGCGCTGCCGGATCAGCATGCGGGCCGCCTGCCGCCAGCTGATAATTACCAGCGCCAGCAGCAGGACGACGAGTACGAGTACAATCGTCAGTGCAACCGGGTTTTCCCAGGCCAGCGGCAGGCCCGCCCCGGCAGCCAGCAGAAGGCAGGTCGCCGCCAGCACGGGCACGATACGCTGCTGCAGTCCTGCCCTGTCAGGGTCCGGCTTGCTCATGGACATGTCACGGGACGCGCGCCCCGTGCCTCCCGTCAGGTTACACTGCCCTGGCGCACCGGCAGCAGCAGGGTGAAGACCGCACCCGCATCCGGTTCGCCCCAGGCCGTCAGCTCGCCGGCATGGCGTTCGGCAATCTTGCGGCAGGTCGCCAGACCGACACCCGTACCGTCGAATTCATCGCGGCCATGCAGACGCTCGAACATGCCGAAGATCCGTTCGGCATGGCGTGGTTCGAAGCCGACACCGTTATCGGCCACGGCGATGCGCGCCATCGCCCCGTTCTCGCCGACTTCGACACTGCCCTCGATGGAGATGGAAGGCTGAACGCCGGGACGGCGGAATTTCAGGGAATTGGCGATCAGATTGAGGAAGAGCTGGTGCATCTGGCCCGGATCGGCCTCGATCGCCGGCAGTTCGCCGACACGGATCTTGGCATCCTCTGCCGCAATCCGCGGCTCCAGGTCGGACAAGACATCCGCCAGTACGGTCGCCAGCTCGACCGGCAGGAAGGATGTCGTCTTCGAATTGACCCGCGAATAGCTCAGCAGATCATCGATCAGCCGGCGCATCCGGGTCGCCGCATCAACCATGCGTTCAAGATAATGCCGACCGGTATCGTCCAGCGCGTCGTAGCACTTGTTGTTCAGCCTTTCGCCGAAAGCCTGGATCTTGCGCAGAGGCTCCTGCAGATCGTGCGAGGCCGCATAGGCAAATTCCTGCAGCTCGGAATTCGACCGCTTCAGCTCCTGAGCGTAGCGGCGCAGCGCCAACTCGTCACGTTTGCGATTGGTGATGTCGCGGAAGGTGATAACCGCACCCTTGGTCAAATCGGAGGGATCGAGTGGCGAACTTGCCGATTCGATCGGGATGGGTTGTCCGCTCTTGGTCCAGAACACATCACCGTCCACCGTCTCACCGGCAGTGCCGGGATGATGCAGGGGGCATTCCTCGCGCGGATAAAGCGAGCCGTCGCGGCGAGAGTGATGGATCACGGCATGGATGTCCCGGCCGATCAGCTCACCCTCTTCATAGCCCAGCATCTGGCAGGCACGAGGATTGATGAAGGTCAGTACGCCCTGGCCATCGATACCGTAGATACCCTCGGCGGCCGTCATCAGGATCTGCGAAAGGCGCTGATTGGCGGCGGCCGTAGCCTGCGCCCGACGCCGGGTGATCGTCCTGTGTGCGCTGAAAAGAACGGCCAGCAGGATGAAGGACAGGGCCATCGCCACGGCAAAGACCCGCAACACCGCACGGGCCTGATTGGCACCTGCCAGCGCATCGATGACCTCGATCTCGGTGATCACGCCGATATCGCGGCTGTCGTCCCATACCCAGGCTCCCATCACCAGCACACCGCGCGCATCGCGATAACCGCGCAGGTTATAGCCGCGCCCTTCCGTCGTGACGCTCCGCGCGGCCTCGGTCAGAGGCCATTCGGCGTAGGGCCGGGAAGGAATCGCACCGCGAGTGACATTCACCCCGGGATCACGCACTTCCAGGTGAAGCATCGAGGGGTGGCCATCTGCCAGCAGTCCAGCTTCGACGAATTCCTCGCTGTAACGGGTTTCCGTCAGAAGCCTGCCGGTACGGTCGATCGCATAGGTCTCGCCGGACACGCCGGTACGTCCAACCCGGAAGGTCGCCGAATATTCCGCCTGCGGATCGATCCGCAAAGCCAGATAGCCGGTGACCGCGCCGTTATCCCGGATCGGCGCAACCGAATACATCAGGATTTCCTCGTCGATCGGCGCACCTTCCATATCCGGTGAAGGCAGGGCCAGATCGACGATGTGCGGGCGGGTCAGAACCGCGTCGCTGCGCTGGAACCGGTCCTCGGGCAGGAGATCAAGGACCAGCGCCGGCTGCGCCAGCACACTGTCGCGCATCGCGGACAGTGTCGTGCCATTGGACGAGATCAGCAGATAACCGCGATACCCGTACTCGGTCAGCCAGGGCCCCAGCGTGTCGCGCAGGCGCGCCTGGGCAGGCGACCGCTCCAGCTCGGACCGGACGGGCGCACGCGACAATTCGGCCAGGGCTTCGACAACGACCTCGTTTTCGGCCCAGACACGGACATCGTTCTCGCGATCCTGGGCCCAGTCCTCGAAGCGCTGGATCGTATTGCGCAAAACGGTCTGGAGTGCGGACAGGTTCGTCGAGCGGGCAGAGGCCATCAGCGCCCCCTCGCCCGCCATCACCGCAAGCGCAACAACGACAATGAAGGAAACCGCGACAAGGCCGGGCAGCACCTGGCCGACCCAGCCGTCGATGTCGGCAAGGCGCTGCAAGGCAGACCGCGCCACGGCCTGCTCCGGTTCATTACGGAGATAGGTATCTTCGTCCGCCTCTGCGGTCATTCGAATCGACCCCGCCTGAACGCCCGGACTCCATGTTAGCGATTTTGTGGCGCTTGTCGCGTAAGACCGCCAAATTCATGGCACAAATTGGCCCGCTCCAGTCAGACCGGGTTCACCGCCACTTCTCTAATGTCGTCAGCGTGCGCCCCGCGGTGTACCGGTCCGGGCCGGGCAATAACCCTCGCTTTGCTCAGCTCCGGGCCGGTACACCGCACCTTTCATTTCCTACCAATCGTGGGAGGGTCGCGCGCCCGACGAAAATTCCTGCAGTCGCCTGCGCGTTGCCGGCGTGGTCTCGGCCGGAAGCGCGTCCAGCGCAAACCAGCTTACCTCCGCGATCTCGCCTGCATGGTCTGTCGCACAAGGCTTCCATTGCCCGACCGTGTAGAGAACAACATGATCGCCGGGGAAGGATCGGTGGTTATTATAGATACCGACCAGCTGGAGATTGCCGGTAGCGTCGACGCCCGCCTCTTCCGCCAGTTCGCGGCGCATGGCCTCTTCGGCAGGCTCGCCCCGCTCCACCCCGCCGCCGGGCAGATACCAGCCATCGACATAGGTATGACGGACCAGCGCGACACGCGCCGCATTGTCCGTGACGATCGCCCGCACCCCCAGCGTGGTTCCCCGCGACAGACGCCACCAGGACTGGATCACCGGGCGTACCGCCGGCTCGATGCGCGCGCGCCAGCTCATGCCGCTTCCACCGCTAGCCACCGCCTGTTCGTCACGCTATGTACGGGCCTTCTGACTGCCATTTTCGGGAAAATGATCATGTACGCTCTTGTTGCCATCCTCGGCGTCGCGGCAATTTTCGGACTGCTCAACCTTATCGAATACCGCCGCCTCGACTAGTCCGCATTTCTGAGGTTCCGGAATGGCTGCCCCCCTGTTCATCGCCCTGATTCTGGGCGGGATCGTCGTTCTTTTGTTCGGCGGGGACCTGCTGGTCCGGGGTAGTGCGGGCCTTGCCCGGATCTGGCGGCTGCCACCGCTGCTGGTCGGCCTCACCATCATCGCTTTCGGGACATCTGCGCCCGAGCTGGTGGTCTCGGTGCAATCGGCCCTGGAAGACGTGCCCGGCCTCGCTCTGGGCAATATCGTCGGCTCCAACACCGCGAACTTCCTCCTGATTCTCGGTCTGCCGGCGATCTTCGGCGCCATTCCCACCACCACGCCCGGGGTCCGGCGCAATGCGATCATCGCACTCCTGGCTGCCCTCGCGCTGGTGGCGGTCAGCTGGGACCGGACCATCGACACGGTCGAAAGTGCCGTCATGTTTGCCCTGATCGTCGCCTATGTCGGCCTGATGGGCATGCTGGCCGGCAAGAAGAGCGACGATCCCTCGCTGGCGGAACTCACCGATCTCGAGCATATGGAAGGCCTGCCCACCAGTATGGGGCGCAGCGTTGCCGCTGTCCTGATCGGCCTGGTCGCCCTGCCCGTGGGAGCCCAGATGATCGTGACCGGTGGCACCGAAGCCGCCCTTGCCCTGAATGTCGACGAAGCCCTGATCGGCCTGACCGCCGTCGCCTTCGGCACCTCCCTGCCCGAACTCGCGACCGTCGTGATGGCCTCGATGCGGCGCCAGGCCGACATGGCGATCGGCAATGTGCTGGGCTCGAATATCTTCAACGTCCTCGCGGTCGGCGGCGCGACCGGTCTCGCCGCCTCGGCAGTGGGCGATGACCTTCCTGTGCCCGAGGGCTTCTTCGCGCTCGATCTGTGGGTGATGGTCGGGGCGAGCGTCGCGATCGCCGCGATCATCCTGGCACGCCAGCCGATCAGCCGTCTGTTCGGTCTCCTGCTCTTCACCGCCTATATCGGCTACATGGTCGTGCTGGCCCGGTCTGCACTGGGCAGCTGATCGCAGCAGGGGATGATCCGGACGAAAGTCCCGCAGACATTCGCCCTGTCCCGTCGTAACCTCCCGCTGGCGGCTATTATTCCGAGGGGGGACTCATGGCTTCACCGAACACCGAGCGTCTGATCAGTATCGACGCGCTGCGCGGCATCGCGGTCCTGGGCATTCTGATGATGAATGTGCAGGGCTTTGCCATGTCGCCCTTTGCCTACGACAATCCGACCATGCAGATGGATCTGACGGGCGCCAACCTGTCGGTCTGGGCTATCGCCCATACCTTCTTCCATCTGAAATTCATCACGATTTTCTCGACCCTGTTCGGCGCCGGCATTGTCATGATGGCGGGGACCGGTGAAGACACCGGGCGCCATTATCCGCGCATGCTGTGGCTGCTGCTGATCGGTGCGATCCACGCCTACCTGCTCTGGTGGGGCGATATCCTCGTCAGCTACGCCCTGCTGGGCATGCTGGCCGTGAAGGCCCGCCGCATGTCGCCGGGCGCACTGGTCACCTGGGGCATCGTGCTGATCGGCGTGAGCGCGCTCTTGATGGTGGGTGGCGCCTGGCTGGCCGTGCCGTTCGCGGGCATGTCCGAAACGCCGGAGCAAGACGCCATGATGGCCGAGATGATGGCCGGCATGACGCAGGCCTACCAGGCCGGCTATCTCGAGCGCCTGCCCTGGAATGCCGGCTTTGCCGCGATCGGCCAGGTCGGCGGGCTGATCGCCTTCGGACCGCGCCTGATGGGGCTGATGTTCATCGGCATGGCCCTGTTCAAGTCGGGCTTCCTGTCGGCGAGCTGGAGCCTGGGGCGGTATGCCGTTCTGGCAGCCGTGACGCTGGTGGCCGGCTATCTGCTGTCGCACATGGGCACGCAGTCGATGATCGCCGGCGAATTCGATACCGAGGCGATGGCCGTGGGCACGAGCTACAGCTATTTCGGCAGCCTGGTCCTGTCCTTCGGCTATGCATCCGCCGTGATGCTGCTGGCCAAGATCGGCGCTTTCCGGCTCCTGCTGATGCCCTTCGCCGCCGCCGGCCGGATGGCCTTCACCAACTATATCGCCCAAACCCTGATCATGACCTTCATCTTCGTGGGCACGCCGGGTCTCGGCCTGTTCGGCACGGTCGAACGGGTCGACCAGGCCAAGCTGGTGCTGGTCGTCTGGGCTGTGCAGCTGATCTGGTCGCCGCTCTGGCTGTCGGTCTTCCGCTTCGGCCCGCTGGAATGGGTCTGGCGCTCGCTGACCTACAAGCAGGCGCAGCCGCTGCTCAAGCAACGCGAGCCTGCTGCCGGATAGACCTCGGGGCGCTGCAGCCGGTCAGGCCAGCTGCGGCGCCCACTCTTCCAGCAGAAAATCGAGAAAGGCCCGGCGAACGGGCGAGTCGGTCCGCGTTGCCGGCCAGACCGCGTGCAGGTCGATGGGCGGGACGGTCCAGCCCGGCGCGGGGTCGACCAGACTGCCGGCCTTCAACCTGTCCTCGACCAGATGGGCGGGCGGGGTGGCCAGCCCCATGCCGGCAAGCGCCAGCTCGATCATCGCATCGATACTGCCCACCACAACATTGCCCGGTGTCTCGACATCCACGGACTGGCCGCCCGGTGTGATCAGCGTGCGCCAGGCCGGCATGGCGGCCAGCCGGATCCAGCGCCGTTGCGCCAGCATTTCTGCGTCGACAGCGATGGTGTGGGCAGAGAGGAACGCCGGCGCACAGACAAGCTGGCGCCGGATTTGCCCGATCCGGCGCGCTTTCAACGCACTGTCAGCCAGACGCCCGGCGCGCAGGCCGAGATCGAATCGGCCGGCACCGAGATCGGCAACCGTGTCGGAAACATCCACCCGCATCTCCACGCCTGGATGCGTGCCGGAGAATGCCGCGACGGCCTCCCCCAGACCGGCTCCGATCACCGCCGATGTACAGGTCACGCAGAGGCTGCCGCGCAGCTCACCTGTATGACGGCTGGCGAGCGCGAAAGCATCGTCGCAGGCGGCGGTGATCGCGGCGGCATGGCGGCCGACCTCTTCACCCAGTGCCGTGGGAGACAGGCGACGGGTGGTGCGGTTGAGCAGCGGAGCGCCCAGGAAACGCTCCAGCTCGCTGATGTGATAGCTCACCGTTGATGGCGCCACGCCGAGCCTGACCGCAGCCGCACGGAAGGAGCCTTCCTGCAGGACGGTCCCGAAGGTCGCCAGGGATTTGAGCCGATCCAGCATATCGCAGATTTTTCGATCAATGAGTTTCAATTCGCCAGCCTAATCGACCACAAAGCGAATTGATAGATCAGCTGAAACGGGAGACACGCGATGGGAAACCTGCTGGCGATGGGCGTCTTCGCCCTGACAATGTCGATCTCGCCGGGACCGGCAAACATGATCACACTATCGGCTGGCCTACATCATGGCGCGCGCCGGGCGCTGCCTTTCGTGCTCGGCTGCACGATCGGTTTCACCGCCCTGCTTGTAACCATCGGCCTGGCGGCCAGTCTTATGGCCCGGCTGGGGCCGGTCTGGCAGATTGGCATGGCCGTCCTGGGCGCCGCTGTGATCGTCTATTTCGGTGTCCGCATCGCCTTCGCCCCGACCGGCTTGCAGACCGAAGAGCGGCCGGCCCTGCCCGGCCTCTGGCAGGGTGTGCTGCTGCAATGGGTCAATCCCAAGGCCTGGGGCGCCTGCCTGGCAGCAGTATCCTTGTTCGAACTGGCGGGAGCGGGTGACCGGCTGGCCGTTTTCTCCAGCCTCTATTTCGTGATCTGCCTGTTCGGGATCGGTGCCTGGGCGGTGCTCGGACGCAGTATCCGCAGATTCCTGGTCTCACCCCTGCGCATGCGGCTGTTCAATCTTGCGATCGGCGGAACGCTGGTGTTGCTGGCGGCAGGGCTTATCGCCGACGGGTTTATGCGCTTTGCGGCGAGCTGACCCGGTCAGCTTTTAGGGCGGCAGCGAAAGCGTGTGAGGCCGACAGCATCGGCGTCGGGATAGGCGTCGACCTTGCGGGTGGTCACCTGGGCGGCGGCGACAGCGGCCGGCTCGAGCGCCAGGTCGAGTATCGTGCCGCAAAGTGTTTCCTGCAGGTCGAACTGCTGGTTTTCCAGCGCCTTTATGCCGTGCAGGATGTAGTCGTAATCGACGACCGTGGCGATGTCGTCCGTGCCGCACCAGGCCTTGGAGACCAGGGTGACGACATCGACCAGAACGCGCTGTTTCACACCGCGTTCGTAATCATGAATGCCGATCTCGACATCCAGCTTCACGCCTTCCAGGCGGTAGACGAAGACATCTTCGCCGGTGGCACTGGCCAGCGCGTTCTCGATCACCTGATCCAGTCTCATGCGGCGCTACTCCTCCGGCACACCGGCGGCATACATCACATCCCCGTCGCGGGCGTCGAGATGCTGGCCGCCATCCACGATGATCGTCTCGCCCGTCATCGACGGGGTCGCAAGGATGAAGCGCACTGCCCGGATAATGTCCTCGGGCGTGGAGCCGCCCTGCATCGGGTTCATCCGGTGTGCGCGGGCGAATTCATCGGGCGACTGACCGCCGGATGGCAGGGTGATGCCGGGCGCCACTCCATTCACCCGCACGCGGGGCGCGAAGGCCATCGCCATGGTAGTCGTCGCGCCTAGGAGGGCCTGCTTGGCCAGGGTGTAGGAAAAGAAGTCGGGATTGAGGTTGAAGAGCTTCTGATCGAGCAGGTTGATGATGCAGCCCGACGCGCGATCCTCGTGTCGCTTTGCCATGACAGAAGCGAGCAATACCGGCGCCACAAGGTTTACACGCAGCGTACGTTCGAGTTGCGCAGGTGTGACATTTTCCGGACGGTCGGGCTCGAAGATCGACGCGGAATTGATCAGCGCATCGACGCGACCCACCTCGTCCATGAAATCCTCGATGCCAGCCGTGTCGTCCATGTCGAACCGGACCGTGTCCGCCGATCCGCCCGCATCGCGGATCGCCGCCGCGACGGCCTCCGCCTCTGTGCCGGACGTGTTGTAGTGCACGACGACGTGCCAGCCGTCCGCACCGAGCGCGGCAGCTATTTTGGCACCCAGGCGCTTGCCGCCGCCGGTCACGAGGGCGATCTTGTCGGACATGGCAACCTCGAAGTCTCAATCCGGTCCGATAGATGGCCTTTCCGAACCGGCGAAGCAATCGCTCGCCGGACCGAAAGTCATCGCCGACTACGTCAAGCGGCTGCCGCCCAAGCCCGGCGTCTACCGGATGATCGGCGAGGACGGGCAGATTCTCTATGTCGGCAAGGCGCGCAATCTGAAGAACCGGGTGAGCAATTACGCGGCCGGGCGCGGGCATTCCAACCGCATCGCCCTGATGATCGCGCTGACGCACTCCATGGAGTTCGTGGTCACCCAGACCGAGACCGAGGCGCTGCTGCTCGAAGCCAACCTCATCAAGCGCCTGAAGCCGCGCTTCAACATCCTGCTGCGCGACGACAAGAGCTTCCCCTACATCCTGATCCGCAAGGACCATCCGGCGCCGCAATTGCTCAAGCATCGCGGTGCCCGCAAGACGAAAGGCGATTATTTCGGCCCCTTCGCCTCGGTCGGCGCGGTGAACCAGACACTGAACACGCTGCAGAAAGCCTTCCTGATCCGCACATGTACCGACAGCGTCTATGAGGGCCGCTCGCGTCCCTGCATGCTCTACCAGATCAAGCGCTGTGCCGGGCCCTGTGTCGATCTGGTCGAACCGGCCGCCTATGACGAACTGGTCAAGGAGGCGACGGACTTCCTGCGCGGCCGCTCCAACGCCCTGCGCCAGGAACTGCAGGCCCGCATGAGCGAGGCGGCCGAGGCAATGGATTTCGAGACCGCCGCCAAGCTGCGCGACCGGATCCGCGCGATTGCGGCCGTGACCACCGATCAGGGCATCAATCCCGACGGGGTGGAGGAGGCCGATGTCATCGCCATCGCCCAGGATGGCGGCAAATCCTGTGTCCAGGTCTTCTTCTTCCGGGCCGGTCAGAACTGGGGCAACCAGTCCTTTTTCCCGCGCCATGAAAGCGATGCCGAACCGGCTGACGTTCTGGCCGCCTTCCTGGCGCAATTCTATGACGACAAGCCGGCGCCGGGCTTGATCCTCCTGTCGCACGAGATCGAGGAGGCCGAGCTGCTGGCCGAGGCGCTGTCGCTGCGGGCCGAGCGCAAGGTGCAGCTGCACACGCCCCAGCGCGGCGAAAAGCGCAAACTGGTCGAGCGTACGGCAACGAATGCGAAGGAAGCGCTCGCCCGGCGGCTGTCGGAAAGCGCTACCCAGACCCAGCTCCTCAGGGGCGTGCAGCGCGTTTTCGAGCTGGAGGACATCCCCCAGCGCATCGAGGTCTACGACAACTCCCATATCCAGGGCACGAACGCGCTGGGCGCGATGATCGTGGCGGGGCCGGAGGGATTCGAGAAAAACTCTTATCGCCGCTTCAACATGAAGGGCGATGACGCGGCCACAAACGACGATTTCGCGATGATGCAGGCCATGCTGCGCCGCCGCCTGTCGCGCCTGATGAAGGAGCGCGAGGAAGGCGCCCCCGTGCCCGATCTGATCCTGATCGATGGCGGCAAGGGGCAGTTGTCGTCGGTGATGGAAGTCGCCGCCGAACTGGGCGTGACCGACATCACCATCGCCGCCATCGCCAAGGGGCCTGAGCGCGATGCCGGCCGCGAGGCCTTCTACCTGCCCGGCAAGGCACCGTTCAAACTGCCGCAGAAGGACCCGGTGCTCTACTATCTGCAGCGTCTGCGCGACGAGGCCCACCGCTTTGCCATCGGCGGCCACCGGGCCAAGCGCAAGAAGCAGATGGCCGAGAACCCGCTGGACGATATTCCCGGCATCGGACCGTCCCGCAAGAAGGCCCTGCTGGCCCATTTCGGCTCGGCCAAGGCTGTGCGAAATGCAGCCCTGGCCGACCTCGAAGCGGTTGACGGCGTGTCGAAAGCCATGGCCAAAAGGATCCACGACTGGTTCCAGAGGTAATCCGCGTGCTGAAAGCCCTGCCGAACATCATCACCGTGTTGCGCATCGTGCTGGCCATCGGCGGCGGCTGGGCCCTGTGGCAATCCTATTTCTGGTCGATCGATTACAATGTCCCGCTCTGGCTGGGCGATGCTTCGGTCGCGGCGCGCTCGCTGGGCGCCTTTGCGGTGGCCGCTTTCGTTGTCGCCGCCATCAGCGACTGGCTGGACGGCTGGCTTGCCCGGCGCCTGTCCGCCGAATCCCGCCTGGGCTCAGTGCTCGACCCCATCGCCGACAAGCTGCTCGTGGATGCCTATCTGCTGGTCTACACGATGATCCTGGGCAGCCCGGTCACGCTGGCCGTGCCGGTTGCCGCCATCGTGCTGCGCGACGCCGTCATCACGCTGACCCGCATGGTCGGCCGCGGCGGACCGGAACCGGCCCTGCCGGTCTCGGCCTCGGCCAAGCTGAAAACCGCCATCGCCATGGTCGTGACGGCCTTTCCCCTCATTGCCGCCATCGCGGGCATCCATACCGTGCTGTGGGTCGTGGAGGCCTGGATCATCGCCGTATGGCTGACCGCCGCCATGAGCCTTGCGACCGGGCTGGGTTATCTTCGCCGCAAGCCGCAGGCCTGAACTTGAGCCGCGCGGCGGCACAGGCCATTCTGGACACGAGACAGATCAGGAGACGGCATGGCGGAGCTGGCTGGCGGTGATGCCCATATTCTCGTCGTCGACGATGACGACCGGATCAGGACCCTTCTCAAGCGCTACCTCCAGGAACGCGGCTTCCGCGTCTCCACGGCACCGAATGCCGCCAAGGCCCTGTCGACGCTGAACTCCCTTGCCTTCGACCTTCTGGTTCTCGATGTGATGATGCCGGGCATGAACGGGTTCGAGCTGACCGAAGCCGTGCGCAAGCGGGGCGACACGCCCATCCTCCTGCTCACGGCACGCGGCGAAGCCGAGGACCGTATCAAGGGTCTGTCGCTGGGCGCCGACGACTATCTGGCCAAGCCCTTCGAGCCGGAAGAACTGGTCCTGCGGATCAATGCGATCCTGCGCCGGGCGCGGCCGGTGACGGCGGCAATCCGGCAGGTCGCTTTCGGCGACTGGCATTTCGACATCGGCCGGGAAAGCCTGAGCCGCCGCGGCGAGCCGGTCCGGCTGACCGGCGGCGAAGCGGCCCTGCTGGCGGCACTGGCAGCATCGGCCGGACAGACCGTTTCGCGGCTGTCCCTGTCCGAGCGCACGGGCGGCGGCGAACGGGCCGTCGACGTCCAGGTGACACGGCTGCGGCGCAAGATCGAGGCCGACCCCAAGGAACCACTCCACCTGCAAACCGTCCGCGGCGAAGGCTACCGGCTCGCGGCCGATCCGATCTTCGAGGATTGAGCCTCGTGGAGATGCGCGCCCTTCCTTACATATCGCCACGGCTTGTCATCCCGGATGGATGCCCCGCGCAGGCGGGGCGCAAGTCCGGGACCCATAATCCCGGTGCGCGTTCAGCCATCTGCAATGCCGGGCCTGCTTCCGTCCAACAGCGGCGCGTATGGGTCCCGGCCGTGCAGCCCGCCTTCGCGGGCTATCCGGCCGGGATGACAGTGTGTTGCGCCACGGTGCAGAAAGGCGCTCCAGCATGGGCCTGATGCGCCGTTACCTGCCCAAGGGGCTGTTTGCCCGCACCCTGCTGATCATCGTCCTGCCGGTGGCGCTGATGCAGGTTGCTGTGGCGTGGTCCTTCTTCGAGGAGCACTGGGAGACGGTGACCAGCCGCCTGTCCGAGGGCGTGGCCGGCGACATCGCCATGATGACGGCGCTCTACGAGTCCGACCAAGAAACCCCGGCCGCCTTCGAGCGGCATGCCGAAATGGCTTATGAAACAATGCGGCTCTCGGTCGATTTCCGCCCCGGCGAGACCCTGCCCACCTCGCGGCGCTCCTCCTTCTTCCGCACGCTCGACCGCACCCTGCGCAGTGCCCTCTCGGCCCAGATCGACAATGACTTCTGGTTCGATACCACGCGCTATCCCAGCTATGTCGATGTGCGGGTCGAGGTCGAGGGCGGCGTGTTGCGCTATATCGCCCTGCGCGAACGGGTGTTTGCCACCACGGGGCATATCTTCCTGTTGTGGATCATCGGCGCGACGACCCTGCTGACCGCCGTCTCGATCGTCTTCATCCGCAACCAGGTCAAACCGATCCGCCGCCTCGCCGACGCGGCAGAACAATTCGGCCGCGGTCAGGATGTCGACCATTTCCGCCCGGCCGGCGCGACCGAGGTCCGCCAGGCTGCCCACGCCTTCCTGGAGATGCGCGCGCGCATCCGTCGCCACCTGGAACAGCGCACGGCCCTGCTGGCCGGGGTCAGCCATGACCTGCGCACGCCGCTCACCCGGCTGAAGCTGCAGCTCGCCCTGATGCCGGAAAGCCCGGAGCGCGAGGACGCCAAGAAAGACATCGCGGAGATGGAGGAGATGCTGGACGAGTATCTCGACTTCGCCCGCGGCCAGGCAAGCGAGGAGACGGCTCGCAGCGATCTGGTGGAACTGGCCCGGGAAACCGTGGATGCCGCCGTGCGCCAGGGCGGGGATATCGAGTTTGTCGCCGACGGTGCCATCGAAAGCGATATCCGGGCCGGCACGGTGAAACGCTCGCTTGCCAATCTGATCTCGAACGCGCTTGCCTTCGGCAAGAAAGCGCGCGTCACCGTGCGGCGTGCCGGTTCGCGGGTGGAGATCGTGGTCGAGGATGACGGCCCCGGCATTCCGCCGGACCAGTATGAAGAGGCGCTGAAACCCTTCAACCGGCTGGATGAAAGCCGCAACCAGAACCGCAAGGGCGTCGGCCTCGGCCTCGCCATCGCCCGCGACGTGGCCCGCAATCACGGCGGCGACATCCGCCTTGGCGAAAGCGAGCTGGGCGGTTTGAAGGCTGTGATCAGCCTGCCGGGGTAAGCCGCTCGCCTTCCCCGGAACAAGTCCGGGCAGAATGCGTTTCCCGGCAGAGGAGCCCGTCATGACCGACACGACCGTAAAAGCCCGCATCACCGGACGGGTCCAGGGTGTGTCCTATCGCGCGTGGACGCGGGAAACGGCCCTCGAATACGGGCTGACCGGATGGGTGCGCAATTGCGCGGACGGTTCGGTGGAAGCCGTGTTTTCGGGGTCGGACGAGCGGGTGAAAGCCATGCTCACGGCCTGCCTCAACGGGCCGCCACCGGCCCGCGTCGAGGATATCCGCACGGAAGCGGCCGACTGGTCCGGCGAGGGTTTCGAAATTCGCCGCTAAGCGTTAGCAGCCAAGGGGACACGTACCAAAGGTACGTGTCCCTCTCGACGATCCTAGCGCTCGCGTCCGCCATTGCCGCTATTGGCGGCCAGCTGGCGGGAGCGGCGCTCGGCCGCAGCAACGGCCTGGCGGACCAGCTCGGGCAGTCCGCCGCCACCGCCCATCAGCACATCGAGCGCGGCCTGGGTGGTCCCCCCGACCGGCGTGACGGCCCGGCGCAATTCCTGCGGCGATTTCTTGGACGAGGCGAGCAGCGCGCCGGCACCGACGATCGTTTCGCGTGCCAGGCGTTCGGCCAGGTCCCGCGGCAGGCCTTCGGCAACGCCGGCCCCTGCGAGGGCTTCGGCGAGCAGGAAGACATAGGCCGGACCGGCACCGGACACGGCACCGACCGCACCGATCAGGCGTTCGTCATGCACCCATTCCACACTGCCTGCGCCCTTGAGCAGGCGTGTGATTTCCGCCTCAAGCGCATCGCCGGACTCATTGGCCACACATACCGTCACCCCCGCCCCGATTTCCGAGGCGGTATTGGGAATGGCGCGCATGATAGGCCGGTCGCCAAAGGCCAGCGCCAGCCGGTTCAGCGACACGCCGGCAATGGTGGAGAGCAGCGCAGTATCGTCGCGCATGACCTGGTTGAGGTGGGCCGCGACAGTGTCGGCAACCTGGACCTTGATGGCCAGGACGACGAGATCGGCTCGCTCGGCCTGTTCCAGGCTCAGCACATCGCAGACCGTGAAATCGTGCTTCTCGGCCAGAGCCAGAATGGTCTCGCCGGGTGCCGGATCGACCACAACGAGGTTTTCGGCCGCGACCTTGGCGCGCTTGCCACCGCGCAGCCAGGCGGCGGCCAGAGCCCCGCCCATATGACCCCCACCGATAAGGGCAATCTTTTCAATCTTCGACATGGTGCGCCTCAGGCCTCACCTGCCGTTTCGAACATCGCGGCAGCAGCCGCCTCCTCGACATTCTTTCCGCCCCAGACAAGGAAGTGGAAGGCCGGATAGAAGCGCTCGCCTGCCTCGCGCGCAGCCGAAATCATGGCGGCGGCCTGGGCCGGCGACACGGTCTCGCCATTGGGCAGGGACAGGGCGTGGCGGTAGACGATCGAGCCGTCCTCGAACCAGACGTCGAAATGGCCCAGCCACAGCTTCTCGTTCAGGCGCGCCACCAGTTCGCAGACATCGCGGAACTTGTTGGAGGGCACTTTCAGGTCGAGGCTGGCACAGATGTGCAGCGCCTCGAGCTCTTCACGCCAGGCGAACCAGATCTGGTGATCGCGCCAGGCGCCGGACGCCGTCAGGTGCAGCTCGCCCATCTCGTCGCGATCGTAAGGATACTGCTCGGCAATAACCGCCTGTTCGACCGCGTCGAGCGGGTCGGTCACAGAGGGTGCGAATTCATCTGACAGGAGGTCCATGGAGTACGTTCCTTCGTCTGCGCTGCACATCACACCGTGCATGGACGGTATGACCGCGCTGCGTCAGGCGCAATAAAAAGAGGCGTGTGCGGCCGTGTCAGTTCGTGGATTTCGGCGCGCGGGCCTTCGTGGCCGGCTTCTTCGCGCGGCTTTCCGCCTTCGGCTTGGCCGGCGTTTCCAGCGCCTCGATACGGGCTTTCAGCGCATCGATCTCGGCCCGCGAATCGTCGAGCGCCGCCTTCACGGCATCGAATTCCTCGCGGCTCACCAGATCCATGTCGGCGATCATGCGATCCGCACGCGCCCGGAAAACAGCGCGCGCCTCCTCGCCCATCGCCTGTGCGGCGCCGAAAGCGTCGGTCATCAGATCGGCAAAATCATTCAGAAGCGGGTTGCGCGTTTGCATCAAAGAAAGCCATTAGAGTGACGAACGGCTACCTATATGCGGCCCATGGCGGAAAAGCGCAACGCGCCGATCCGTCACATCTGCATGTGCCACCCGCAACCCGCTGAGTCATTCATGGAATTCTGTCCGCCGAGCTTCGACCTGATCGACCCCATCCTGTTCACGATCGGCCCGTTCGACCTGTTCGGCATGGAATTGCGTTTCGATCTGCGCTGGTACGCGCTGGCCTATATCGCCGGCCTGCTGATCGGCTGGCGCTACATGATCGCCCTCGCCCGGCGGCCGCAGATCTGGCACCCGGCCGGCACGAAGAAGCCCATGGCGCCCTTCACGGAAACCCAGGTAGACGATCTCCTGATCTGGGCCACGCTGGGTGTCATCGTCGGCGGGCGGCTGGGCTATGTCATCTTCTACATGCCCGACATGATCTGGGAGCGCCCGCAGGACATCGTGCTGGGCATCACCGATGGCGGCATGGCCTTCCATGGCGGGCTGATCGGCGTCTCGCTGGCACTCTTCATCTTCGCCCGCCGCGAAAAGCTGGACCTGATGCGCATCGCCGATGCGGCGGCCGTGGTGACCCCGATCGGTCTCCTGTTCGGCCGGCTGGCCAACTTCATCAATGGCGAGCTGTGGGGGCGGCCGACCGATCTGCCCTGGGGCATGCGCTTTGCCACCGACCCCTTGTGCACACCGCGCCATCCCAGCCAGCTCTACGAGGCTGCGCTGGAAGGCCTGGCCCTGTTCGCCATCGTCAATATCGCGACCTGGAAATTCCGCTCGCTGGAAAAGCCGGGCCTCAATACCGGTCTCTTCCTGTTGAGCTATGGCCTGTTCAGGGCCCTGCTGGAGACCGTGCGCGAGCCGGACGCCCACATGCCCGAAGCCCTGCGCGGCTATGTCACCATGGGCATGCTGCTCTCGCTGCCGATGATCGCCGCAGGCGTCTGGCTGATCCACCGCGCCCTCAAAACCGCAACCGCCGCCAAGGCCTGAGCCATGATTGCCGACCGCCTGCGTGACCGGGTCCGCCAGACGGGACCGATGTCCATCGCCGCCTTCATGACCGAAGCGCTGTTCGATCCGCGCGACGGCTACTACGCCACCAAGGATCCCATCGGCGCCGGCGCAGATTTCATCACCGCACCGGAAATCAGCCAGATGTTCGGCGAACTGATGGGGCTGTGGGCGGCACAGTCCTGGATGGACATGGGCAAGCCTGCCGCCTTCCAGCTCGTCGAACTGGGTCCCGGCCGCGGCACGATGATGGCAGATGCGCTGCGCGCCGCCCGCACGGTGCCCGGCTTCATGGATGCGGCGCACGTCGTGCTGATCGAGGCCTCGGCTGCGCTGAAGGCCGTGCAGGCGCAGACGCTGGGCCCGACCGGCGCGCAGATCCGCTGGGTCGACCGGCTGGAGAGCGTGCCGCCGGGGCCGGCCATCATACTGGGCAATGAATTCCTCGACTGCCTGCCTGTGCGCCAGGCCATCCGCCACGGCGATGACTGGCATGAGCGGATGATCGGGCTGGACGAGGACGAAGCCTTCGTCTTCGTGCTCGGCCCGCCGCTGGGTGCCGATGCGGGTTTGATTCCCGAACGTCTGCGTGATGCGCCGGACGACAGCCTGGTCGAGCTGCGGCCCGGCGACCGCCAGGTGGTCGATGCGCTGACTGCCCGCTTTGCCGAAGCACCCGGTCGCGCGCTTTTCATCGACTACGGCCCCGCCCTCAGCGAGACCGGCGATACGCTGCAGGCCGTCAAGGCTCATAAGAAAGTACCGCCGCTTGAGGCACCGGGTACCGCCGACCTCACGGCCCGCGTCGATTTCGAGAGCCTCGCGACCGCTGCCCGCGCTGCGGGACTGGCTGTCAGCGGTCCGGTGACCCAGGGCGATTTCCTCATCGGACTGGGGCTGGAGGCGCGTGCAGCCGCGCTGTGCCAGGCTGCGCCGGACAAGCGCGCCGTCTTCGCCCGCCAGGTGTGGCGGCTGACCGATCCGGAGCAGATGGGCACGCTGTTCAAACTCGTCTGCCTCGACGCGGACGGCCTGCCGGCGCCGCCGGGATTTGCCGCACGCTGAGCATTTCGGCTTCAATCCCCGGCGTGCGTCTGTTAATCAGCGCGCGACTGTGACTGCCGGGGACCACCAGCCATGAAACTGATGTCGGGAACGGCCAATCGCGAGTTGGCCAGAGCGATTGCCGATTACCTGGATGCGCCCCTGTGCGCGAGCGAGATCGAACGGTTCGCCGATGGCGAGATCTTCGTGCGGATCGACGAGAATGTGCGGGGCGAAGACGTCTTCGTCATCCAGTCGACCTCCTCGCCGGCCAATGACCATCTGATGGAGCTGCTGATCTGCATAGACGCGCTGGTGCGAGCCAGTGCGCGGCGGATCACGGCGGTCATCCCCTATTTCGGCTATGCCCGGCAGGACCGGAAGACCGGCGGCCGCACGCCGATCTCCGCCAAGCTGGTCGCCAATCTGATCGCCAAGGCCGGCGCCGACCGCGTGCTCACGGTCGATCTGCATGCCGGCCAGATCCAGGGCTTCTTCGACATCCCGACGGACAATCTCTTCGCCACCAAGGTGATGGAGGACGATATCCGCCGCCGCTACGAGACCGACAATCTGCTGATCGTCTCGCCGGATGTCGGCGGTGTGGTGCGGGCCCGCGCGCTGGCCAAACTGCTCGATGCCGAAATCGCCATCGTCGACAAGCGCCGCCCCAAGGCCGGCGTCGCCGAAGTGATGAACATTATCGGTGAGGTCGAGGGCCGCCGCTGCATCCTGTTCGACGACATGTGCGATTCGGGCGGCACACTGGTCAACGCCGCCGACGCGCTGCTGGCGAAAGGCGCGACCGAAGTGTCCGCCTATGTCACCCACGGCGTTCTGTCCAAGGACGCCCAGGGCCGGGTGGCCAAGTCGCAGCTGCGCGAACTGGTCGTCACCGATTCCATCGTCGTGCCGCCCAACTCCACCGAGACAGAAAAAGTGCGCCGCCTCTCCGTCGCCCCGCTGCTCGGCGAAGCGATCCGCCGGATCGCCAATGACGAGTCGGTCTCCAAGCTGTTCGATTGACACAATCAAAGGCCGCTTATACATCACTTTCCACTGATGATTGAAGCGGGTGGCGATTGTGCGGACCTTATTGCTGGGGGCCGTTGGGCTTCTTTGCGGCGACATCCTGCAGGATGCATGGACGTCTCAGGACTCCGAACAGGAACACGTTTCCGGTGTATCCCCGGCGGAGTCCGCGTGCCCGGCTGCGAGCAACGGAATCTTCTATTACCGCGACCGGCAAACAGGCGTTGTTGCACGTGTTGACCGATTTATAGGTCTCGCCGACGCCGATGCCGTAAGGGAAGCAGCAGACGCGGCCGAAGCAGCCTCCGGGCGCGACCTCGTTGACGCGATCTCGTCAATCGTCAGCGGGCGGGACTGCGACGGAAATAATGTGGTCGACGGATACGACCACATCTTCCTGCATGGGGCACCGATCGGTTTCACGCCGGAACAGTGGGCAGAGGTGCAAACCACCCATGCAGACAGTTTGCGGTTCACACCGTGGTAGATTGTCTGAGCCGCTGACTCTTCCCTGCCGTCGCGGTTGCGCGGCGCTTGTGGATCGGTTATAGCCCGCCGCTCGAAATAACACTGTGGCACGAGGCCATGACAGATCGCCGCCCGCCCTGATCCGGCTGGAGGCGGCGTTTGCATTTAAGGAACAGGACCGATGAGCTCCAACATCGTTCTCAACGTCGACGTTCGTGAAGGCACCGGCAAGGGCGCAGCCCGCGCGGCGCGCCGTGAAGATCTGGTCCCGGGCGTCCTCTATGGCGGCGACCAGGACCCGGTTTCCATCAACCTGCGCGGCAATGAAATCCGCAAGGCCCTGCTGACCGGCCAGTTCATCTCCCACATGATGGAGCTGGAGCACGAAGGCAAGCGCCAGAAGGTGATCGCCCGCGACATCCAGTTCCACCCGGTCTCCGACGCCCCGATGCACATCGACCTGTTCCGCGTGAACGAGAAGACCCGCATCGACGTGGAAGTCACCGTTCACTTCATCAATGAAGAGAAGTCCCCGGGCCTGAAGCGCGGCGGCGTTCTGAACGTGGTCCGCCACGTGGTCGAGCTGAACTGCCCGGCCGGCGCTATCCCGGAAGCCATCGAAGCCGACCTGAGCGGCCTGGACATCGGCGACTCCATCCACATCTCGGCCATTCCGCTGCCGAAGGGTGTGACCTCCACCATCACGGACCGCGACTTCACCGTCGCCACCCTGCAGGGTTCGCGCGCCGTTCTGACGCCGGAAACCGAAGAAGACGACGAGACCCCGGCCGAACCGGAAGTCATCAACCAGAAGAGCGACGACGAGTAATCACTCGCCGCGACATTTCTGGAGCGTACAATCAGCGAAGCCGGGTCCGGCTTCGCTGATTTCATATCCGGCCTGCGCAATGACGGGAGCAGACGCCGATGATGATCCTCGCCGGCCTCGGCAATTACGAACCGAAATACCTGCGCAACCGGCACAATGTCGGCTTCATGGCGCTGGACGTGATCGCCAATGCCTGGAGCGCCGGCCCCTGGCGCAAGCGCTTCCAGAGCCAGGCCTGCGAACTGGTGATCGGTTCGCAGAAGCTGCTCCTGCTCAAGCCGCAGACCTTCTACAATAATGCCGGACACGCCGTCGGCGAGGCCGCGAACTTCTACAGGGTCGCGCCGGAGAATGTCGTCGTCTTCCATGACGAGCTGGACCTGGCACCCGGCAAGTTCCGCATGAAGACCGGTGGCGGCGCGGCCGGCAATAACGGCATCAAGTCGATTACCGCCCAGATCGGCCCGGACTTCCGCCGCGCCCGCATCGGCATCGGCCACCCGGGCGACAAGGGCCGGGTCACCGGCTATGTCCTCTCCGACTTCGCCAAGGCCGAGGAAGACTGGCTGATCGACCTCCTCGACGCCATCGCCGACTCGCTGGACCTGCTGGCCAAAGGCGAATTCGACGCCTTCCAGACCCGCGTGACGCACAAGGCGCCCGCACCGGAGCCGGTCAAGCGCGGCCGACCGGACGACTGAACTCTATTTCAGTATTTTTCGATATGATCGAGGCGAGATACAGTTTCGGTCGCGATATCAAATGCGTAACGATAACCTCTGAAATCCGTAATCTCGACGGCCCCATCCAAGAGCTTCAAATCTACCAAATAGGATGGCATTCGTGTGACTGGCGGAACATGCACCGAACGGATCAGCTCGCCTGTGCCATCGACCAAAACTAGATTCTGACAAAATCGTTCTCGGCGAGCATCAGCGGTCCGGCGTGCTGTATGGGGATCAACCTCGATTAACGCTAGCCCGCGGTCCTGTTCAAACATCAGCGTTTTCAAGACCTTTGATCGCGACAATCGTCTTCTCATTTTGCTGGAGACATGCGTCAAGACTGCGAGCGTCGCTCGCAACATTCCATACTTGGCTTGTTGGCCAGCAGGCCGTATCCGCTTCTCGCCGTCAAGGGCCCGAAGGGCCGCAAAGCGGGCATACCCCTTGACGGCGAGAAGCGGATACGGCGTCGTCTCGGCAAGCAAACGATGGATAGTCGGGGCAGCCTGATCGCCTTTCCTCCCCATTTCATGGGGAGGTGCATCGCCGCGTGGACGGCGTTATGTTTGAGACAAGCTCCGCCCCGGCAGATGACTGCGCAGGCATGCTGAGACAGCCGGCAGCGAGAGGGTTGGCTCTTTCATCCCGGATACGCTTTCCCCGGCCATGTGCCGGGGTCTGTGATTGCTGACGGCCTGAACACAAATGTCTTCTTGCGCCAGGCCCCGGAACGGGGTCCGGGGAAAGAAGAAAGTATTTCCGGCGACCCGCGGCTGACGCCGCGGCCCACTTCCCCGCACGTGGGGAAGAAACATCTCCCACTCCACTGACACGGCAGTCGACCCCGCGGCCCATTCTTCTTATAAGGCGCGCTCGGACCAGCAAGGGACATCCATCATGGGATTCAAATGCGGCATCGTCGGTCTGCCGAATGTCGGCAAGTCGACCCTGTTCAACGCCCTCACCCAGACGGCGGCGGCGCAGGCGGCGAATTATCCCTTCTGCACGATCGAGCCGAATGTCGGCGATGTGGCGGTGCCGGAACCGCGCCTGAAAAAGCTGGCCGAGATCGCCGGGTCCAAGGAGATCATCCCGGCGCGGATGAATTTCGTCGATATCGCGGGCCTTGTGGCCGGCGCGTCGAAGGGCGAAGGCCTGGGCAACCAGTTCCTTGCGAACATCCGCGAGACCGATGCCATCGCCTATGTGCTGCGCTGTTTCGACGATGACGATGTCACCCATGTCGCCAACAAGATCGACCCGCTCGCCGATCTGGAAACGGTCGAGACCGAACTGATGCTGGCTGACCTGGAAAGCCTGGAAAAGCGCCGCGCCAATCTGGAGAAGAAGGCGAAGACCGGCGACAAGGAAGCCAAGGCCGCCCTCTCCCTTATCGACCTGGCCCTGGAACAGCTGAACAATGGCCGCCCGGCGCGCTTTGCCGAAGTGCCCAAGGAAGAGCGCAAAGCCTGGCGCGGCCTGCAGCTGCTGACCACCAAGCCGGTCCTGTTCATCGCCAATGTCGATGAAGACTCCGCCGCCACCGGCAATGCCTATTCCGAACTCGTCTTCAAGCGCGCCGAGGAAGAAGGCGCCGAAGCCGTCGTGATCTCCGCCAAGATCGAGAGCGAGCTGGCCCTGCTCGAGGACGAGGAGCGTGCGGAATATCTCGAGACGTTGGGTCTGGAAGAGGCCGGCCTCGATCGCCTGATCCACACCGGCTACAAACTCCTGGACCTGCAGACCTATTTCACCGTGGGCCCCAAGGAAGCGCGTGCCTGGACGATCCGCGAAGGCTGGACAGCGCCGCAGGCCGCCGGCGTCATCCATGGCGATTTCGAGAAGGGCTTTATCCGCGCAGAGACGATCCCCTACGAGGATTTCGTTGCCTGCGGCGGTGAAAGCGCAGCCAAGGAAGCCGGCAAGATGCGGGCGGAAGGCAAGGAATACATCGTCAAGGACGGCGATGTGATGCATTTCCGCTTCAACGTCTGATCTGCGTCAGACCACCGCATCGCAATCGGACGCCGGGCTGCCTAAGTGAGGCGTCATGTCTGCGAACTATTCTCTCCGCGCCACAGAGGCCCGCGAAGCGGCCCGCGCTGAAGCGGCCGCCATGGGCATCACCGCCCAGACCGTCTCCGATCTGGTCGATACCTTCTACGGACATGTCCGTGCCGATGCGGATCTCGGTCCGATCTTCGAGAAGGCCATCGGCGACACATGGGAGCCGCATCTGGACACGATGAAACGCTTCTGGTCCGCCATCGTCTTCCATGATGGCGGCTATTCCGGACGGCCCATGCCGGCGCATGTGAAGCTCAAGCCGGATATTGCGCCGGAGCACTTTTCCCGCTGGCTCAGCCTGTTCGAACAGACGCTTGACGAGATCGGTGCCAGCGAGGCCGCCAAGGCCGTCTTCCTCGATCGCGCCAACCGGATCGCCAAGAGCTTCCAGCTGCAGCTTTTCTATTCGCCATACGAATAAGCCGGTCAGACATGCACGCACACGACTTGCGCTTTCAGACCGCAAGTCGCATGTGAAGGGGAGCGCTGTTCTGCGCCCGATCCCCGGAGACCGCCATGACTTCACCGAAACGCCCGGCGGGCGAGACGCTGCCGCTTCCGCTGTTCGAACTCGTTGCACTCCTGGTGGCGATGACCTCCGTCGTGGCCCTGGCGATCGACATGATGCTGCCGGCGCTGGACGATATTGCCGGCGATCTCGGCGTTGCGCAGGCGAATGACCAGCAATTCGTGATCACCAGCTATCTGGCCGGCTTCGGTGCGGCGCAGCTGTTCTACGGCCCGCTGTCCGACCGGTTCGGCCGCAAGCCGGTGATCATCTGGTCGCTCGTCTTCTTCATCCTGATGACGATTGTCTGTACCGCCTCGCCCTCCTACAGCCTGCTGCTGGTCGCCCGCTTCTTCCAGGGCGCAGCGGCCGCGGCCTGCCGCGTGATCGGCGTGGCCATCGCGCGCGACCTCACCTCCGGCCGGCGCATGGCTGAAGTGATGTCGATGGTGATGACGGCCTTCATGGCGGTGCCGGTGCTGGCCCCGACGCTGGGCCAGATCATCCTGACCTTCGCGCCCTGGCGCTGGATTTTCGGCTTCCTCATCCTGTTCGGCGCCGGGCTGATCGCCTGGCTGCAGCTGCGCCTGCCTGAAACCCTGCACCCGGAACACCGCGTGCCGCTGCGGCTGAAATCGACGATCTCGACCTTCATGGAGACCACAAGGCACCGGCTGATGGTGGGCTATACGCTCGCCGCCATGCCCTTTTTCGGCGGGCTCTACGGCTTCCTGGGCACGTCGCAACAGGTCTTTGTCGATCATTTCGGCCTGTCCGACGCCCATTTCCCCCTCGCCTTCGCAGCGATTGCCGGCGGGATCGGTGTGACCAGCTATGCCAATTCCCGGCTGGTGATGCGGGTGGGCCAGCGGCGCCTGTCCCACGGCGCCCTCGTCGCCTTCACCGTGATCAGCATCGCGCACACGATCATCCTGATGTCCGGCGTCGACAATCTCTATGTCTTCCTGGTGCTGCTGGCCTCGGCGATGGCTTTCATGGGCCTGATCGCGGCCAATTTCTCGGCCTTGGCGATGGAGCCGGTCGGCCATATCGCCGGCACGGCCTCGGCGGCCTACGGCTTCGTGACGGGCGTGGTGGGTGCGGCGATCGGCGGCTATATCGGCCATCTCTATGACGGTACGCCGGTGCCGCTGATTGCCGGCCAGGCGGGCATGTCGGCGATTGCGCTGGTCATTGTCTACATCACCGAGCGCCGCAAGCTGTTTGCAGTGGTCGAGGACTGGGAAGACTAGCCCTGCCCGCCCCGGCCGGTCATGCTGGGCGGCAAGAGGGAGGACGCCCATGTCATTCGAGACCATCCGCTATGCGGTCGACGAACAGATCGCGACGATCACGCTGAACCGGCCGCACCGGCTGAATGCCTTCACCCTGGAGATGGGCGAAGAGATCATCGCCGCCTTTGACGAGGCCGATGGCGACGACAATGTCCGCGCCGTCATCGTCACCGGCGAGTCCCCGGCCTTCTGTGCGGGCGCCGACCTGTCGACCGGCGCCGACACGTTCAACCGGGTCGCCGACGAAACCCAGAGCGGGGAATTCGATCCGGAAGATCCGAAATGGCGGGACAAGGGCGGCAAGCTGAACCTGCGCATCTGGGACAGCGTCAAGCCGGTGATCGGCGCCATCAACGGTGCAGCGGTCGGCATCGGCGCGACGATGATCCTGCCGATGGATATCCGGCTGGCCTCCATGGAGGCGAAATTCGCCTACCCCTTCGCCAAGCGCGGCATCGTCTGGGATGGTTGTGCCAGCTGGTTCCTGCCGCGCGTGGTGGGGATTTCCACCGCGATGGACTGGGGACTGACCGGGCGGACCTTCACCGCCGCCGAAGCCTTCGAGAGCGGGCTGGTGGCCCGGGTCGTCCCGGCAGAGGATCTGATGGCGGAAGCGCGCGAGCGGGCCCGTCTGATCGCCGACAAGTGTGCCCCGGTCTCGGTCTCGCTGATGCGCCGCATGGCCTGGCGCATGCTGGGCGCGGCGCACCCGATGGAGGCCCACCGCATCGAGACCCAGGGCATTTTGCATGCCGGCATGGGCGCCGACGCCAAGGAAGGCGTGATGTCCTTCCTGGAAAAACGCCAGCCGGATTTCCCGCTGCGTGTCTCGAAAGACATGCCGCCCTGGTATCCCTGGTGGGAGGCCGGCGAGGACGCCTACTGATCGAGCAGGAGCGTGCCCTCGGCGACCTTCACCGCATCGCCGCCGATCATCAGCTCGGTGAGCCGTGAGGCTTCGATACGCAGGCGCAGGCGGATATGGCTGGGCCGGCCCATCTCGACGCCCTGGTAGAGGCTGACCGAGTGTTCGCCGTCGCCCAGCCCGCCTTGTTCGGCGATCAGGCCGGCGAAAGCGGCTGCAGCGCTGCCGGTCGCCGGGTCTTCCAGCAGACCGAGATGGGGTGCGAACATGCGCATGCGCCAGTCCGTCGTGTGCTCGGTCTCGCTGGCCTTGACCACGCAGAGCACACCCGCCTCAAACAAGTCCGACAGGGCTGCCGGGTCGAGCGCAATCGACTGCAGCGCTGCGGCGTTCCGCAGCGGCACGACGGCATAGGGAACGCCCGCCGTCCACACGCCGCCCGTCACGGCGGTGTCCATCAGGTCACCGGGCTTCAGTCCCAGGCTCTCGGCAATCGGTGCGAAGTCCGGCAGTTCGCCGACCTGTTCGGGCAGGCGCGGCGCAAAGAAGCGGGCAGAGCCGTGCTGCGGCCCGTTGCAGCGACCGTCGGCCGTGACATCGCCCACGGTTTCCTCCAGCACAAACCGGCGCACATCGCCCGCTTTCGCGCCGCTTTCCAGCGTCAGCGCAACGGTCGCGCCGACGGTCGGGTGACCGGCGAAGGGCAGTTCGGTCTTGGGCGTGAAAATGCGCAGGCCCCAGTCGGCATCCCGGCCCCGCGGCTCGGTGATGAAGACGGTTTCGGAGAGGTTGAACTCGGCGGCGATGGCCTGCATCGCCGGGTCGTCCAGATCGTCTGCCCCGAACACCACAGCGAGTGGATTTCCCGCCAGTTGGTGCTCCGTAAAGACATCATAGATGTGATACCGGTGTGACATAGTGCATCCCCTAATTCTTCAGCCGGTAGCCGGTGCGGAACATCCACCAGGCAATCGCCAGGCACACCAGGAAGAAACCGAGGATCGCCACGAGGCTGATCCCGACATCGACGTCGGACACGCCGTAGAAGCTCCACCGGAAGCCGGAGATCAGGTAGACGACCGGGTTGAACAGGGTGACCGTCTGCCAGAAGGGCGGCAGGACGGAGATCGAGTAGAAACTGCCGCCCAGGAAGGTCAGCGGCGTGACGATCAGCATCGGCACGATGTTCAGCTGTTCGAAATTGTCGGCCCAGATGCCGATGATGAAGCCGAACAGCGAGAAGGTCACCGAGGTCAGCACCAGAAAGGCCAGCATCGCCAGCGGATGCTGCACCTCCAGCTGCACGAAGAAAGCCGCCGTTGCCAGTACCAGCACGCCGAGGATGAGCGATTTGGTCGCCGCTGCCCCGACATAGCCGATGACGATCTCGAAGGCCGAGACGGGCGCGGAGAGGATTTCGTAGACCGTGCCGGTGAATTTGGGGAAGTAGATGCCGATGGCGGCGTTGGAGACGCTCTGCATCAGGATCATCATCATCACCAGGCCCGGCACGATGAAGGCGCCATAGCCGACCCCGTCAATCTCCTCGATCCGCGAACCGATGGCGGCGCCGAACACGACGAAATAGAGCGAGGTCGAGATCACCGGCGCCAGCACCGACTGCATCAGCGTGCGGCCGGTGCGGGCCATCTCGGCGTGGTAGATGGTTGCGATTGCGCGGAAATTCATGCCTTGCCTCCCACCAGACCGACGAAGATCTCCTCGAGGGAGCTCTGGCTGGTTTCCAGGTCGCGCACCGACAGGCCGGCCTCGTTGAGGCGGGCCAGCAGCGTGGTGATGCCGGTGCGTTCGGCCTGGGTGTCATAGTCGAAATGCAGCGCCGTGCCGTCGGCCGCCAGTTCCAGGCCGTCGGCCTTCAGCGCCTCGGGCAGCGCGGCGAGCGGTTCGGCCAGCTGCAGGGTGAGACGCTTCTGCCCCATCTTGTGCATCAACGCGCCGGTCTCCTCGACCACGACGATCTCGCCCTTGTTGATCACCCCCACCCGGTCGGCCATCTGCTCGGCCTCCTCGATATAGTGGGTGGTGAGGATGATGGTGACACCGCGCTCGCGCAGCCGGCCGATCACCTGCCACATGCTCTGGCGCAGCTCGACATCGACGCCCGCCGTGGGCTCGTCGAGGAAGAGGATGTCGGGTTCGTGGGCGAGCGCCTTGGCGATCATCACCCGGCGCTTCATGCCGCCGGACAGGGCGCGGATCTCCGAGTCCTTCTTGTCCCACAGCGACAGGTCTTTCAGCACCTGCTCGACATAGGCCGGATCCGGCGCCTTGCCGAACAGGCCGCGCGAGAAGGAGACCGCCGCCTTCACCGAGCCGAACATGTCGATCGACATCTCCTGCGGCACCAGGCCGATGCGCGAGCGCGTCTGGCGGAAATCGCGCAGGATGTCGTGACCGTCCACGGTGACCGTGCCGGTCGTCGGCGTGACGAGCCCGCAGATAATGCCGATCATCGTCGTCTTGCCGGCCCCGTTCGGACCCAGCAGGGCAAATATCTCGCCCTTCTCGATTTCAAGATCGACGGATTTAAGCGCGGTAAACCCGCCCTGATAGGTCTTCGAGAGACCCGAAATGGATATGATTGAAGACATGCGGAAAGGCGCCTTCCGGATAAGGGAGGCCAAAATGGCGTGGAGCGCCTAAGTTGGGGAGATGCGAAAGCGTTTCAAGCCTGCAAGGACGGGTTTTCCCTGATTTTTTGTTCGCGGCCGTCTGCTTCCCCCGGACTTGTTCCGGGGTCTGGCACGGGAGGCAAGTCGCTCTGAATGCGTTGCCCCTCAATCGCCCATCCCCATCAGGGTCATCGGCATTGGCAGGCCCCGGCACAAGGCCGGGGAAAACAAATCTGGCTGAACAGGGACACCTTCCCTACGCCTCCAGCCCTTCCTCCACATCCTCGTCGGTCAGGCCGCCATCGACGCGCCAGCCGTATCCGTCGCCCTGGGCCAGGGTGTCGGCGAGCCAGGGCATGAGGCCGAGGAGTTTTTCCTCCAGCGTGAAGGGCGGGTTGATGACGACGACACCGGCGCCGGCCAGCTTGCCCTCGCTGGCGAGGTCGCGCACCCACAGGTCGGCGCGCAGGATTTTCTCCGGCTCGATACCCTTCTCGGCGATCAGCCATTCGGCGAGACCATTGTCGAACCGGTCGGCGGCCCAGAGATTTTTCAGCGAGCGCCAGAAGATATAGGTGCCGGTCGGCCATTGCCCGAACGCGCCGGTGACAGCCTGCGCCATATGGGCCAGCTCGTCGCGATCCTCGAAGGGCGGATCGATCAGCACCAGGCCGCGCTTTTCCTTCGGCGGCAGCAGGCTTTTCAGCGCCTTGTAGCCATCGCGCCGTTCCACCTTCACACGCGCATCGCGGCGATAGCGGTCGTCCAGCGTCCTGGCGTCGGCTTCGTGCAGTTCGCACAGATGGATACGGTCGTCGGCGCGGGACAGCCGGGCGGAGATTTCCGGCGATCCGGGATAGTGGCGCATACCGTCCGGATTGAGCGCGCGCACCACGTCGAGATAGGGCGCCAGCGCGTCGGCGGCGGGCCCGGGCAGATCGGCGCTCAGCAGGCGGCCGATCCCGTCCTTCCATTCCGGCGAGCGCTCGGCCTCGCTGGAGGCGAGGTCATAGCCGCCGATCCCCGCATGGGTGTCGATCACCCGGAAGGGTTTGGGCTTGGATTTGAGATGCTCCAGGCACAGGGCGAGAACGCAGTGCTTGAGCACGTCGGCGAAGTTTCCGGCATGGAAGGCGTGGCGGTAATTCATGCCAGCGCTATAGCGTTTCTCCGGCGGCGTTTCCATCGCCCGCATCGGCGGGGCATGCTGAAAACCCGCCTCGCAACCGGACGGGCTTTGGCCTAGCCTTTGAAGGCGCGTGAAGACGGAGGGGACCAGACCGCATGTTCGTGAAACTCTATCGCCGGATGCAGGACGAGGCGGATCGCGGGCCGCGCCGGGTCTACAAGGCCGGCTGGCTGTTCAAGGACGACAAGACGAGCCTGATCTGGGACGCGCCGAAACCGGTGAGTTTCGATCATCCGCGGCCGGCGACCTCGAAATCGGCCCTGTCCTGCCCCGCCGCGATCGAGTTCGACCGCCGGCACTTCGCCATCCCCTGCCCGGTCGATCTGCGCCTGCGCATGGTGCGCAACGCCCAGGGCCAGATGCAGCTGACCAATGTCGACGGGCCGCAGGCCTCGACCCGTCCGGCCGGCCTGCAGCAGATCCTCGTCCTGTCGCCGCCCAATGAGTGGCGCCATCCCGAACGACCGATGATCCAGCTGGTCACGCCCTATGTCTTCATTTCCGACGAGCCGCTCTACATCAACCAGTTCCCGCCCTTCCTGCATTACGAGACCCAGGCCCGGCCGGGCGTGATGCTGTGCGGCCGCTTCCCCGCCGACATCTGGCCGCGCCAGCACATGTGGGCGTTCGAATGGCACGATCTGGAGAAGGATCTGGTGCTCAAGCGCGGCGAACCGCTCTTCTATGTCCGCTTCGAGGGCGGCGATCCGGCTGCGCCGGTGCGCCTGGTCGAGGCGGAAAAGACGCCGGAGCTGGAAAGCTTCATGCGCTCCATCGTCGATGTGACCAATTTCGTGAACCAGAGCTTCCAGCTCTTCAAGACCGCCCGCGAACGCCGCCCGAAAACGCTTCTGGTAGAGAAGAAGCAGTAGGCCCTCGTCCTTCCCCTTGATGGGGAAGGGGGACCACGCCGCAGGCGTGGTGGATGGGGTGCGGGCGAGGTGTCTGCCACTTCGCCCTTCATAGTCCGCCACCGGGGTTCACCCCTTCCGACCCGAAGCTCCGCTTCGGCCCACCTTCCCCATCAAGGGGAAGGACCAGATTCGCCGCTCGTGCCTGTCTTCCCGGATGACAGATGCTATTTCCACCCACCCGACATTACCGCCGCACACCCGGTCTTCCCGCCGGGCGGATTGGCGCTTAGGGTCGCGGCGACGTCAATTTGGGGAGACAGGCATGATCCGCTTGATGACTGCCGCGCTGGGCGCGGTGCTTCTGGCTACCACCGTTCAGGCGCAGGACAATTCCGGGGGCGATATCCCCGAACCGCGCGTCTATGAGAGCACCGGCCAGGTCAACGCCAACGGCACGCGCGTGCGCTACACCGTCACCGCCGGCGAGACCTATCTGCGCGATGCCGACGGCAATCCGACCGCCTCGATCTTCTCGACCACCTATATTGCTGACGGCCATGCAGACCCGCGTACGCGGCCGGTCGCCTTCGTCTTCAATGGCGGGCCGGGTTCGGCCAGCCTGTGGCTGCACATGGGCATGTTCGGCCCGCAGCGCGTCGCCCTGCCGAATGCGCAGGACGATGGCGCCGCGCCCTACAACATCGTCGAGAACACGCATTCCATCCTCGATGTGGCCGATCTCGTCTTCGTCGATCCGGTCGGCACCGGCTGGAGCCGTCCGCTGGGCGAGAGCGAGGGCAGTGACTTCTGGGGCGTCAACGAGGACGGCGAGAGCCTGGCCCAGTTCATCCGCATCTGGCTGACCGAAAACCGGCGCTGGAATTCGCCGAAATACCTCCTGGGCGAAAGCTATGGCACGCTGCGTATCGGCTCGCTGCTGAACCAGCTGGAAGGCAGCTATAACGATGTCGCGATCAATGGCGTCGCCCTGATCTCGACCGTGCTGGACTTCCGCTATGACGACACGTCCGAGGGCAATGATATCGGCTATGTCGGCCTGCTGCCGGGCTTTGCCGCCACGGCCTGGTATCATGGCCAGGTCGACCGCTCGGCCTGGAATAATGATCTGGAGGCCTTCCTGGCCGAGGCGCGCACTTTCGCCATCGAGGAATACATGCCGGCCCTGATGTATGGCGTGACCCTGCCGGCCGACCGCCAGGCGCGCGTGGTGCGCGAGCTGTCGCGCTTTACCGGCCTGTCGGAAGACTTCCTCACCCGCGCCAATATGCGCGTCTCGCTGCGCCGCTTCCAGCGCGAGCTGATGCGCGATGAAGGCGTGTCGGTGGGCCGCCTGGACGCCCGCTTCACCGGTGTCGAGGTCGACGGTGTCGGCGAGGATCCGGAGACCGATCCCAGCTTCTACGGCATCGATGGCAGCTATACCGCCGCCATGCTCGACTATTTCACCCGCACGCTGGGCGTTGACATGACCGAATTCTATTCGGTGATCGGCGGCGTGCGCGGCTGGAACTGGAATGCCGGCCGCTCGGGCAACAATAATTACATCAATGTCGCCCCGTGGATCGCCCGCGCCATGCGCCAGAATTCCGATCTCGAAGTCCTGGTCGCCCAGGGCTATTACGACCTGGCCACGCCCTTCTTCGCCGCCGAGCTGATGTTCAACCAGCCCGGCTTCGACCAGGACCGCGTCCGCTTCACCTATTACGAGGCCGGCCACATGATGTATCTGCACGAACCGTCGCTGGAAGCCTCGACGGCCGATGTGCGGGCACTGATCGCGGAATAATGCGAGGCGGGGATGTGGGCCTCGGGTCCATGTCCCCGCTTCTACCGCGCCCGCCGTGTCAGGTCGCAGACGGCGGCGAGGCCGGTGAGGACGAGGAAGGTCACGGCGGCGGAATAGCCGAAGGCGGCCGGACTTTCCGGCAGCGGGCCGCCATGATTGGCGATCTCCGCCACGCCCAGCAGGATCAGGAAGACCCAGGGCCAGATCCGGCCGATGAGGCCCTTTGCCTCGGTCACGCGCATGTAGAGCAGAAAGCCGGAGACCAGCACCGCGGCCTCGAGTGCGAGGGCGACGGGGTAATTGTTCCACAGGCCCAGTCCGACGCGCGGTCCGCCCGGCCAGAGCAGGAGGTCGGGCACATGGACGAGACCGTCGAGGATCCAGTGAGAGAAGACGGCCGCGCCGACGACCAGCCCGCCCGGCGTCTTCTCGCGCCGCGCCCAGATCGCATAGACGAGCCCTGCCGCCACCGACCAGGCCGCCGCGCCCGGCAGGGAGTGGGTGATCGGCATGTCGTAGAGATCGAGCGCATTGGCGTCGGTAAAGCCCGGCACGATGCGCATGTTCTCGATCCCGTTGGCGACGAATATGCCCCAGGCGACATCGACCAGCTGCACCGCCAGGAAGAGCGTCCACAACGGCACCGAACGCGCCACCGCCTTGCCGGCAAAGGCCGGACCGTAATGACCGACAAACATGGCGTGCCCTCCCCCTGTCCGGGCCCAGATTAGGGGCTGTACCGGTGCAGGCAAGGTGAGAGCCGGCTCTTTTCGCGCCCAGCTCCACTTCCCCCTGCCCCGGAATAAATCCGGGGGAAGCAGCTGCCTCTTTCTTCGCCACCTCGTGGGGAAGTGGGCCCTCCGTAGCCTTGGCGAAGGAGGGGTCGAAGGGGCCGGCGTGTGAGCGCCGGGGGGCGGTGGAGCTTGTCTCAAGCACTTCGCCGCTGACGCGGCGCCCCTCCGTCTCGCCGCCTGGCGGCGATCCACCTCCCCATGGAATGGGGAGGAAAGCCAGCCCCGATTCAAACCACCGTCATCCTCACGGTGAATGTTGCAGTGAACGCCACTCTCCCCCAGCCGGGGAGAAGGGATGAGACCCCGCTAATCGCCCTCGTACTGCACCAGCGAGGAGACCGGCACGCCGAGCGCTTCGATGCGTTTGGCACCGCCCAGATCGGGCAGGTCGATGACGAAGGCCGCGCCGACGACGGTGGCGCCGGCGCGCTGCAGGAGGCGGATGGACGCTTCGGCCGTGCCGCCGGTGGCGATCAGGTCGTCGACCAGGATCACCTTCTCGCCGGGCTTGACCGCATCCATGTGGATTTCCATCTCGTCGACGCCGTATTCCAGGCTGTAGGCGATCCGCACCGTTTCATGTGGCAGCTTGCCCTTCTTGCGGATCGGCACGAAGCCGGCCGACAACTGATGCGCCACCGCACCCCCGAGAATGAAGCCGCGCGCTTCCATGCCCGCAATCTTGTCGACCTTCAGACCCACATACGGCTGCACCAGCTCATCGACGGCCCGCCGAAACGCCCGCGCGTCGCCGAGCAGCGTGGTGATGTCCCGAAAGATGATCCCGGGCGTCGGGTAGTCGGGAATGGAGCGAATGGCGGCGGCGAGTTCGTGGGCAAT
>JAZAHA010000060.1:0-33381 GCA_036231565.1 Pseudomonadota bacterium
AAGCTCATGAGGTCTGTCCCTGTGATGCGACGTCCGTTGCAACCGGCGTCGTGCAACTGTTCAGGCTGAACGCAGACACGCGCGAAGGGGCCCAAGCCGGCACACGGCGTCACAAGCGCCAGGGGCCCGACGGCCTCCTTCGCGCAACCACCCTACAACACATCAAACACACAGGGGCCCGGCATGAAGACCTAGGTTTTCGTGTGTCCATGAGAGCATACTCGCGGACTTTCCTGGGCCCCGGCACAAGGCCGGGGGAAACAAGAAAGATGCGGGGGCAAGGAGAGAGACGAGGAAGCGAGGGAGTGGCATCAGCTTTCCTCAGCCAGCTCCCCGATCACCTCCACAGCCGTCATCACATCCTCGCGCGTGCAGTCGAACTGTCCAACCTGGAAACGAATGACGTACTGGCCCTCATGCCGCGTCTGGGTGAGATAGGTGCGGCCATCGGCGTTTATACGTTCCAGCAGTGCGGCCGTGGCGGCGTCTGCGTCCTCACCGGCCGGTTCGAAGCGGAAGGTGAACAGGCTGAACCGGCCTTCCGTCACGATGCGGAAACCGGGCAGGGCGGCGATGGCCGCCTCGGCCTCGCGTGACCAGGCGATGTGATTGCGGATGCGCTGGCGCAGCCCGTCCAGCCCGTAGGCGCGGATCAGAAACCAGAGTTTCAATGCCCGGAATCGCCGCCCCAGCGGCACGGTCCATTCGGAGTAATTCACCACTTCGTCAAAGCCCGGTGTCTCCAGATAATCGGGCCGCAGAGTAAGGGATTTGAGCTGGTCAGCCGGATTTTTCAGAAACTGGATTGAGCAGTCGAACTGGGCGCCGAGCCATTTGTGCGGATTGAAGACGATGGAGTCGGCACGCTCTGCGCCAGACCAGCTTTCCCTTAACTCCTTGCAAATCATGGCAGAACCGGCCCAGGCCGCATCGATATGCGTATATAAACCCTCTTTTTCTGCCACGGCGACGATTTCCGCCACGGAGTCGCAGGCGCCGATTGAGGTGCCGCCGACACAAATCACGATACCCGCAGGCCGGTGCCCGGCGGCCCGGTCGGCGGCGATGGCTGCACGCAGGGCGTCCGGATCCATGCCGTGGTCCGCGCGGGTGGGGATTTTGACCAGATTGTCCTGACCGATGCCGGCGACCCAGCAGGCCTTGTCGACCGAGGAATGCGTCTGCGCCGAGGCATAGATGCGCGGTGCGGCCTCGCCGGCCAGACCCGAACGGATGCCGCGCCAGTCGAGCGCGCGTTCACGCATGGTCATGATCGCGGAGAGCGTCGCCGAGGAGGCACTGTCCTGGATCACCCCGCGCCAGCCCTCAGGCAAGCCGACCGCCTGGCGCATCCAGTCGATCATCCGCGTTTCCATCTCGGTTGCGGCCGGTGAGGTCTGCCAGAGCATGCATTGCGCTGCCAACGTGTTGGCGAGCTGCTCGGCGAGGATCGAGGCGGGGGCAGCATTGGCCGGGAAGTAGGCGAAAAAGCGCGGATGCTGCCAGTGGGTCATCGCGTCCGGCACGATGCGTTCGAAATCGGCGAAGATGCGCGCCATCGGCTCGGCGTTTTCGGGCGGCGAGACGGGCAGGGCGGCGATTACATCGCCCGGCGCCGTGCGCGGGCGGACCGGTCGGTCCCGCAAGGAGCGCAGATAGCCGGCCGACCAGTCGGCAATACGTTTCGACCAGGTCGTGAATTCCGCCAGATCCATCGTGATACCCTCCGTGCGCCTCCGCCTGGCAGTTTCAGGCAGCCGGGACGCATCCAATAACCTTCCCGCGTGCATCTCGTACACATCCCGGTATCATGTCGATGCTTCATGACGCCGGGGGCGAAACGGGAGTAACGGGATATGACAAAACTGATTCTGGCAGCCCTGGGTGGTGCCGCGATGCTGGCCGGGCCCGCCTGGGCACAGGACAGCCGCGATATCGAGGTGGGGGCGTTCGACCGGGTCGAGGCCCGCGGCGGTCTGCGTCTCGAGATCGTGCGCGGTGACAATCCGGGCGTGCGGCTGGAGGGTAATGGCAGCGATTTCGACGATATCGAGGTTGCGGTGCAGGGGGATGAGCTGCGCATCCGCCAGGATACCGGCTGGTTCATGCGCAATCGCCAGCTCGACGTTGTCGTGCACGTCACGATGCGCGATTTCGAATCGCTCGATTTCAGCCGCGGCATTTCGGCCCGCGTGACGGATATCCAGGCCGGACATCTCGATGTCGACATCAATACCGGCGCCGCCGCGCGCCTGTCCGGTACGTGCGACACACTTGTCATCGGTCTGTCGACCGGCGTGTCGTTGAATGCGCGGGATCTGGTGTGCGAAGACGTGGAACTGGAAGCCTCCACGGGCGCCGATGCCAGTGTCCATGCGACATCGCGGATCGAGGCCCGGGCGTCCATGGGCGCGGATATCGATGTGTATGGCTCGCCGGGCCAGCGTGATGTCAGCGCGTCGATGGGCGGAGACATCTCCTTCCGGAACTGATCCGGCACTTCGGCAGGCCAACGGCTCTGCCGATAACGGAAGCCCGCGCTTGCGCCGTGTGCATGGAACCTGTATACGGCGCGGCTCGAACGGATGGCGTGGGCCGTCCGGAGCATGATTCAAAGAATTGCGGAGAGCCCGATGGCCGTCCCTAAGAGAAAAACCACGCCGAGCAAGCGCGGCATGCGCCGGGCCCACGACAAGCTGGCCAGCCCGGTCTACATCGAAGACAAGGACAGCGGTGAACTGCGCCGTCCGCACCATGTCGACCTGAAGTCGGGCATGTATCGCGGCCGCCAGATCCTGGAGCCGAAGGACGACTGATCCGTCCTGACGGTATTGCCGTTTCCAAAGCGCGCCTGGTGAAAACCGGGCGCGTTTTCGTTGGGGATGCCGGTACTGCGCGCCTGCAGGTCCGGCGAGAAGGGGACCGCCCATGGCCAGTGATATCGAGATTGCCCGCGCCGCCGCGCTCAAGCCGATGCCGGAGATCGCTGCGGCGCTGGATATCCCGGCCGATGCGCTGGAACCCTACGGCAAGACCAAGGCGAAACTGTCCGGCGATTACATCGCCACGCTGAAGGACCGCCCCCGCGGCAAGTTGATTCTGGTCACTGCGATCAGCCCGACACCGGCCGGCGAGGGCAAGACCACGACCACGGTGGGGCTGGGTGACGGTCTGGCGCGGATCGGCCGCAAGGTCGCGATCTGCCTGCGCGAGCCCTCCCTTGGCCCCTGTTTCGGCATGAAGGGCGGCGCCGCCGGCGGCGGTCGCGCCCAGGCCGTGCCGATGGATGATATCAATCTCCATTTCACCGGCGATTTCCACGCCATTACGGCAGCCCACAACCTGCTTGCCGCCATGCTGGACAACCATATCCACTGGGGAAACGAGCTGCGCATCGATACGCGCCGCATCGCCCTGCGCCGGGTGCTGGACGTCAATGACCGCTCCCTGCGCGCGGTCGTGACCGGGCTGGGCGGGCCAGCCAACGGCACGCCGCGTGAGGCCGGGTTCGATATCACCGTCGCCTCCGAGGTGATGGCCATCCTGTGCCTGGCCAGCGATCTGGACGACCTGCAGCGCCGCCTGGGCAATATCGTGGTCGGCGAACGGGTCGATCGTTCTCTCGTCACCGCCCGCGAACTGGGCGCCGACGGCGCGATGACGGTGCTGCTCAAGGACGCCTTCCAGCCCAATCTCGTTCAGACGCTGGAACACACGCCGACCTTCATACATGGCGGCCCCTTCGCGAATATCGCTCATGGCTGCAACTCGCTGGTCGCCACCGACACAGCCCTGCGTCTGGCCGACTATGTCGTGACGGAAGCCGGGTTCGGCGCCGATCTGGGGGCCGAGAAATTCTTCGACATCAAGTGCCGCAAGGGCGGCTTGTCTCCCTCGGCTGCTGTTCTGGTGGCGACTGTGCGGGCGCTGAAGATGAATGGCGGCGTCGAGAAGGGTGATCTTCGCGCAGAGAATGTCGGGGCCGTCGAGCGTGGCTGCGCCAATCTTGGCCGGCATATCGACAATCTGAAGCAATTCGGCGTGCCGCTGGTCGTCGCGATCAATCATTTCACTGCCGATACCGAGGCCGAGCTGGCCGCAGTGAAGGACTTCTGCTCCGAACGCGGCGTGGAAGCGGTCCTGGCGACGCACTGGGCCGATGGCGGGGCCGGCACGGAAGCCCTGGCGCGCAGCGTTGCAGCGCTCGCTGACAGCGATGAGGCCGATTTTGCGCCGCTCTATGGCGACGATCTCTCCCTCGTGGAAAAGATCGAGACGGTCGCGCGCAAGATCTACCGCGCCGGCGACGTCGATATCGACAAGGCGGCGCGGGCGCAGCTGGAGCGCTGGCAGGAGGCCGGACATGGCCGTCTACCGGTGTGCATGGCCAAGACCCAGTACTCTTTCTCCTCGGACCCGGATCAGCTGGGCGCGCCGGAGGACCATGTGCTCAAGGTGCGCGAGGTGCGCCTGTCGGCCGGGGCCGGCTTCGTCGTGGCGATCTGCGGCAGCATCATGACGATGCCGGGCCTGCCCCGTCATCCGGCGGCGCTGGACATCCGCCTCAACGAAGACGGCGAGATCGAAGGCCTGTTCTAGGCCGGATTTCCGCTTTCTCTGCTTGTGTTCGCGGTAACACGGCCCTTCCCGGCAGCCGCAGGCTTGCGTCGCCGCGCGCCTTGGTTATGAAGCGCGCAACACGCCTTTTGCCGAAGAGAGTCGCCATGACCGCCATTATCGACATTGTCGCCCGTGAAATCCTCGACAGCCGCGGCAATCCGACCGTCGAGGTCGATGTGCTGCTGGAGGATGGTTCGCTGGGCCGCGCCGCCGTGCCGTCGGGGGCGTCCACCGGCGCTCACGAGGCGGTCGAGATGCGCGATGGCGACGAACGCTATGGCGGCAAGGGTGTCTACAAGGCCTGTGCCGCCGTCGAGGGCGAGATTTTCGAGGCGATCGCCGGCATGGACGCCGAGGATCAGCGCCGCATCGACGAAGCCATGATCGAGCTGGACGGCACCGCCAACAAGTCGCGTCTGGGGGCCAATGCCATGCTCGGCGTGTCGCTCGCCGTTGCCAAGGCTGCAGCCGATGTCCAGGGCCAGCCGCTCTTCCGCTATGTCGGCGGCATGAATGCGCGTGTCCTGCCGGCCCCGATGATGAATATCATCAATGGCGGTGCCCACGCCGATAATCCGATCGACTTCCAGGAATTCATGATCATGCCGGTCGGCCTGCCGACCTTCTCCGAAGCCCTGCGCTGCGGTGCCGAGGTGTTCCATGCGCTCAAATCGCGTCTCAAGGCGGACGGGCTGAACACGAATGTCGGCGACGAGGGCGGTTTTGCCCCCAATCTCAATTCCGCTGAACAGGCGCTCGACGTGATCATGGCGGCCATCGAGGCGGCCGGTTACAAGCCGGGCGAGGATGTCGCCCTGGCGCTGGACGTGGCATCGACCGAATTCTTCAAGGACGGCAAGTATGTGATGGCCGGTGCCGGTGTCACGCACGACTCCGCCGGCTTTGCCCAGTATCTGGAAGAACTGGTCGGCAAATATCCGATCGTCTCCATCGAGGACGGCATGGCCGAGGATGACTGGGATGGCTGGAAACAGCTGACCGAGCGTGTCGGTGAGCGCTGTCAGCTGGTCGGTGACGACCTCTTCGTGACCAATCCGGAACGCCTGGTGCACGGTATCGAGACCGGTGCCGCCAACGCCATCCTTGTGAAGGTCAACCAGATCGGCACGCTGTCGGAAACCCTCGACGCCGTCGATATCGCCCTGCGCTCGGGCTATGGCGCGGTGATGTCGCACCGTTCCGGCGAGACCGAGGATGCGACGATTGCCGATCTGGCCGTGGCTACCAATTGCGGGCAGATCAAGACCGGCTCGCTGGCGCGCTCCGACCGGACCGCCAAGTACAACCAGCTGCTGCGTATCGAAAGCCTTTTGGGCGACACGGCGATCTATGCCGGAGACAGTGGTCTGGCCTGAACTGCTACATCTGTAGGCGTGCCGCACCCGCCGTTTCTCCGCTAGACTTCCGGTGAAAGCGGGGGGCAAACGGATACATGCCGACGCGGGATACATGGTCTGACGGGCTGTCGCCCGATGAAATCCTGGTGCGTGCGGGCCGTATCGGCTGGCTTGTCCATGCCGTCGTGGTGGGGCTCGCTGCGCTCGGCCTCAACGCCCTGGACATGCCGCAGGTCGCGGTCGGTCTGGCGGCAACCGGTATCCCGCTCAGTCTTGTCATCGCGGCGATCATGTTCCGCGGCTTCAATCTGGCTGCCTATTTCGTCCTGACCGGTCTGGCTGGAATAATGTGGGGCACGCTTGCGCTTGCCGTGGCGCCGTCCGGGTTGGGCGAGGCGACCCTCTTCGTCACCCTGGTGATCGGCGGCACCGCCGCTGCGGCGATCGCGATCCAGTTTCCGCGGCCCTGGCTGGTAGCAACCTCACTGGCACCGGCCCTGACCGGCCTGACAATTGCGCATCTCCTGCCGGCTACGCCCCTGGGCCTGTCCATCGCGCCCATGGTGCTGATCTACGGCCTGCTTCTGGCGCTTCTGGCGCGTTATATGCGCGAGATTTTCAATGCCAATCTGAGGCTGACCGCGCAATTGTCAGAACAGGTCGATGCGCTGGGCCGGGCGGTCGAAGAGCGTGACCGCGCCACGGCGGTCAAGCAACGTCTGCTGCGTCACACCGGACATGACATGCGCCAGGCGCTGCACGCGGTTAAATTCGTGCTGCACTTCCTGCGCGATCAGCGCCTGTCGGACGAAACCCGCGAACTTGTCACACGAGGCCAGCGCTCGCTCGATGTGCTGGGCGGACTGTTCCAGTCGATCCAGGATATCAGCCAGATCCAGTCCGAGCGCATCGAGGTACGCCACGAGCCGGTCGTCCTTGGCAGCCTCTTGCGCCGGGCGACCTCGACCCTGGCCGGCGAGGCCCGCCAGCGCGAGATCGCGCTTCACGTCATTCCCAGCACGGCCCGGGTGGAGACCGATCCGCTGCTTCTCCAGCGCATCGTGCAGAACATCGCGGCCAATGCCGTGAAGTTCGCGGGCAGCCGCGTCGTGATCGGCGTGCGCCGCCGCGCGGGGCGGTTCACCATCGAAATCCTCGATGACGGGCCGGGCATACCGCGCGAGCGCCAGGACGAGATATTCGAGGAGTTCACCCAGTTGCAACCCGGCACCGGCGAAGCGCCGGGCCTCGGCCTGGGCCTTGCCATCGTGCGAGAACTGTCCGGCAAGCTGGGGCTGGAGGTTTCAGTCGACAGCCGCCTCGGGGCGGGAACGCGTTTCGCGATCGGCGGCTGGCCCGTGCAGGGCACCGACCTGCCGGTGAGGGGGACGGCCGCGATCTGCGCTCTTGTGTCTCGTGGCGAGCCCGACCCGGATCTGCGCCGCGCAGCAAGATTGGCCGGTGAGTGGGGCTATCGCGTCGTGGAAGTCGACAGCACGGTCCAGGTGTTGTCATCGCCGAAGCCGGATATCGTGATCGTCGCGTCCGACGTCGATATCGATCAGGCTCTGGCACTGACCGGCGGGCGGCTCCAGCGCACTGTCGTGCTGGGCCGACCGGTCGCGGCGGATGGCTCCGGGCCGGCGCTGCACCTCGCCGCAGGCTGGCGGCCGGCGCAATTGCGCTCGGCGGTGATGTCCTGCCTGCGGGCACCGGGCTAGGATGGGGCGATGCAGGACCGGCTGAACATCCTCATCGTCGACGACCATCCGCTGTTCCGTGACGGCATGAAGCGGGTGGCGATCAAGGCGTTTCCGGCGGCCCGCCTTGCCGAGGCTGACCGGGCTGATGCGCTGTGGGCGCAAGCGGGTACGCCACCGGACATACTCCTCCTTGATCTGGTCTTTCCCGGCTTCGAGGCCGGGCAGGATTTCGCACGCCTGCGGCAGGCCATGCCGCTGACCACGATCATTGTCGTGTCGATGACCGACGATCTGCAGACGGTGAATGCAGTGATGGAAGCCGGGGCCAACGGTTTCCTGTCCAAGGCGGTTTCGCCGGCGGACATGGGCCGCGTGCTGGCCGAGATCCAGGCAGGCGGGCAGTGCGTGCTGCTGGAATCTCGCGATGACGACATCCGCCCGACCGAATTGTCGCCGCGCCAGCTCGACGTCCTGCGAGGGCTGGCCCAGGGCGCGACCAACAAGGAGATCGCGCGGGATCTGGGAATTTCGCCCTTTACGGTTCGCGTACATGTCTCCGCGATCCTGCGCGCGTTCGACGTTGCGACCCGCTCGGCGGCGATCGCTGCGGCCGTGGATGAGGGGCTGGTTTAGCCGGGCTCGCTGTGCAGCCCGTATCGTACATGTGTACGATTTATCTGCACTAAATGTTGGGAGAGATTTTGCAGACAACTCCAAAAAGAAGGTCTGTACAGATGAAGGGTATCCAAATTCTTGCCGCGGCCTTTACCGCGGTCTGTTTTGCCGGTGCCGCTCAGGCGGATACGCAGGTCTCATCGGACCAGGGAAGCATGACATGGGACCAGGCAATGTCACACTGCAGGGGGATCGGCATGCGTCTGCCGACCATCAATGAGCTGATGTGGGCCATGAACCATTTTGAAGGCAGCCGGTTTGCGGCTCAGCGCGGGTATTGGTCATCGGATACCGGCGGGAGTGTCAATTCGGCCCGCTGGGCTTCGACGGGAACATCGCCGCGCTGGAACGGCTATTCCAGCAATAGCCGCAATGCGCGCTATCACGTCGTGTGCATACGCACCGACTAGGGGAGCGGCGGCTGTTGCGCTGCTTCTGCCTCGCTGGAGCGGATACCCCAGCCCGTTCGTCCCGCCAGGGCTGCGATGAGCAGCGAGAAAACAGGTCCGCCGAGGCAGAACAGGGCCCAGGGGGCATAGGCGAGTGTCGGCACGCCCAGCGTCGTGGCCATGAACAGCGCCGAGACAGTCCAGGGCAGGAGAGGTTCGACCAGCGTCACCGAATCTTCGATCGAGCGTGACAGGTTCTCGCCCGCCAGCCCGCGATTGCGATAGGCGGGGCGGAAAAGCTCGCCGACAATGAGCGCTGTGACCCCGGCATGAGAGGTGACGGCGACGAAGGTCGCACCGGCCGCAAGTGTCGCGGCGACCAGGCTGAAGGTCGAACGCACGGCACTCAGCAGCGCCTGCATCAGGCGGGCGAGGGCGCCGGAGGTCTCCATTGCGCCGGCCAGAACGAAGGCCGTGATGATGAAAATCAGGGTCTGACCCATCGATGCCAGGCCGCCGCGGTTCAGCAGGCCGGGCAGGGTGGCAGGCAGTGTGTCCGGTGCGGTCCCGGTCATGGAGACATCGAACCCGCCCATCACCACGCGCACAGCGTCGCTCGCGGCCCAGCCCTGGACCGTAATGCCGAGGATCAGCGCCAGCACCGAACTCGCCAGGATCACCAGGGCCGGCGGCTGACGGAAGGCAATGCCGCCGATGGCCAGCGCAACCGGGAGCAGGGCGAGTGCGTCGAGCCGGAACAGGCCCGCCAAAGCGGAGGAAGTCGCCTGTGCGGTCTGCGGCGTAGCGGCATCGCCACCGCTGCCGAGGAGACCGATAAGCGCGTAGATCAGGGTGGCCAGGATGAAGGACGGCACGGCCGTCCACAGCATGTGGCGGATATGGCTGAAGACCGGGACATGGGCGGCAATGGCGGCAACATTGGTCGTGTCCGACAGCGGTGACAGCTTGTCGCCGAAATAGGCGCCGGAGACGATGGCACCTGCGACCGGTGCCAGAGGCAGGCCCATGGCTTCGGCGGTGGCGATGAAGGCGACGCCCAGCGTGCCGGCCGACCCCCAGGACGTGCCGGTCATGATCGACATCAGCGCTGTGCCGATAAAGGCCGTCAGGACGATATAGCCCGGATCGATGAGGGCGATGCCGGTCACCACCATCAGCGGAATCGTGCCGGAAAACATCCAGGCGCCCAGAAGCACACCGATGGAGAGCAGGATCAGGATGGCGGGCAGGACATCGGCGATCTTGGCCCCGGCCGCCGCCTGGATATCCGCCCAGCCGGTGCCCCGGCTACGGGCGATGAGGCCGGCGCTCAGCGCTGCCAGCGCCATGGCGACGATCAGGATCTCGCCGCCAAAGCCGGACAGCGCCACGCCACCCGCGATCGTGGCCAACAGGACAGCGAGCGGCAGAAGGGCGAGGAGCAGCGGCAGGTCTGTGTGTCTGGATGTGCGGGTCATTGGCCGAGCGCCTGGTCGAGATCGTCGAGCAGCCTGTCCGGGCCTTCCAGGCCGACCGACAGGCGAACGAGGTTGAAGGGGCGGCGCGGATCGTGGCCGTCTGGCCGGCCCGCCGGAATGACGAGACTTTCAACACCGCCCCAGCTGACCGCGCGCCCGAACAATTTGAGCCGGTCTAGGCAGGCGCAGACCCGGTCGAAATCCGGGGCGTCGATCTCGATGGAGAAAAGACCGGAATGTCCGCGCATCTGGCGTTCGAACAGGCTCGCCGCTGCGCTGTCGAGGGCCGGGTGAAAGACGCGGCGCACGCGCGGATGGTCAGCCAGGGCCTGCGCCAGTGCCTCGCCGTCGGCCTGGTGCTGTTTCAGCCGGGCCGGCAGGGTCATCAGGCCGCGCGTGAGCAGGAAGGCATCCAGCGGCGCTTGGATGCCGCCCAGCAGCATATAGCCGCGCTCGAAGATCTTCTGGACCAGCGCCTCCGACGCCATGACGGCGCCGCCGATCACGTCGGAATGGCCGCCGATATATTTCGAGCAGGAGTGCAGCACGATGTCGAACCCGAGCGTCATCGGCTTCTGCAACAGCGGCGTGGCGACGGTATTGTCGATGGCTGTGAGGATGCTACGGCTCTGCGCCAGGCGGGCGATGGCCTCGAGGGGCAGGAGGCCGAACAGCATCGTGCCCGGGCTTTCGACAAAGATCAGCCGCGTGGCCGGTGTCAGCGCGGCCTCGATCGTGTCCAGGGCGGTTTCGCCTTCGGGGAGGACCTGGCTGTGAGTGATTCCGAACCGTTCGAGCTGCGTGGCAAGCTGCAGGGTCGGTCCGTAGATATCGCCGGCGAACAGGATGTGATCGCCACTGTCGAGTACGGCAAAGAGCGTAGCCGCGATAGCCGCCATACCCGATCCGAAGCAGCGGCAGTCGCCGGCGCGTTCCAGGGCGGCCAGGCTGGTCTCCAGCGCGCGCACGCCGGGGTTCGTGCCGCGGGAATAAACCGTGCGGCGGCTTTCATGGGCGAGCCCGTCGAGCAGATCGGCCGTGCGTGCATGGCGGAAGAGCGAGGCCTGGACGATCGGCGGCAGCACCGGTTCGACACCGGTGTCCGGCTGTCCCCCGGCCCGCAGGCAGATCAGTTCGTCGTGTGAATCCAGTCCCCTCATGGCGCTGACCATGGCCGATTTCGCCAAGCCATGCCAGCACTTGCGCGGGATGGCCTGCCACAATCCGACCTAATCCCTTACCCAGTCCTGAATCCGGGATTCACCGTTCCTAAAGTCTGCTCGTGTTGAATCACGGGCAGGATATGAAGCCGGTGCGGGACAACCGGCCAGATACAGGTGGTGGATTTGGACGCGATCAAGCGTTTCGGGACGAGTGCCTTTCTTGCGGTGGCGATTGCCTATTTCGGCTATCACGCGCTCACCGGCGAGCAGGGCGTTCTGAACTGGATTGTCGTCAAGAACGAGATTCGCGCCGCCGAAGCCGAACTCGCCATCGCCGTTGCCGAACGTGAACAGCTTGAAGAGACCGCGGCGCGCCTGCGCTCGGACAGTCTCGACCTCGACTATGTCGAGGAACGCGCCCGCGACATCCTCAATGTCGCCCATCCCCGCGAATTCATCGTCGAGATCGAACCCGCGCCGCAGCGCTAGGGACGGTTCCGCTTGTTTCCGCTTTCCCCGGACCTGTTCCGGGGTCTGGCTGACGCACGCGTTTGGGACTGACAGCAAAAATCTCTCTTCTGGCAGGCCCCGGAACAGGTCCGGGGAAAACATCCGGTTTGGTTCTTTCAGTGCGAACCCCCACCCTCCAACGCGCCTGCAGCATGCCCTTTTTTGCGGCTTGAGCTTGCCGTCAGCGTCATCCATCTGATATGCGGCAGTGACCGTCAGATGGGAGCGCGAAGCTTTATTTCGCGTGCGAAGAAATGGCTGCCAAGCGTACGACCAAGACCACCACATCGAAATCCTCGGCCAAGCCCGCCGGAAAAGACGAGCTTCTCCAGTACTATCGCGACATGCTGCTGATGCGGCGTTTCGAGGAGAAGGCCGGCCAGCTTTACGGCATGGGCCTGATCGCGGGCTTCTGTCACCTCTATATCGGCCAGGAAGCGGTCGTCACCGGCATCCAGGCAGCGCTGGAAGAGGGCGACCAGGTGATCACGGGCTATCGCGATCACGCCCACATGCTGGCCTGCGGGATGGATCCGAACGGCGTCATGGCCGAGCTGACCGGCCGCGAGGGCGGGTATTCGCGCGGCAAGGGCGGCTCGATGCACATGTTCTCCCGCGAGAAGCAATTTTATGGCGGCCACGGCATTGTCGGCGCCCAGGTCTCGCTCGGCACCGGCCTGGCCTTCGCCGACCGCTACAAGGAAAACAAGAAGGTCGCCGTGACCTATTTCGGCGATGGCGCAGCCAACCAGGGTCAGGTCTATGAGAGCTTCAACATGGCCAAGCTCTGGGACCTTCCGGTCATTTATGTGATCGAGAACAACCAGTACGCCATGGGCACCGCGGTCAAGCGCGCCTCGTCTGAAACCGCGCTGCACAAGCGCGGCCTCTCCTTCGGCATTCCCGGCGAGGAAGTCGACGGCATGGATGTCGAGGCAGTGAAGGCGGCGGCCGAGAAGGCGGTCAGGCATGCCCGCGAGGGCAATGGTCCCTTCATCCTGGAAATGAAGACCTACCGCTATCGCGGCCACTCCATGTCCGACCCCGCGAAATACCGCACGCGTGAGGAAGTCGACGACATCCGCTCGCATCACGACCCGATCGATCTCGTGAAGAAGCGCCTCATCGAGGGCAAGCATGCCACCGAGGAGGAGCTGAAGGAGATCGACAAGGAGGTGAAGAAGATCGTCAACGACGCCGCCCAGTTCGCCAAGGACAGCCCCGAGCCGGATCCGTCCGAGCTCTACACGGATGTGCTGGTGGAGGTGTGATGCCGGTTGCGGCAGTCATATCCAGCCTGTTGGTAGCGATCGGCGGAACGGCGATGACCGAAGTCACACCAGCCCAGGAACGTGCCTACGAAGCGTTGATCGAATTGGGCGTGACCTTGAACGCACCTTTCGACCTGAACGACATCGTTACCTATGAGGACCCGGCAATCCGCTGGTCTATCGAGCACGGCTTTCTTGTTGTGGAGGAGGCGATGTCGCCGGCCGATCAGAGCAGCGAACAGGCTGTGGTGTCCGGATTGATCTGGACGATGGGACGGGAGTGGCTGCCCGACAACATCATGGAGATGGATCCGCGTGAACAGTTGGTGCGCGAGCCTGTCTTTTTTTCCAATGACGTTGCCCTGATCGATTTCGAGTGTATCGATGATAGCGGGTCGTACGTTCGTTTGCTGGGCGAAATGACACGCCTGGGTGACGGCGCAGTTGCAGTGTCCGATGCGCGTGACAGCTTTCCGGGCTTGGAGGTCCGGGAGAGCGGTGGCGGTGAAGCCGTGCTGGAATTCGAGTTTGGTGGGGAGCTCCTGCGCTGGGTATTGCAATTGGATATGGACTGGGTCGATCCCTTGTTCTTTGTCCGCTTCGATCAACTCGTCGAAACTGCCGATCCCTCCAAGCGCCTTTATTCCTTCTATGATGGTGGTCAGAGCGACCTGTTCTTCATTGCTTCTCCCTCGACAGCTGCTGACCTCGCTCGCCTTGTAGGCGAACCTGTGCGGGACTGGCGGAGTTTTAGGGGGGAAATCCAATGACACCGCAAGTGAAGCACTTTCTCGATACCTGGCACCGCGCCGTTGAAACCCGCGACGAGACGCTGCTCGCGTCGATCATCGCGGAGGGCTGCGAGCTGCACTCGCCGGTCGTCTGGAAACCGTCGGCCGACAAGCATTATCTGCTGCACATCCTGATGGGCGTGATCACCACGATCGAGGGTTTTGCCTACCGCCAGCAATGGGTGGACGGCAATGAGATCATCCTGGAATTCACCGGCACGGTGGACGGCAAGGGTCTTGTCGGCATCGACAAGATCTCGCTCGACGATGCCGGCCACATGAACCGGATCGAGGTGCTGATCCGCCCGATGAACACGCTGCTGGAGTTCGCCACGCGGATGCGCGAGCACGCGCTGCGCTACAAGCCGGAGGCGGCGAATGGCTAACCGGCTCGGCCTTCTGATCACAAGCGTTGCCGTGCTGGCGGCGAGCGGCTGCTCGGATACTGCCGGGAGGGCCGTCGAGACGATCGAGGAAGCCGTTCCCGGCTATCTCGAACGCCTGGACGCCCCGGGCATCGCCGTGGCCGTGATCCGCAATGGCGAGCTTGTCTGGGCGGAGGGTTTCGGCCTGACGGGCGTCGAGACGGACAGCGCGCCGGTCACCCATCGCACCGTTTTCGAATTCGCCTCCCTGTCCAAGCCGGTCTTTGCGGCCATTGCCGCCGAGCTGGCCGAGGAGGGCGTCTACGACCTGGATGAGCCGCTCGGACCAGCGCGGGACTTTCCCCGGATCGCCGATCCCGAGGCTTTCTCCAGCGTAACGCCGCGCATGATCCTGTCGCACGGCACGACATTGCCCAACTGGGCCGATGAGGCTGGCGGGCCGCTGGAATTCTCCGGCACACCGGGGTCGCGCTTCCGCTATTCCGGCGAGGCCTACGGCCTGCTGCAATCGATGCTGGAACGGCGCACCCGGGCCAGCCTGGAAGCGCTGCTCGAGCCGCTCGCGGCCGAGGCGGGCATGACGGACGCCCACTATGCGGCCGGTGAGGTTGGCGCGGCGGATCCGGTGATGGCGGCCAATCGCGACGGCTCGATCCGCCCGCGCCGCGATGCGGCCGAGGGACATGCCGCCGCCTCGCTTACCGCCAGCGTGTTCGACTATGGGCGGTTCGTGTCCTGGCTGCTCGATGACGAGCAGGCCGGGTTGCGTGCGACTCTGTTCACCCCGACCCAGCCGGTCGCGTGGGACGCGTTCGGCCGGGAGGGTGAGATGCCCGAAGGCGTCGAGATCGACTGGGGGCTGGGCTGGGGTCTCTATCGCGAGAACGGCCGCCGGATCGCCTTCCACTGGGGCGATAACGGCGCCTTCAAATCCTTTGTCGCCATCGATATCGACCGGCGCGACGCCATCATCTACGCCGCCAATGGCTGGGACGGTCTGTGCGTTGCCGTTCCGCTCGCCGCGCCCGTCGTCGGCGATGTCGGCACGATCACCGACTGGCTGAACTACAGCCGTATCGACAGCGGTTCGCCCGTCTGTCCGGACCGGGAGTAGCGGCGATCATGCACTATTCCGGACATTGTCATTGCGGCGCCGTGAAGGCGCGTTTCCAGAGCGAGCGCACGCCGGCCGAGCTGGGTGTGCGCACCTGCCAGTGCGATTTCTGCCGCCGCCAGGGCGCCGTGAACATTTCCGACCCGGACGGCGCGATCGAGATCGATTGCAGCCCGGACGATATCCATCGCTACCGCTTTGCCCTGCGCACGGCGGATTTTCTGATCTGCAGGACCTGCGGCACCTATGTGGCCGCCGTGATGGGCGAGGGCGAGCGTATCGTCTCGACCGTCAATGTGGTGGGCCTGCGCATGGCGGACTTCCTCGATATCGAGGAGGCCCCCGCCGACTTTGCCGCCGAGACGACCGAGGCCCGTATCGCCCGGCGTTTCGACAAGTGGACGCCTACACGTTTCACGAACCCACAGCTTGCCGCATCCAATTTCGGCCCTCACTGAACGGAAGATACCATGCCTATCCCCATTCTCATGCCGGCCCTTTCGCCCACGATGGAAGAGGGCACGCTGGCCAAATGGCTGATCAAGGAAGGTGACAGCGTCGAGAGCGGCGATGTCATTGCCGAGATCGAGACCGACAAGGCGACGATGGAAGTCGAAGCTGTCGAGGAGGGCGTGGTCGCCAAACTCCTGGTCGAGGAAGGCACCGAGGGCGTGAAGGTCAATTCCCCGATCGCCATGCTGGCCGAAGAGGGCGAGAATCCCGACGAGATCGAGGCGCCTGAAGCCGGCAGCGAAAGCGCCGCGGCCTCAAGTGCGTCCGATGAGGACGGTTCGGACGAGGTGCAGGACGAGACGCCGGATGCGCCGGAAGGCGAGCCGGTCTTTGTCGATCATTCCGCGCCGGACGCCTCAGATCCGGAGCTGCCGGAAGGCACGAAAATGGTCGAGACCACGGTGCGCGACGCGCTGCGTGACGCCATGGCCGAGGAAATGCGCCGCGACGAGACGGTCTTCGTGATGGGCGAGGAAGTCGCCGAATACGAGGGCGCCTACAAGGTGACGCGTGGCCTGCTGGCGGAATTCGGTCCCAAGCGCGTGGTCGACACGCCGATCACCGAGCACGGCTTTGCCGGCCTGGGCGTCGGTGCGGCCTTCAACGGTCTCAAGCCGATCGTCGAGTTCATGACCTTCAACTTCGCCATGCAGGCGATCGACCAGATCATCAACTCGGCCGCCAAGACGCTCTACATGTCCGGCGGCCAGATGGGCTGTCCCATCGTCTTCCGCGGCCCCAACTCGGCCGCCAGCCGGGTCGGTGCCCAGCACTCCCAGGACTATTCCGCCTGGTATGCCAATGTGCCCGGCCTCAAGGTGATCGCGCCCTATGATGCGGCCGACGCCAAGGGCCTGCTCAAGGCCGCCATTCGCGACCCGAACCCGGTCGTGTTGCTGGAGCAAGAGCTGATCTACGGCGAAACCTTCGACGTGCCGGATACGGATGACTGGGTGCTGCCGATCGGCAAGGCCAAGATCCGCCGCACCGGCAAGGACGTCACCATCACGGCCCATTCCCGCATGGTCGGCTTCGCCCTCGAGGCGGCCGGGAAGCTCGCGGAAGAGGGGATCGACGCCGAGGTGATCGACCTGCGCACCCTGCGCCCGCTGGACACCGAGACCGTGGTCAATTCGGTCAAGAAGACCAACCGTATCGTCTGCGCCGAGGAAGGCTGGGGCCGCATGGGCGTCGGCGCGGAAATCGCCGCCGTCGTTACTGCCGAGGCCTTCGACTATCTCGACGCCCCGCCCGCCCGCGTCCACCAGGCCGACGTGCCGCTGCCCTATGCCGGTAATCTGGAGAAGCTCTCCCTGCCGGGCGTGGAGGATATCGTGAAGGCGGCGAAGGCTGTCTGCTACGCGGAGTAGGGTGGATGGTCTCCCCCACCAAATCCTGGCGTCACGGTGAGTGCCATTGCGGCGAGGTCGGCTTCGCGGTGAACCTGCCGGACAGCGTTGTTGCGCTGTCGTGCAACTGCTCGGTCTGTTCCAAGTCCGGCTTTATCCATCTCATTGTCGAGACGGATGATTTCCGGATCGAACGCGGCGCGGAGAGCCTGACGACCTATACGTTCGGCAGCCACACGGCGAAGCACATGTTCTGCTCGCGCTGCGGTGTAAAGGCCTTTTATGTCCCGCGCTCGCATCCGGACGGCTGGACCGTCAATCTGCGCTGCCTGGATGCAGACGCCAATCTCCAGCTCCGCTTCGAGGAATTCGACGGCGCGAACTGGGAAGACAATGTTGTGAAGATCAATCCGGAGCTCGGCCAGTAGGCCGACCACGAGGACGAGACCCATGTCGATTGAAATCCTGATGCCCGCCCTGTCGCCCACGATGGAAGAGGGCACGCTGGCCAAATGGCATGTGAAAAAGGGCGATACCGTCGAGAGCGGTGACGTCATTGCCGAGATCGAGACCGACAAGGCGACCATGGAAGTGGAAGCCGTGGACGAGGGCGTCGTCGGCGAGATCCGGGTCTCCGAAGGTACGGAAGGCGTGAAGGTCAACGCCGTCATCGCCATCCTGCTGGAAGAGGGCGAAGACGAGAGCGCGCTTTCTGCCCCCGCCGAAGGCGGAGACGAAGGGGGCGCCGCCAAGGGCGGCGAAAAGGCCGGAAAATCTTCCGGCAGCGCCAGCCCGCGCAAGCTTGAAGACGTTCCCGCCGGGAGCAAGGCACCGCCGCCGCCGTCCAGGGATGGCGACCGGATCAAGGCCAGCCCGCTGGCGCGCCGCATCGCGGCCGACAAGGGTCTGGACCTGAAAACCATCGAGGGTTCAGGTCCTTACGGCCGGGTCGTCAAGCGTGACGTCGAGAAAGCCCAGCCGTCGGCCACGCCGTCCAAGGCTGCCGAGGCCCCGGCCGCGGCTCCGGTCGACATGGACGATCCGCTCAAGGCCTATGGCATTGCCCGCGACCGCTACGAGGTCGAGAAGGCCGACAATATCACCAAGATCTCCGCCAAGCGTCTGTCCGAGAGCTTCCGCGACATCCCGCACTTCCCGCTCAATGTGGATTGCCGGATCGATGCGCTGCTGGACTTCCGCAAGCGGGTCAATGCCGCCGCCGAGAAGGATGGCGACAAGGTCTCCGTCAACGACATCCTGATCAAGGCGTCGGGCCTGGCGCTGAAGAAAGTGCCGGCGGCGAATTCCTCCTGGATCGAGGGCGGACATATCGCGCGGCACAGCCATGCCGACGTTTCCGTCGCCGTGGCGATCGAGGGCGGTCTGATCACGCCGATCGTCAAGGATGCCGATCAAAAGGGCCTGGTCGAGATTTCCCGCGAGATGAAGGATCTGGCCGGTCGTGCCCGCGAGAAGAAGCTGAAGCCGGAAGAGTTCCAGGGCGGCACGTTCTCGCTCTCCAATCTGGGCATGTTCGGCATCGACAGCTTCGCCTCCATCATCAACCCGCCCCAGGGCATGATCCTATCGGTCGGGGCCGGCGAGCAGCGTCCGGTCGTCAAGGACGGTGCGCTGGCGATTGCCACCGTGATGACGGTGACGCTGACCTGCGATCACCGCGTGGTCGATGGCGCCACCGGCGCGAAATGGTTGCAGGCCTTCAAGACCTTCGTGGAAGACCCGATGACAATGCTGATGTGATCCCTGCAAAAGCAGGGATCCCGACGGCGTAGAACTCTCCAGCCAGTTTCCCCGGACCTGTTCCGGGGCCTGCCATCGCTGAAGAGAGTTCCGGCTGCCGGCTCAACCAGACCCCGGAACAGGCCCGGGGAAGGCGGTGCTGGTCTCCTCCGAACCGGGGAGGGCGGTTTGCGGCCGGAGCAGGCACACTGCCCGCATGCCCTGTGTTTCGATCCTCTATCTGGGCCTGACCCTGCAGACACCGGCCACCGTCCACCCGGACCTGGCGGTCCTGGCGCCCTATGAAGGCCTCTGGCAGAGCGAGGACGGTGTACGGGCGCTGCATGTCGAGATCGCCGGAGAGAGGGCGGCCCGCCTGCACTATGGCATCTGGCAGGATGACGCCTGGCACTGGCAGCCGGCCTGGCGGGTCGAGGTCAGCTCGCATGGTGGCTGGCCGAAAGGCTGGCAAGCTCATGAAACCCGTAACCACCCGCCGCTGGAATTGCATGACGACACAGATCCGGGGATCGAGTGGCACCGGGATTCAGGCGCCTACGGAATGGGCTATATCGTCGAGATCGATATCTGGGACGAACCGCACGAAGGCCGCTTCACCTGGCTGCGCCTGCATTCACGCCGCAATGGCGCGGACCGTGTCGGCGAGGGCGTGTGGATTGCGGTGACCGGCTAGCTGCGCCTTGGTATGCCAAAAGGGCTGAAGGCCGGTAGTGTCCTGCTGTCAGCAGGAGGCCGATCATGACCCAGCCCGCCCATCTCGCCGAAATCCGCCATACCGATCTGGTGTTTCCGCACCAGACCAATCACCAGGGCAGTTATTTCGGCGGTGCGGCCATGGCCGAGATGGACAAGGTCGCCTTCCTCGTTGCGGCCCGCCATGCGCGGCGGCCCTTCGTGACGGCGTCCTGTGACAAGCTGGATTTTGTTGCGCCGGCCCATGTCGGCGATCTGGTGGAGCTGACCGGTCAGGTACGCATGGTTGGGCGGCATTCGATGATCGTCGATGTCGAACTGGCCGCGGAGAATCTCCTGACCGGCGTGCGTCATATCTGCACCCGCGGCGCTTTCACCATGGTGGCGGCCGACCGCAAGGCGAATCCCGAACGTCTGCCGCCAGCGCCGGATACGCGTCCGGATTTCGCGCCCAGCCCGGCGGGGTATGCCCGCACGCTGCAGCTCGTCTTTCCCTTTCCCGGCGACACCAATCATCTGGGCCAGTTGTTCGGCGGCAATGCCATGTCCCTGATGGGGCGTGCGGCCTATATCGCGGCCTCGCGGCATACGCGCAGCAATGTCGGCATGGCCGCTTCCGACAAGATCGACTTCATCGCCCCCACGAAAGAGGGCGAGCTTCTGGATGTGATCGCGGATGTGGCATCGGTCGGCCGGACCTCGATGAAGGTCGCGGTGCGCGCGGAAGCCGAGGACCTGATGAGCGGCGAGCGCCGTCTTGTCGGCGAGGCAAGCTATGTCATGGTGGCGCTGGACGGGGAAGGGCAGCCGACGCCGGCATCGCCCCTGAACGTCTGAGACTGGGTTACTGGTCCCGGCGCGGACCGCCGGCACCGCCCGGCAGGTTCTGCTCGCCGCCGAACTGTTCGGACGGCAGACGGCCGACATTGCCCAGCAGCTGTTCCAGGAAGCTCAGCTCGCGGCCGCGGGTCGGCGTTTCGCGATCGGCATAGGCGACGATCCGGCCGTCCTGCAGGGAGTATTCATTCACCGTGGCAACCGTGCCGGCCTCGTCGAAGCTGACGGCGATGATACGGCGGTCGCGCGTGGCCGGGCGCAGATAGGCCAGGCTCTCGCGGGTCGAGGAGATGTAATACCAGGTGTCTTCCTCGAACGTGCCCGTGGTCGAGGGATTGCCCAGACGCGCCAGAACCGTGTCGCGAGTGTCTTCGGCCGGAACGATGTTCGGCTCTTCGGTCACCGTGTAGCGATAGCCATGGGAGCGGAGCACCGGGTTGCAGGCAGAAACGCCGGCAGCACAGACGGCAACCAGAAGGGCGAGGCTGAGGTGACGCTTCATGGACTTCAAAACTCCCTGGCGAACGACGGGCTGGCACATCGCGGCCCTGTTGCCGTGTCTTGACCTAACCAAGGGTGAGCTTAGCTTCAAGCGCGAATTGATGGGAGCCCGCAATCACATGCTGCGCCGCCTGTTTGCACCCAAGCCGGAAAAGCAGACCGCTCAGACGCTCTATCGCGCCATTGTCGACGCCGCGCGCCAGCCCGCCCTGTATGGCGAGGCGGGCGTGGCCGACACGCTGGAAGGGCGTTTCGAACTGGTCGTGCTGCACACAGCCCTGGTCATCCTGGAACTGCGCACATCGCAGGACGAGAGGACCAGAAATGTCAGCCAGGCCCTGTTCGATGCCATGTTCGACGATTTCGATGCCGCCATGCGCGAACTCGGCGTCGGAGATTCGGCCGTCGGCAAGAAGATCCGCTTCATGGCAGAGGGCTTTTACGGCCGTGCCCAGGCTCTCCAGACGGCACTGGAAGCGCCGGATGAGGGCCGGCAATTGCAGCAGGTTCTCGCCCGCAATCTGCTCGGGCTCGAAACCGCCGATGCACGCGCGGAACGCCTTGCCCTATACGTCAACTCGGCCGCCATCGCGCTGCGCTCCCAGGGGGGCGAACGGCTTGTGTCCGGTGAGCGTCCGGCCTTTCCGGCGGCCTGACTGCAGGCTTGCCGCCTTGCATCTCGACAAGCATGGTCTAAGTTCCGCGGGCTCCGGCGCTACGCCACCCTTGCGAAGGATTGAATATCGCGGCTCATGACAGCTATCCCCACGATTTCCGTTGACGCCATGGGGGGCGATCTGGGTCCCCAGGCGGTCGTCGAGGGTATTGGCCATGCGCTCAAACGCTGGCCGGACCGCAAGGTGAAATACCTCCTGCACGGCGATGAAGCCCTGCTGGCACCGCTTCTCGCCGCCCACCCCAAGGTCGCCGCGGTTTGCGAATTGCGGCACACCGACACGCTCGTGCAGATGACCGACAAGCCCTCCGAAGCCGTGCGCCGGGCGCGCGGCTCCTCGATGTGGAATGCCATCCAGTCGGTGAAGGCCGGCGAGGCGGGCGCCATTGTCTCCTCCGGCAATACCGGCGCGCTGATGGCGATCTCCAAGGTCATCCTGCGTATGAAGAAGGGCGTGCACCGCCCGGCGATCTCGGCCAACTGGCCGACGCCGAAAGGTCATACCGTCGTGCTCGACGTCGGTGCGAATGTACAGTGCGGTGCGACCCAGCTCGTGGAATTCGCGATTCTCGGCGAGGCCTATCACCGCGCCGTGTTCGGCGGCGAGGCGCCCACCGTGGGCTTGCTGAATGTCGGCCAGGAAGAGCTCAAGGGGAATGATATCGTGCGTGAGGCGGACCAGCTGATCCGCTCCTCCGGTCTCGATATTGCCTATCAGGGCTTCATCGAGGGCAATGATATCTCCGGCGGCAGTATCGATGTGGTGGTGACGGACGGCTTCACGGGGAATATCGCCCTGAAGACCGCCGAGGGCACGGCGCGGCTGGTGGCCGGGTGGGTGCGCGAGGCGCTGACCAGTTCGCTGATCAGCAAGATCGCCGCCGGCCTTCTCTCGCTCGGCGCGCTCGACCGGCTCCGTCAGCGCATGGATCCGCGCTATATCAATGGCGGTGTACTGCTGGGCCTCAAGGGTATCGTGGTGAAGAGCCATGGCGGTGCCGATGGCGAGGGCTTCGCCTCCGCACTGGGCCTCGCCTATGTCATGGCCCAGAGTGATTTCATGTCCGAGATCCGCAAGAATCTCGACAAGTTCGCCCAATCCGAAGAACAGGGTGTCGCTGCGGCCTCATGACCGACCGACTTGCGCGTATCGCCGGCATCGGGAGCTATCTGCCCGACCGGATTCTCTCAAATGACGATCTTTCCGCCATGGTGGACACCAGCGACAGCTGGATCCGCGAACGCACGGGCATCCGTCAGCGTCATATCGCACCGGAGGGTGTGACGACGGCTGATCTGGCCGAGCAGGCCTGCCGCCGCGCGCTCGATGATGCCGGGCTTACGGCCGAGGATGTCGATCTGATCGTCGTGGCAACCACGACGCCCGATTTCACCTTTCCCTCGGTCGGCACCCTGCTGCAGGCACGGCTGGGCGCCACGAGGGGCGCGGCGTTCGACGTGCAGGCGGTGTGCACCGGCTTCGTCTATGCGCTCTCGGTCGCCGACAACATGATTGCGCGCGGCCAGGCGGAAACGGCGCTGGTCGTCGGGGCCGAGACGATGTCCCGCATTCTCGACTGGACCGACCGTTCGACCTGCGTGCTGTTCGGCGATGGCGCGGGGGCCATGGTGCTTACGGCCGGTGAAGCGGCCGGCACTGATGGCGCCGACGGCATCCTCGCGACCTATCTGCGCTCGGACGGGCGCTTCAAGGACCTGCTCCATGTCGATGGCGGCCCGTCCTCCACCGGCACGGTGGGCCATCTGCGAATGGTCGGTAACCAGGTCTTCCGCCATGCCGTCACCAATATCGCCGAGTCGATGACGACGATTGCCGGCCGCGCCGGCGTCTCGATCGAGGAGGTCGACTGGTTCGTGCCGCACCAGGCCAATCAGCGGATCCTGGAAGGCGTCGCGCGGAAGTTGTCGATCCCGACCGAAAAAGTGATCTCCACCGTGGCCGATCACGGCAATACCTCGGCCGCTTCGGTTCCGCTTGCTTTCGACCGCGCCGTGCAGGACGGCCGGATCAAACGTGGCGATCTTGTTTTGATGGAGGCTCTGGGCGGCGGTTTCACCTGGGGCGCGGTTCTGGCGCGCTTCTAGCGCGAAATTATCGTGTTTATTCCGTCGAACCAAGGCCTTGGCGTTGACCTGACGGGGCAAGGAGGCGTAGCCTGTCTTCATCTATGTGGGGATGGTTATGTCGGATAAAACTTTAACGCGAGCCGATCTGGCGGAAGCCGTGTACCAGGAAGTCGGATTGTCGCGGCAGGAATCGGCCGATCTCGTTCAATCCGTACTCGGCATGATCTCGGATACGCTGGCCTCCGGTGAGAGCGTCAAACTCTCGTCCTTCGGCTCGTTCCTGTTGCGTGACAAGCGCGGTCGGGTTGGGCGCAATCCCAAGACCGGTGTGGAAGTCCCGATCGACGCCCGCCGCGTTCTGGTATTCAAACCGTCGCAAGTCTTGAAGGAGCGCGTCGACTCCTCCCTGTCCAAGGACTGATCCCGAGCGGGCAGGGCGGCGCTGGCGCGGTAACACATGTCGGTCAGCAAGAAATCGCCGGAAGCCTTCCGGACCATCTCCGAAGCCGCCGAGGAGCTGGATGTGCCTGCGCACGTCCTGCGCTTCTGGGAGAGCAAGTTTCCCCAGATCAGTCCGCTCAAGCGGGCGGGCGGGCGGCGTTTCTACAGGCCGCAGGATCTGCAGCTCCTGCGCGGCATCAAGCGTCTGCTCTATGAAGACGGGTTCACCATCAAGGGCGCCCGCAAGTTCCTCAAGGATAATGGCGTCGCCTCCGTGATGGATCTCGGGGCCGGCGTGGTCGAAACCGGCCCTATGGCGGTCGATGCCGCCGATATCGAAACACCGGCCCGGCCGGCTCCGGCCACGCCGCGACCGGCCGACGGACCGCAGCGCCAGCTGCATGACATCATCGCCGATCTGGAGAATGCCCGTGCGAGGCTGAAATCGGCCATCGAGCCCTAGGCCGCGCCGATTGCATTTTCCGCTGACAGGCGTGTTGCAGCCGGTTTCGCCTCACCCTATAACCGGCCTCCCCATCGGACGGGTCCGCCTGTCCAAAAAATGAGTGTCGGAGCGTGGCGCAGCCCGGTTAGCGCACCGGTCTGGGGGACCGGGGGTCGCGAGTTCGAATCTCGCCGCTCCGACCATTTTCCTGAATTCCCGGCTTGTCCCTACACGCCTTCGGCGGGCTCCCAGAGTTCGACCGGATTGCCTTCCGGGTCATGGATGCGGGCAAAGCGGCCAAGCTCCGGCATGCTTTGCTCGTTCGACACCTCGATACCCGCTTCGCGCAGGGCTGCGAGCAGGCCATCCATGTCATCGACACGGAAGTTCAGCATGAAGGCGCGGTCTGCCGGGAAATACTCGGTGTCGGCCGCGAACGGCGCGAAGACGGTCACACCCTCGCCGGAAACCCAGGGCGTCATCGCCATATCGGTCGGCGCGGGATTGACCCCCAGATGCGTTGAATACCATGCCGCGAGGGCTTTCGGATCCTTGGCACGGAAGAAAACGCCGCCAATTCCCAGTGCTTTAGCCATATCAATCTCCTTGGGTCCCGCCGATTCGCCGTCTAGCGGGCGAGCGCCGCCTTCATCACATCCTTCATCGGCACGTCCGGATTGACCAGATCGTCCAGGTCCGGTTCTGCGCGTTGGGCAATCATCATCTTGGCGGCCATGAAGCCGTGAGCGTCATTGACGCAATCCGCTGCCACGAGCACGCCGTTCTGAAGGTGGAAGAGGGTAAAGTGACCGGCCGCCGGATCGGCCGGCCGGCGCTGCAGCGTCGTGTCCTGCTGACCGATCACGCCGGCGGTCTGCAGTTTCAGCTCGAACTGGTCGGACCAGAACCAGGGCACTTCCGGCTTGGGTGCCGGTGTGCCGCAGATCGAAGCGGCCGCGTGCTTGGCCTGGTCGAGCGCATTGGGCACGGATTCCAGCCGGATCCGCGTGCCGGTCAGCCAGTTCTCCTGTTCGGCACAATCGCCGATCGCGAAAATTGCCGGATCCGAAGTACGGCATTCACTGTCGACACTGATCCCGTTGCCGGTCGTCAGGCCCGCAGCAGAGGCGAGTTCCTGATTGGGCAGGACGCCGATGCCGACGAGTACGCTGTCGCAGGCGGTTTCGCGTCCATCGGCCAGCAACACGGCAGCGGCGCGGCCCTGGCTGCCCTCGATGGCCTCGACCTGGGCGGAGAGTTCGACCGTCACACCGCGCGTGCGGTGGGCGTCGAGATAGAAGGCCGACAGTTCCGGCACGGCAACGCGGGCGAGAAGCCGGTCCATCGCCTCGATCACCACGGGTTCGGCACCCAGCTTTTTCGCCACCGATGCCGCTTCCAGACCGATATAACCGCCGCCGACAATCGCGATGCGCCTGCCCGGCTGGAAATCGGCCTTCAGCACGTCGATATCGGTAATGGTGCGCAGATAGCGCACGCCATCGAGATCGGCACCGGGCACGGGCAGGGGGCGTACGCGCGACCCCGTGGCGATGACGAGGTGGGTATAGGTTTCTGTTGAACCGTCGTCGAAGCGGACGGTCTTCGCGTCCCGGTCGATGGCCGTGGCGGTAACGCCCAGGCGGAGGTCGACCTTCTGGTCGGCCCAGACCTCCGGCGGTTGCAGCCAGAGCCGGTCCTCGCCGATCTCGCCGGCCAGATAGGCTTTGGACAGGGGCGGGCGCTGATAGGGCGGATGGGGTTCGCTGCCAACGAGCAGGATACGTCCGTCGAAACCGGACCGCCGCAGGCTCGCGGCACATTGCCCGCCGGCCTGGCCGGCCCCCAGGATTATGACCGTCGCGTCCGTCATGCTGTTCGTCCCCCGTCTTGCTTCGTCTTTTTGGTTCTGTCTGCGACACAATGGCGCGTCAGTGTTTGATGTGCGAGTGCAAACTTGGCCGTGCAAGCCTGAAGCTGCGCCCCGGGCCTTGCCCCCTCCGCCGATTGCGGTAGTTACCGCGCAGCGGAGGTTCCATGGCCTACCATACGAGTACCACCAGTCGCGCCGTTTCCAACTGGCTGCTCATCGTCGCCGTGATGGTCGTCGGCATGATCATTGTCGGCGGCACGACCCGCCTGACCGACAGCGGCCTGTCGATCACGGAATGGAAGCCGATCTCCGGCGCCATCCCGCCGCTCACCCAGTCCGACTGGGAAGAGGAATTCCGCCTTTACCAGCGCACCACCGAATTCCAGGAACAGAATTCCTCCATGACGCTGGCGGAGTTCGAGTTCATCTTCTGGTGGGAATGGGGACATCGCCAGCTGGGCCGCCTGATTGGCCTCGTCTTTGCCGTGCCCTTTGTCTTCTTCTGGCTGCGCGGCCATCTCAGCGCCCGGCTCAAGCCGCGCCTCTTCCTGCTTTTGTGCATGGGCGGGGCCCAGGGCGCGATCGGCTGGTGGATGGTCGCCAGCGGACTGGTCGACCGGCTGGATGTCAGCCAGTACCGGCTCGCCACGCATCTGGGCATGGCTTTCATCATTCTGGGCTATTCGGTGTGGCTGTCGCTGGAAGCGCGGTTCGGACCGCCGCCCCTGCGCCGCGGCACTCTGGCCGGCGTGTCCTTCGCTCTCCTGGCCCTGGTCTTCCTGCAGATCATACTGGGCGCCTTCGTGGCCGGGCTGGATGCAGGCCGCATCTACAACACCTGGCCGCTGATGAATGGCGATCTGATCCCGGAGGGCTATCTGGGCGGGATGAGTGTCTTCCCGGCGATCTTCGAGAGCCATGCGGCCGTACAGATGCACCACCGCTGGACAGGCTATCTCGTGGCACTGGCCGTCTTCGCCTATGCGGTGACGATCTGGCGCGAGCCGCGCGTGTCGCTGAAGCCCTTCATGGTGATCCTGCCGGCCCTGGTTGTCGCCCAGGTCGCCCTGGGCATCGCCGCCCTGCTGGCTGTCGTGCCGCTGGGCCTGTCGCTGGCGCACCAGCTGGGCGCGGTCCTGCTGTTTGTTGCAACGCTTTGCGCCGCATGGACCGCGCGGCGGGCTGCTTAGCCCGCCTCGTTGCCATCCGCTGTGCCGACCGGATTGCTGCCGGTGATCACGGCGCGCGAGAAGGCGTCGCGGGAGATCACTTTCACGCGCTGGTCGGCCTGGTCGAAGATCGACAGCATGCCGTTGGAATAGGCGGTGAAACCGTAATCGGCCGGCGACACGGCGATCGCGCCCGGGCGGCCGATGCCCGGTGTGGACAGGCCGTCGACGACATCGATCGCGTCGCGCTCTTCCAGCGTGCGGGCGTCGAAGCTGCGCACGGTCTCGCCGGCGCCGTCGGTGGCCAGCAGCAGGCGGGTGCCGGAGAACTCGCCCACAGCAATGCCGGATGCGGGAATATTGGCTTCGGCCAGAACCGTGCCGTCGGATGACAGGCGGGTTACGCCGGCAGCGGGGCTGGCGGTATAGATGTCGCCATCGAACACGGCACACTGGCGCGCCGGAGCGGGCAGCGGGAAGCTGCGCATCTCTTCCACCGACAGCGTGTCGCCCCCGGCATCACGGACGCGCCAGACATTTGCGCTCGCACCGGTTTCCAGCACCACGAGTTCGACAAATCCGGCACCTTCACGCAACAGGCACAGGCCGGCCACGCCGCCATCCGTGCCGGTTTCGCCCAGCGGCAGATCGAGCACCTGGGTGCCGTTGCGCACGACGGCATAGCCGAACACGGCACCATTGTCGGGCGAGGCCCCGAAGACCAGCGGCAGGTCTTCCCCGCGCAGCTGGAAGTCCGGGGCGGTCGCCAGACCCGTCAGGCGCGCACCGGCATGACGCCGCTGCAGCTCACCGTCCAGATTGAAGATGTCCAGACCGCCTTCACGCGGCGCCGAGATTACCAGGCCGAGCGAGGGGGCGTCGCCGTCCGGCAGGAAGGCGAGGGCGCTGGCGCCGCCTTCCACGCCGGTGAACGCCGCCGTGACCAGCACTTCCAGGGTTTCCGGACCGGTCGCCGCATCCGGCGTCTCGTCCGCATCCTCTCCCGTCTGGCCGCAGGCCGCCAGCGCCAGCAGGCTGGTGCCTAGAGCGAGCGCTCGGACCAGGGACCGCGCACCGCGAAAGTGCGGCCGGGATTGCGCTGAATGTTGAAAAACAGGGTCGAACCGTCGGGACTGAAGCATGGACCACAAATCTCGCTTTTCTCGCCGAGCGCGTCGGCATCGGCATTCCGGCCGATCGTATACACGCGGCCCTCGGGCGTCACGCCGCGGATGTACTGATCCTCGTCGCCGTCTTCCACGACAATGAGATCCCCCCAGGGCGCCACACAGACATTGTCGCATTTCTCCATCACGCGTGCATCGTCCGATTGCACGAAGAGCTGCAGGCGGCCGGGCTGTTCGGATTCGCGGTCCGTGCCCTCGAACGGGCTCGGCTGATAGCGGAAAATCTGGCCGATCCGTTCCGGTCCACCATCGGTGCAGGCGAAATAGCATTCATTCTCGCCCCACCACAGGCCTTCGCCGCGGGTGAACATGGCGGCGCCATCGGCATGGCCGCGCTCGGCCAGATCATTGTCCGGGTTCTCGACATCGGCGAGATCGACCCATTCCACCGCCAGCCAGTCACCGACCGGCAGGCTGTTGCCCGTCCAGTTGCGCGTATCCAGCCCGGGCTGGCCGCGCACGGCCAGCGCCTGCAGACGGCCGCCGCGGGCCAACTCGCCCGGCACGTCCGGGATATAGCGGTAGAACAGGGCCAGGCCCCGGCGGTCCTCGGTCTGGTAGACGCAGCCCGAAGCCGGGTCGACGGCAATCGCCTCGTGGCGGAAACGGCCCATGCCGGTGATCGGCACCGGGGTTACCAGACCCGTCGCATCCGCAGGCACTTCGAAACAATAGCCGTGATCGACCTGGGCATCGCCACCGGCCTGCCACTCGGTCTCCTCGCAGGTGATCCAGCTGCCCCAGGGCGTCGGCCCGCCGGCACAGTTATTGATCGTGCCGGCAAGCGACATGTACTGCTCGGTCACCTCCAGGGTTTCCGGATCGACGACCAGGTGGGTGGTTCCGCCCAGATGCGGCGCGCCGTCATCGGTCCAGTCATGCACCTTGTCGCGATCGATCAGATCGAGACCGGCCGCGTCGGGCCCGAAGGCCGATTTGTCGATCTCGTCCGGATTGAGTTCGTGATTGCGCACGAGGACCCATTTGCCGTCCGCGCGGGCGAAGCAGGCCATGCCGTCGAAATCGCCCGGTGCGACCAGGCCGTCGGTCATCGCATCGCCGACGGTGGAAATGACCTCATAGGTAAAGCCTTCGGGCAGATCGAACAGGCCGGCCGGATCTGGCACCAGCGCGCCATAGCCCTCGACCTGGTTCAGCCAGGGCTGGGTGATCCCGTCAGCCCGTGCACAACCGGCCAGAGCCGGCAGTCCGGCGAAGGCGACGGAGGTCGCTGTGGCGGATTTCAGGAAATTGCGGCGGGACAGGGACATCGAACAACTCCGGACGTTCAGGGCAGGGTATAATTTAGTGTGGCAATACAACGGGTTCACGACGGAAAAATGACGCACGCGATATATGTGGTATTATTTGACCGTATGCGCAGGTGTATAAAATTCAACGCGGAATTCCGCCGAGGCTTGACCGGTTCGTATTTCACCTCTAAACGGCGCGCTCGAATTCAAACCGGGGCCAACCGGCCAAAGGCGAGAGAGTTATGAAGACCTATTCCGTGAAACCGGCGGATGTCGAGAAGAAGTGGGTCGTGATCGATGCAGAAGGCGCCGTTGTCGGCCGTCTGGCTGCCTATATCGCGACGCGTCTTCGCGGCAAGCACCGTCCGGACTACACCCCGCATGTCGACATGGGCGACAATGTGATCGTCGTGAACGCCGAGAAGGTCGTGTTCACCGGCCGCAAGCGCGACGACAAGCGTTACTACTGGCACACCGGCCACCCGGGCGGCATCAAGGAAACCAGCCCGGCGAAGCTGCTGGACGGCCGTTTCCCGGAGCGCGTCGTCGAGAAGGCCGTGCTGCGCATGCTGCCGAAAGACAGCCCGCTGGCCCGCAAGCAGTTCTCGAACCTGCGTGTTTACGCCGGTGCCGACCACAAGCACGAGGCTCAACAGCCGGAAGTGGTCGACTTCAAGTCCATGAACACCAAGAATTCGCGAGGCTGATATGAGTGACGAAGCCCGCTCGCTCGAAGACCTGAAAGACGTCATGAAGGACGCCGATACCGGCGCCGTCGCGACTGAAGAGTCTGTCCCGGCCGAGCCCAAGATCGACGAACACGGCCGCGCCTACGCGACCGGCAAGCGCAAGAACGCGGTCGCCCGCGTCTGGATCAAGCGCGGCAATGGCAAGATCACTGTGAACGGCAAGGACCAGGAACAGTATTTCGCCCGCCCGGTTCTGCGCATGCTGCTGCAACAGCCGCTGGAAACCGCCGAGCGCAAGGACGAGTTCGACATCGTCGCCACCGTCGTCGGCGGCGGTCTGTCCGGTCAGGCCGGCGCCGTGCGTCACGGTATCTCCAAGGCGCTGACGATGTTCGAACCGGGCCTTCGCCCGGTGCTCAAGGCCAACGGCTTCCTGACCCGCGACAGCCGCGTGGTCGAGCGCAAGAAGTACGGCCGCAAGAAGGCCCGCCGCAGCTTCCAGTTCTCGAAGCGCTAAGGGTTTTCGGAGCGATCCGATTTCAAGGAAACGGGCGGTGCCGCTGGCGCCGCCCGTTTTTTATTGCGGGGTCACCGCCACAGCTTGCCCAGCTCCTCCGCCAGCGTGTCATAGACCAGCCGGATCTTGCGGCTGGTATTGAGCTCGCGATGGGTAACCAGCCAGACCGGAACCGGGATATGGGGCAGGGCGGGAAAGACCGGCTCCAGATCGGGACAGAAGCCGACCATGTCGCGCGTCACCACGCCGATGCCGAACCCCTGGCGGATCAGGGCGAGATAGGCCGGTCCGCTTTCCGAGGTGACACGGAAACTTTCCGGTGTGAGATCGAGCCCCAGCTCCCGCAGAAATTCCAGGATGCGCGGATCGCGCTCGAAACCGACAAAGTCGAGCCGGCTGACCTCCTCCGCCGTTTGCGGCCGGCCCGCCCGGTCGAGAAAGGCCGGCGCGGCATACAGATGCGCACTGGTCTCGCCCAGAAGCCGTGCGATCAGGTCCGGCTGGTCCGGACGGCCGTGCCGGATGGCGATGTCCGCCTCGCGCTTGGTCAGATCGCGCACCGAGTTCGAGGCGATGATCTCGATCTGCAGTTTCGGCGCGATCGTGCGCAGGCGCTCCAGTGCCGGCGGCAGGAAATAGGTCGCCACCAGGTCGGTCGATGTGATCGAGACATAGCCGTCCACGGAATTGGCCTGGCCGGACGCGGTCAGCGAGATGCGCTGGGCGGCCTCGCCCATGGCGCGGACATGTTCGACGAGCTCCAGCGCTGCACCGGTCGGCCGCATGCCCCGCGGGCCGCGCTCGAACAGGGTGACAGCCAGCGCCTCTTCCAGCGCCGTGATCTGGCGCGACAGGGTCGGCTGGGTCTGGCCCAGCGCGCGCGCCGCGGCGGAAAACGAACCTTCCTCCACCGTCGCCAGAAAGGCGCGGACCTGGTTCCAGTCAAAGGCTATACTCGTCCAGTTCATCGGTTTTCGTATATCAGCTGCAGGAATTTGCAGATTTATATCCGATTTTCGTATGGGTACATGGATATCTGACAGACAGGGGATTGAACCGATGGACCGCAACCAGCGCTTCTGGGACCGCACGGCAAAAAAATATTTCAGCCAGCCGATCGGCGACGAGGCGGCCTATACCCACAAGCTGGAAAAGACGCGGGAGTATCTCACGCCCGACAGCGAGGTGCTTGAATTCGGCTGCGGCACGGGCGGAACCGCCGTGCTGCACGCGCCGCATGTGAAGCATTACCTGGCGACCGACATTTCCGATGAAATGCTGAATTTCGGCCGCGAAAGGGCGCGCGAGGCCGGTGTGGAGAACATCACCTTCCAGCGCGCGAATTTCGACGAGCTGGACGCGGCGCCGGAAAGTTTCGACGCCGTTCTGGGGCTGTCCATCATCCATTTGATGGAAGATCCCGATGCGGCAATCGCCCACGCTTTCCGCCTCCTCAAGCCGGGCGGCGTCTTCGTTACCAGCACGGCATGTATCGCCGACGGGCTCTGGTTCATGGTGCCACTGATTCCGGTCATGCAGCTCTTCGGCCTGGCCCCGCACGTCAATGTCCTGTCGGCCCGCCGCGTCCGCGACAGCATGAAGGCCGCGGGCTTCCAGATCGACTATGAATGGTGGCCCAAACGCTCCAAAGCCCTCTTCCTGATCTGCCGCAAGCCGGGGTAGGGGGCGTCACGTCCTTCTCCCCCGCCGGGGAGAAGGTGCCCGCAGGGCGGATGAGGCGCGCTCCTTACCTTGAACGCCACACCCATTTTTCCCGGCTGAAAGCCCGGCGACGGCAGGCCTCCGTCCGGGAGAAATGGAGAGAGTTGGAAGAAAGGCACCAACGCTCCAACAAACACCGTCACCCTGACGAAAGTCAGGGCCCAGCTCATAGAGCTGGGTCGTCGCGAATACGCACTTATCCCCCACAT
>JAZAHA010000061.1:0-8534 GCA_036231565.1 Pseudomonadota bacterium
TCCACCAGCCCCGAGCGCGAAGACGTCATCCTGATGCAGGACCCGTTCAGGGGGTAGGGGCTTCCCCTGCGTCAGCGGGGGAAGTGGCCGAACCCGGCCCGGGGCCGGGTGAGGTCGAAGGGGGTGAGTCCATGCGCGCTGACGCGCTCTGCGCCGCTTCGCGTCGCCCCCTCTGTCGGCTGCGCCGACAGCTCCCCCGCAAGCGGGGCGAGCCCTTGTTCAGCGCAGATCCCTAATCTAACCCCGCTTTCCCCCTCATCCGCCCCTTCGGGGCACCTTCTCCCCGAGGGAGAAGGAGGCTTGATGCCAGGCTCCGATGAAACTCCCTCTCCCTTGGGAGAGGGCCGGGGAGAGGGGGAAGACACGCCGTCTCAGAAATCCATCTAAACCGCCGCCACGCCCACCTTCCGCCGCGGTTGCAGCTTGTCCTTCCAGGCGAGGGCCGGCTTCTCGACGGTTTCGCGCAGGACCCAGCCGGCGAGGATGGCGGCCGGGGCCATGATGAGGGCGAGCTGAGTCGTGTTGAGACCCGGCATCAGGGCGAAGGCGACGAGACCGATGGGCCAGTGCAGGATGTAGATGCCGTAGGAGACGTCTTCCACATTGCGCACGGCATGGCCGATCCGGCCGCCGATATGTGCATGGCCGAGCCACAGGAAGGCCGAGGCCAGGAAGATGTCGAGCATCATCCAGCCGATCGCCAGCTCGTGGGCGGCCAGCGCGGCCACGCCCGCCAGGGCGATGAAGGCCGGGGTGATGCGCACCAGGTCGCGGGCGGCGAAGAAGAAGGCGCCGATCATGAAGGCCGGGCCGAAGCGCGCCAGCGTGGTGATCGTGCCTTCGCCGATGCCGGTATAGCCGAACGTGGCGACCAGCGCGCCGAAGACGCAGGTCAGTGCGGCCCAGAACACCACCAGGCGCCGGTCGGAATAGAGCCCGATCAGGGCCAGGATGCCGACACCCAGATAGGCCATCAACTCATAGCGGATCGTCCAGAGCGGACCGTTGGCGCTGTGGCCGACGGGGGAGTTCTCGAACGTGCCCGGCAGGCCGGCCAGCGGATCGACCTGGCCGATCAGCTTCAGCGGGAAGGCCCAGGTCTCGGCGCTCGACCAGTATTCCGCCTGCGAAAGCGAGGTGAAGAAGGGGTAGACCGCAAACACGATCAGCACGGCCGCGATCAGGCCCGGGAAAATGCGGAAGATGCGCGCCGTGGCATAGCGCGAGATCTCTTTCGTCTTCATCGCACTGGCGGTGATCATGTAGCCGGACAGGATGAAGAACCCGTCCAGCGCACACTGCACGACGAAGTCGACCGTCAGGCTCCAGGTGCCGGTATAGGGCTTGCCCAGCGGGATCAGGATGGCGTGTCCGTACAGCACCATCAGCGCAAACAGGATGCGCATCGCGGTGAAATTGTTGGACTTGTCTTCAAGACGGCCAAGGCCGTCGCGGAACAGAAAACCAAGCTTGCTCATATGATCCCACTCCCGGTTATCCCCGGTCGCGGTGCAAGCGGCGTGCGGACGGGCGGGTCTCGCCAAATCCGTAAACGAAACATGAAGATAGCCCGGCGCATTCGAGGCTTTCCGGTAACCGGCTCTCAAAACAGGCCACCGGGCTGACCCAAAACGGGATGGAATGCCAAAGGCTTGGCCTTGCCTTCGCCTCGCAGGCCCCTAGACTTCGCGCCAACGCTTGAGAGGGGATATGTCATGCGGGTCGATCGTTTCGGAGTGTCTGCACTGGTTCTGGCTCTGGTCCTGGGGGCGTGTGCGCCCGGCGCCGAGGAGCAGGCCGAAGCGCCGGCCGGAGAGGCGCCTGCTGCGGCGCCGGAGGCTGGCGCGGACAGCACCGCCACGCCGGCCTCGCCGGAGGGCAATGACTATCCCGTCTCCTCTGCCGAAGAGATCCACGACCGCACCTTCACGCTCGACACCCATGTCGATATCGGTCCGGGCTATGGCACTGACGCGCTCGATCCGGGTGAGCACACCCATGCCCAGGTCGACCTGCCGAAAATGGTCGAGGGCGGGCTCGATTCGGCTTTCTTCATTGTCTATGTCGGCCAGGACGAACTGACCGAAGAGGGCTATGCCGCGGCGCGCGAGGCGGCCGAGGAGAAGTATCGCGGCATTTCGCGCATGCTGGCCAATGATCCAGACCGCATCGCCCTGGCGACCACCGCCGACGAGGTCGAAGAGATCGCCGCGTCCGGACGCCTGGTCGCCCTGATCGGCATGGAAAACGCCTATCCGCTGGGGCCAAGCGTCGAGGATGTGCCCATGTGGGCCGAGCGCGGCGTGCGCTACATGTCGATCACCCATTTCGGCAATAACCAGTTCGGCGGCTCCTCCAATCCCGACACGGAGGCCGGCGAGCCGGCAGAGGATCCGGGCTTGAGCGATCTGGGCCGCGAACTGGTCGCCGCGCTCAATGATCACGGCATCATTGTCGACGTCTCGCATGTCGGCAAACAGACCATGCTGGACGCAATCGAGCTGTCACGTGCGCCGGTCATGGCCTCGCATTCCGGCGCGCGCGCCGTTTACGACAATGCCCGCAATCTGGACGATGAACAGCTACGTGCAATCCGCGATAATGGCGGTGTGGCGCACATGGTCGCCTTCCGCCGCTATATCGGCGACGTGCCGCAGGCCGTGACCGACGGCCAGCGCGCCCTGGCCGCCGAGCTGGGTCTGGACACGCCGGAAGGCCGCGCCGCCGCCACGCCGGAGACCATTGCGGCCTATCGCGAAGGTCTGGCCGCGCTGCGTGCCGAGCATGGCGATGTCGATATTTCCGTGCTCGCCGATCATATCGACCACGCCGTCGAGATTGCCGGGATCGAGCATGTCGGCATCGCGTCGGACTTCGATGGCGGTGGCGGTGTCGGCGGCTGGGAAGATGCCAGCGAGACCGCAGCCGTGACCGAGGAACTCCTGCGCCGCGGCTACACGCCCGACGAGATCGAGATGATGTGGTCCGGCAATATCCTGCGCGTGATGCGGGCGGTCGAGGAGGCCGCCGCGGCGGCGGAGTAGCGTCCCCTCTTCAGGGGAGGGTGCCGCGCCGGCCGGGCGGTTAGTCTGGCCGGCGATGAAAGCCTTGCTGAAACTTCTCCTGCCCGTTGCCCTTCTGGCGGCCGTGATCGTCGCAGTGATCGTGCAGTCGGCTCCCGCTTCGCTGCTTGTGGCGGGCGGCGTCTGACGGCGTCCGTCCGCCGGCGCTAGTGCCGCGTGTCCCCGCAGCGTGAAAAGGGGCGCAGTTCGGTGCCGTCGGGCAGGCGGCCATCCGTGACGACCGGGGCGCCCTCGTCATTCTGGCGTTCGGCCCGGGTGATCGAGACCAGACGCAGCGTGCCGTCGGCCAGCCGGTCCAGTTCCACCTCGACGAGGCCGCGCAATTGCCCGTCGGTTATCCCGTCGATATAGCGCCCGGCCGTGTGGACCCAGCCGCCGCCGAAGCCTATGCGTTCGGACCCGTCGGCCAGCGCTTTGCGGTCCGGCTGTCCGGCGACGGTGAAGCTGCCGCCCGGCGCGTCGCCTTCGCCCAGATCATAGGCCATCTCGCCGATATTGGCGGAGCGATAATGGGGCGGTTCGGCGAGGATATGGATATCCAGCGTGCGCGGCACACCGGCCGTATTGCAGCCCGACACGCCGCTGGCCTGCAGTTCGGCATAGCGGCCGGAGATGTCCGGCCCGGCCGGATTTTCCACCGGCAGGCGCATCCAGGATTGGGCCAGGCTGGCGGCAAGTGTCATGGCCAGGATCATCGGTGCGTCCTCCCCACGCCTCATGCGCGGAGATCAGACCCTCGCTGCGCCGTCCTGAATGCCGGCTGAATGCCCTGAACAGGGGAGTGACGGTGCCCCGGCGCCGGGGCAATAGCGGAACCGGCCGAACCGGGTATTGATATCTGTGCGGCGGGACAAGGGAGACCGGGATGAATCCAGCGATCGAGGCGGCCGTGCGGCCGGAACTGGCAGCAGGCGAAAAGCTGTTGTGGACGGGGCGGCCGAACATTGTCCGGCTCGCCTGGCTGCGCGGCGGCAAGACGGCGCTCTTCGCCATTCCCTGGACCGGCTTTTCCATCCTGTGGACCGGCATCGCCTGGCTGTTCTCCGCCGGACGCGAGGACAGCCAGCTCTTCTTCCGCGTGGCGATGGTGATCGGGCCGCTTTTCTTCCTGTTCGGCATCTGGCTGTTCGTCTCCTCGCTGATCAAGGCCTTCGCCGTGCGCGGCACGCTCTATGCGCTCACCGACAAGCGGGCGATCGTGCTTACCGGCGGCGGCCGGTCGCGCAGTTTCGGCGCCGGCGATCTGGGCTCGCTGTTCCGGCGCGGCACCCGCCGCGGCGACATCATCTTCCGCGATGCCCTGCCGCGCGGCAGCGGCAATCCCGAAGAGCAGGCCGGCCATCTCACCGATTTCGGCTTCTTCGGCATCGCCGACCCGCGCGGCGTCGAACGCCTGATCCGCGAGCAGGTCGCCAAGGCCTGACCCGCTTGCCAAATCGGCCGCGCTTCTCCATCCTCGCCGGCAACAGTTCCAAGGGGTGTCCCTGCTCATGCGGGCAGGGGCTGAGACTTCACCCTTAGGACCGGATCCGGGTCATGCCGGCGTCGGGATGGAGCGCTCTTTCTCTCCGCTTGCAGCGGGGATTCGAGGCCTGATCGCAACGCCGGCGCCCGCCACACGATGAAAGGCGCGCCGCCATGAACAAGCCCACCTCCCAATCGCAATTCGAGACTCCCAAGGTCACCACCGGGCCGCTGCCGGGGTCGCGCCGGGTCTATACGTCGCCGTCGACCGCGCCGGCGCTGAAAGTGCCGCATCGCGAGATCGACCTGCATCCCACGGCCAATGAGCCGCCGGTGCGCGTCTATGACACGTCCGGTCCCTATTCCGATCCCGACCACACGCTGGACGTCGAGCACGGCCTGCCGCGCCACCGTCTGGACTGGTACACCGACCGCCAGGTCGAGGCCTATGAGGGCCGTCCCCTGTCGCCGCTGGACAATGGCGGGGCGACCGGCAAATACCTCGCCCGTGAATTCCCCGTGCGCAACAAGCCGCTGCGCGCCCGCACCGAGGCCGCGCCGGTGGAGAGCGCCTCCTCGCCCTGCTCGATGGGCGAGGACACCAGCTGGGACAGCACCAAGCGCGCCCCGCTCACCCAGTATGAATTCGCCAAGGCCGGCATCATCACGCCGGAAATGGTCTATGTCGCCGAGCGGGAAAATCTCGGCCGCAAGGCCGCCGTGGAGGGCGCTGCCGCGCGCATCGCCGACGGCGAGAGCTTCGGCGCTTCCATCCCGGAACACGTCACCCCGGAATTCGTGCGGGACGAGATCGCCCGCGGCCGCGCCATCATTCCGGCGAACATCAACCACCCGGAACTCGAGCCGATGATTATCGGCCGCAATTTCCTCACCAAGATCAACGCCAATATCGGCAATTCCGCCGTCGCCTCCTCGGTCGAGGAAGAGGTGGAGAAAATGGTCTGGGCGATCCGCTGGGGCGCCGACACGGTGATGGACCTCTCCACCGGCAAGAATATCCACAACACGCGCGAATGGATCCTGCGCAATTCGCCCGTCCCGATCGGCACCGTGCCGATCTACCAGGCGCTGGAGAAGGTGAACGGCATCGCCGAGGACCTCACCTGGGAGGTGTTCCGCGACACGCTGATCGAGCAGGCCGAGCAGGGGGTGGACTATTTCACCATCCATGCCGGCGTGCGCCTGGCCTATGTGCCGCTCACCGCCGACCGGGTCACCGGCATTGTCTCGCGCGGCGGTTCGATCATGGCGAAATGGTGCCTGGCGCACCACAAGGAGAGCTTCCTCTACACGCATTTCGAGGAGATCTGCGACATCATGCGCGCCTATGATGTCTCCTTCTCCCTGGGCGACGGGCTGCGTCCCGGCTCCATCGCCGACGCAAACGACCGCGCCCAGTTCGCCGAGCTGGAGACGCTGGGCGAACTGACCAAGATCGCCTGGGCCAAGGGCTGCCAGGTGATGATCGAAGGCCCCGGCCATGTCGCCATGCACAAGATCAAGGAAAACATGGATAAACAGCTGAAGGAGTGCCACGAGGCGCCCTTCTACACGCTCGGCCCGCTCACCACCGATATCGCCCCGGGATACGACCACATCACGAGCGGCATCGGCGCCGCGATGATCGGCTGGTTCGGCTGTGCCATGCTCTGCTATGTCACGCCGAAAGAGCATCTCGGCCTGCCCGACCGCGATGACGTGAAGACCGGCGTCGTCACCTACAAGATCGCCGCCCATGCTGGCGACCTCGCCAAGGGCCACCCCGCCGCCAAGATCCGCGACGACGCCCTGTCACGCGCCCGGTTCGAATTCCGCTGGGAAGACCAGTTCAACCTCGCCCTCGACCCGGAAACCGCCCGCGACTTCCACGACCAGACCCTCCCCAAAGAGGCCCACAAGGTCGCCCATTTCTGCTCCATGTGCGGCCCGAAATTCTGCTCGATGGAGATCACGCGGGAGATCCGGGACACGTTCGGGAGCGCGCGGGCGCCGAATGCGGTGGAGGCCGAAGCCGGGATGGCGGAGAAGGCCGAGGAGTTCAAGGCGCTGGGCGGGGAGATTTATCTGTCGGAGGACGGGTCGGTGAGGGAGCCCATCGACTGAGGCTCGGCCGAGGGGCATGTGCCTTGGGTACGTGTCCCTTTGGCGGTGCCGAAGAGGGATGCAGGCCAGGGCCGAGGCGTTCAAGGCGTTGGGGCGCGAGATTTGTCTCAGCGGGAGCGGGAGACGCGGGAGGGGATTGATTGAGGTTAGAGGCTTTATTCTTGTTGCGCAGGGCTTGGGGCGACTAGCTTGTTTGTATTTTATGAAACTAACATCGCCGCATGTCGGAAACGAAATCGCTAAAGCGCGTTTTAATTGACTCTTAGGTTTTCACATTCTATGTGAAAGGAATGCCTACGAGGCCTCCTTCATGCTTCCGGATGTATCCTACCTGTTTAGGCATCTGGAGGCCTTAGGAGCTGGGACGGCAAGGTGGAAAGATCGGTTTTGACCGTGATCTGCCCGACCGCAGCCGTGAATGAGTTACCATAGGCAACGAAACATGAAAGGGCCGCTTACGTAAGCGGCCCTTTTTCATGCTATATGGTCGTTAGGAAAGATATTTAGGTGTGTGGCATTGCGAAAAGTGCGACTTTCGCCATGGCAATCTTTAAAATCTCCAGATAGCCTGACTTTTCCCTCCGCAGACACATTATAATGGCGCTGAAAGTCGTATTCGCAACCGAACCGGAGGCGCGATCTGGTGATGCAGGATTCGTTGTGTGGGGGTGTGCTCGTTTCTGGAAGGGCATGATGTTCAAACCCATAAGAAAAATGAAGATTTCTATCATCTACTATATATTTATCGGCCCTGTTCGATTTTCTTTTTGGCCTAACTCTTTTTATTAGATCTGCAATATTTTTCTCAATCTCCGGTATTATTTCGCCGCTTTCTAAATTTCCAGAAGCCGCGGCCAATAAATTATCTAATTCATTGGATATAAAGTTATTTTTGGGAAGCAACGCTATTTTTTGAGTTTTAGCGTCATTCATGATCTTCTCGAAAAACTTTAACCTCTTAATTCCGATTGATATTTGCCTTCTTATATAGTTCTCCCCCTTTTTTTCAAATGTCATATTACTAAAATACACTTTTGCAAAACTGTCGCTCAATAGAACATCGCAGTTCTCTATGGATTTGTCTACAATAAGTAAGCACTGGTTAGATCCATGTATTGAATCGAGAAGTTTTTTTGACAGGCCAGGAGAGTCATTATTTTTATGTAAAATTGCCCTGACGTCTAAATTGAAACCTCTTACGTGTTCTTTAGGGCATAGGGATGTTTTTCGTCGGCCGACTAGACGAAATAGTGTTAAATTGCTGGTAATTACCGATATTCTAGTCTTCATCTTCTAATTTTAGTAATTCGACTATAACCGAGGTCGGTATCATAATTTTATCTATTTTGTCTTTATCCAAGGTATTGAGAGATTTTAAAAATGCTATGGTCAATCCCCTTCTCGATTTTGCTCTTTTGAACGTATCGGGTGACGGGTTGTCGATGGGGAATTCATACTCTTCATCGACAGGAATTGCCCCGACCTTAGCCTTTTGGATTGGGTGTCGAACCAGCTTCAGCTCTGCAATTTCTGTACGAATGTACTGCCCAATAGAAAGGGGCGAAATTTGGTCCCTAAAATCTGAAACTTTAGCGGAAACAATCGCAGGCAGGTGAGAAAGCAGCAATGGCTCTTGGTGCTCCTCCCATCGGCTCTTCGTAGCTTCAACAATAATGTCCTTAATCAAACTCATCTTGGGTTTCTTCGCTCAACCTAACGATAATATCTTCTTATCCGTCGCTGACATATCTGCCAACTAGAAGATGGCGCCCTCCAAAAAACCTCATGCAAAGCAAGCAGGCACATAAGCACCAATTTCCAGTCTTCCCCATAAACCCCATGCCGAGACCCAGCCGTATTTAA
>JAZAHA010000062.1:0-99411 GCA_036231565.1 Pseudomonadota bacterium
GGGAGCCGCGGCTCTGGCCTCCGCCGCCCCTGCGCTCACCGCCCGTGGACTGCAGGCGGTGCCCGCGCTGGCCTTCCCCGGTGGCGCACTGATGGGCTGTTCGGCCGGTTTCGTGAACGTGCCGCGCATCAAGGGCAGCCACAATGCCATGAAGACGGGCATGCTGGCGGCGGAAAGCGTGTTTGCCGCCATCGGTGCCGGCCGCGCGCATGACGAGCTGGCGGAATACCAGACGGCCTACGAGAATTCCTGGGTCGCCAAGGACCTCAAGGCGGTGCGCAATGCCAAGCCGCTCTGGTCGAAATTCGGCACCACGATCGGCATCGCCCTGGGCGGGCTTGATATGTGGTGCAACACGCTGTTCGGCGGCTGGTCGCCCTTCGGCACGATGGGCCATGGCAAGACCGATGCCGAAAGCACCCAGCCGGCCGAGAAGTACCGCAAGATCGACTACCCCAAGCCGGACGGAAAGCTGACCTTCGACCGTCTCTCGTCGGTCTTCATTTCCAACACCAATCACGAGGAGGACCAGCCGGTTCACCTCAAGGTGAAGGATATGGATCTGCAGAAGGCCTCCGAGCTGGAGGTCTATGGCGGCCCGTCGGCCCGCTATTGCCCTGCGGGCGTCTACGAGTGGATCAAGGACGAAACAACGGGCGAGGAACGCTTCCAGATCAACGCCCAGAACTGCGTCCACTGCAAGACCTGTGACATCAAGGACCCCAACCAGAACATCAACTGGACCACGCCGGAAGGCGGCGGCGGTCCGATGTATGCGGGAATGTAATCCGGCTCACAGCCATCAGGCCTTGCGCCCCGGGCGGTGCGGAGCGAGCATGACGCCATGACAAGCATCCTGCGCGCCTGGCCCGCACTGCTCGCGGCAACGGCCCTGACATCCTGCGTGACCGTACCGGCGGAGGAGGAAACCTCGGCCTATGGTGCCTTTCTGGCTGCCCGCTATGCCGGCGTGAACCGTGATGCCGCGGGAGCGGCGGAGTATTATCTCGAGGCGCTTGACCGGTTACCAGGCAATTCGGTCCTCGCCGACCGGGCCTTCATCACATCGGTCATCGCCGGCGATCTGGACCGCGCCTCGACCCTGGCCGTCTCGGCCAGCGAGGCGGGTGATCCCAGCCGGCTGGCAACCCTCTTCCGCGCCTCTGACCGGATATCTCGCCATGACTACCGGACGGCGCTGACCGTTCTCGACGCGGCGCCGGACTATGGCCCCTACAATACCTTCTTCCAGAATATCCTGCGCCACTGGGCACTGATGGGCGCGGGCCGGGGCGACGAAGCGCTGACCGAGGTCGGCGACATGCAGGCGCCGGGCTTTCTGGCGTCCCATCTGTGGCTGCACAAGGCGATGCTGTTCGAGGCCGCGGGCAATCCGGCGGCGGCCGAAGCGGCTTACCGATCGGCGGTCTTCACCTCGACCTTCCGCCGCCTGTCGACGGAAATGTATGGCGGCTTTCTGATGCGCGAAGGGCGTCGCGCCGAGGCAGCGACCCTTTTCGAGACCTATCTGGAAGACGATCCGAACGAGGCCAGCATCCAGGCGCTCTACGAGACCGCCAGCCAGGGCCGTCGGGCGCCGCGCCGGCCGGACATTCCGGGACTGGCAGCCCGCGCCGTTCTGGGGCCGACGGCGGATCTGGCGGCCCAGGCCGACATGGACCTCACCATCATCTATATGCGTATGGTTCAGCGGCTGGATCCGGACCTCGCGCCGCTGCACATCGTGCTGGCCGGCTCGCTCGACCGGATCGGCCTGCATGATCTCGCGCTGGCAGAATATGCCTCGGTTCCCGAAGGTCCGTTCCGCTTGGGTGCTCAGATCGACCGGATCGTGCTGATGGCGACGCTGGGCCGGATCGAGGCGGCCCATGCCGCTGCGCGCGACCTCGCCGAGCGGACGGGAGCCGCAGAGGCCATCCTGCTCTACGCCGACATGTCCCGGATCTCGGGCGAATGGGCGGCAGCGGTCGATCTTTACGGTCAGGCCATGACGCTCAACCGCGAACAGGGCCTGCCGGACGACTGGCGCTATCACTATTTCCGGGCGTCCTGCTATCTGATGCTGGACAACTGGGAGGCCGCCGAGGCCGAGTATCTGGCTGCGCTCGAACTGGCCCCGGGCCAGTCCACCGTGCTCAACGATCTGGGCTATATGTGGATAGACCGTGGCGAGCGGGTCGAAGAAGCCTTCGAGATGATCGTGCAGGCCGCTGACATGGCGCCGGAGAACGGCAATGTCATCGATAGCCTGGGCTGGGCCTACTACCAGCTGGGCCATTACGATCTGGCGGTGCAGGAGCTGGAGCGGGCAGCGGAACTCAACCCGGGCAGCGCGACGGCCAACTACCATCTTGGCGATGCCTACTGGCAGGTCGGCCGCCGGCTGGAAGCCGGCTTCCAATGGCGGCGGGCCATCGATCTTGGCCCCACGGACGAGCAGCGCGAGGGGCTGGAATACCGCCTCGAGCACGGTCAGCCGCCGGAACACACGCCTGTCTATGCCGCCAATGGCGACGCGCCGGCCGATCCCGCCGAGGTGCCGGAGCCGTGAGCCCGGGCGAAGTCCGGGAATTCGCACCGGCGAAGGTCAACCTTACCCTCCGGGTCGGACGCGCGCGGGCGGACGGCTATCATCCCCTCGACAGTCTTGTCGTGTTCGCCGACTGGGGCGACGAAGTCCGGGTCAATGACAGTCCCGCCTTCCTCCTGACCATGTCCGGCGAACCGTCGCGGCGGCTGGCCGGGGGGCACGACAATCTCGTCATGAAAGCGGCTGTGGCCCTGCAGCGCGCGGCGGGCCTCGATCGCGCGGCCCGTATCCATCTGCACAAGGCGATCCCCATGGAAGCCGGACTAGGCGGCGGATCGGCGGATGCCGCGGCAGCGCTGCGGGCGCTCAACCGGTTCTGGAAGCTGGACTGGCCGCTCGACCGCCTGGCCGAGCTGGGGCTTGGCCTGGGCGCGGATGTGCCGGCCTGTCTCTATTCCCGGCCGCTGCGCATGCGCGGGATCGGCGAATGGATCGAGATGGTCGAGATCGGGCCGGGCCTGCCGGCTGTCATCGTCAATCCCGGCGTGGCTGTCCCGACGGGACCGGTCTTCGTCGCCTTTGACAACCGCGATCCCCGACCGCTCGCGGACGGCCCCTGGTATCAGGGCGATCTGGCGGGTTGGCTGGCCGGCGAGGCCAATGATCTGGAAGCTGTCGCGATCGGCCGGGAAGGTGTGATCGGCGATACGCTGGAATGGCTGCATGCCCAGCCCGGTGCCTGGCTGGCGCGGATGACGGGGTCTGGTGCCAGCTGCTTTGCCCTGTTCGATACAATGGATGAGGCGGAAAGCGCCGCTGAAGCCTATCCCGGTTTCGCGCAGGCGGTGACCCTGGGTGCGCCGGAGATGCCGGCATGATGGCGGGGCTCCTATCTGCCCTTGCTGCTTTCCTCGTGGCGCTGATCGTGGCCGGACTGATGATGCGGGCGGGTATTCTCGACCGGCCCAATGCGCGCTCCAATCACGACAGTCCGACACCGCGTGGTGGCGGGTTGGGCGCGATGGCGGGCGTGTTTGCGGCCTGGGCCCTGCTGGATGCGGGCAGTCCGGCGGCGGGTGCGGCGCTGGCCGGTATTGCGCTGGGCGGCGGGGTCGCGGCCGGGTTGGGCCTGCTCGACGATCTGGTCACCCTGTCCGAGACACTCAAATTCATGGTTCTGGTTCTGGTCTCGATTGCCGTTGCCGGCATGGCAGGGCCGGTCACCGAGCTGGGGATTGCCTTGCCCTGGCTGGTCGGACTGGCGGGCTCGGCGCTGTGGATTTTCACCACGGCCAATGCGGTGAATTTCATGGACGGGTCGGACGGTCTGATTGCCGCGGTCCTGATCCCGGCGGCGCTGGCGTTGGGGGTTTTGGCCGGGGGCAGTGTCGCGGTGGCGGCGTTCGGTATCGCCGGCGCAATGGCCGGGTTTGCCGTGTGGAATGCGCCGCTGGCCGCTTCGCGTGGACGCCTGTTCTGCGGCGATGCCGGGGCGTTGGGGATGGCGGTCGTCTTTGCCGGTCTGGCGCTGTACTGGGCGCGGATGTCGGGCGAAGGGGCGGTCTGGCTGGCGCCGCTGCTGATCCTGCCGCTTCTGGCTGACGTCCTGCTGACCATGGCCGCGCGGGTGCGCGCCGGACGGTCAGCCTTCGTGGCGCACCGGGCGCATGCCTATCAGCTGATGATCGCGCTGGGTGCCAGTCATCGCCGGGTGGCGGGGCTGTGGGCGGTGTGGAGTGCGGGCTGTGGCGTGGCGGCCCTGACAGCCCAGGCGCTGGGCGGCGGCTGGATCAATGCGCTGGCCCTGTTGGCAGGGATTGCGGCCTTCTGGATCTTCCACCGCCAGGTCCGCAAGCGGGCCGATGCGGCCGGTCTGGACGTCTATCAGTAGCGAAATTGCTGCCTCACAGGCATCACACAAGTGCACCATAGGGGCCCCATGACGCACCCATAGCGGTGACGATCAGGCATCACGCTCGCGCAGGATCCCGGCATCGCGTTCGCGGCGCGTCGGGAAGCGGTAGAAGATGTGCGTGCCGATCCGGCGCGTGCGCACCAGATTGTCGTTCCAGTAGGGGTCGACAGCGACGGTGTGATAGTGGGTCGCGCGGCGGGTGACGTCGCGGCCGAAGCCCATGAAGGCGTGCTGGGCGACCAGCTGCGAGCGGCGCCAGGACCGGCCGCGCGGTTCGCGGATCATCGAGCCGTCGCAGGTGAAGGTGAACTGGCAGCCGGTCATCCGTTCGGCGCCCTCGTAGACAACGCCGCAGATCGTCCCGGGATAGGCGGGATGGCGGACCCGGTTCATGATGACCTGGGCGACGGCCAACTGGCCGACAAAGCTTTCCGAACGTGCTTCGTAGTAGATGGCGCGTGACAGGCAATCGACCTCGGAGGTCAGATTGGCGGCGGTCGAGAAGTGCGAGCTGTCGAACGTCTGCAGATCGTCGAGCGAGCGGGCGCGCAGGATGGCACCGGCCTCGCTGTCGGACTCGAGCAGGATCGAGGCGATGCGCAGCGTGCGCGGGGCCTGCCAGTCGGCATCGACATCGCCGCGGGCGAGGTAGGTGCCGGCCAGTCGCTGCCATTGCAGCGTTTCGTCCTGTTCCAGGGCGCGGGCCGAGGCCAGGTTCAGGACCAGTATGGTCAGCGCGCACAGCACAAGAGCGGCCAGCATGTGAAATGCGGTCGCGAGCTGCTTCTGCTGGCTGCGTGCGTCGTCCAGATTCATCCGATCACTGTTCGTTCTGACCATTCGTCGAATCACTCTGCAGATTCTCCGAATCTATCATGGCCGCTGCTTACTGAATCCTTCATGAAATAAGGAGCGCGTATCTATGGGTGCGCGCCGGTCAGGTCAATATCACCTGCCGATTACAAATAAGAAATGACTCTCCCCTGACAAGGGAAGAGTCGATTTCTCTTTTGTTTCTCTTGGTTTGCCTTGGCTATCCGCAAAAGAATGGCTGGTTTGCACCCGCTCTGGTCAGAGCCGGCGCAGCCGGGCCTGCGCCGCGGCGAGGCGGGCGATCGGTACGCGATAGGGCGAACAGGAGACGTAATCCAGGCCCACTTCCTCGCAGAAATCGATCGAGTTGGGATCGCCGCCATGCTCGCCGCAAATGCCCAGCTTGAGGCCGTCGCGCTCGGCGCGGCCCCGCTCGGCAGCGATGCGTACGAGATCGCCGACACCGTCGCGGTCGAGCGAGACGAAGGGATCCTTCTCGAAAATCCCGGCCTCGAGATAGTCGTTCAGGAATTTGCCGGCATCGTCGCGCGACAGGCCGAATGTGGTCTGGGTGAGATCATTGGTGCCGAAGGAGAAGAATTCCGCATCGCGGGCGATATCCCCGGCGCGCAGGGCGGCGCGCGGCAGTTCGATCATCGTGCCGATGAGGTATTTCGGCTTGCCGCCGGTCTCCTCGGCCACGGCCTTGGCAACACCGGCCACGCGGGCTTTCAGGATTGACAGTTCGGCGGCGGTGGCCACGAGCGGGATCATCACTTCGGCGAGCGGCTGGAAGCCGGTTTCCTTCTCGACGGCAACCTGGGCCTCGAAAATCGCCCGGGCCTGCATTTCGTAGATTTCCGGATAGGTGATGCCCAGGCGGCAGCCGCGATGGCCGAGCATGGGATTGCTCTCGGCGAGGTCGCGGGCGCGGGCCAGAAGCTGGTCGGCCGGCAGGCCGGTCGCCTTGGCGACGTCGACGACATCCTCTTCCGAGTGGGGCAGGAATTCGTGCAGCGGCGGATCCAGCAGGCGGATCGTGCAGGGCCGCTCGCCCATGATGCGGAAGATCTCCTTGAAGTCCTCGCGCTGCATGGGAAGGATCTTGTCCAGCGCCGTGACGCGGCCGTCCTGGTCGTTCGACAGGATCATCTCGCGCACGGCGGCGATCCGGTCGGCCTCGAAGAACATGTGTTCGGTGCGGCACAGGCCGATGCCTTCGGCGCCGAAATCGACCGCGGTCTGGCAGTCGGCCGGCGTTTCGGCATTGGTGCGCACCTTCATGCGGCGGTGCGTGTCGGCCCAGGCCATCAGCTTGGCGAAATCGCCGGTCAGCTCCGGCTTGATCATCTTGGCTTCGCCATAGAGGACCTGGCCGGTGGCGCCGTCGATGGTCACGGTCTCGCCGTCCTTGACGATGCGGCGGCCGACCGCGAACTGCCGGTTGGCATAGTCGATCTTGATCTGGCCGGCACCGGAGACGCAGGGCCGTCCCATGCCGCGGGCCACCACGGCCGCGTGGCTGGTCATGCCGCCGCGTGCGGTGATGATGCCTTCGGCGGCGTGCATGCCGTGAATGTCTTCCGGCGAGGTCTCGATGCGCACGAGAATGACTTTCTCGCCGGCCTTGCGGCGCTCCTCGGCCTCGTCACTGTCGAACACGACCTTGCCGCAGGCGGCACCCGGCGAGGCGGGCAGGCCGGTGGTCAGCACATCGCGCTCGCCTTCCGGATCCAGGGTCGGGTGCAGCAGCTGGTCCAGCTGGGCCGGATCGACGCGCATCACGGCCTCGTCCGTGGTGATCAGGCCTTCGGACGCCATGTCGACGGCGATCTTCAGCGCCGCCTTGGCGGTGCGCTTGCCATTGCGGGTCTGCAGCATCCAGAGCCGGCCGGCCTCGACCGTGAACTCGATGTCCTGCATGTCGCGATAATGGCGTTCCAGCTTGTCGAAGACTTTCGCCAGCTCGGCGAAGCTTTCCGGCATGGCGGTTTCCATGGACGGATTCTCGTCGCCCATCTTCTCGCGCATCGCCTCGGTGAGGCATTGCGGCGTGCGGATGCCCGCCACCACGTCCTCGCCCTGGGCATTGACCAGGAATTCGCCGTAATAGCCGGTATCGCCGGTCGACGGGTCGCGGGTGAAGGCGACGCCGGTGGCCGAGGTCTCGCCCATATTGCCGAACACCATGGCCTGGACATTCACCGCCGTGCCCCAGCTGGCCGGGATGTCGTGCAGGCGGCGATAGGTCTTGGCGCGCTCGGTCATCCACGAGCCGAACACGGCGCCGATGGCGCCCCACAGCTGTTCGCGCGGATCGGCGGGGAAATCGCGCCCCAGCTCGCGCGCGGCGGCCTTCTTGTACTCGGCCACCATGTGGACCCAGTCATCGGCCGACAGCTCGGTGTCGAGCGAGTAGTCGTTATCGTCCTTGAACCCGTCCAGGATGTCCTCGAACACGGCATGGTCCACGCCCAGCACCACGTCGGAATACATCTGGATGAAGCGGCGATAGCTGTCATAGGCAAAGCGGCGGTCGCCGGACAGTTTCGCCAGGCCCTCGGCGGTCTCGTCATTGAGGCCCAGATTGAGCACCGTATCCATCATGCCCGGCATGGAGGCGCGGGCGCCGGAGCGCACCGAGACCAGCAGCGGGTTGGCCGGATCGCCGAATTTCTTGCCGACCGCCGCTTCCAGCTTGGCCAGCGAGGCCTCGACCTGGGCTTCCAGATCGGCCGGATAGGCGTGGTCATTCTCGTAATAGGCGGTGCAGACCTCGGTCGTGATGGTGAAGCCCGGCGGCACCGGCAGGCCCAGCTTGGCCATCTCGGCCAGATTGGCCCCCTTGCCGCCAAGGAGCTCACGCATGCCGGCTTCGCCTTCCGAGTCCCCTCCACCGAAGGCGTAAACCCATTTGGTCTGTGCGCTCATGCTATCGAACTCCCGGAGTTAGATGGGCGACGTGGCCTGCGCCACCAACCCCTTCTCCCCGGTCGGGGAGAAGGTGGCCCGAAGGGCCGGATGAGGGGGATTGGGACGATACCGCAAAATCCTTGTCATCCCGGACGCATGCCCGGCCCCGGGCCGGGCGGAGATCCGGGACCCATAATCCCGATGCGTGTCCAGCTGTCGCGGATATCGAACCTGCTTCCGGCCGGCATCGGCGCGTATGGGTCCCGGCCCTGCGCCCCGCCAAAAGCGGGGCATCCGGCCGGGATGACACGGCGCTCAATGTTTCTACGACGCGGCCGGAACCTGCCTCTGGCAAGTGCGCGACGGAATGGCCGTGAACAATGAAAAGCATGATGCCTCTAGCCTGCAATCCGGTCGAAATCTGCGACGGCGCGGACGGCCGTGCGGATTTGCGACAATAAGAAAAGCCGGTTGCGGCGCAACGCGGCATCTTCACTGTTGACGGTGACATGCTCGAAAAAGGCATCGATCGGTGCACGCAGCGTTGCCAGCGCCGCCATGGCGGCCTCGAAATTCTCCGCGACCAGCGCCTGCTGGGCCTCGCCCTTCACCGTGTTGACGGCGGCGATCAGCGCGCGTTCCTGGTCTTCCGGGGCGGCAGCGAGATAGTCCGCTTCCAGCGCGCCCTCGAAGGCGCCTTCGCCATCCTTCTTCTCTTCCGCCCGCACGATGTTGGAGGCGCGGTTATACCCGGCCAGCAGCGCCGCACCGTCCTCGGTGTCGAGGAAGGCCTGCAGCGCCCGGGCCTTGGCCGTGACGCGCACGAGGTCGTCATCGCCGAGGGCGAAGACGGCGTCGATCACGTCATAGCGGATGCCCTCATCGCGCAGGTGGACCTTGAGGCGGTCGGCGAAGAAGGCGAGGAGGTCGGCTGTCGCGTCAAACGCCCGCAGACCACTAACAGAGACCTGAACGGGAACGCCGCCGACCTTGCTGGAGTGAATACGTGTCCATCCAATAGTTCTGGCGCCAACATCGAATTTCAGACTGTATTTTTCGTCGTCAGGTCCAGACCCGCCAATGGCAACAGATTCGGTATACCCTTGGTCGCCGTACTCCCGGCCGGTGTGCACTTCGACCAACGTGGCGACTGAAATCCGGAATGCGCCATGCAAAAGAATCCGGATCACCCCCAACGCCGCCCGGCGCAGTGCGAACGGGTCTTTCGAGCCTGTCGGCTTTTCGTCGATCGCCCAGAATCCGACCAGTGTGTCCAGCTTGTCGGCCAACGCCACGGCCGCCGAGACCGGTGCGGTCGGGACCTCATCCGAGGGCCCCTGCGGTTTGTAATGGTCCTTGATCGCATCGGCGACAGAGGCGTCTTCGCCCTGGTCGAGGGCGTAATAGCGGCCCATCGCGCCCTGCAGTTCGGGGAATTCATAGACCATCTCGGAGACGAGATCGGCCTTGGCCAGGCGCGCGGCCTTTTCGGCCAGATCGGCATCGGCGCCGACCACCGGGGCCAGTTCGCGGGCCAGCGCGGCGACGCGCTCGACCTTGTCGGCGACCGTGCCCAGTTTTTCGTGGAAGGTGACTTTCGACAGCTCTTTCGCCATCTCGTCGAGCGGCGTCTTCCTGTCATTGTCCCAGAAATGGCGCGCATCGGAGAGGCGGGCCGAGAGGACGCGGGCATTGCCCGCCGCGATGGCCTGGCCGCCATCGGGCGCGACCTGGTTGGCGATGACGACGAATTTCGACGTCACGCCGGTCTCGCCCGGCTTTTTCACCGCGAAATACTTCTGGTGGGTCTTCATGGTGAGGGTGATGACTTCCGGCGGCAGGTCCAGGAAGTCCGGATCCATCTCGCCCAGAAGCGGCACCGGCCATTCCACCAGGCCGGCCACTTCGGTCAGAAGACCCGGATCCTCGACCAGTTCCAGACCGGCCTCGCGGCACACCGTGCGCGCACCGTCCAGAATGATCGCCTCGCGTTCTTCGCGCTGCTGGATCACATGGCCCTCGTCGCGCAGCACCTTGGTGTATTGCGCAAAATCCGTGATTTCGAACGGGCCGCGGCCGATGCGGCGATGGCCTTCGGTGAGATTGGCGGTCCTGATGCCATAGACCTCGAAATCCACCACCTGGCCGTCGAACAGGCACAGAAGGCGCTGGATCGGACGCACCCAGCGCTGGGCCTTGCCGTCCTCGCCGAACTTCATGGATTTGGGCCAGGGGAAGGCTTTCATCACTTCCGGGATCGCCTCGGCGATCACTTCGGCCGTGGCGCGGCCGGGCTTTTCGATGATGGCGACCCAGAATTCGCCCTTCTTGTCCTCGCGCTTCTCGCAGGCGTCCAGACTGTCGACACCGGCCCCGCGCAGGAAGCCTTCCACCGCCTTGTCCGGCGCACCGACGCGCGGCCCCTTGCGTTCCTCGCGCACGTCTTCCGTCTTCACCGGCAGGCCGTCGATGGCGAGGCCGAGGCGGCGCGGGCCGGCAAATGTGGTCAGCGAGGACCAGGCGAGACCCGCCGCCGTCAGCTTCTCGCCCAGCAGACGCTCGAGATCGGCCTCGGCCTTCGGCTGCATGCGGGCGGGGATTTCCTCGCAGAAGATTTCAAACAGGAGTTCGGACATTATCGGGTTCCGTTACGAGGCGTGCTCTTGTGCCGCCCAGCGCTCCATCAGCGCGTAATAACTGTCGTCGGGCGCTTTTTCATAGGTCAGCGCGTTTTCGTCGAACGTCATCCAGGCCTGGGCCGAACGGGTCCAGATATGGCCGACGGGGCGCAGCCTGGCGCGGTCGTCCAGCGTGCCGGCCTTCAGCGACAGGGCCGGGCGGCCCTCGGTGTCGTTGGCAATGCGCGTGCCGCACTTGCCGCAGAACAGGCCCAGCTTGTTCGACTTGGACTCGGTGGGAATGGTGAAGGCCGCCACCTCGCCCTTGAGGAAGCGGAAGCCGTCGCGCTCGACCAGCATCGACATGCCGAAGGCCGAGGAGGACTGCTGCTGGCAGGTCGTGCAATGGCAGGTGTAGAGCGTCAGCGGCTGTTTGGTGAGCTCATAGCGCACCTCGCCACACTGGCAGCCGCCGCGAAGGGGAAGTTTCATCGGGTGGCCTCCGTGATCGGCAGGTCCTCGCCCTTGACGGGCGAGGGGGACCACGCCGCAGGCGTGGTGGAGTGGGTGACCTTCAAGGACTTAGAAGCGCCGGGCGCTTTCACCCCTTCCGTCTTGCCGCTGCGCGGCAATCCACCTTCCCCATCAAGGGGAAGGACCTGGAAGCACCACCGGGACACCCCTTCTCCCTGGGGAGAAGGTGCCGCGAAGCGGCGGATGAGGGGGAAATCCCCGCTCGATGTGACTGAGGTGCGCACAGCCACCATCACGCCTGCTCCAGCAGCGCGCGTTCGCTGGCGACCCAGGCTTCCGCGCAGCCCTTGGCGAGCTCGCGGACGCGGGCGATCCAGCTGGCGCGTTCGGCCACGGAAATGGCGCCGCGGGCGTCGACCAGGTTGAACAGGTGCGAGGCCTTCAGGCAGAAATCATAGGCGGGCAGGGGCAGGGGCTTGTCCAGATTGAGCAGCGCCATGCACTGGCTCTCCGCACCCTTGAACCACTCGATCAGCATGTCGACATCGGCATGCTCGAAATTGAACTCGGAATACTGGCGTTCGGCTTCCTGGAAGACGTCGCCATACTTCAGACCGGCGCCGTTGAAGTCGAGGTCGTAGACATTCTCCACGCCCTGGACATACATCGCCAGACGTTCCAGCCCGTAGGTCAGTTCGCCGGAGACGAGGTCGACATCCAGTCCGCCGACCTGCTGGAAATAGGTGAACTGGCTGACTTCCATCCCGTCGCACCAGACTTCCCAGCCCAGGCCCCAGGCGCCCACGGTGGGGTTTTCCCAGTCGTCCTCGACAAAGCGCACATCGTGCAGGTCGCGATCGATGCCGATGGCGTCGAGCGAGCCCAAGTAGAGGTCCTGGATGTCGGCCGGGCAAGGCTTCAGCAGTACCTGGAACTGGTAATAATGCTGCAGCCGGTTGGGGTTCTCGCCATAGCGCCCGTCGCCGGGGCGGCGCGAAGGCTGGACATAGGCGGCGCGCCAGGGGCGCGGGCCGAGCGAACGCAGCGTCGTGGCCGGATGCAGCGTGCCGGCGCCGACCTCCACATCATAGGGCTGCAGGATGGCACAGCCCTTCCCCGCCCAATAGGTCTGAAGACGCAGGATCAGCTCCTGGAAGGAGGGCGCAGTGTCGGCGGCCATATCTCAAAGTCCCGGCGAAAGAATACGCGGCAGAAATCGGGCGGACACTAGGCAAGCCCGCCCGCCTAATCAAGCACGGGAGTCCCTGTCCCGCTGCGCTTCCTGTTGCGGCGCAGCACCGCCATCGAGCCGCGCTTCCACCGCCCGGCGCGCCGCATCGGCGGCGGCATCGCGGCTGGACGTCTTCCGGCGCCCGAAGGCCAGCCAGAGAATGACGGCGAGAAGGAGGAGGAGCGCAGTGGCGATCATGGGATGCTGATACGCTCTTGTGCCGCAGACGCCAAACGTCCTTCCCCTTGATGGGGAAGGTGCCCCGAAGGGGCGGAAGGGGTGAAACGCGCAGCGTGCGAACCGCGGGCGTCGGAATTCGCCCACGCCTCGCCATCACCCACTCCACCGCTGCTGGCGCAGCGGTCCCCCTCGCCCATCAAGGGCGAGGACCGGCCACGGTCTGCGATCATCCGCCCATCTCCACCACGGCGCGGCCGCGCATTATGGCTTCGGCCTCGGGTGTGTGGCGCTCGCCGGCGTGCAGGATAAGCGGTGGCAACAGTACCAGCGGGGCGCGTCCGCCGATGCGGGCGGAGACGATGACGCGCTTGGCCGGCTTGTCGATGCGCGGATGGACCGGCTTGATCACGAGCGAGCCGAAACTTTTCTCCAGCCCGTGACAGATGTCGCCCAGCCGGTCGGCGCGGTGGATCAGGGTCAGCTTGCCCTTGGCGCTGAGACTGCGCGCGGCGGACTGGATCCAGATGCCCAGGGGCGCGCTGCCCGACAGCCAGGCGTCGCGCTTGCCGTCCTTGGGCGCGCGCAGAACGCCCGGATCGTCGAAATAGGGCGGGTTGAAGAAGACCTGGTCGGCACCGTGCCCGGCGCCCAGACGGGCAATGTCCGCCGTCTCGATCTCGACATTGCCGTCCAGCGCATTGGCGGCGACATTCTCGCGCGCCAGCCCGGCCGTGGCGGCGTCCTTCTCATAGCCGGTGATGCGCACGCCCGGCATCCGCCAGGCCGCACACAGCAGCGCTGCACCGGCGCCGCAGCCGAACTCGACCAGCTGGTCTCCGGGACGGGCATCGATTGCGGCGGCCAGCAGGACGGCATCCATGCCGGCGCGATAACCGTCCGCGCCCTGGCGCAGCAGCACCTGGCCGTCCAGCAGCCGGTCCTCGGTGATTTTCTGCGCCGCGCTCATTCGCTCTCCGCCAGCGCCTCGTCGATCAGCTTGCGGGCGCGATCGGCCTCCTCGTCGATGACGGACAGGCGTTTCTTCACGAATTCAATGCCGCCGCCATACATCGAGGCCATGCCCTCATCGAGCACGAAACTCTCGATCCCGGCGTCGCGCAGCACCGAGCGGGCGAAGGAGAGTTTCACCGGATCGGCCGTCTTGAGGACATCTTTCACGGGCTTTTCATTCCCTGTGCTGTTTCGTCACCGCCTCCGCGGCTTGCCGCGCGGGGATCGGATTTCTATTGTCTCGATCCGTTTCACAGGGTGCAAGAGGAAGCTGGCTTGGACAGCATGCTGAAAGCCGATGCGGCAGACGTTCCGGCGCGGGAGAACGCCGCCGAACGCTTGGCCGCCCTGGCCTATGACGACATGCGCCGTGTCGACGCGCTCATTCTCGAGCGCCTGGACAGCCATGTCGCGCTGATCCCGGAACTGGCCCGCTACCTGATCGAGGCCGGCGGCAAGCGCGTGCGCCCGATGATCACGGTCGCCGCGGCCAACATGCTCGGCCATACCGACATGGCGCCGATCCGTCTGGCGGCTGCCGTGGAATTCATCCACACCGCCACCCTGTTGCATGATGATGTCGTCGACGAGAGCGGCATGCGGCGCGGCAAGGTCGCGGCCAATCTGGTCTGGGGCAATGCGTCCAGCGTGCTGGTCGGCGACTTCCTGTTCGCGCGCTCCTTCTCGCTGATGGTCGAGGCCGGCTCGATGAAGGCGCTGGGCGTCCTGTCGGCGGCCGCGTCCACGATCGCCGAGGGCGAGGTGCGCCAGCTCTCCGCGGTCAAGGATATCGGCGTCTCCGTCGACACCTATATGCAGATCATCGACGCCAAGACCGCCGCGCTCTTTGCTGCTGCGGCACAGGTCTCCGGCATTGTCGCGGCCCGTCCGAGCGACGAGGAAGCCGCGCTGGAAACCTATGGCCGCGAGCTGGGCCTGGCCTTCCAGCTGGTCGATGATGCGCTGGATTATGGCGGGGCCGCCGCCAAGCTGGGCAAGTCGACCGGGGATGATTTCCGCGAGGGCAAGGTCACCCTGCCGGTCGCGCTGAGCCTGCAACAGGCCGGTCCGGACGAGGCCGCCTTCTGGCGCCGCGTGATTGCCGAGACCGACCAGACGGACGGCGATTTCGAGCGCGCGCTGGACTATATGCACGCGCACGGTGCGCTAAATGCCACCGTCGAGCAGGCTCGCGATCACGCGGCCCGTGCCCGGGCGGCCCTGTCCGGTTTCCCGGACAATGCCTGGCGCCGGGCGCTGGGCGATCTCGCCGACTTCGTGGTCGAACGCGCTTACTAGATAGCTACCCGGCCGGGTTTTTTGGTTGTCGCGTGATCGAACCGGTGAACCGGTGCCCACTTCACCTGATCACGCTCCTTCCATCTCCGGCAGCGCGCTGGTGAAGGCCTCGATGGCGCACATGCGCGCATACCAGTCCTTCAGCCGCCCCGTCGCCGGCCGCCAGCCCGCCAGGCCCAGCTGGGCGATATTGCTGGCAATGGCCAGGTCGGCGATGGTCGGCGTGGCGGTGCCCGCGATCCAGGCCCGGTCGGCCAGGCGTTTCTCGATCATCGGTGCCAGTTCGGCCATCCGCGACTTGCCGCGCGCGATCGCATCCTCGTCGCGCAGTTTCGGCGATGCGAAGACCGAGTTGAACACGATATCGATCACCGCCTGCGCCATCCGGCTCTGGCACCAGTCGGTCCACTGGTCGACTTCCGCGCGCACGGTCGGCGCTGACGGGTACCAGTTTTCCAGCGCATGGCGATTGCACAGGAAGCGCAGGATGGCGGTGGATTCGTGGATCTTCAGGTCGCCCTCGACGAGGGTCGGAACCTGGTGGTTTGGATTGATGGCCAGATAGGCGTCGGACAGGTGCTCGCCCTTGTCCATCGCGACATGGCGGGCGGTCCAGGGCAGGCCCTCGGCCTCCAGCAGTGTGATGACGCGCCGGGCGTGCTGGGAGAAGGGGAAGGTGTAGAGGACGTACATGGTGGGCGGATCCCGATAGTCCGGCACTGCCCCGCGCAGCGCCGTTCGCCCAATGTTCTTACGCCGCTCGCCCTGACAGCATGGCGTCAGCAGTCTCGTCGTCAGCGTGCATTTGCGCCAACATCGCGGGACAGTCATTGTTAATCATATCGCGGCATGCTCCGGCAAAACGCGAAACGCGCCGAAATCCGAAGCGGAGACGACATGGCGATCGCCGACACCGGCACTCCTGACCGTATCTGGCTGTGCATGGCCGACAGTAACCGCACTCGCGTCGTATCGCGGGCCCTGGCCAAGGGTCTGGGCATGACGGTCTATATGGGCCCGACCATGGACGAGGAAGGCCCCGTCGCACTGGTCGTTGCCGATGATGCCCACGCCGCGCGGATCGCCGAGGCCAAGGGCAATGCCGCCCCCGGCCAGGTCTCCCTGCTGGTGACGGCGGCCGCCCGCCGGTCCGGCGCCGACGTCTTTCTCGATCACGACACCGATGCCGGCACGCTGACCAATGCCATCGAGGGCCTGCGGGCCTGGCGAGCCTATTCGCTCGCCGTGCCGCATGGTGGCGATATCGGCCATGGTGCAATGGCGGCCTTTGCGGGCGGCGAGTTTTCCGTGCAGACGCTGGAACAGGCGCGCGATGTCGCGATGTTCATCGGCCATGCCTGTCCGGATCCCCGCCGGGCGGCTGTGGGGCTTTATGTGCTGATCGCGAACGGGATCGAGCATGGCAATCTGGAATTCGACGCAACCGAGAAGGCCAAGGGCCTCGCCGATGGCAGCTGGGCGCGCAAGCTGAAGGCCCGCATGGCAGAGCCGGCCTTTGCCGGCCGGCGCGTGCGGGTGGGTGTCCATCGCGGCATGCGCACGATCAGCGTGCTGGTGCAGGACGACGGGCAGGGTATCGACGCGGAGACCGCGGAAATGGCCAATCCAGCCCGTGCCGGCTATCGCGGCAAGACCGCCCGTCTGGCCCGCTCGATGGGCTTCTCGCAGGTGAACTGGCTGGGCACCGGCAATACGGTCGAGGCCTCGATCGTCCTGCCCGATGCCGACGATGGTGCCACGGCGGCTCCGCGCCGCGCGGCCGCAGCCTCCTGATCCCCGCCTCCCGACGGCAAAGATGAACGCCAGCTGACCGGACGGGTCATCGCAGGCTCAGCGCCGTTGCAGGATAGTATCCTCGTACCATTCACGAGGACGACCGACATGCCGCGCACATCTCCCCGATCCATCGCCGCCGCCCTGGCTGCCATGCTGAGCCTGCCGGGCCTGGCCCCGGCCCAGACCGTGCCGGCGGTCGACGGCATTCGCGGCGTACCCCTGGCATCGGGCGATGCCTGCGGCCTGCAGTTCTACCGCGCCTACCGGTCCGGCCCGCTGCTGGCGAAAGTCGAGGGCGGCCGCCAGGGTCACTACACGCTGACGCTCTGGCGCCGCGGGCCGGGCAATGCCGTTCTGGCTGAGCTGGCCGGCGATTATGACAGCCGCGGCCGCCACGAGGCGGTGCTGGCCGAGTCGCAGCTGGAGCGTCACTTCATCCAGATGCGGGCTCCGGGGCCGCAGATGGGCGCCAGCCAGGTGGACCCCTCGCGCATCGCCGCACAGCTGGACGTCTATGACGAGCGCGGCCGCCGGATCTGCTCCAGCCGCCGCGTCGATGCGATCGGCATCGGTGCCCTGCGCCCGGCTCCGTCTGCCCGCCCGGGCTCGACCGAACCGGCGCCCGTCCGGCAGCCCCTCGCGCGCCGGTACTAGTTTCAGCCGCTCTCCATGCGACCCCGACTGAAGGCCCGGAACATCCTGTTCCGGGCCGCTTTTTTACCCGGACAAGCCGGGTCAGCTGGCGTTCATCCACCTGATTGAAGTCTGAACATCGCTCTCAGCATCCGCTCATCGGGCCTTCGCTAAACAGGGGTCAGGCTTCGATGCATTGGGCGTCGGCCAGTTGGAAGGAGTACAGATCATGAAAGCACGTCTTCTCATCGCCAGCGCCCTCGCGGCGGTTTCGGTCCTTGGAACGGTGGGCGCCGCCGAGGCGCAGTCGCGCAACCGCGTGAGCATCGCCCAGGAAGGCTATCGCAATGACATCGCCGGCCGCCAGACGGGCTATCGCCAGCGCATGGTCATCAACCAGCGCGGCGAGCGCCAGTATGTCACCGTCATCCAGGACGGTGCGCGCAACGGCACCACGGTTGGCCAGCAAGGCCGCTACAACGAGGCCCATGTCGATCAGTACGGCCGCGACAATGACGCCGTCGTCGGCCAGCAGGGCCGCAACAACTATGCGACCAGCGTCCAGACCGGCCGCCGCAACATCTCCGGTATCTCGCAGATGGGCGCCAACAACACGGCCGTCACCGACCAGTATGGCTCGAACAACGCCGCCGGCGTGATCCAGGTCGGCAATGGCCAGAACGCCCGTGTGACCCAGACGGGCAGCGGCAATGTGACCCTGGTTATCCAGGGGGACCACTAGCCCGGCGACCGTCCCGGGGGAGCCTGGCTGCCAGGCTTCCCGGGACCCGTCCGGGACAGGAAGACAGCAAGCAAAGGAGGCTGTCATGACAGGTAAACTGGCAATTCTCGCATCGGCCGCTTCGGCCACCGGCCTCTGGTTCGTTGCCCAGGCCGATCCGCTCCCCGATCTCGTCTCGGATCATATCCGCGGCGGTGAGGCGGCCTGCGGTATCGATGTCTCGCAGACCGCAGACGGTCTGCTGCTGACAGCGTGGAGCGAACCGTCCCGGACGCAGAGCTGGCGCATGGTTGTCACCCAGCGCGCCGGCGGTGGCGGTTTCGATATCGTCCAGGAGGGTGACGTGCCGCCCGGCGACGGCGCGGTCGCGGTCTCCGATCTCCTGATCGATACCGGTGCGGATTTTTCTGCCCGGCTGACCACCTGGGACGCCAATGGCGATCCGGTCTGCCGCTTCGGCGAACGGATCTAGCCAGCCTTGACGACGCTCATGTCCCCGGCTGCCCGGCCGGGGACCGGCGTGTCCAGCAATATCGGCGTATTTCTTCCATTCTCTTGCAACGCCGGACCGGCTTCCCATCTCCTGCCGGTCAATTGGTCTTGCGGGAGGAAACCATGACCACAACGCTGTCCGACATCGCCCGGATCCAGCTCGATCAGACATTCCGGGCACTCGACACCATCCTGGCCAAGGGCGCCGCGCACGCAGAGGAGCGGGGTGTCGACGAGGCGGTCTATCTGGACTGGCGTCTGGCCGCCGACATGTATCCTCTGACGAAGCAGATCCAGCTTGTCAGCGACTTCTCCGTGCGCGGTCTGTCACGGCTGGCCGGGCGCGCCCCGGTTTCGATGGCTGATGACGAGACGTCCTTCGAAGCGCTGCGCCTGCGGCTCGCAAAGGCGCGCGAAGCGATCTGGGCGCTCGACCCGGCGGCCCTGAATGCCGACCCCGAAGGCTCGATCACCTTTCCGGCCGGGGCGATCGGCGATCTGACCCTGCCGCGCGGGCGTTATCTGCAGAACTTCGTGCTCGCCAACACCCAGTTTCACGCCGCCACGGCCTACAACATCCTGCGCAATATCGGCGTGCCGCTGGGAAAGGCGGACATCATGGGGGCGACACAACTTGTGGCAGAATAATATTATACTACACATAAATTGTTGAAAATAAACAGCAATAATCGTCAAATTTAATTGGATGTTAACAGGGCGAGCCGAACCTCCGGGGCATCTTGTCACGGGAGGGACAGATGCCTGTAACTGATCGCTCGGTTCGCCGGGCTTTCCGCATGTCCTTGCGCACGGGCTAGGGGGCGGCGATGTTCTTGTGCCGTCTTGCCTTTTTCAGTCGCCGCAATTGGTATTTCGATACGCCGGACGAGAATAACGGTGTGCTTCGCTCGATCCTGACGGCCGGCTTGCGGAACAATCCCAGGCGTGGCCTGAGCGGCGTGCTCGTGGTCGATGGAACCCTGTTCGTCCAGATTCTCGAAGGCCCCCGGGGCATGCTGTCGAACACTTTCTGCCGGATCCAGAATGACAGCCGCCATGGCGGCCTCGTCCTGGCGGGATTCGAGGAGGTCCCGGAACGCCTGTTTCCCGATTGGAACGTGGTCGTCCGGGATGCGCCGAAGACCCGGCGCCGCTTGCCCTGGATACCTGAACCGGAGTCGGCGACCTTCGAGACGCTGGTGCACAATGCCCACCGGCTCCTGAAATCCGGTTCAGAGTTCCGGCGTATAACTGTCGAGCGAGAAGTGCCCTGATAGTAAAATACTTCTGGCTTGGCGCAGCCGGATGCGCTTGGTAGCTTCGCATAAAGACATACAAAAACTGCGGTTACTGGGTAATGGATTGGTCGCGTAAAATCAGAGAGTTACGTTTTCTGGAAAACCTCAAACAGGACGCGTTGGCACAACAGCTGGGGGTCAGCCAGGCCAGCGTGTCGCAATGGGAGCGAAGCGTTGCCCAGCCTCCGGCTCACATCAAGGCCAAGCTGAGGCGCCGCCTCCTGGTCTCGCCCGGCGAGCGGCTGAACGCCGCCGTGCGCACCAGTGTTGTCGAGAGCCCCAATCTGTGTGGCCTGCTGGCCATGCGTGATGGCGAAGTGGTTGTCGAACTGCTCAGCCATGACAGTTACCGCCTGTTTCCGCTTCTCACCCCGGCCGACCTGGGCAAGCCCCTGCGTGGAAAGCTGGGCCGGGATATCGATCGCATGCTTGACCGGCTGGTCGGCGAAGGGGCGTTCAGTGGTCGTGTCCAGTACGCCAAGCTGGCCGTGACTGCGCACCGCAACGGGTTGTCGGCAGCCGGCATCGCGACGGTGACACCTGTGTGCAGCCAGGGTGATGCCTGCGTGCTGCGATGCGAGGTCCGGCTTCTGGCCCCCGGTGAGCCCGTCCCGAAGCTGGAGCAGATCACGCATTTTTCATGGGATGAGGGCGACGCGGACGCCTGAAGCGTTTTCGCCGCATTTTCGAACCGCAAAACCGGTCCCCACTTTTGCTGAAAATGCCGGTCCCTGGCTGTCGCATTTCCGAACCGCAAAACCGGTCCCCACTTTTGCTGAAAATGCAGATCCCTGGCTGTCGCATTTTCGAACCGCAAAACCGGTCCCCACTTTTGCTGAAAATGCCGGTCCCTGGCTGTCGCATTTTCGAACCGCAAAACCGGTCCCCACTTTTGCTGAAAATGCTCTAATCTGCCCTGTAAAACGGGGAGGACAGGATGATGTCTTTGCTTGCGACGCTTGCCGTCGGCCTTGCGGCCGTCCAGGAGCCGGCTGAGGTGCAGGCCTTCGAGCCGCAGGGGTTTGTAACGTCGGTCACGGTCGAGATCGGTGCGCCTGTCGCCGAAGTGTTCGACGCGGCGACGGGCAATGTGACCGGCTGGTGGGATCACAGTTTCTCTGAAAATCCGGCCGAAATGGTCATCGAGCCGCGCTTTGACGGCCGCTTCTATGAGCGTTTTGAGGCCGGCAGCGAGAATGGCAGCCTGCATGCACGGGTGATTTTCGTGAATGCGCCGAACCAGCTGCGCCTGCACGGTCCGCTGGGGCTCTCCGGCCGGGCCGTGGACCTCGTCTCGTCCTGGCAACTGGAAGAGGCCGCAGAGGGCGATGCGACGCAGTTCACGGTCGAGCTGCACATGAGCGGCGAGATCGATGCGGAGCTTGCGGGTGTTGTCCGCGATGTGTGGCAGCACTTCATCGGGACACGGCTGAAACCCTATGTCGAGGCGGGCTGCCATCTGGCCCCCGAAGCGCCTTGTGAGGCCTTTGTCCGATAGTCGGGGTTGGCGCGGCCGGGCGCGGGACCTATTTCCTCCGGTATGAGCAAAACACGGACACTTCCGGACGAACTGCCGCTCTTTCCGCTGGGCGGTACGATCCTGCTGCCTGGCGAACGGCTGCCGCTCAACGTGTTCGAGCCCCGCTACCTCAACATGCTGGACGATGTGCGTGCCGGCGAGGGGTTCATCGGTATCATCCAGGTGCGTCCCGGCGGGGCGCCGGATCGTCCGGCCCTGGCTAGCGTGGGCACGGCGGGCCGCCTCGATCATTTCGAGGAGACGGATGACGGCCGCTACCTGATTGCCCTGACCGGTGTGTGCCGTTTCGTGTTGACCGGCGAGGTGGACGCGCAGAAGCCCTATCGCGTGGCGCGGGCGAATTACGGTCCTTTCTTCATGGACATCGAGCCGCGGCGCGAGGTGGAGGCTGATCGCACCCGCCTCATCCGCATGCTGCAGGCCTGGTTCCGGAGCGAACATGTAGCAGCGGACTGGGAAAGCGTCGCCGAAGCCCCGCTTGTTACCGTGGTCGACCAGTTGTCGATGTCGGCGCCCTTCGGGGCGCTGGACCGGCAGCGCCTGCTCGAGGCTGCCGACAGTACGGCACGGCTGGGCGAGATGGAGGCGATCCTGGCCGAGCGGCTGGCCGGAGATGCCGGCGGGCCGGTGCAATAGGGGGCGTTACCAGAGCCTGATCAGGTCAAGAGGAAACCGGTTCAGCGGTTCTGCTCTAGCCTTTCAGCCAGGCGCGGGCGGCCGCCTTGGAGGTGAACCAGGCGGCGGTGTCGCCCAGGCGTTCATGCGCTTCAACAAATTTCTGGATCGTTTCGACCTGGTCCGGCCGCACGACATAGGCTGTCTGATAGCCCCGCTGGATGCGTGCGATAAAGCGCATCCGTTCCTCCCACTCGAAGGATGACAGGCTGAAAACAGCGCCGCGGACGTCATTGAGGATAAGGCGCGAGTCGATTCGGCTGGTCAGGGTGGCGAAAACCCGCGCCGGGGCCTCTTCCGATCCCCGGCTGCGTTCGCCGTCGGTGTAGAGTTCGATAATGCCGTCATTCAGCGTCAGCGAGAACCCTTCCATGGAGTAGTTGGCCGTCACGATACCCTCTTCGTCTGCTGCGCTCGCGCGGTGCGCGGTGCCGCATCGTCCGGTTTCAGCAATGCCGGACACGAAGCCCGGACCGGCGCGAAATCGGGAGAGAGAAGAAGGCCTCGTTGAAACAAGATTGCGGCATATCCCCCTCGATCGCGCGTTGTTGTTGCAAGAGCGGGGCGTTTTAATGACAATCTTGCCGAGAATGTGGCAAAATCGAAATGCTCTCGCGTCGCGCGGACATGGCGGCCATGCGTCAAAGCGGGTCCGGCGACTCCGGACGGAGCTTCAGACACGCACAGTGGCGCATCTCGGTTTCGCACAGCTGGTCGAGCCAAGCGTCCAGCGCGGCCGACAGGATACGTTGCTGGGACCGGCCTGTCTGCACCGAAACGGTCCGCAGCCGCCGTTTCTGTTCCGCCGTAAGCCGCACTTCGGCGCGGCCGGGACGGGCGAGACCGGCATGCGGGTCCTCCGCAAGACCCGGCAGATCGCCGCCGGCGCAGCAGACCGGCGGCAAGTCGCCGGTCTCGTCGGCAGGCTTGCGGACGAAGAGCGGCCGGTCGCTGCGGCGTTCGACATCGCGCCGCTCGTCGGGCACCGGAAGGGGCTGGGCCGGCCGGTCGACATAGCTGGCGCCGGCAAAGCCGGAGGGGATGGCCGGCACGGCCTCGCCCTTGCGGGCAAGCAGTCCGGCGTGAAGGCTGGCATATTTTCTCATCGACCGTCTCCGTCCTCAGGCCAGGTGGCGGCGCCCGAAGGGCAGGTGAGCGCGGCGGCGATCGGCCTGGCCCTTCGGCGGCCCCTGATCGCTCCTGCGGCGCTCCACCCCGTCCCAGTTCGAGTTCGAGGCTTCCGCGGCGGCGGGGGGCGCGGTGTGCGGTGGCGGCCGGCTGCCGGTCCCGAAGCGCGGCGGCAGGGCATAGCCCGGCCGGTCCTCCAGCGCGACGTCCTCCTCGCCATCGTCCAGACCGGCCATGCCGGCGCGGGCGGGAGTGAGGATGTCCTGTTCGAAGGTCTGGCGCGGTGCCCGGTCGAGCATCGCCATCGAGTCGCCGCGCAGGCGGAACAGGCGGTCCTCGAAATAGGCCCACAGATTGGCGACTTCCTGGGCCGAGCGGCCGGTCTCGTTGACCTCGCCCACCGTGCGCCCGTCAATCATCGAGGCGGCGAAATCGACCCGGTGGTGCAGCGTGACCGGGGCGACGGTGCCGTGCTGGGAGAGGGCGACGGCGGTCTCGCCGGTGATCCGCGCCCGCGCCGTGGCGGAATTGACCACGAAGACCAGCGGCTTGCCCTGCATCTGCACGATATCCACCGTCGGACCGACGGCGCGCAGATCGTGCGGGCTGGGCCGTGTCGGGATCACGACCAGATCGGCATGGGTGATCACTTCGGCGATGGTGGAGGTGACCGCCGGCGGCGTGTCGATCACGATCAGCCGGTAGCCGGCGCGCTCGAGAAAATCGATATCGCGGCCCAGATCCGGCACCGAGACCTGGGCGAAGGCCGGCGTCTCGCTGGCCCGCGCATTCCACCATTTCGCCATCGAGCCCTGCGGGTCGGTGTCGATCAGCGCGACCGGACCGGCGCCGCAGCGCTCGGCCTCGACGGCCATGTGGGCCGACACGGTGGTCTTGCCGGACCCGCCCTTCTGCGAGGCAAACACGACGACCTGGGCGGTACGCCGGCGCGGTTTTCCTTCGGACATCGCTCACCTCTCAACCCGTCCGTCCCGGACGGTCCCTCTGGTGCATCCGCGATCGATGAAAGCAGCGATGTGTTGCGGCCCGGTTCAGTGCGGCACCCGGATTTGAGGCGAATTTTCGCCGTATTGTCGCAGTTTGCTGCGATGCACGTGCTGCAGGCCGCGCGGGAACGCTTTTCTGCGTCCGCACGTTGCAAGCGCAGGATCAATCAGAAGGGACGCATGTCATGGCACAAGAACAGACCGTCACCGGTGGCGATATCTTCCGCATCATCGCCGCCATCCTCCTGCCGCCCCTGGGCGTCTTCCTGCAGGTGGGTATCGGCGCCCAGTTCTGGATCAACATCATCCTGACCATTCTGGGCTATATCCCGGGTATTGTGCACGCTGTGTGGATTATTGCCCGCCGTTGACCTGTCCAGCGGAAGTGGGCACCGGTTCCGCGGTTCGGACAGGTCGACTACTAAAAACCCGTGACGCACTCGGTATTCCGGCGAGGTAACTGGATGGCGAAACTCCCCGTCTCGCGGGCGGATGAGAAGGCGCGGATCGAGCGGCTGGCACGCTGGCTCGATGCGCGCTTTGTCATTCCCGGCACCGGCATCCGTTTCGGACTGGACAGCCTGATCGGCCTCGTGCCGGGCGTGGGCGATCTCGCCATGTTCGCCCCGGCGGTCTGGATCATCGCCCGCGCCGTGGCGCTGGGCGCGCCGGCGCATCTCATTGTCCGCATGGCGATCAATACCGGGCTCGACCTGGTGATCGGCGCCATCCCCGTGCTGGGCGACCTGTTCGATCTGGGCTTCAAGGCCAATCTCAGAAATGCCCGCCTGCTCTCGCGCTGGCTGGATCGCACCGGGGATGGCTAGCCACACGGCCGCCGGCTGCCTACATCCCCGTCACGGCCAACGGGGAGACAGCCATGATATCGCCGGACCATGTGCGCCTGATGGCGCAATACAATCGCTGGCAGAACCGCTCGCTCTACGGCGCCGCCAACACGCTGGACGAGGCGGCGCGGCGGGCCGATCGCGGCGCCTTTTTCAAATCCATCCACACCACGCTGGCGCATATCCTCTGGGGCGACGAGGCCTGGATGTCCCGCCTGGCCGGCCGGCCCTTCCCGGACGGGAAAGGCCTGGAAGCCGATTTCCTGGAAACCCGCGACTGGGAGACGCTGAACCGCGAACGCACGGCCTTCGACGCCTGGCTGATCGACTGGGCGGCCAACCTCACCGCGGCGGATATCGAGCCCGACCTGCACTGGACGTCCTCGACCGGCAAGGGCCGCTTCGTCACCCCGCGCTGAGTCTGCCTCACCCACCTCTTCAACCACCAGACCCACCACCGCGGCCAGGTCCACGCCATGCTCACCGCCGCCGGCGCCAGGCCCGAGGACACGGATATTCCTTTTATGCCGGATGCGCCGTGGAGGTGAGGGAGGGGTTCTTCCAACGCTCCACTTCCCCCGGAATAAATCCGGGGAAAACGTCTCTCTCTTTCTTCCCCACATCGTGGGGAAGTGGGCCGCGGCGTCAGCCGCGGGTCGAAGGGGCCGGCGCGGAGCGCCGGGAGGCGGTGGAGCTTGTCTCAAACACACCGCCGCTGACGCGGCGCCCCTCCGTCTCGCCGCTTTGCGGCGCTCCACCTCCCCATGGAATGGGGAGGAAACAGCACGAAGCCCTCCACGCGCTTGCGCGCTGCCGCGCTCCGCGGCGCTGCGCACCGCCCCCTCAGTCCGCTCCGCGGACAGCTCCCCCGCAAGCGGGGCGAGCCCCTGGACCTGAGGGGCGGCCGCGAAACGCAGGCCTGGCCTTGAGCCGGGTATCCATGCGGGATGACAAGGGAGGCTGTTGAAGCGCTCAACCACACCCAAACACCGTCATCCTGACGAAAGTCAGGACCCAGATCGCAAAGGGAGACCTCGGCGAGGCGGGCGCAAACGCGCGCTCTCCACCACGCGGGACAAGCGCGAGCTCGCGCCCACCCGGCCCTACGAACTGGGTCCTGACTTTCGTCAGGATGACGGTGGAAGTTGGGGTGTTGGCGTCCAAAAGCCAGCAAGCGGGAGACGGTGAATGTTGCGGCATCAGCACCCCCTCTCCCCCACCGGGGAGAGGGCAGGGTGAGGGGCGGCCGCGCAGCGGCCAGTCAAGGACTGCTCATAAGCCCGGCTCTGCCGCATCCGGCATGCGGGTTATGGGTGGGGAGTGGAGTTTGCCTCAAGGAAGGCTTCGAGCCGCTCCGCAAGATCGTCGCGTCTGGTTTCGCATTCCCATATGACCATTACCGACCAGCCCAGCGCTTCCAGCGCCTCAATGTTTGACGCATCTCGTTCGACGTTGCGTTGAAGCTTGGGCAGCCAGTACGAGGTGTTTGTCTTTGGCGGATGGCCATCCAGACATGCCGGATCGGCGTGCTGATGCCAGTAGCATCCATGGACGAAGATCACTTTTCGCCGTGGTCCGAACACAAGATCGGGCTTTCCAGGCAGATCCTTGCGGTGCAGGCGGAAGCGGTAGCCTAGCCGGTGCACCAGCGACCGGACTAGCATTTCCGGCTTCATGTCTTTTGACCGGATCGCAGCCATATTGGCACTGCGGCGTTCGGGGGAAAGCTTGTCGGTCACTGACGTACGAATCCGTCTCGATGCCTGTCTTTCGCTAGGATTAGATCTAGCTCAGCTTCAGTTTGCGGGCGGTAGGCCATCACAAACTCATGACCGAGTTCAATCTCTAGGCTTCTAAGTAGGGGGCCGTCCTGCGTTCCGCTTAGAACGACGATTCCACGCGGATGGAGGTGGTCGCGAGCGCCGCCAGCTTTCCTTATCCGCTTCATTGGGTCGAGCTGTTGACCAACGGCTTGGATGATCGATCTATGGATTGGTTTGCCCAAAAAGTATTCAAAAAGCCGGACTACCCGATCCGTTCCGCCATTTGGCTCAAAGATTTTAGCTGCCTGTTCTGCAGGAACGCTTTCCCAGAGGTTGGGGGGGAACGGCTCTTCAAAAGCAATCCAATGAATGTTCGCGCGGCCGGCTGCGCTGAAACTTCGCTTCCTATCGCGGTTCTCGCCTTTGGTCAGATTGCTGTCGCTGGCGATCGCCAATCCGAATGAAAAGCGTGACGAGACAGGGTCAGCTTTGGTCAGAATACAAGCGTGGCCAATAGCTTCGGGCGGGATCATCCAGTTGTTGCCAGAGGTGAATTTTACATCGACATCGTGTGGCCCGATGCGGAAATCGAGTTTACCTCTCGGGAAATCCAATAGCTGGCGAAGTGCCGCTTCAACCTTAATGCCCAATACCGCCTTCTCATTCGGGTCTAGTTCACTGAACCGGAAGCGCCGAGTCCGCGGTGTGTCGACCAACTCATCGAAAGCTTGTCTGAAAAGAAACGGCAGCTCCTTTTTAAGGCCTGCCTCGCCCCCTGCAGCTTTCACAATCCGCGCGCGGATGTCGAAGATGCTGTTCTCAAGCACGGCAAAATCTCCCCCCGTTAAACCGGAGCGAGAATGCCGAATAGCGATTAACTAAAAGTTCTACGCGACGGTTCTGACGGAGTGAATGGTGGTCCCGGCCTCAAGGGCAAATGCCACTTTCTTTGCAACGGCCTGTGCGACCGGAGGCGGAAAGGCATTGCCGATTTGGCGGTAGGCTGACGTTTTCTTTCCGTAGATCTGCCAGTCGTCCGGAAAACCTTGCAGACGGGCGACCATGCGGACCGTCAGGCGCGGCATCCCAACGAAGTCAGCTTCTGGAGCTTCTTCAGCGATAGATTTCCCATTCACGCCGAGAGTCTGCCAAGCAGCCTTTGCGCGCGTCGGTCCGAGGTCAGGGCCGCCGTGCTTCTTGGAGCCGCCAACGATGGTGGGGGCGATTTCATTGGCCCGCTCAGCCCAGGCTTTCGCGCCAGGCCAGCCGTTGGCAGCCATCAGGTCTTCTAGCGTTTCACCGACGGTTTTGGGGTTGTGATGCAACGGATCGGGCCACTCAAAGTGATCTTTGAAGGCGTGTTTGATTGCGACAATGACGACACGCGGCCGAAGCTGTGGAACGCCGTAGTCGGACGCATTGAACAAGCGCCAGTCACACCAGTAACCCAGTTTATGGAGCTCCCGCTTTAGGTGGCCGCGGTAGTCCTCAAAAACAGCACCGAGGAAGCCCCGGACGTTTTCGATCATCACAGCGCCAGGCTTGATCTCATCAATGATGTCGATCGCGGCGGGGAAAAGATTGCGTTCGTCCTTGTCCCCCAACTGCTTGCCGGCGACAGAGAACGGCGGGCAGGGCAAGCCGCCCGCGACCAGATCGACGCCTTTGAACTTGCTAGCGTCAAATTTGCGGATGTCACCTTCCCAGACATTCCATTCCGGGCGGTTCAGCCGGAGCGTCCGGCAGGCATCAGCGTCGATTTCAGCCACGCATTCGTGGTCGAAGCCGGCGCCTTCCAGCCCGATGGCTTGGCCGCCTGCACCCGCGCATAGCTCCACCGATGTGAGCATGTTTGAGGATTTTCCGGCGAATCCGAAGGTGATTTGTCCCGACATATTGTGCTCCGCTCTTGGGCGGAACACTAAATACAGTATCTCGCCGCATCAATAGAACAAAACAAGAACATAATTACTTGTACACAGTTTGTCGAGATCAAAAAACTCTCCTACTCCCCCTTCAACCCCATAATCTCATCCCTCAACTTCGCCGCCGTCTCGAACTCCAGATCCGCGGCAGCCTCCCGCATCCGCTTCTCCAGGTCCGCGATCACCGCCGTGATATTCTCCCCGGCCAGCGCCGCCTGACCGCGGTCCGAGACGCCGGACGGCTTGCCGCTCGCCTTCTTGCCTCTCCCCTTGCTCGCGACTCCACGTCCCTTCGCTTGGCTCTCCATCACTTCTTCTAGGATGTCGCTGATGCCGCGGGTGATGGTGCGGGGGGTGATGCCGTGTTCTTCGTTGTAGGCGATCTGCTTGGTGCGGCGGCGTTCGGTTTCGTCCATGGCGCGCTGCATCGAGCCGGTGATGGTGTCGGCGTAGAGGATGACTTTCGAGTCGGCATTGCGGGCCGCGCGGCCGATGGTCTGGACGAGGCTGGTCTCGGATCTCAGGAAGCCCTCCTTGTCGGCGTCGAGAATGGCGACGAGGCCGCATTCGGGGATGTCCAGGCCCTCGCGGAGCAGGTTGATGCCTACGAGGACGTCATAGACGCCCAGGCGCAGATCGCGGATCAGCTCGATCCGCTCCACCGTGTCGACATCGGAGTGCATGTAGCGGACCTTGAGGCCCTGCTCGTGCATGTATTCGGTGAGGTCCTCGGCCATGCGCTTGGTGAGCGTGGTGACGAGGGTGCGCATGCCGCGCTCGGCGGTGGCGCGGGCCTCGTCGATCACATCATCGACCTGGGAGGCCCCGTCCTTCGCCACCGGGCGCACCTCGACCGGCGGGTCGATCAGGCCGGTCGGGCGGATGACCTGTTCGGTGAAGACGCCGCCGGTCTGGTTCAGCTCCCAGCCGCCGGGCGTGGCGGAGACCGAGACGGTCTGCGGCCGCATGGCGTCCCATTCCTCGAATTTGAGCGGGCGGTTGTCGAGGCAGGAGGGCAGGCGGAAGCCGTGATCTGCCAGGGTTTTCTTGCGGTTATAGTCGCCCTTGTACATCGCGCCGAGCTGCGGGATGGAGACATGGCTCTCATCGGCGAAGACGAGGGCGTCTTCCGGGATGTATTCGAACAGGGTGGGGGGCGGCTCGCCCGGCTTGCGGCCGGTCAGGTAGCGGGAATAATTCTCGATACCGGCGCAGGAACCGGTCGCCTCGAGCATTTCCAGGTCGAACTCGGTGCGCTGCTGCAGGCGCTGGGCCTCGAGCAGCATGCCTTCGGCTTCCATCCAGGCGAGGCGTTCCTTCAGCTCGCGCTTGATCTGGACGATGGCCTGGTTGAGCGTCGGCCGCGGCGTGACGTAGTGGGAATTGGCGTAGAATTTGACGCTCTTCAGCTCGGCCATCGCCTTGCCGGTGAGCGGGTCGAATTCGGTGATCGCCTCCACCTCGTCGCCGAAGAAGGAGATGCGCCAGGCGCGGTCGTCATAGTGGGCCGGGAAGACCTCCAGATTGTCGCCGCGGACGCGGAATGTGCCGCGGATGAAGGCGGCGTCATTGCGCGTGTATTGCAGATCGACCAGCCGGCGCATGATCTCGCGCGGATCGACCTCGTCGCCGGGCTTCAGCTCGAAGGTCATGGCGGTATAGGTCTCCACCGAGCCGATACCGTAGATGCAGGACACCGAGGCGACGATGATCACGTCGTCGCGCTCCAGGATCGAGCGGGTCGCGGCGTGGCGCATCCGGTCGATCGCCTCGTTGATGGAGCTTTCCTTCTCGATATAGGTGTCGGTGCGCGGCACATAGGCCTCGGGCATGTAGTAGTCGTAATACGACACGAAATACTCGACGGCATTGTGCGGGAAGAAGCTCTTGAACTCGCCGTAGAGCTGGGCTGCCAGCGTCTTGTTGGGGGCCAGGATGAGGGCCGGGCGCTGCACCGCCTCGATGATCTTGGCCATGGTGAAGGTCTTGCCGGTGCCCGTCGCGCCCAGGAGAACCTGGTCGCGCTCGCCGCTGTTGAGGCCTTCCACGAGCTCAGCGATCGCCGTCGGCTGGTCGCCCATGGGCTGGAATTCGGAGACACAGCGGAAGCGCTCGCCGCCCTCGGACTTCTCCGGGCGGTCGGGCCGGTGCGGTGTCCAGGCGGCCGGCGCGGAGGGCAGCTGGTCCAGCACGAAGTCTTCGGGCGCAGTGAGGGTGTCGTCGACGGTGAGCTTGGTCATGCGCCGAATATGCGCACTCCGGCGCCGCTCGGCCAGTGCTGCGGGTGCAGGCGGGGTGAGGTCCCTGCCAGCGTTATGTCATGAGGGGTCATACGGAATGAGCCGCCGGTCATCGGGCGTTAAGCATGCAGCCCGCATAGTGGAGCCTCAACAAGGGAGGCCCCGATGTCCGAGCTTGCAGACAGTGCCGTCAATATTCTTCTGGTCGATGACAGCCCTTCGGTGCGAACCGTACTGCGAACCCTGCTCTGCGGCCTCGGTGTCACCCGGATCTACGAAGCGACCGATCGCGAGGAGGCCTTCATCATGGCCCGCGTCTGCCGCCCCGACCTGGCGCTGATCGATCACGATCTGGGCCGGGCGAGCGGGGTGGATCTGGTCGCCGCCTTCCGCGATACCGCGATCAGCCCGATGCCGGAACTGCCGCTCATCCTGCTGGCGCCGACGGGTATGGAATACCTGGCCGAACAGGCGCGTGAAGCCGGTGCGGACGCTGTCCTGCCCAAGCCGGTCACGGCACGCATGCTCGGCGAGCGCATCCTGCAGCTGACCGGTCAGGCGGAAGCCGGCGACACGCTGGCCCGCAAACAGGCCTGATCCCCCTCACGCTCACTCACCGGCGCCGTGGAGCGGGCCGGTCATGTACGGCGGTTCCATGCTGGATGGACTGAGAATCCTGGTCGTCGAGGACATCCCCTCGATCCGCAGCCTCATTGCCCGATTGCTGGAGCGTCTCGGCTGCAGCGATGTCTATGCGGTCGGCAATATCGCCGATGCCTTCATCTATCTCGACACGCTCGGCTTTGACGCCGTGCTGCTCGACTACGAGCTGGAGCACGAGAACGGGCTGACCCTGGTGCGCCGCTTGCGGCGCGATGCGGCGGCCCGCAATCACGATGTCTCCATCATCGTCCTCACCGGTCACACCGAAACCGCCGTCATGCAGGCGGCCGTTCAGTCGGGGGCGAATTCCTACCTGGTCAAACCGGTCAAGCCGGACCGGCTGGGCGAGCGCATCCTGGACGTGCTGGCAGCGCGCCACGAGCCGCGCCCCGGCGACGATCCGGAGGCGCCGGATCGCCCCGATGCCGACACCTACTGGGTGCTGGAAGGCTGATCGCCGGCTGCGGCCGGCAGGCCGTCGCGCGGCATCGCCTCGATATTTTCCCATTGCTGCGGCCGGATCAGGCCCTCGGTATCGAAACCCCGCTCGCGCAGATCGGCGAGGCGGGCTTCGATGAAGGCGTCGCCGGGCTGGGGCTCGCGGGTGAGGATCCACAGATAGCGGCCCTGCGGCTCGGAAATCACCGCCCAGCTGTAGTCGTCGGCCAGGTCGATCACCCAATAGTCCCCGAAGAAGGGGCCGAAAAAGCTCACCTCCAGTTTGGCCGTGTCGGCGGGGTCGGGATAGCGGGCGCGGCCCTCGGCGATGTCCAGCTCGCCGTCCAGCGTGTCTTTCCAGCAGCGGTTGATGACGCTGACCGTGCCATCCGCCTGCGGCGTGTAGAAGGCGGTCACGCCCTGACAGTCGCGCTCGAAACTATGGTCGGCGCGGACGATCTCGAACCACAGACCGGCATAACGCTCAAGATCGACCGCCTCGACGGTCTGCGGCGGCGTGTCGCCGGCCAGGCGGTCGCGCGGCGGTGAACAGGCGGCCAGGGCCAGCACGGGCAGCATGAGGGGCAGGATCAGGGCAGGGCGCATGGGATCTCCGGACATCTCGCAATGCCGGAACAACTAGTGCGGTCGTGTGACGGTTCCAGCGCCGGGCGGAGACGTTCCTGTCGGGGCGCGTGTCAGGCGTCGTCGTAGACGTCGGCCTCGATCACGGCGTCCAGGCCGATCTCCAGCTGGTCGCCCAGCAGCGGCGCGCCGAGGAGATATTCCGCGGTCGAGCCGGTGCGCCGGGCGCGGGCCTCCCGCACGGCGTCGGGGAAATCCGGTCCGTCATAATCGCCGCGGCCGATCCAGTAGAGCGCGACGAGTTCGGCCTGGGCCTCCTCGTCCAGCGAGTCAATCCAGTCCTCCAGCTCGGAGCGGATCGGGTCGTTGTCGCCGGTCTGCAGCGTTTCGACGGCATCCGTCTCGCCACTGTCCGGATCGCGTTCATAGTCCTCGATCGTTTCCTTGCTGTCATAAGCCCGGGCCTGCAGAACCAGTTTCCGGACCATTTCCTCCGCAATATTCATGACGACGCCCTTTCGGTCAGTTGCGACAGCCTTGGCGGTATCCGGAAAGACTAGCATGGATCCGGCTGTACGCGGAGCAGTGAAGCGGGGATGCGGCACTTCGGCACAGGCGGCCCGGCTGGCCAGCCGGGTCAAGACTTGGTTAAGGACGAATTGGCACTATCCGGGTGCACACCTGATTCACCGCGGCCTCCAAGAGATCTCATGTCCGGCAGCTTCGACCGTATCCGCGTCCTGATCGTCGAGGACAATGCGCACATGTCGACCATCCTGCGCACGATCCTGCAAGGGTTCGGCGTGCGCACGATCGTGGAAGTGCGCGATGCGGCAGACGCGTTTGAGACCATGCGCGACGTCAATCCGGATTTTGCCCTGGTCGACTACATGCTGGGCGATCTGAACGGGCTGGAATTAACCCGTCTCGTCCGCACCGCGTCGGACAGCGCCAACAAATATCTGCCGATCATCATGGTGACGGGCCACACGGACCGTTCGAAAGTGATCGAGGCGATCAATGCGGGCGTCAATGAATACCTGGCCAAACCGGTCCGTCCGGTCGATCTCTTCCATCGCATCACCGCGCTGATCGAACGGCCCCGCCGCTTCATCAAGGCCTCGACCTATTTCGGGCCGGACCGGCGCCGTCGCCAGGACCCGCGCTATACCGGCCCGTGGCGCCGGTCGACGGATGAGGAAAAGTCCGAAGCGAGCTGAGGCGCGAGCTTCATGCCGCCGCATCCAGATCCACCTTCCTGTAGACTGAAAAGACGATGACCACGTCGTGGGCACCGACGGCCTTGCGTTTGCGGATGATGGTGCCGAAGTCGGGATTGTTGACCAGATAGTCCGGTCCGATCCGCACGAGTTCCTCACGCGCGATCAGGGCGGTGTCGCAGCTCAGGGGAGCGCCGCATCCTGAATGGCAGGCCATGGCGTCGGCCTGTTCGAGAACTCCCGCCATGCGTGCACCCGCGGCCCGGTCCGAAATCATCACCCGGCCATAGGGATCGAAGCCGAGTTGGTCCAGATCGAAGACGATACCGACATTCGCAGACATGGCGATCTCCCTCGTTGCACGCAAAGGGTGTACATCTTTTGTTCCGCCCGTTCAAGGGGCGAAAACGCCGGAGCGTGATCCGGTGAAGTGGACGCCGGGTCTACAGGAAATGCTTCTGAACTAGGCGCGGGCGGCATCGAGCAGGGCTGAAATCTCGCTGGCCTGGGTGCACCAGGAGGTCACGAAGCGGCATGACCCGTCGGGCCATTGGTAGAAACGTGCACCGGCTGCCACCAGACGGTCACCCAGGGCTTCAGGCAAGCGGATAAATACCTCATTGCCCTGCACCGGATGCATCACCTCGACACCATCGAGCGCATCCAGCCCGCCGGCCAGGGCCCGGGCATGGGCATTGGCCGTGCCGGCCAGGTCGAGCCAGAGATCGTCCTTCAGCCAGGCTTCGAACTGGGCCGCAAGGAAGCGCATCTTCGGAGCCATGTGGCCTGCCCGCTTCTGGCGGGCCTGAAGCTCTTCGAACCGGTCCATGACGGAGGGGAAGAGGATGATGGCCTCGGCGCCGAGCGCGCCATTCTTGGTCGCCCCGAAGCACAGCGCGTCCACCCCCGCTCTCCAGGTCAGCTCGGCCGGTGTGCAGCCCAGCGTCACCAGCGCGTTGGAGAAACGGGCCCCGTCCATGTGCACGAAGGCCGGGCGCGCGTGGATACGGTCCGCCCGTTCGGCGACTTCGGCTGGCGTGTAGGCCGTACCGCTTTCGGTGAGATTGGAGAGTGACAGCACGCGGGCCGGGCTGGAATGGACGAAGCCTTCCGGAATCTCGCCCAATGCCCGGTCGAGCGCCTCGAGCGATATCTTCGCATGGGCGCCGGCGAGCGGGATCAGCTTGGCGCCACCGGTGAAGAATTCCGGCGCGCCCCGCTCGTCACGATGAATATGGGCCTCGTCATGACACAGGATCGCGCCATGTGCCGGGCACAGGGCTGACAGGGCGAGCGCATTGGACGCCGTGCCGGAGACCGCGAAGAGGAGTTTCAGGTCGGTCTCGAAAATCGTCTTCAGGCGGGCCTCGACCCGGGCCGAGATCTCGTCGGCACCATAGGAGGCGGCAAAGCCGGCATTGGCGGCGCCGATCGCCTCGATCAGGGCAGGATGGGCGGGGGCGGTGGTGTCGGACAGGAAATTCATGGCCGCAATGGACGTTGCCGGAGCGTTGGCGTCAATCGCCGAATGCCGGGTCCGGCACCAGTGGCGGCAGGCTGTCGCGCATCTGGTCGGCCGAGGAGGTCATGCGGCCCGTCGGGTCGGCCAGGGTCGACTGACCGTGGAGGTCGCGCACCGGCAGGCCGCGGCCGGCATAGAGGGCACGGATCTGCATGTCCGTCAGATTGGCGAAAGCGGCTTCTGCCTTGGCGATATTCTCGGGACTGGCGAACTGCAGCATGGGCAGGCCCTCGGACCCGTCGCTGGGCGGGCAGCCAAGTGCGTCGCGATTGGCGTCTGAGCTCGAGAGGCAGAAGACATCCCGCAGGACTCCTCTGGCGCCGCCGCCATTGATGCCATTGGGCAGAGGCACGGCGTCGCCTATGAACTCGGTTGGCCGTTGCGGCGCGCCGCCACCGCCGGCGGGAGCCTCGCCTTCTTCGACCCGTTGCTCGGGCTCTGCAGCAGGGTCAGACGTCTCTGCGCGCTCCGTCGGTTGCACCTGCTCCGACGGGATGGTCTCCACTGTCCCGGACGCTGGCTCTGCGGCGGCCGGTTCCGGATCCGGCTCGACGGCCTCCGCAGGTTCCGGAGACGGCAGGGTCACGAAGACCACATCGATTGCTTCCGGCTGCTCCGTTGAGGCGAACCGGTGTGGCAACAGGATGAGAAGAAGCAGCAAAGCCCCGTTTGCGGCGATCGACAGCGCACCGGCGAGCAAGCGGCGGCGCAAGACCTCGGTCGGGGGCGCGAACAACGCTACGCCCAATCCAGCCTCCCTTCGGCCCCCGCCGTGCGTCATGCATAACGGAGCGCGGCGGGCCTGACCAGTGCGGCCGAGGGTTACGAATGCGTCAGGTGGTCCGGACCGGTTCGGCCCACACCACATAGCGCAGCGGGCCGGGGGTGACGGCGCCGAAGGGCCAGCAGGTCACCAGCGCCAACCGGGCCGGGCCGTCACTGCCGGTCTCGATGCCGGAGCGGGCCGCCTCGACGATCTCGCTGCCGGTGACCCGGAAGGCGAGAGGCGGTGCGTCCGTCCGTTCGATAATCACGGTCTGGCCCGGTTCGAGATGCTGCAGGAACCGGAAATGCGTGTCGCGGTGGGCTGCGATCACCGAGATGCCGGGTTCGCCGGGCGTGGCGGACGCTGTCAGCAAGGAAGGGCCGAAGGCCAGGGCTTCGCCTCCGGCCTCGGCCAGCACGATGGCGTGTTCGCCCAGATCCGGAACGGAGAGCCGCGCCACGGGCCAGGTATCGGCCCAGGGCCATGGTGTGGGCGCGGTCTCTCCGTCGATCGCACGGGCCCAGGCTCTTGCGAGCAGGACTTGTGCAATTTCAGCCTTGGCGCTGATCCAGACACCCTGCCCGACAAGGGCGGTGCCGGCGGCAATCAGGGCCAGCGAGGCGGTCTTGGCGAACAGGGCCGGGTTCAGCATGCGGACTGCCTCCGCTGTACGATCCGCCAGGCCAGGCCAGTCAGGGCCAGCAGGAGGCCCAGCAGGATCAGCCATTCTCGCGGTGTGGCGGTCGCCGGCAGAGCCAGACCCTCGCGTGCCCGCGCATCGCCGGCTGCCGGCGGCGTGCCGGGGGCGAGGCGGTCGATGAGGGCGGGATCGAGTGCAGCGCGATGTTGCGGTCCCGGATTGCGGTTCATCACGGCCTCGAAGTCCCAGCCGTGTGGCACCATCAGTGGCACCTCGCGTGCGGCCAGAGCCTCGTCCGCCGGCCGTGCGGGCGTCACATCGACGGCCACGAGGCTGGTCAGGCGGGAGACGAGATGAAAGTCGAGCGCGGTCTGGAGGACTTCGGCGTCGATCCTCTCGGCACTGGCGCCCTGGTAGCGCAGCTCCTCGAGCGTACGGATCCGGTTGCGGGCCCACAGCGTGGCGATGCCATTGGCAGGCCGGGCGGTGGACAGGGACAGATCCTCCTGCCACAGGGGCTCGCCCATCCGGCCTTCCAGCCGCATGCTGCCGGCCGGATTGTCGAGGCGGGCCGTCATCAGCACCGGTTCGCCATAGTAGAGGTCCGGCAGCGGCGCAGGCCAGATCTCGCTCAGCGCGCCTTCGGGGAAGAGCGCGTCCAGGTCGGTCATCACAGGACGTTCCAGTGCCGTAAAGAGCGCGTCCATCGCACCGGCGACTTCGGAGACATCGCCGATATGGGTGAAAGTGCCGCGGCCGGCGCGCGCCGCGCGGCTCATGAAATAGGTGTTGGGTGCCGAACCGATACCGACCGGGAAGAGGCGCGACCGGCCCAGCCCGTCATGGATGGCGGCAAACAGCGCGTCCTCATTGCCTATGGCGCCGTCCGTCAGGAAGACCACCTGGCGCACGCGGGCGGCGTCCTGCGGCGTGGCATCGGCCAGGGCGGCCTTCATGGCGGGCAGCATCTCGGTGCCGCCATTGGCGTCGAGGCCGCGAACAAAGCGCCGCGCCCGGTCGAGATTGTCCCGGCTTGCGTCGACCGGCGCGGGAAAGACCTGCTCCATCGTATTGTCGAAACGGATGACGTTGAACCGGTCGCCGGGCTGCATCCGGTCGAGTGCGCTCAGCAGGGCCTGCTTGGCCTGCCGCATGGAAGTGCCGGCCATCGATCCTGAATTATCGATCACGAACACCGTCTCGCGCGCCTGGCGAGGCGCATCGCTGCCGAGCGATGCCGGTGGCAGGACCTGGGCGAGAAGATAGGTTTCGCCATTCAGCGTCTGCGTGAAGAGGGCGGCGCTGGGGCGGTCTTCCTCGGCCGGGCGCCAGGTCAGCACGAAATCGCGATTGGCGGGCACCGGACCGTCGGCGAGCGAGATCCGCGCATCGCCCTCGCCCAGGCGCTCGACCAGGGTGGCGTGATAGAGGCTGGCAATCTCTCCCGGCTCGAAACCCGGCTGCAGGCGGGCGGTGATGGAGACGGGCAGGCGCAGGGCGTTTTCCGGTTCGCCATCGGGGTGCATCAAGGGCGGCGTGATGCGGTGGGCGTCTGGCAGTGCGGACGGGGCGTTCGCACCTTCGGCGACGAATTGTGGCGCATCGGCCGGGATATAGCGCGGCGTGATCGCCAGCGGCACGCGCAGCGCGAATGTGCCATCGGCGAGGCGGGCCACGTCCTGGTATTCAATCTGCACGATGATGGTCTCGCCAGGGCCGATATTGGCGACGGATGTGGTGAACATGTTGGGGCGTTCCTGCTCAAGCAGGCTGGCACGCTGGCCGTTCGCCCGGGCGTCCTCATAAATCCGCCGCGCCTGGCGCCGTTCATGGATCTCGCCTTCAATGAAACGGTCACCGACCTGCATGCGCAGCCGGTCGACGCCGGCATCGGCGGGCAGGGGGAAGACGTAAATTCCTTCGACCCAGGCATCCGACGGGTTCTCGAAACGCTGGGTCACCGTGGCGCGCACGACCGGGCCGGCGATGTCGAGGGCGATGTCGGTCGCAACCAGCGGGGCGGGGATGTACAGGCCGGCATCGACGGTGCGGATCAGCAGCGCGCTCTCCTCCATCTCCGAAAGGCGGACCAGGCCGGCGTCCGGCGGAGCCGGCGTGTCGGCCCGGGCCTCCGTCCACAGGAAGAGCGAAACAATGAAGACGGCGATGGCCAGAACGAGGGCGAATCCGCCCTGCGAACCGGACCCGCGGCTGCGGCGTGTCGATGTCATCTGGATACTCCCCGAACGCGCCGGCCGCCCCGCCTCTGCGAGGGTGCGGCAGGGGGCGGCCGGCCTCCCTGTCCGAGAAAAGGCTGGGCTGTGAACACGGATGCGGCAGGGCGGGAATGCGGCGATTGCGCGGAGAAGTGGGGCGATTGGTGGGCACCATGTGCGGTCAATGCGCACGTTTCGTTTGTTTATTGCTTTGCAAACCAGTAGTTTATCCGCGTTCCTGCAACACTTTTGCGCGAAGTAAGTTTGAGCTTGATGGAGCTGACGCAAAACTCACCGCATTCCGGTCCGGTGCCCCCTCAGGAGGCGAGGCGCGACTACATGCGTATGGCTCTGGGGGGAATCAGTCTCGCGCTGATCGCGCTAGGTACAGTTGTCATGGTCGGTTGGTGGATCCGGTCCGAAGCCATCGTCCAGATCAATCCCGACTTCACTCCGATGCAGTTCAACACGGCGCTGTGCTTCCTGCTCGGCGGAATGGGGCTGGCAGCTCTGGCATGGAGGCAGGTCTGGATTGTACGCGGTTGCGCCGGCGCGCTTGCTCTGATCTCGGGACTGACGGCGCTGCAATACCTGACGGGTTGGCCTCTGGGTATCGACGAACTCTTCGTGGAGCATTTCACAACGGTCGAGACGAGCCATCCCGGCCGTATGGCGCCCAATACAGCTTTCGCCTTCTTGCTCGGAGCGGCGTTCCTGGCCTGTGCGGCGCCGATCTGGCAGGCGGAGCTTTCCCGAAGCCTGTTGCTGGTTATCAGTCCTGCAATTGTCGGTCTGGCGGTTCTGTCACTGACCGGATATGTGGCGGGGATCGAGGCCCTGTTCGGCTGGAGCCAATACACCAGGATGGCAATCCATACCTCGCTGGGCTTCCTGGTGTTCGGGGGCGGGGCTGTGATGGTTGCCTGGGACGTGGAGACGCAGCGTGACAGGCTTCGCTCGTTTTCCCTGATTGCGCCGGCTGTCGCTGCGTCCTTGACGGTAATGGCCGGCCTTTGGCTCGCGCTCGATCACTATGAAAGGCAGCGCCTCAGTGTCCTGCAGGACGTGGCGCCGGAGCTGGCAATCCGTTCCGCGCTGCCCGAGATCGTACTGCTGGCGGGCCTGCTTCTGACAGCTCTCATCGGTGTGGCGGTGCATTTCGTGCACGAGTCTCGCGATGCGCGCAGCCTGCGCCGGGCCAATGCAGAGCTTCGGGAGGCCAACAACGAACTCGACAAGTTCGCCCACGTAGCCTCCCATGATCTGAAATCGCCCCTGCGCGGGATCCGGCAGCTTGCCAGTTGGCTGCGAAGCGATATCGGTGACAGCGCGAGCACGCGGGTGGTGCGCTATATCGATCAGCTCGACAGCCGGGCGGAACGGCTTCAGGATCTGCTTGATGCCCTTCTTGCCTACTCGCGGATCGGCCGATCGAGACGTACGCTCGCCCGGTTCGGCGTGCGGGCCGCGATCGAGGATGTCGTCGGACTGGCCGCCCTGCCGTCGGGCATGGACGTCCGCATCGATGCCGGTGAAGATGACCTCTTGGCAGACCGTGCTCTGTTCGACACCGTTTTTCTGAATCTGGTCACCAACGCTGCCAAGCACCATGATCGCGATCATGGTGTGATCACGATTACGGTAAGGCGCACCCAGATCGTTTACGAGATCGAAGTCGCAGATGACGGTCCCGGAATCCCCGAACGGCATCACGCGCGAATATTCGAGATCTTCCAGACCTTGCGGCCCCGGGACGAACTCGAGGCAAGCGGAATGGGGTTGGCGATTGTCGGCAAGGCAGCAAACCGGGCCGGGGCAGAAATCCGTGTGATTTCTGATCCTGCAACCGGACGCGGAACTCGTTTTGTGGTGGAATGGCCGCGCATTCCACCGATCGAGGAATAGATATGGCGATAAGACCCCATCTTCCTATGCCCAGAGTCCCCGTGACCCTGTTTGTCGTCGATGACGATGAAATTGACCGGGAGACGATCCTGCGGTCCCTTGAGGAGCGCGGGCTGGAAAACCCTGTGCGCACTGCCCGGGATGGCGAGGAAGCTCTGGCGATCCTGAAGGGGGAAGGCGGCGAGCCGATAAGGATGCCCTACCTGATCCTCCTGGATCTGAATATGCCGAGGATGAACGGAATCGAGTTGCTGCGGCATATCCGCCGCGACCCGGAGCTCAAGCGGGCGGTGGTGTTCGTGCTGACGACCTCGAACGCCGAGAGCGACAGAACGGCGGCCTATGATCTCAATGTTGCGGGCTATATTCTCAAGGCCAGAGCCGGGCTGGAGTTCGAGCGTGTTGTCGAGTTGATCGACCAGTTCGAACGCAATGTGGAATTCCCGAACTAGACGGGCCGGATATTGCATCCGGCAGTCATGCAAAAACGCGGTGCGGTTTTGGCGATACTGCATGGCTGGGCTATTGGCGGGCCCGGCAAGCCCGACTAGGGTCGTGTCTTCGCATACAAGATCCGGGACACTGTCATGACCTTTACGCCCTCCGCTGCGCTGCAGCGCGTGCAACCCTCCGCCACGCTCGCCGTGACCCAGAAGGCCCGCGACCTGAAGGCGAAAGGCATTGACGTCATTTCGCTGGGCGCCGGCGAGCCGGACTTCGATACGCCGGATCACATCAAGGAAGCGGCGATCGACGCGATCCGGCGCGGCGAGACCAAATACACGGCGGTCGACGGCATTCCCGAACTGAAGGACGCCATCATCAAGAAATTCCGCCGTGACAACGGTCTGGAGTACACGGCGGCCCAGGTGCATGTATCGACGGGCGGCAAGCCAGTGATCTACAACGCGCTGCTCGCCTCGGTGAATCCGGGGGACGAAGTGATCATTCCGGCGCCTTACTGGGTAAGCTATCCAGAAATGGTGAACCTGGTCGGCGGTACGCCGGTGCCGATCCGCGCCGGCATCGAGAGCCGTTTCAAGATCACGCCGGAACAGCTCGAGGCCGCGATCACGTCGAAGACGCGCTGGCTGATCCTCAACTCGCCCTCCAACCCGACGGGTGTCGGCTATACCGCGGACGAGCTGAAGGCGCTGGCCGATGTGCTGCTCAAGCACAGTCATGTCTGGATCATGACCGACGACATGTATGAACACATTGTCTACCAGGGCTATGAATTCGCCACCATCGCCCAGGTCGAGCCGAAACTCTATGACCGCACCCTGACGATGAATGGTGTGTCCAAGGCCTATTCCATGACCGGCTGGCGGATCGGTTATGCCGGCGGACCGCAGGCGCTCATCAAGGAAATGGGCAAGGTCGCTTCACAGACCACCTCCAACCCGTGCTCGATCAGCCAGTGGGCATCGGTTGCGGCGCTGAACGGGGATCACGGCTTCCTGGAAGCGCGCAATGCCGCCTTCCTGCGCCGCCGGGATCTGGTGTTGGAGGCAATAAATGCGTCAGAGGGCCTCGTTGCGCCGACACCGGAAGGCGCCTTCTATGTATTCGCTGACTGTTCCGGCACGATCGGCAAGACCGCGCCGGACGGAACTTTCATCGAGAACGATACCGATTTCTGCTCGGCTTTGCTTGAGGCAGAGGCTGTGGCGGTCGTTCCTGGCGTGGCCTTTGGTCTGGAACCGGGCTTCCGGATTTCCTATGCGACGGACGATGCGTCGCTGAGGGAGGCCGGTCTTCGGATCCAGCGCTTCTGCGCTTCGCTGAAGTAGATATAGGCGGAGTTTATGGCTGTCCCAATTAATCCTCATTTGAATTATGAGGCTCCGGGGCTCATATAAAAGAGTGATGCCGCGGCCTCAGCCGCACGCGAACCAAAAATGGAGAACACAATGAGCATCAATATGGGTCTGTCCGAAACGCAACGCGAAACCATGGCCAAGGCCGTGACCGCCGTTCTGGCCGACACTTACGCGCTCTACTTCAAGACGCACGCCTATCACTGGAACGTCACCGGTCCGCGCTTTCACGATCTGCACGGCCTGTTCGAAGCCCAGTATAACGAGCTGTGGACGGCGACGGACGAAATTGCCGAGCGTATCCGTGCGCTCGGCCTTGTCGCGCCGCGCACCTATAACGAGATGGCCGAAGCCGCCTCGATCAAGTCCGGCGGCGAGGAAACCCAAGCCAACGACATGCTGAAGGACCTGGTGAAAGGCCATGAGGCCGTCGTTGCCACGATCCGCAAGGCGTTGTCCCTGGCTGACGAGAATAATGATGAGGCGACTGCCGATCTGCTGGCACCGCGCGTGACTGCGCACGAGAAGGCGGCGTGGATGCTGCGCTCCACGATCGGCTGATTTTCTACCCGGCTCAGCCCTCGTGCCAGATATTCTGGCGAAAGAGACACCCCGGAAGCGCCGCTTCCGGGGTGTCTTTCGTTTCGGGAAAAAAAAGCGCCCCGGTCCTGGAAGGACCGGGGCGGCAGAGATATCTGCGGGCGGGGTCGCCCGAAAAGGGTAGGCGCCGGACCCGATAGGGGAGGAGACGGGGCCCGGCGCGAAGTGCATACCGTATGGGGAGGAGACGGGTATGCAGAACTCAGATGGGGGATCTGAGAGCGCGGCGTTGCCGCCGCGTTGGCAAGACTTATGCCGCAGTTGCGAAATAGCGACCAGAGCTATGCGGGCATGTCGGCCATGCAAAAATGCGGCAAAAACACATTTTTGCCATGCATTCCAGCCGATTTGGTCACAGTGTGGTCAGCTCTGCCAGCGGCGGGCCTGTTCGATCAGGAAATCGCGGAAGGCGACAATGCGCCGAGAGCCGCGCAGCTCGCTGGGATAAACGAAATAGACTTCGAAATCGGGGCCGACCAGGTCGGGCAGGACGCGCTCTAGGCGCGGGTTTTCGCGGGCGACATAGTCCGGCAGGGCGGCGATCCCCATCCCGGCCTCGACGGTCTTCATGACACCATAGATCGTGTTGACCTCGACGACGGCCGGGCGCGGCGGCGCATCCGGTTCGCGCCCCGCCTTGGCGGCCCAGTCCAGACCCGGGATCGGCGCGAGCTGTGGCGGGCCGTAGTGGATGATGGAGTGGTCGTCGAGATCCTCGGCGGTCTGGGGCCGGCCATGACGGTCGAGATATTCGTGGCTGGCATAGAGGTGCTGGCGCACGGCCAGCAGCTTGCGCTGGACCAGATCGTTCTGCGTCGAGGCCCAGGGACGGATGCCGACTTCGGCCTCCAGCCCGGCCAGGTCGAGCTCGTGATCATCCAGCATCAGCCGGATACGGATATTGGGATACTGGTCGTGGAATTCGGACAGGCGTGAGGCGAGCCAGATCGCGCCCAGTGCAGTCGGTGCCGTTACCTTGAGTTCTCCGGAAGGCTCGTCGCGCGCGTCATGAACGCGTGCCTCGGCGACGGCCACCTTGCCGTGGATCTCGCGGGCAGCCTCGTAAAGCAGATTGCCCGGCTCGGTCGGGATCAGACCGCGGGCATGACGGTGGAAGAGGGTGACACCGAGATCGTCCTCCAGTGCCGCGATCTGCCGGCTGACGGCCGATTGCGACAGACCCAGCATTTCGGCGGCACGGGTCAGCGACCCGGCCTGTGCCGCGGCATGGAAGGTTTTCAGCTTGTCCCAGTCCATGCCCTGCGTCTCCCCGGAATCGGCATCTCCCGGGGGCAGTCTATCTGTATGGGCACAAATCGCGAATGCACAATTGCGGCGGAGCCGGCACCGCGCCGGCTCCGCCGCCTGCGGGGCGCGTCTAGGCGTTGATGTTCGCCATGCGTGCTTCGGGGTAGCGGCCGCCTTTCACATCGTCCGCCAGGCGGTCGAGGCGTTCGGTCTGGGCCTCGCTCAGCTCCACGGCACCTGCGCCGAGATTGATTTCCAGATTGGCGAGCTTCGTGGTGCCCGGGATGGACAGGATGTCGTCGCCGCGGGCGAGCACCCAGGCCAGTGCGACCTGCGAGGGATGCGCGCCGACTTCGCCCGCCACCGTCTTCACCTCCTCGACGAGGGCGAGATTGGCCTCGAACGCACCGTCCGCAAAACGGGGTTGGTGCGCACCCTGGCGGAAGTCATTCTCTGCGGGCTTGTGATCACGGGTGTAGCGGCCTGTCAGCAGGCCGCGCCCGAGCGGCGAATAGGCGACCAGCGAGGCGCCGATCTCCCGCACGGCCGGCAGCGGCCCGTCCTCGATGTCGCGGCTGAAGATGGAATATTCCGACTGCAGCGCGCTGATCGGATGGACCGCATTGGCCCGGCGCAGCGTCTCGGCGGACGCTTCGGACAGGCCTAGCGCCCGGACCTTGCCTTCCTGGACAAGCTTTGCCATCGCGCCGATCGTTTCCTCGATCGGGCGATTGAGATCGATACGGTGGAGGTAGTAGAGATCGACATGATCGGTCCTGAGGAATTGCAGCGACTCCTCGATGGCGCTGCGCATATTGGCCTCCGACCCGTCGACATCGAGGAAGGCGCCGGTCTTGCGGTCGCGCACCGGGCCGAACTTGGTGGCGATCACCACCTTGTCGCGGCGGTCATGGAAGGCCTCGCCCAGCAGGCGCTCATTGGCGCCCATGCCGTAAAGCTGGGCGGTGTCGAAATGATTGACGCCGGCGTCAATGGCAGCGTGCAGCAGGGCAACGCCGTCGCGCGTGTCGACGGCGGGGCCGTAGAATTCCGACAGGCCCATACAGCCCAGACCGATCGGGTTTACGAAAATGCCGGAATGTCCGATTTCGCGTGTCTGCATGATGGTCTCCCCTGATCGAGATTAGGTTTGGTGGATCGTGTGGCAGTGCGAACGCGCACAATTGACGTGAGCGCTCACTCACATATGGAGCGGCAAGCGAGATCGCGCAAGCCCCATCGGCTAATTTAGCGGTTCAGGCGCCAGGAGTCCCAGGCGGTCTCGATGGCCATGTCGATTTCGGAGGCCGTCCAGTCGCGCCCGGCATTGGCCTGTTTGAGCATGGACACCATGGGCGGGAAGAAGAAGGCGGTCAGCACGGTACCGGGAATATCCTTGATCTCACCGCGGGCTTGGCCGTCCTCGATCAGCGTGCGGATATGGCGCACGAAACCGTCATGGATCGGCGTGCTGTCGCGGTCCGACAGCGGATATTCCGAAAAGCGCTGGCCATAGGTGAAGGCGGCCGGATCGGCCCGGTAGGCATTCCAGACGCCGCGCCACAATTGCCGGAACCGTTCCCGGAAACTTCCTGAATCGTCGGTCTCCGCCATGACGCTGCGGTAGACGGCTTCCTTGATGCCGGAATAGACCGCGACGAAGAGGGCGTCCTTGCTGTCGAAATGCCGATAGAGCGTGCCCTCGGCCACGCCTGCACGCTTCGCGATGGCGGCCGTTGTCGCGGCAGAGAAACCGTCTTCGGCGACGAGTTCCAGCGCCGACCGCATCAGCTTTTCGCGAGTGGAGGCGAGCGGAGCGTTCATGGGGGCAGCAGGCGCGATCGGGGCTCAAAAGTCCAGAGCCCCGACAGGGCGGGCCTACTCCTGGGAAGCCAGGTAGCGTTCCGCCTCAAGCGCGGCCATGCAGCCCATACCGGCCGCCGTGACGGCCTGGCGATAGACGTCGTCGGTCACGTCGCCGGCGGCAAACACGCCCGGAATGGAGGTTTTCGGCGTGCCGGGTTCCACCACGAGATAGCCGCCATCCTTGGTTTCCAGCTGATCGAGGAACAGCTCGGTGGCGGGTGCGTGGCCGATCGCCACGAAGAAGCCGTGAGCGGGAATGTCGGTCGTCTCGCCGGTATAGACGTTCTTCACGCGGACGGCCGTGACGCCCAGCGGATCTTCGTCGCCGAGCACTTCCTCGACCACCGAATTCCAGACCACCTCGATCTTCTCATGCTTGAACAACCGGTCCTGCATCACCTTTTCGGCGCGCAGGCTGTCGCGGCGGTGCACCAGGGTGACCTTGGATGCGAAATTGGTCAGGAAAAGCGCCTCCTCGACGGCCGTATTGCCGCCGCCGACGACCACGACTTCCTTGCCGCGGTAGAAGAAACCGTCGCACGTGGCACAGGCCGAGACGCCGAAGCCCTGGAATTTCTGCTCGCTCTCGATGCCCAGCCACTTGGCCTGGGCGCCGGTTGCGATGATGACGCTGTCGGCGGTATAGGTCGTGCCGCTATCGCCCTTGAGCACGAAGGGGCGAGTTTTCAGGTCGGCCTCGACGATGATGTCGGAGATCATCTCGGTGCCGACCTTCTCGGCCTGCTCGCGCATCTGTTCCATCAGCCAGGGGCCCTGGATGACGTCGGCAAAGCCCGGATAGTTCTCGACATCTGTCGTGATGGTCAGCTGGCCGCCCGGCTGCAGGCCCGCGATCAGGACCGGTTTCAGCATGGCGCGGGCGGCATAGATGGCAGCCGTATAACCGGCGGCGCCGGAGCCGATGATGATCAGGCGTTCGTGACGCGTGTCGGACATGGAAAAACCTCTGGTCAGTCTTGCGGGCAGGCCGGTGCCGCTGTGTCTCTTGGATGTGATCGGACCCCTATATAGAGAGTCCCGCCGGACGTGCACGCCTCTCCTGCTGCAGACCGGCCATGCAGGTCAAAGCGGAAGCAGGGCGTGCACCAGCGCCATGTCGCGGCTGCCCGGCCAGCCCATCGTCTCGAATACGGATTCCGGTGCCTCGCCGGTCTGGATCAGCCAGGCAGCATAGAGGTGGGCCGAGCGGGTGCCGCTGCGGCAATGCAGGACGATCCCGCTATCCGGATGGGCTGCCAGCAGGGAGCCCAGGCGCGCGGTCAGTTCCGGCGACGCGCCCCAGGGGCCGCCGATCGGCAGTTCGGCATATTGCAGGCCCCGGCTGGTGACGGCTTCGGCGAGATTGAAGGGCAGGGCTGCGGTTTCTTCCGGTGTGCGCGAATTGACGACCAGCGCCACGCCGTCTTCGGCCCAGCTGTCGAGATCGGCTTCGCGGGGCTGGCTGGCCAGGGCGACGTGGCCGTGCCGGCACACGACCGGGTCATTGGAAAGGGTGGACATGAAGGGGAACCTCATTGCGGTGCGGGCCGCCACTGGTCGATGACGGCGTGCGCCATGCGGCGCGTCTCGTCTAAGGGCGAATAGGTCCAGGTCTCAAGCGTGCCGAGAAAGGGGCGCAACACGCCCTGTGCCGCCAGCGCGGCGTGCAGACGCGAGAACTTGCCAGGCTTGCCGTCCATCGCCAGCAGGTAGACCGGCTTTCCTGTCGTTGCCGCTTCCAGGATCATGTTGGTCGATTCTTCGGTGACGAAGATCCAGTCGGCAGAGGCCAGGAAGGCGAAATAGGGATTGTCGCCCTCGCCATCGAAAAACCAGATCCGCGGATCGTTGCCGAAGCGCTCGGCGAGCCGTTTGCGGATCGCGTCGGGCGTGCGGCGCGATACGGTCGCCATGACGCCGACGCCGCGGTCCAGCAGGCCGGTGATCCGCTCTTCCAGATAGCGGCCGATCTTCGGTGTCATGCGGTAGCGCTTGGAGGCCCCGCCGATCAGTACGGCAGCCCGCGGCGTGGGCAGTGCATCGATCTCGTTTGCGAACCGGGCCCTGGCTTCGTCGAGCTGTGACGCTGCGATGCGGTTCGGCGAGCCGATCATCGACAGCGCATTGTCCCGGCGCAGCCGGTCATGCGCGGGCGCTACGATCAGGTCGAAGCTCGAATAGCGGCCGCGCGGATCCTGCACATAGACGTAGAAGCAATCGGGAAAGACACGGCGAAGGCGTCGCGCCTGCGTGATGGCGGCGCGCCCGCAACCGATCCACAGATCGGGATGCGAGTTCGCGGGCAGGGTGACGAAACCGTCCTTGCGCACCGTCACGCGCTCGATTCGCGCCGGCGTGTCCAGCTCGCGTGCGACGGCTTCGGCCAGGCCGAGCGCCTGGTTCTCGATGCCGCGTCGGCCATCCGAGACGACCCAGATGGTCAATGGCGCAAGTGTGGAAGACGGTTCGGACATGTTTCGACTTAGACGGTGCAGGCGGGATCGCGTCAAGGCCGGTTGACGGGTTTCGCTACACGTGTAACAACATGCGACATATGTAGCGCGACAAGGCTGGAGTAACCGCATGTCTGCATCACCGCCCTCCCAGGCCGAACTGGCCGTTCTCAAACATCTCTGGAATGCCGGGCCGCAGAGCGCCCGCGAGGTGCAGGACGCGATCTCGGCCGATACCGGCTGGTCCTACTCCACCACGCGCACACTGCTGACGCGGATGACCGAGAAGGGGCTGATCCGCCGCAAGGATGTGCACGGCCTGTCGGTGTTCACGGCCAAGGTCGAGAAAGTCTCGATGATGAGCCGGATGATCCGCGAGTTTGCGGCGAATGTTCTGGACATGGACGGCCCGCTGCCCGGTACGGCCTTCGCGTCAAGCCGCCTGTTCAGCGAGGAGGAAGCCGCAGCGCTGACCCGCCTGCTCGAACAGGCCGATGAAGCGGAGCGCGGGGAGGACGAGGCATGACCGGTGGACTGGTGGACGCACTTCTGCTCGGCGGCGGCCTGTCGGTCATTGCCGGCGGCGCGGCCTGGGCGCTCGCCCGGCTGCAGCGGCGCGGCGAGGCGGATGCCGATATCGCGCTGTGGCGAGCGGCGCGGCTTGTCGCCCTGCTGCCGGTGCCGCTGGCCGCCATGATCTATGCCGTGCCGCAGAGGGTCTCGGCGGGTGGAGAAGCCCTGGCCTTCGAACCGCAATTTGTCGAAGTGACAGAGCCGTTGCCGCTGGCGGTCGAGGCCGGCGGCTTCTTGCTGCCGGTCCTGCCGTCGCTGACGCAAACCCTTCTGGTGTTCTATCTGGCGGGCCTTGTGGTCAGCCTGGGACTGGCGGGCCTGCGCCATCTGGCGCGGCGTCGCATGATCGCGGCCAGCCGCCCGGCCAGCCGCGAGGAACGGCGGCCGCTTGAAGCACTCGCCGAGAACATCGGCGTGCGTGCGCCGGAGATGCGGGTCGGGCCCGATACGGCGTCGCCCATCCTGACCGGCTGGCGGGGTGTCGTCCTGGTTCCGGCAGCGATGCTGCAGCGGGTTGAAGCGCTGCGCTTTGCCCTGGCACACGAGCTGAGCCATCTGCGCCGCGGCGATGAGCGTGACCGCCTAGTCGGAGCCGCGCTCATCACGCTCTTCTGGTTCAACCTGCCGCTTCGCTGGATCGAGCGGGAACTCAATGCGGCGCGGGAAATCGCCTGTGATCGCGACACGCTGGAGGCGCTGGGGGGCGCACGGCGCAAGGCCTATGCGGCCGCGCTGATCGAAACCATGCGGATCGCGGCGCCGCCGGCGTCTGCTTTCGGCCCTCACGACAGGAGACATCGTGAAATGCGGATCAAGGCCATCATGACTTCAACCGCCAGCCGGCGCGGCCGCGCGGCCTGGCTGGCTGCCACAATCCTGGTTGCCGGACTGCCGGTCGCCGGCGCCCAGGCGCTGATCACCGAGCGGCGCGTCGTCACCGGGCCGGCCGAGCATGTCGCGCCCGAACAGGACGCGCAGGCGCCAATACAGGCCGCCTTCGCGGCACAGCAGGACGAGGACTGGCAGGCCTCCATCGACCAGCTCTCTGCAATCGTCGATGCGCCCGGCAGCTCGGCCCATGACCAGGCGATCGCACTGCAGATGCGTGGCCGGGCTCACTATGAGCTCGGGCAGGCCGAGGCGGCGATTGCCGATTGGCAGAGCGCGATCGACACGGGTGCCATGGATGAAGATGGCAACCGTAATATGCGCATCAATATCGGCCAGCTGATGATCGCCAATGGCGATGCTGAGGCCGGCGCGGAAGCGCTTGAGGCTGCGCTCGGCGAGAACGAGCCCGATCTGCGCTTCATGCGCATGCTGGCCCAGGCCTATGGGCATGCGGGCCGTTTCGAGGATGGTCTGGGCTATGCCCGTGCGGTCTATTCCGACGATCCGGCCGAGGACAATTACCACCTGCTCTACTACTATCTCCAGGAATTGGGGATGGAGCGCGAGCTGGCTGAGCTGACTGCGCTGCAGGAAGAGCGCGAGTCGACCGGCGAGCCCAAGATCAATCGTCGAGAGGCCCCGGTCGCACCGGTGGCGGCCGAACCGTCGCCCGAACCGCATCCGGCGCCGCGTGCCGAACCCGCTTCCGAGCCCAGCCCGGTGCGCCAGGTCCGGCCTGCGCCGCAGGCTGAACCCCGCGCCGAGCCGCGTCCTGTCATGGTCCCGGCCCCGTCTCTGACCCATCGTGTGGCGCATGGCCGGATCAGCAGCCGTTATGGCGATCGGCCGGCCCGTCCGGCGGGCGCCCAGCAATTCCATCATGGCGTCGACATCGCGGCCGAGCGCGGTACGCCGATCGTGGCACCGGGACCGGGCGTGGTTGTGCACGCCGCCGCCGGCTTCAACGGTGAAGCGGCCTGGGGCAATACGGTCGCGATCGATCACGGCAATGGCTGGCAGAGTGTCTATGCCCACATGGAAGGGTTTGACGTCTCGGTCGGCGACCGCGTGTCGTCCGGCCAGCAGATCGGCCGTGTCGGCTCCACCGGCCGCTCGACCGGACCTCACGTCCATGTCGAGCTGCACCGGAACGGCCAGCGGATCGATCCGGCCGAGTATCTTCCGGGCTTGCGCTAGCGTCCGGTCTGCACGCCGTGCTGTCATGGTGTAGGATGTGCTACATCATGGCAGCATGGGTAGGACATAGGGATGCCATTGGCGCATCATTCATGTCACACAGTTTTACTCGGCACGCTGGGCCTGCTGGCGGCCTGCGCGCAGACACCGCGGCCGCCTGAGACAGAGGCGACATTCCCGACGGGGATTGCCGTGCCCGGCGCGCAAACCGGGGAAGCGGCACCCGCCGCCGCGGCCAGCGTGCTGTTCAGCTATCCCGTCGTGTCCGGCATCGTCTATTCCGGGTTCGGCGCCGCGCGCAGCACCGGGCGGTATCATTCCGGCATCGACATCTCCACGCAGTACGGAACCCCGGTCCGGGCTGCCGGTGCGGGCGAGGTGATCCACGCCGGCTTCGGCTATCAGGGATCGGCGGCCTGGGGGCGTACGGTGGTGATCGATCACGGTCAGGGCTGGATCACGCTTTATGCCCATCTCTCGGCGGTTCATGTCGCAACCGGCGACCATCTCGATGGCGGCGAGCATATCGGAGATGTCGGCACGAGCGGCAATGCGACCGGACCTCACCTGCACATTGAAGTGCGCCAGGACGGTGTTGCCCGTGATCCGTCGCGCCATATTCCCGGTATCGGCAACGGCTCCTGAAGCCCTGCGACAGGATGGCACTGCGCGCGCTCGCTTGCTGTGCGCACCCGGGTGCAGTATGCGGAATGCGAATTAGTTGCATTTTCCGGCGGTGCCCAGGCGCGTATGTCCCAATCCACCATCCAGATCTGGTCCTGGCTGCACAAATGGTCGAGCCTGGTGTGCACGCTCTTCCTCCTGATGCTGTGCGTCACGGGGCTGCCGCTGATCTTCCATCACGAGATCGAACACCTCACCGGTGAGGAATACGTCATGCCGGATCTGCCCGGCGATGACGGGCTGGAAAGCCTCGACACGGTGCTTGCCGAAGCGCTGGCCTCGCGGCCGGGCGAGGTCGGCCTGTTCATGAGTTTCGACGAGGACCGGCCGGTGGTGAATGTCACCTCGGGCCCGGCCTATGACGCGCCGGAACGGCAGATGACGCTGATGTCGCTGGACTGGCGCTCGGCGGACTTCGTGCCGCCGCCGGTGGAAGAGGGGATCATGGCGGTGATCCTCCAGCTGCATATCGACATGTTCCTGGGTCTGCCGGGGAAGTTCTTCCTGGGAGCGATGGGCGCGCTCTTTGTCGTCGCCATGGTGTCCGGCGTGGTGCTCTACGCCCCCTTCATGCGCAAGCATGATTTCGGCACGCTGCGTGTGTCCAGAAGCCGCCGGGTGAAATGGCTCGACTGGCACAATCTCCTCGGCATTGTCACTCTGGCCTGGGCGAGCGTCGTGGGCCTGACCGGTGTCATCAACGCCTTCTCCGAGCCGATTACCGCGACCTGGCAGGCGACCCAACTGGGCGAGATGACGGCAGGCTATCGCGAGGCCGAACCGCCAGCCGCGCTGGGCTCGATCCAGGACGCGATCGATGCGGTGACGACAGCGGCGCCCGGCATGCGGGTGCAGTTCGTGGCCTTCCCGGGCGGGCTCTACTCCACCGATCATCACTATGCCGTCTTCCTGCAGGGCGCGACGCCGCTGACCAAGCGCCTGCTGACGGTCGGCCTGGTGGACGCGGTGACCGGCGAGCTGACCGATATCCGCCCCATGCCCTGGTACATGCAGGCGCTGCTGCTCTCCCAGCCGCTGCATTTCGGCGATTATGGCGGCCTGCCGATGAAAATCCTCTGGGCGCTGCTCGATCTGGTGACGATCGTGGTGCTCGGCTCGGGTGTCTATCTGTGGCTCGCCCGCCGCAAGCGGCCGGTCCGCACGCTGATGGCGGAGGCCGAAGCATGAGCCGCACTGCCGCCACACCCCGCCGCCGCAGCCTCGGCGCGATCTTCGTCATGCCTGCACTGATCGGCCTGTTTAGCCTGATCGGTCTTGTCAGTGCGCTGGCCGGTGACGGTTTCAGCGACATCCTCTCCTGGGCCGGCCTGGCCGTGCCCCTGATCGCCATCGTCTGGGCCCGGACCCGGCGGCGGCAATGACCTCCCCGAAGCAAGCAACCTCCCCCAAGAAGAAGACAGAAAGCTCACACCCATGACCTTCCGCTCCCTCTGCCTCGCCGCGACCGCCATCGGTGCCGTTGCCGCAGCGCCCGCCTTCGCCCAGACCGCTGATGAGGACGTCATCATCGTCACGGCGCCGGACTATGTGCCGCTCGGCTCGGAAGCCGCCAACAAGACCGGCATGCCGCTGATCGAGACGCCGCAATCGGTCTCGCTGATCTCGCGCGACCAGATCGACCTGCTCGACTGGAATAATCTCTCCCAGACCGTGCGCTATGTGGCCGGTGTGACGGGCGAGAATTACGGCCCGGACATGCGCGTCGACTGGCTGACCATGCGGGGCTTCGAGCCGGTGCAGTTCCTGGACGGCACGCGCGGCTCCATCGGCTCGATCGCCAATACCGGTCTTGATCTCTATGGCGCGGAAGAAGTGCGCATCCTGCGCGGCCCGTCGGCCGCACTCTACGGCCTCACCCCGCCGGGCGGCCTGGTCGATATCGTCTCGCGCCGTCCGCGTGAGGAATTCGGCGGCGAGATCGGTGTGGAAGTCGGCAATCAGGATCTCTGGCAGATCAATGGCGACGTCACCGGCGCCCTGTCGGACACGGTCTCGGCGCGCCTGACGGGCCTCTACCGCGAAGGCGGCAGCCAGACGCGCGGTGTCGATACCGACCGCACCTATATCGCGCCGGCCCTGACCTGGCAGGCTTCGCCGCGCACCACGCTGACCCTGCTGGCCTATTATCAGGATGACGGCATCTATGGCGACGGCATGGGCTTTTTCCCGTCCCAGGGCACGCTGACGCCCAATCCCAACGGGCCGATCCCGGTCGACGCCAATCTGGGCGAGACCAGTTATAACCGGTTCGAGCGCGAGCATTACGGCGTCGGCTATGAGTTCTCCCACGAATTCGAGGGCGGCATCGCGCTCACCCAGAACCTGAAATACACGGATCTGGAATCCATCCAGCGCGGCATTGGCGGCAATGGTTTCGTCGATGCGGACTTCAACGGCACGCCGGACGATTACCGCACGGTGAGCCGCTATTCCTTCTCCTTCGACGAGAATGTCGACACGCTGTCGGTGGATACGCGGCTGGCGGGCACCTTCACCACCGGCGCGATCGAGCACGATCTGACCGGCGGTCTGGACTGGCGCGAATACGATTATATCGGCGCCTCGGCCTTCTCCTTCGCCGGCATCCCGACCATCGACATCTATAATCCGGTCTACGGCCACACCATCGCCGACCTGCCGACCGCGCCCTTCGACAGCACCCTGCAGCAGCAGACCGGTCTCTACCTCGTCGACCAGGCGCGCCTGGACAACTGGATCGCCACGCTGACCGTGCGTCATGACTGGGTGAAGACCGAACAGCGCCTGGCCGGTATCGACCATGATGATGACGACACGTCCTGGACGGCGGGCCTGGCCTACCGGTTCGACAATGGTCTCGTGCCCTACGTCTCCTGGGCGAGCAGCTTCCAGCCGGCGGCCGGTTCCGACCGCAATGGCGTGGCCTTCGACCCGACGCGCGGCGAACAGGTGGAAGCCGGTGTGAAATACCAGCCGGATCTGGGTCCGGACACGCGTGTCTTCGCGACGGCGGCGGTCTATCGCCTGGTACAGGACAATGTGCTGACGCCGGATCCTCAGAACGCTGCGGGCGAGAGCTTCCAGGTGCAGACCGGTGAAGTGGAAGTCTCCGGCTTCGAGGTCGAATTCGTCGGCCGTTTCCGCGAGCGTCTGAGCCTCAATGCCGCCCTGACCTGGACCGACAGCGAAGTCACCCGCTCCAACGGTCCCGACCTGGGCGCCGAACTGCCGGTCGTGCCCAGCTTCCAGGCCTCCGCCCTGGTCGACTACACGATCCAGGAAGGCCGGCTTGCCGGCCTTGGCGCCTCGCTGGGCGCGCGCTTCATGGCTGAAAGCGCCGGCAATCTGCCGTCTGCCTGGACGCCGGAAGTCTACACCAACCCGTCCGTCACCCTGTTCGACGGCTCGGTGCACTATGACTATGCCGACTGGCGTGTGGCGGTCTCCGGTTCGAACCTGTTCGACGAGACCTATGTTGCGCGTTGCTATTCTGCCGTGAACTGCTTCTACGGCGCTCCGCGCACCGTGCGCGCCAGCGTGACGCGGCGGTTCTGACAAGAGCTGCTACAAGCGCGTCACCTCTCGCCGTGTGCGTGAGGTGACGCGCACCGAACCGTCATTCCGGCGAAAGCCGGAACCCAGGTCGCAGAGCGGGGCGGGGCCTTTCCTGGAAGAAGCGGGCCATATGATCTGGGTCCTGACTTTCGTCAGGATGACGGTTTGAGGGGGTGGCTTTCTTCCTCAAGGGCTGTGGGGAAACGTGCCGATCGCGTCGATCCAGCGTGTGACCAGCCGGACCAGCGCGTCTTCCCGCTCGGCGATCTCTTCCAGCGAGCGCAGGACGACGACACCCCGGTCCGCAGCAGGCCATTTGGCCAGGCCGTCGGGATCGTCGAAGGAAAGACCGGCGTTGGTCCGGGCCCTGGCGCCGCGGTGCAGGACCATCCGCACGCCGCCCTTGCGCTCGATACCGAGGGTGACGCAATCCGTCCCGTCGCGGCTGAAATTCGGCGCATTCCATTTGATGTCTTCAACAAGATCCGGCCCGGCGGTCCGCACGATCCCCCGCAAGCGATTGACCCGCGCCAGATCCTCGGGGCTCAGGCTTTCCAGATAGGTTTCGACGGTATCGGTCATGGCGCGGCGTCCGGCTCGATGGTGTGGCGCGTAGAGCAAGTTCCAGGTGCGAGCCGGGCTCGCAATGGACCTTGAAACGCACGCCAGCCAGCGGGCCTCAGGGGTTCAGCCGGGTCAAGGGTAAAACCGCAACGCGGCGCCCGGCGCCCTTGACCCGGCTGAACCCCTGAGGCGGAATTCCGGCATATGGTTCAAGGGGGAGTGAGCGGGAAGGCCCACTCCTTCACCACCCCCCGATTTCTCCCGGCCGGAGGCCTGCGAAGGCAGGCCGCAGTGCCGGGGTCCAGGGTCAGCGGGGCGGTTCCCGGTGAAGGCGTGGCGCCGCTGCAGCTGCGCGTTTCTCCCGGCACGCTCCGAAGCGTCATTCCGACGAAAGCCGGAACCCAGGTCGCAGAGCGAGGCGGGGCCTTTCCTGGAAGAAGCGGGCCATATGATCTGGGTCCTGACTTTCGTCAGGATGACGGTTTGTGGGGTGGCGTCTTTCTTTCCCATTTCATGGGGAAGTAGGCCCCTCCACCGCTTCGCGGTCCCCCTCCCCGCGAAGCGGGGAGGAAAAGGCCACAAACAAAAACGGCGCCCATCGGGCGCCGCTTTGCATTGTCTGCGATGTCGCCGGGGCCTAGCCGTTCCAGCTCACATTCATGATCTCGTAGCTCTTCAGACCGCCCGGGGCGTTGACCTCGATGACGTCGCCCACCTCCTTGTTGATCATCGCGCGGGCGATGGGGGAGGAGATGGAGATCTTGCCGGACTTCACGTCGGATTCGTCGTCGCCGACGATCTGGTAGGTGGCTTCCTCTTCGGTGTCCTCGTCGAGCACCGTAACGGTCGCACCGAACTTCACCGTGTCGCCCGACATCTTGGCGATATCGATCACCTGGGCGCGCGCCAGCTTGTCCTCGAGTTCCTGGACCCGGCCCTCGATATAGCCCTGGCGTTCCTTCGCCGCGTGATATTCGGCGTTTTCCGACAGGTCGCCGTGTTCGCGCGCTTCGGAAATCGCGGCGATCACCGCCGGACGTTCGACGGATTTGAGATGTTTCAGCTCTTCGTCGAGGGCTTTATGCCCGGCGACGGTCATCGGGATCTTGTTCATACGACCACTTATCTTCGGGAGTGGAAGGCAGGCTAGCCTCCACGAAGTTGACCATCAAGAGTAGGTCTGCAGGGCCACAGGTTCAAGCGCTCCTTCATCGATCCGGCGCAAGGACAGGATTGCGGCGCGTGCGGCCGAGGCTGTCGTGTAGCACGGGATGCGCATGTCCAGGGCCGTACGGCGGATCGAATAGCTGTCCAGATGCGACTGGCGGCCCTCGGTGGTGTTGAAGATCAGCTGGACTTCGCCGTTCTTCATCAGGTCGACAATGTGCGGCCGGCCCTCGAAAACCTTGTTGACGCGGGTCACCGGCACGCCGGCATCCTCGAACACGGTGGCGGTGCCGGCCGTGGCGAGAATCTTGAAGCCGAGCATCACCAGAACGCGCGCCGGCTCGACCATGGCGGCCTTGTCGCCCTCGCGCAGCGAGATGAAGACACCGCCCTTGCGCGGCAGTTTCACGCCGGCGCCGAGTTCGGCCTTGGCGAAGGCGGCCTCGAACAGGGTGTCGATGCCCATCACCTCGCCGGTGGAGCGCATTTCCGGGCCCAGAACCGGGTCGACGCCCGGGAAGCGCGCCCAGGGCATCACCGCTTCCTTGACGGAGATGTGCTTGGGCGCCGGATCCTTCAGGCCGAAATCCTTCAGCTTGGCACCGGCCATCACCTTGGCGGCGATCTTGGCGACCGGCTGGCCGATGGCCTTGGCCACGAAGGGCACGGTGCGCGAGGCGCGCGGATTGACTTCGAGCACGTAGATCTCGCCGCCCTTCACCGCGAACTGTACGTTCATCAGGCCCTTCACGCCGATGGCCTTGGCCATGGCGACAGCTTCGGCCTTCAGCTCGTCGACCATTTCTTTCGAGAGCGAGTAGGGCGGCAGCGAGCAGGCGCTGTCGCCGGAGTGGACGCCGGCTTCCTCGATATGCTGCATCACGCCGGCCACCCACACATCCTCGCCGTCGCAGATCGCGTCGACATCGACCTCGTCGGCATCGGTGAGATAGCGGTCCAGCAGGAGCGGGGACTTGCCGGAGACGTGCACGGCTTCGCGCAGATAGCGGTCGAAACTGTCGATCTCGCGGATGATCTCCATCGCCCGGCCGCCCAGCACATAGGAGGGGCGCAGCACCAGCGGGAAGCCGAGCTTCTCGGCTTCGGCGCGGGCCTGTTCTTCGGAGGAGGCGATGGCGTTGGGCGGCTGTTTCAGGTTCAGCCGGTCCAGCAGGTCCTTGAAGCGCCAGCGGTCTTCGGCCAGGTCGATGGCGTCCGGCGCGGTGCCGAGGATCGGCACGCCTTCCGCTTCCAGCTCGCCGGCGATCTTCAGCGGGGTCTGGCCGCCATACTGGACGACCACGCCCAACAGCTCGCCCTTTTCCTGCTCCTTGGCGATCAGTTCGAGCGTGTCCTCGAGGGTCAGCGGCTCGAAATACAGGCGGTCGGCGGTGTCGTAATCGGTCGAGACGGTTTCCGGATTGCAGTTCACCATGATCGACTCGATGCCCATCTCGCCGAAGGCGAAAGCGGCATGGCAGCAGCAATAGTCGAACTCGATGCCCTGGCCGATCCGGTTCGGGCCGCCGCCGAGGATGATGGCTTTCTTCGCATCCGAAGGATCGCTCTCGCAATCCGCCGTCTCGCTGCCGAAGGCCGGCATCTCGTAGGTGGAATACATGTAGGGCGTCGCGGCGAAGAATTCGGCGGCGCAGGTGTCGACCCGTTTGAAGACCGGGCGCACGCCCAGGGCGCGGCGCGCCTTGCGCACATCGGCTTCCTCGCACCTGACGAGCTTGGCCAGGCGGGCATCCGAGAAGCCCATGGCCTTGAGATTGCGGAAGCCTTCGGCGGTTTCCGGCAGGCCCAGTGTCGTCACGTCTTCCTCGGCGTGGACGATCGCCTCGATCTGGCGCAGGAACCAGGGCTCGTACAGCGAGGCAGCGCGCACTTCCTCGACGCTCAGGCCTTCGCGGAAAGCCTGGGCAATGACGCGCAGACGGTCCGGCGTGGCCACCGACAGGGCGGCGCGCACAGCTTCCTTGCGGGCATCCTCGCTGGCGGCTTCCTCGACACCGGGGATATCGACTTCGTCGAACCCGGTCAGGCCGGTTTCCATCGAGCGCAGGGCCTTCTGCACGCTTTCATGGAAGGTGCGGCCGATCGACATGGCTTCGCCGACCGACTTCATCGACGTGGTCAGGCGGTTGTCGGCGCCGGGATATTTCTCGAAGGCAAAGCGCGGGATCTTGGTGACGACATAGTCGATGGTCGGCTCGAAGGAGGCCGGGGTCGCACCGTCGGTGATGTCGTTGGCGATCTCGTCCAGCGTGTAGCCGACGGCCAGCTTGGCGGCCACCTTGGCGATCGGGAAGCCAGTGGCCTTGGAGGCCAGGGCCGAAGAGCGCGACACGCGCGGGTTCATCTCGATGACGACCATGCGGCCGTCTTCCGGATTGACGGCGAACTGCACGTTCGAGCCGCCGGTCTCCACACCGATCTCGCGCAGCACGGCCAGCGAGGCCGAGCGCATGATCTGGTATTCCTTGTCGGTCAGGGTCAGGGCCGGCGCCACCGTGATCGAGTCGCCGGTGTGCACGCCCATCGGATCGATATTCTCGATCGAGCAGATGATGATGCAATTGTCCGCCTTGTCGCGGACGACTTCCATCTCGAATTCCTTCCAGCCGACAATGCTCTCCTCGACGAGGATTTCATCGACCGGCGAGGCATCGAGACCGGTTTTGCAGATCGCCTCGTATTCCTCGACATTGTAGGCGATGCCGCCGCCCGTGCCGCCCAGGGTGAAGGAGGGGCGGATGATCGCGGGCAGGCCGATCTCCGGCAGCACGGCCTCGGCTTCGGCCATGGTGTGGACCGTGCGCGAGCGCGGGCTTTCCAGGCCGATCTTGTCCATCGCGGCGCGGAAGCGTTCGCGGTTCTCCGCCTTGTCGATCACGTCCGCCTTGGCGCCGATCATCTCGACACCGAACAGGTCCAGCACGCCGCGCTTGTTCAGTTCCAGCGCGCAGTTGAGCGCGGTCTGGCCGCCCATGGTCGGCAGCAGCGCGTCCGGGCGCTCTTTTTCGATCACCTTGGCGACCATTTCCGGCGTGATGGGCTCGATATAGGTCGCGTCCGCCAGCTCCGGATCGGTCATGATCGTGGCCGGGTTGGAATTGACCAGAATGACCCGGTAGCCCTCGGATTTCAGCGCCTTCACCGCCTGAACGCCGGAGTAGTCGAACTCGCAGGCCTGGCCGATCACGATGGGACCGGCGCCGATGATCAGGATGGATTTGATGTCGGTGCGTTTGGGCATCAGCGCGGGCCTTCTTTGTCGTGCGCGCGCGCCCGTCGCGGCGGTCCCGGTCGGGATGCCGTGCAGGCGCGTCGGTTTTGGTGCTGAAGCGGGTACCTAACGCGGAATCGGAGCGAAGGCGAGGGGGAAACTGAGGGATTCGGTGCGTTAGGCCGTAACGGACTGAATTAAATATGAAATGGCCGGCATGTTCGGGCGGGCAACAGCCGTGGCCGGCGGGTATCGGCAATCGGGAGAAACTGGTCCGGCCGGGCTCTGGTGTGTGAGAGAAAGCGAGACCCGGTCAGTCAGGCACGAACCGCAACGGCTGGGGGTATGGGTTGATACGGTGGTGCTCCCGATTGCCGATATCTGACGATTCAACTAATATCAAAAAAAATTCAAGTGAAACTTTAATTCAGGATACAGTTCGTGACCGATAATGCGCCCGCCGCACACCGCAATGATGCCCGTATCCGGGGGCTGAGCCGCTTTCTGGCTGTTGCCACGCTGGTGCTCATGGCCCTGCAGCCGCTGGTGGTCTGGGGCACATGGATGCTGCCCGACCTGTCCGGCATGCTGGAACGGCCGGTGCCCGGCAACGGGCTGGGCGGGCCGTCGCTGGACTGGTTCATCCTGCCCGTGCGCCTCGGTGCAGCCGGTATCGCGACGGTGCCGGTCGTGATCACGCTGTACGGGCTGTGGGGCTTGCGCGACCTGTTCACAGAAGGCGCGCAGGGGCGGTATTTCTCGGCCGAAGCCGTGACGGGCTTCCGGCAGTTCGCCCTGGCAAGCCTGGTCAATGCGCTGTGGTCGCCCGTCGGTCATACGGTGATGGGCGTCTATCTCTCGGTCGCCAATCCGCATGTGCCGAACGCGCTGGAAATCGCCTTCTCCTCGCGCGATGTCCAGGCTATCGGCATGGCGCTGCTCTTCTTCCTGGTGGCGCATATCCTGGCCGAAGGCCGCCGCAAGCAGGAGGAGCTGGAGCTGATCCTGTGAGCGATGAGGACGAGACCCTGCCCGGCGAGATCATCGTCCACCTTGATGTCTGGCTGGCGCGCCGCAAGATCCGCTCGAAGGAGCTGGCCGACCGGATCGGTGTCAGCGAACAGGCCCTGTCGATGATCAAGACAGGCAAGATCAAGGGCGTGCGCTTTTCCACCCTGATCGCCCTGTGCGACGCCCTCGACTGCCAGCCGGGCGATCTATTCGAGTTCCGTCGGAACGAGTGACAATTCCCGCCAGAGCATGGGCTGGATGTCGCTGCGGGTTCCCGCGACCCGCTCCGACACCATCCAGTGCGCACGTTCGTGCAGCAGCGGGATGATGGCGGTTTCCTCGAACAGGCGCGCTTCGGCCTGCTGGTAGGCGAGGGCGCGGGCGGCCGGATCGGTCTCGCGCCGGGCGCGGGCCATGGCGTCTGCGAACTGCGCGTCCTGCCAGTTGAAATTGTCAGCGAAACCGCCGGGGGCGAACGGATCCAGCATGAAGAAGGGATCGGCCTTCAGGCCGCGGTTGAAGCTGGCGACGGCGACATCGTAATCGCCGGCATCGACGGCCTGGTAGAGATCGGTGGCATAGGTCACGAAGATCTCGGTCTCCACGCCAGCGCGCTGCCAGTCGTCCGCCACGGCAAGAGCGATGCGCTCATTGTCGCCCGGCGTGGTGCGGATCTGCAGCGGCCGGCCGATCTCCAGCGTCGGGCGGGCGCCCGCGGCCCCGGCTTCCGGATCGATCACCGGCACGACGTGGCGGGTCGGGCTGGCGGTGCCGGCAAAGAATTCCTCGGCGATGAAGCCGCGATCGATCGCGGCGGACAGTGACCGGCGCGTTTCGGCGGGTGCCAGTGGCGCGCGGGCGTGGTTGAGCTTGAGATAGCGCAGGATCGGCGCATCGAAACTGCGGAAACGTTCGCCCAGCCGGTCGCGCAGGAAGCCGATCTGGTTGGCCGGCGGCTGGTCGGCCAGGTCGTAATCTCCCGCCCGGAACAGGCGCACCCGTGTGGCGGCGTCCTGCACCGCGTCCAGGCGGATGGCCGAGATCGCCACACGCGCGGCGTCGTAATAGGCGGGGTTGCGGGCGAGGGCGAGATGCAGCTGGCTCTCGCCGGTCAACGTGTAGGCGCCGGCCGTGACCAGGTTTTCCGGCCGCACCCAATCGGGGCCGTGACGTTCGATGACATGGCGCGGGAAGGGATAGAATTCACGCATCAGAACGGGCAGCAGGCCCAGCGGATCGGTGAGGCGGAACTCGACGCTGCGTTCGTTCAGCGCGGTGACCCCCATCGCCTCGGGCGGCATGTCGCCGGCCAGGACGGCGCGGGCGTTTTCGATGGCGAAGAAATCGCCCAGCTGGGCAAAGCTCTGGGCCGGATCAACGAGCCTCCGGGCCGACCAGACGACGTCCTCGGCGGTCAGCGGATGCCCGTCCGACCAGGTCAGCCCGTCGCGCAGATGGAAGTACCAGAGTCGCCCGTCTTCGCGGAAGGTCCAGCTTTCCGCCAGCCCCGGGGCGACGGATCCGTCCGGCGCATATTCGGTCAGTCCGGCGTGCAGCTGCTTGTAGGCCAGCGCTGCCGAGGCGAACTCGCCGCGCGCGGGATCGAGACTGTCGGGCAGGTTGGTCGTCGCGACGCGCAGCAGCCCCTCCGGCGGCGTGGAACGGCTGCAACCGGCCAGGCCGGTTGCGAGTGAGGCGGCGAGAAGTGTGCGGCGGTTGAGCATCACAGGATGATGCTGTGATGCGCGCCGGGCAGCCAGCCCTTTTTGAACCCGTGCTCAGCCGGCGGCGGTGACTATGCGGCTCGCTCGTGTCTCCACGAGGCCGTCATCCTGACGAAGGTCAGGATCCAGGTCGCGGGGCGCGTTACCACCAGGTCTGGCTCAATCCGGCTTTTCGAACTGGGCCCTGACTTTCGTCAGGGTGACGGTTCAGGGGGGGGCGAACGTCCGGGCGATCCGTGGGCCTCACCGGCCCGCGATCAACAGGCCGGGAGAGTCTAGGCTTCAGCCTTTGCCTTCAGCGCGCCGACAAACCGGTCGAACACGCCGAAACTGTCTTGCGGGCCCGGGCTGGCTTCCGGGTGGTGCTGAACGGCCCAGACGGGCTTGTCGGTCAGCTTGAAGCCGGAATTGGAGCCGTCGAACAGCGAGACGTGGGTTTCGACCGCATTGGACGGCAGGGTCGAACCATCGACCGCGAAACCGTGATTCATGGAGACGATCTCCACCTGGCCGGTCTCGTGGTTCTTCACCGGGTGATTGGCGCCGTGATGACCCTGGGGCATTTTCGCGGTCCTGGCACCGAGCGCGAGCGCCAGCATCTGGTGGCCCAGGCAGATGCCCAGGGCCGGGATGCCGGCCTCGATGACGGACTTGATGGTCGCCAGGGCATACTTGCCGGTCTCGGCCGGATCGCCCGGACCGTTGGAGAAGACCACACCATCCGGATTGAGGGCTTTCACCTCGTCGATACCGGCCTTGCCCGGCAGCACGGCGACGCGGGCGCCCGCGCCGGTGAGCAGGCGCAGGATGTTGGCCTTCACGCCATAATCGAGCACGACCACGCGCGGACCGTCTTCCGGTCCGGCGGAATAGCCCTCGCCGAGCACCCAATTGCCTTCGCTCCACTCGCCGGCGGCTTCGCGGGTGACGTCGGCGGCAAGCTCGCGGCCTTCCATGGTCGGCGCGGCGGCAGCCGCGGCCTTGAGCGCCTCGATATCGATATTGCCGGCGGGGTCATGGGCGATGGCGCACATGGCCATGCCCTTCTCGCGGATGCGGCGGGTGAGGGCGCGCGTGTCGATCCCGGTCACCGAGACGATGCCGCGCGTGCGCAGCCATTCCTCGAACGAGGTTTCGGCGCGCCAGTTGGCCGGCGGGGTGATTGCGGCGCGGGACACCATGCCCACGGCGGCCTTGCGGGCCGGATCGCTGGCCGCTTCCTCGTCTTCCGCATTGGCGCCGACATTGCCGACATGGGGGAAGGTGAAGCAGACGACCTGGCCGGCATAGGACGGGTCGGCGAGGATTTCCTGGTGGCCGGTCATCGCCGTGTTGAAGCACAGCTCGCCGATCGCGGTTCCGCTTGCGCCGGTCCCGTGGCCGAGGAAGACCTGTCCGTCTGCAAGGGCGATAGCGCCTGTGGCCTGCGTCGGATCGGGCTGCGACATGGGGCTCTCCTGCCTTGCGGGGACGCGGGTCGGGCGGCCGGGGAATCGGCAGCATCCTGACGTCCGGATAAACGGGCGCTTCGCTAGTCTCTTCGCCCCGCCGGGTCAATACCGCAAGTCCGGTTCCCGGCCGGATCGATCAATCTTTATGACTGCGGGTCGATGAGGGGTTGATTATTATGCGGCGAGGGCATATTCCCCCGGCCCTTGTTTCAGAGGCTGCAAGGCCGAGGATGAGCAGACAGTCAGGAACGCATCTGCGGACAACGGACCCGGACGCTCGAAACAAATGGCGCTTCCCGGAGGCGCGCGAACACTTTTTCACACCGGAGATTTCGTGACGGGTTGCCAAAGGGCACCCAGAATGGACCAGTTACATCATGTCTCTTCGTGACCGTATCACCGACGAACTGAAATCTGCCCTGAAGGCTGGCGACAAGACGCGTCTGTCGACGCTCCGCCTGATCTCTGCGGCGATAAAGGACCGTGACATCGCGGCGCGCGCGGAAGACCGCTGCGCCGGCTGCGAGGACACGGAAATCATGGCCATCCTGCAAAAGCTGGCCAAGCAGCGCGACGAAAGCGCCGAGACCTATGAAAAGGCCGGCCGCCTGGATCTCGCCGAGGCCGAGCGCGGCGAAGCGGAGATCGTCCGCGAATTCCTGCCCAAGCCGATGGACAGCACCGAAATCGAGCACGCGGCCCAGACGGTCGTCAGCGAACTCGATGCCTCCGGCCTGAAGGATATGGGCCGCGTGATGGGCGAGCTGAAAACCCGCTATGCCGGCCGCATGGATTTCGGCCAGGCGGGCGCCAAGGTGAAGACGCTGCTTGCCGGCGCGGCCTGAGCTGAACCTGATTTGATGGCGTGACGCCGGAAGCTTTCGGGCGCATCATGTCCGGCTGTGACAACGGACGGGTGAGGCGAACGCGTTCAGATGCGGCTGGGTGAGGATTTCATCGACGAGATCAAGGCACGGGTCCGCCCGTCGGACCTGATCGGCCGCACCGTGCAGCTGAAACGCCAGGGCCGCGAATTCGTCGGCCTGTCGCCCTTCAAGAAAGAACGCACGCCGTCGTTTTTCGTCAATGACGACAAGCGCTTCTACCATTGCTTTGCCACCGGCAAGCATGGCGATGTCTTCACCTGGCTGGAAGAGATGGAAGGCCTCTCCTTCATGGAGGCCGCCGAGCGTCTGGCCGGCGAGGCCGGGCTGCGCCTGCCCGAACCCGACCCGGAAGCCCACGAGAAGACCGTCCACCGCAAATCCCTCGTGGAATGGATGGAGGCGGCGCAGGCTTTCTTCATGCGCGCCCTGCGCCAGCCGGAAGGCGAGGCGGCACGGACCTATCTCAAGGGGCGCGGCCTGACCGGTCAGGACTGCGTGCGCTTCGGTATCGGCTTTGCCCCGGACGGGCGGACGGCGCTGAAGGACGAGCTGGTGACGGCCGGTGCGCCGGTTGAGGACCTGATCGAATGCGGCCTCCTGATCCAGCCGGATCACGGCTCGCCCTATGACCGGTTCCGCGACCGCATCATGTTCCCGATCCACGATCCGCGCGGCCGGCTGGTCGCCTTTGGCGGCCGGGCGCTGAACAAGGACGCCCGGGCGAAATATCTCAACTCGCCCGAGACGCCGATCTTCCACAAGGGTTCGGTGCTCTATCGCTATCCCGAAGCGCGCAAGGCGGCCTCCGATCCCAAGCAGACGATCCGCGGCCTGATCGTGGCGGAGGGCTATCTCGACGTGATCGCCCTGGCGCGCGCCGGTCTGGATCATGGCGTGGCGCCGCTGGGCACAGCCGTCACCGAGGACCAGATCCAGCTCTTGTGGCGCGCCGGCGGCGAGCCGGTGATGTGCCTGGACGGCGATAGTGCCGGCCGCAGTGCCGCTTTCAAGGCGGCCGACCGGGCGCTGCCCCTCCTGCAGCCGGGCAAGACGCTGCGCTTTGCCTTCATGCCCGAGGGCAAGGATCCGGACGATCTCCTGCGGGAGGAGGGGGCCAACGCGCTGCGCGCGGTGTTCACCGAGACCCGCTCGCTGGCCGATCTCCTGTGGGAGCGCGAGGTGAATGCCGAACCGCTCGACGATCCGGACCGGCGTGCCGGCTTCCGGCGGCGGATCCGGGGGCTTGTTTCCCAGATCGCCGATACCGATATACGCGAAGAATACCGGCGCGAGTTCGACCAGCGCATGGAAGCGCTGTTCGGCAGCCGGCCGCAGCAGCCACGGCGGTCGGGGGGCTTTGGGCGGAAAATGCCACCCATGAGGGCCAGCGCCGAACTGAAACGCAAGACGCAGGCTGCAGGCCGGCAACCGGCCGATCATCTGGCGCGTCACCTGCTCCTCGCCGCGATCGATTATCCTGATATCGCGATCGACCAGGTGGAGACATTGGCGCTTTTGCGCCTCGGTTCGCTTGACTCACTGCGCGACGCCGTTTTAGACGCCTGCTCTTCTGGGCAGTCTGTGCAAACCGACACGCTTAGGGCCAGATTGGCCGAAGCCGGATATGCGGCAACGATGAAGCGGTTGGACGGAGAGCGCGGCCCCATGCAGGCGGCACTGGGCGGAACGGAGGCGTCCTTCAAGGCACGAACACAGGCTTGGACGCGCCTGGCAGCAGCCTATATGGAACGAAGCGAGGCACAGCGCCGGCGCGACGAGATACGCGCGCGGCTGAACGAAGAAATTGGCAGGGACGATTCCGAGAGTGTGCGGCGGCTGGTCGAGGCCTGGCGCCGGGAAACCTCGCGATCGGAACCGTCCTGACACGGAACACATTCCAATTGTGCGCACTGGGCAGCGCGACAAGGGACGAATAAATGAGCAAAACGGCCGAAGCCAACGACGCATCGGAACCCCAGGACGGTCCGCTTCTGGACCTGACGGACCAGTCGGTCAAGAACATGATCAAGACCGCGAAGAAACGCGGTTATGTGACCCATGACGAGCTGAACGCCGTTCTGCCGAGCGAGGAATTTTCCTCCGAGCAGATCGAGGACGTGCTCGCGCAGCTGTCCGAGATGGGCATCAATGTCGTCGACAGTGAAACCGACGTCGATGATGACGGTGACAACGCCAAGGCGAATGCCTCCGGCGATGACGACGACAGCGATGACGACGAGGACGAGAGCGAGAACCGCTCCGTCGCCGCCGCCAGCGGCAAGGCTGCCGTGGTGGGCCAGAATACCGGCTCGTCCGCCGACCGCACCGACGACCCCGTGCGCATGTATCTGCGCGAGATGGGCTCGGTCGAGCTTCTCTCCCGCGAGGGCGAGATCGCGATCGCGAAGCGTATCGAGGCCGGCCGCAATGCGATGATCCGCGGCCTGTGCGAAAGCCCGCTGACCTTCGAAGCCATCATGGTCTGGCGCGACGAGCTGCAGGAAGGCCAGGTCCTGCTGCGCGACATCATCGACCTCGACGCCACCTATGGCGGCCAGCAGGCCGAAGGCGAAGAGGGTGAGGACGGTGACGGCGAAGCCGAGGGCGCAGCCCCCGCAGCCGCGCCGGCCGACACGCAGGACAAGTCCGGCGACGAGGAAAAGTCTGCCAGGAAGCCGTCCCGTGACGATGACGAGGATGAGGACGGCGAGGACACCGAAGGCTCCAGCGACGAAGAAGACGAGGATGATGACGAGGACGATGGTGCCTCGCTCTCCCTGTCCGCCATGGAAGCCGAGCTGCGTGACGGTGTCATGGAGACGCTGGACTCGATCGCATCCGACTTCGCCGCCTTCCGCAAGCTGCAGGACAAGCTGGTTGCCGCCCGCATCGAGGGCAAGGACCTGACCAAGCAGAGCCGGGAGAAGTACGAGGGGCTGCAGAACTCCATCGTCACCCAGCTCAATACGATGCACCTCAACAATGCGCGTATCGAGGCCCTGGTCGAACAGCTCTATGCGATCAACAAGGAACGCATGTCGCTGGAAGGCAAGCTCTTGCGCATGGCCGACGCCCATGGTGTGCCGCGCGCGCAGTTCATGGACAGCTATTTCGGCAATGAGCTCAATCCGGACTGGCCGGGCTCCATGGCCGGCACGTCCAAGGCCTGGGACCGCTTTATCGATCGCGAAGCGACCGATGCCGGCAAGATCCGCGACGACCTCGCCGATCTGACCCAGCGCGCCGGCGTGCCGATCGAGGACCTGCGCCGCATCGTGCGCACCGTCCAGAAGGGCGAGCGCGAGGCCCGCGTGGCCAAGAAGGAGATGGTCGAGGCCAATCTGCGCCTGGTGATCTCCATCGCCAAGAAATACACCAATCGCGGCCTGCAATTCCTGGACCTGATCCAGGAGGGCAATATCGGCCTGATGAAGGCCGTCGACAAGTTCGAGTATCGCCGCGGCTACAAGTTCTCCACCTACGCCACCTGGTGGATCCGCCAGGCGATCACCCGCTCGATCGCCGACCAGGCCCGCACCATCCGTATTCCGGTGCACATGATCGAGACGATCAACAAGATCGTCCGCACCTCGCGCCAGATGCTGCACGAGATCGGCCGTGAGCCGACGCCGGAAGAACTGGCAGAAAAGCTCGCCATGCCGCTGGAAAAGGTGCGCAAGGTGATGAAGATCGCCAAGGAGCCGATCTCCCTGGAAACGCCGATCGGCGACGAGGAAGACAGCCATCTGGGCGATTTCATCGAGGACAAGAATGCCGTCCTGCCGATCGATGCCGCCATCCAGGCCAATCTGCGCGAAACCACGACCCGCGTGCTCGCCTCGCTCACCCCGCGTGAGGAACGCGTGCTGCGCATGCGCTTCGGCATCGGCATGAACACCGACCACACGCTGGAAGAAGTCGGCCAGCAATTCTCGGTCACCCGCGAACGGATCCGCCAGATCGAGGCCAAGGCCCTGCGCAAGCTCAAACACCCGAGCCGTTCGCGCAAGCTCCGCAGCTTCCTGGACAACTGATCCGCCAAAGGCGGGCCATCCCGGACCCGTTCCGGGATCCAGACGCGACACGCTCAACGAAAAGCCGGCCCTCGGGCCGGCTTTTTTGATCTCATATTCCTGCCTCATTCCCCCGGTGTGCTGTCCGGCGAAAGACGAGGGAATATCATGTTGAAGTTGTTCGTGACTGCGCTGGCGCTGGCCGGAGCGACCTTGGAAGGCGCCCGCGCCCAGCCCGTACCCCATCTCGATCCCGTCGATGCGGCCGTCGAGACCTTGATGGAAGAGGGGCATTTCCCCGGCATGGCAGTCGCTGTGCTGCGGCGGGGCGAACCGGTCCATGTGGGGAGCTATGGCCTGGCGTCCATCGAGCATCAGGTGCCGGTAACGCGGGAGACAGTCTTCGAGCTCGCCTCGCTGACCAAGCACATGACGGCGCTGGCAGTGTTGACGCTGGCGGAGGACGGGCAGGTGTCGCTGGAGGACCAGGTCATCGATTACCTGCCCGACGATGCACCGGAGGCCTGGGCGGCCATCACGATCGACCAGTTGCTTGCCAATACCGGCGGTTTGACTCACCGGTTCGAAGCGAGGCCGAACGGCGAGTTCCTGCTGAACTACTCGACCGAAGACATGCTGGCATCGGCCATGGCGACGGAGATGGCGGCCCCGCCCGGCGAGGACTGGATCTATTCCGACCAGGGGTATTTCCTGCTCGGCCTTGTGATCGAGCGGGTCACCGGTCAGTCCTATGGTGACTATCTTCAGGACCGGTTTTTCAGCCCGTTGGGAATGGATCAGACGGCCATGCTGGACCAGTCGGCCATCGTGCCGCATCGCGCCGAAGGTTATGCTTGGAGCGAGGCTGACGGACTGCAGCGCAATCGCCGCGTCTGGCAGTTCGGCCTGATGTCACATTTCGGGGTGACCGCCTCGCTCGACGATATGATGGCCTGGGAAGCCGCGCTTTCGCGCAGTGAGACCATCAATGCCGATGCTCTTGCGGCGACCGCCGAGATCCAGCGCCCATTCGACACCGGGGAGACCTGTGACAGCTGGGGCTATGCGCGCGGCTGGATGACCTATCATCGGGATGGGCGCACCCTGGTCAGCCATGGCGGTTATGCCGGCACGGCCTATGTGCGCGACCTCACGACCGGCCTGTCGGTGATCGTGCTGACCAACCGTGAAGACTCGCAGGAGGCGCTGTCGCCGATGGCCATCGCCTGGTCGGCTGCCCATGCCGTGGATCAGGCATTGCCGGAGGGCGGTCCGCGCTGCTGGGAATGATGCCGCGCGTCTGGACAAGCGAGGCCGCTCTGGCCACCCTGCGCCCATGCCCCTGCACCGTATCGCCATTCCCACCACCGGACCCGGTCTCTACGAATTCACCGCCGAGGCGGATAATTTCGTGCGCAAAGTAAATCCGGATGAGGGTGTGCTGACGGCCTATGTCCGGCACACCTCATGCTCGCTGGTGATCCAGGAAAACGCCGACAGCGACGTGCAACGCGACCTCACCGAGTTCTTCCGGCGGCTGGTGCCCGATGCAGACGACCCGTCCATGTCCTGGCTGTGGCACACGACGGAAGGGCCGGACGACATGCCGGCCCATATCAAGGCCGCGCTGACCCAGACCTCGCTGGGCATCCCTGTCGAGGATGGCCGGCTGCTGCTGGGTACCTGGCAGGGGATCTACCTGTTCGAACACCGCCACCGCCCCCACCGCCGCGAAGTGGTTCTGCACCTCGCGGCGTAAGGGACGCGGGGAGGGACATGTACCTCCGGTAAGTGTCCCCGAGGGATTCCCTGTTCTGATCGACAGGAACGCCGTTCGACGTCCGGGGCAAATCTCCGCGGGGCATGCCCCGCCCCTTGTCTGCGGTTTGTCTGCGGTCTGGCCCGGGACACGTACCGAAGCTACATGTCCCTTAAGCTTGGCTCGCTGCCTGTTCGGCCTTGCGCTTGCGCCACAGGCCGCGCAGCCAGCGGCCCAGCAGCCAGAAGACCGGCACGATCACGATCAGCCAGGGCAGGGCCGAGGCGATGAAGGTGATGACATTGGCGAGGCCGGAAGCGAAATTGCCGGCCAGATTGCGTAGCGCCCGGCCCAGCGGCTCGAAGGCGCCGCGGCTGACCGGCTCCATGCGCGAGGTGTAGTTCAGCGTCAGATCCGACATGGAGACGCGGCCCCGCATGACACGCAATTGTGCCTCGGCGCCCTCGATCTCGCCCTGCAGACGAGCCAGTTCACGCTCGACGCTGACCAGCTCCTCCACGCTCGCGCCCGGGCGTTCCAGGAGGGCGGTGAGCCGGGTGCGCAGGGTGCGTTTGGCGGTCAGACGCGCTTCGGCGTCATAGATCGAGGCGGTCAGGTCGTCGGCCGACTGCGACTGGTGCATGATGCGACCGCCGGCGGCGTCGATCTCGCCGGCCAGGCCGTTGCGGAAACCCTCGATCCAGTCCGGCACGGCCCGCAGGGAGAGCGAGCCCGCCGAGCTGCGATCGCCTTGGGCATAGATATTGGCGTTGACCACCTGGCAGGTTTCCGGACCGGCGGTCAGGCAGGCTTGGCGATGGGCCTCGATCAGCGGCTCGGTCGCCTCGCGCGGGGTTTCCAGCTGGTAATTGTAGCGATAGGCGATCAGGCGCTCGGTGATTGCATCCGCGCCGCCGCCTGAACCGGGCTGGGCTTCGGGTTCCATCATGGCGAGCGGTGGTGCTGCGCGCTCGCCGGTGATCCGGTTCCCGGAAACGGCGATGGCGTCCTCGTCGTACAAGCCCTGTTCGCTGATGGCATAGCCGTCGCTCTCATGCCGGTCTGCCCCCTCGCACGCTGTCAGTGCCAGACCGACAGCGAGAACTGCCCAAACGCGTGATGTCATGACCCTGTCCTTTTCTCCCCAAGGGCGCCTCGCCCGCAGGACATGATGAGAGGAAACGGGGCCGAATTCAGGCGCGTAGCCCTCGCACCGGGCTCCGCCGGGTTTTTGGTGGTCGCATTTTCGAACCGCAAAACCGGTGCCCGCTTTTGCTGAAAATGCCGGGTCCTGAGTGATCGCATTTTCGAACCGCAAAACCGGTGCCCGCTTTTGCTGAAAATGCTTCAGCCGCCATTCGCGGTGAGCAGGCGTTCATAGCTGTCCACCAGCGCCAGATAGGGCGGCACATTCGTGTTCTGGATCTCGCCGCCGGTATCGACCGCCATCTTGATCTCGAAATGCAGGTGGATGGTGGTCGCCGTGCCGCCGAATTCGTTGGACACATAGCCGATCCGCTCGCCCTGGCTGACCCGGTCGCCGGCCTCGACCAGCAGCGTGTCCTTTTCCAGGTGGAGATAGGTGTAGCGCACGCCGTCATCGCTCATCAGGCGCACCGAATAGGAGCCGATCGAGGTGATGGTGCCGTCGGCGACGGCGACGGCCCAATGAGTCGCGTCCTGGCAGGTGGCGGGGCGGATATCCTGGCCCTGATGGCCGGTGCCGGACGGGCACATGGGCGTGCCATAACCCCGGGTCTCGCAGAAATTGTCACGCCAGGCATAGGCGTAGTTATTCGCATTGCACTGTCCGCCGCCCGGGCCGAGATAGCCGCCATACCCGTAGACCTGGCTGTTGGCATAGGCCTGGCCGGCCTCCATCGGAAAGCGCATGGCCGGGGAATAATTGATCTGCAGCGTCTGGCCCGTGCCGCTGTCGGCGACGAGATCGCCGGCAGGCATCCAGCTGAATTCGATGCCGGCCTCATCCTCCGGACCGGGCGGGAGTTCGGGATAGGGATCGGGTTCGGCGGGCGGGATGTCCTCACCGGGCGCCGGCGGGTCTTCCGGCTGGGGCAGTTCGTCCGGCGGATCGGCCGGTTCGGGATCGGTCGGGACCGGTTCTTCCGGTTGCGGATCGGTTTCCGGGTCGGCCATGGGCGTCTCCTCTGCCATCGGGTCCGGGGCCGGCGGTGGCACGCTGGCCTCCCGAGGCCACCAGATCATCGCCGCGACCCCTGCGGTTGCAACGGCAGCGGCCAGTGTGAGTTCCGCAGCGCGCGACATTACTCCTCTCCCGGTTCGGGGCTGCCGGCGGCAATCATCAGCGCGTCGGCCAGCTGGCGGACATAGGTCTCGGAGGTGCAGCGTGTGTCGGTCCCGGGCTCCGCGCATTCCACGGTGACGGAATAGGCGGCGCCATAGCGGTTGAACGACAGCTCGCGGCCATACTCGGTCTGGCTGACGCGGTAGCCAGCCGGATCGGCAGCGCGCAGCCGGCGGCGGCTGGCCGCGTCCGGTGTCACGGCATGGGCGAGGCGGGTGCCGAACACTTCAATGAGGATGTCCGGCCCGGTAATCGACAGGGTGTAAAAATCGGTCTGCGGAAAGAGGCGGGTCACGGCGCTCTCGCCCAGGCCGAGTGCGGCAGATGTGGGAACAAGTACCGGCAGGCGGGTCGCCGTTACATTGGCGGCGCCGTCATTGACCGGCTGGGGGAAGCGCTGGACCTGCCGCGCGGCAACAGCCTGGGTATTGAATTGTGTCTGGGTGCGGGCATCCTCGCGCGCCGCCGCCCAGTTGATGGGCATGGTGCGTGGTGCATCCGGGGCGGCCGGCTGTTGCTGTTGTTGTTGCACGGCGGCGAGGCTGGCCGTGCGTACGGGTTCGGCAGGCGGCCGGGTCTGTGCCGACAGGCCGAGCGAAGCGGCCGCCAGTGTCGCGATACCGGCAATACGTCCCAGGCGAGGTTCCATATCCAGCTCCCCTTTGGCGAAGTATAGCGCAGTTTTGCAGCCTGTGCATGAACCTTCGATGAGGAGTGCGCCGGACGGAGGCGGTTATCATGAATGAGCGGGTTTCATGGCTTAAGAGTGCCATTGCGCCGGCCCGGCCGGTATGATGGAGCCCGTTGACCGAGCGCCAGCATGTTGGGTGTAATCCGGTCAGGGGCACAACCACTGGCGGTTTTACGCAGGCCTGAATGCCGCGGATCCGGTTTTCGCCGTTGAAATTCCGGCTCACCGCACGTATGTGCAGTGCAGCAACCTCTGTGTAGTCAGGAGAGCGCGATGCGCCTCACCATGATGAAATGCAAGCTTCACCGTGCGGTCGTCACCCAGGCGGACCTGCATTATGAAGGCTCCATCTCCATCGACCGCGATTATCTGGAAGCCGCCGGCATCCTGCCCTACGAGCAGGTCGATGTGCTGAACATCAATAATGGCGAGCGGTTCACCACTTACGCCATCGAGGCGCCGCGCGGCAGCCGCACCTTCGGCATCAATGGCGCTGCGGCCCGTCTGGCGCAGCCCGGCGACCGCATCATTGTCGTCGCCTATGCCGGCATGGATGCAGCCGAGGCCGAGAATTACGTGCCGGCCGTGGTGCTGTTCGACGAGCACAACCAGGTTGTCTCCAAGCCGAAAGCGGCCTGATCAGATCGCTCTGAATACAACCATTCGGAACCGGATGGCCGACTGCACGTTTCTCTTTCGTCATTAACGGACGCAAGGAGCCAGTCATGCGTGCATCGAACAGCCGGAATATCCTGCTCTACGGCGCGGTCGCCGGACTCCTGATCCTGTCGGCAGGACTCGCCTACGCGCTGTGGCAGGAGCAGCAGAGCGAGACGATTACCTTCGAATTCGGCGGCGAAAGTATTTCCGTGGAAGCCGAAGGCGGCTAGGCGCGGCAGCGCCGGGCCCTGCACCGGAACACAATAAAGCCCGGGCATCGTGCGATGCCCGGGCTTTTCACGTCCAGCGGCAGGACGTGCCTATTCGGCGATACAGAAATCGGCATTCACCGAGGCGTTGAGCGTCAGCTGTCCGGCGGCGACCGGCGTTGCGGCCATGTCCTCGGCAAAGCTGGCGCGCATCATCACCGGCTGCGGCGAGCCCATGTGTGCCTCGCCCATGCGGCGGATGCCGCAGAGTTCGAAACCGGCCGCGTCGGCAAACAGTTCGGCCTTGGCCAGGAGATTGGCGATTGCCTGGCGTCGCGCCTCATCCATGGCATCCTCGGTATTGTCCGAGCCGAAGGTGACATTGTTGATATTGTTCGCGCCGGCCTCGACCATGGCGTCGATCACGGCGCCGGTCCGGTCGGTGTCCGTCACCTTCGCGGTGACCGTGTTGCGGGCTTCATAGCCAATGATGTTCAGCTCGATCTGGCCCGGCTCCCGGCGGTCCGAATAGACCGGCGAGACCGAGAGCTGTGAGGTCTGCATGTCGCTTTCGGCAACTCCGGCTTCGCGCAGGGCGGCGAAAACGGCGGCCATCGCCTGGGAATTGGCGCGCATGGCGGCCTGGGCCGTGTCGGCGCGGCTGACAACGCCCGAGCTGACCTGGGCATAGTCCGGCGCGAGCCGGACTTCCGCCGTTGCCGACAGCGACAGGGTGGGTTGCGGTTCCTGGACCTGGGCGAAGGCAGAGCTGGCCGTCAGGGCGGTCAGGGCCGTTGTGGCGATAAGTGCGCGGAACATGGGTGTCCTCCTGTGATTTCAATATCTGACGCCAGACTAACACTGCCGCAGCTGAGTGAAGCCTGAATGGCATTGGCGCAATTCGGCCATCAAGGTTGCAACGTCTTAATGCGCGTCCGGTTGCAGCAACCGCAAAGGGTGTCAATCGACCACCAGGTGTGGTTATCATGTCCGGGCAATCCTTCCTGGGGGAATATCCGATGGTCCTGCAGACGCCGTTTTCACCCGGACGCCGTCACGCATTGATTGCCCTGATGGGGATCGTCATCGCTGTTCTGGCCTTCGCCCTGGTTTTCGACCGAGTGGTGCCCGGCCGCGGCGAGGCGACCCTTGATGACCGGATTGCCCGCAATGCACTCGCGGCCAATACGCTGGAAAAGGATTTCTCCTCCCTGGTGCGCGACGCCTATCTGATGGCGGTTGCCCCCACGCCGGAGCGGGTCGAGGCCGTCCGGGTCAATCTGGACGAGTTCGAGCAGGCCCTGGCCGAGGCTGAAGCGGTGGCTGCAGGCAATGATGGCCATGGTGACACACTGGCGCGGCTGCGCGAGGAGTGGCCGCAATTGCGGACCCTGATCGAGGCACGCCTGCCGGATATCGGAGCTCTTGGCGAGACGGGGCGGCGCGACTTTGTCGATACGCTGGCCCGGTTCGACGACACGATGGATGCGCGTATCGAGACTTATCGCACCGCGTCGCGCGCCGAACTCGATGCAGCACTTGGTGAAGAGGCCAATCGGGGAACGGACCCGCCGGACCGCTGATCCCCGCGGTCTGCGGCCGCATCTTGGCTATCCCGCAACAACCCGGTATCGAGAACACACGCCGGAAAGGCGGGCCTGTAGCTCAATTGGTTAGAGCCGGCGGCTCATAACCGCTTGGTTGGGGGTTCGAGTCCCTCCGGGCCCACCACCCTTCGCCCTGCTGGCTTCGGGTGGCAAGCCATCCGCAGCGCGCACTCCGGAGCGAAGAGATGCCCTCGGAAGCCCTGGCGCAGGAGGGCGTTCGCGCGACAAGCTCCACACCAACCGCCAGCAGAACCCTGTTTTCAGGATGATGCCGCGATATCGATCGCGTCGACGAGACGGCCGTAGAAGCGTCGGCCGACGGGGATTTCCTCGCCGCTGTCGAGCGTGACGAGGCGCAGCCCGGTATCGCGGGAGACGGCCTGGATGCGGTCGAGATTGACGATGTGCGAGCGATGGATGCGTTGCAGGGCGGTGCCTTCAAACGCGGTTTCAAGTCGCGCCATGGTCTCGCGCACCATGTGACGGTCGCGGCCGGTATGGATGAAGGCATAATCGCGACAGGCCTCGACATGGCGGATATCGGCGATCGGGATGCGGATGGTGCGGCCGCCGACATTGGCCCAGTAGACCGGCTGTTCCGGCGTGTCCGGCGGATGGGGCGTAGCGGAATGTAGCCGCAGGGCGGCGCTCTCCACCGCTTGCATCAGCGGGCGCAGGGACAGGCGTGAGCGGGCCCGTTCGATCGCACCGCGCAGGCGATCGGGATCGACCGGTTTGAGGACATAGTCGATCGCCTCGACGTCGAAGGCATCCACGGCGAACTGGTCGTAGGCGGTAATGAAGACAACAAGCGGGTTTCCCGCCTGTTTCAGTTCGCGGGCGAAGGTCATGCCGTCCATCTGCGGCATTTCGATATCCAGGAGTACCAGGTCGGGCTGGCGCGCCTCGCACAGATGCATCGCCGAGGCGGCCGACCGCGCACTGCCCACGATCGCGGTTGCCGGGATAGTCTCGATCATGCGGCGCAGGCTGGAGATGGCGAGAGGTTCGTCGTCAATGATGGCAATCTTCATTCTGCGGCCTCCTTCAGGACCGGGAACGGAAGTATCAGGCGGCATTCGAACGCGCCGGCTCCCGGCCGGTCCGTTTCCAGCGACGCCTCACCGGCGAACAAGAGATGCAGGCGTTGTTCGAGGTTGCGCAGACCGACGCCGGAATGGCGTTGCGGATCGACCGGACGCGGCGCGTCCGGCAATCCGTCATTCCAGATGCCGATCATGACGCCCCGAGGCGTGCGGTTGATCCTGATGCGGGCGTTGACCGGAGCAAGGGCGTGCGCCACGCCATGCTTGACGATGTTCTCGACGAGCGGCTGAAGCGAAAAACGCGGCAGGGGCACCTCGCCCAGCCCCGGCTCCACAAACCAGTCCACATTCAGGCGATCGGAAAAGCGCAGTTTTTCGATGGCAAGATAGGCCTTGGCCGCGTCGATCTCGTCGTTCAGCGTCGCCAGGGGTGAGCCTTCACCGTTCAGGCTGCGCCGCAGGAGATGGCCGAGATGGATCACGGCATTGCGGGCGTCCGGCGCGCGGTCCAGCACGATCAGCGAGGCAACCGTGTTGAGGGCGTTGAACAGGAAGTGCGGGTTGATCTGGCTTTCCAGGAAGGACAGGCGCGTCTCGAACTGGGCGCGTTCCAGCATCAGGTTCTTCTGCCGCTCCTCGGCCACATGGTGTTGTGAGAGCATGAACAGGCTGGCGCCCAGCCAGATCCCGTAGGTCCAGATGGTGTTGCCTGTCAGGCTGAGGCTGAAATACAGCAGTGCGAGTTCGAGCGTGAGCGGTTCGGTTTCCTTGGTCAGGAAGCTCACGATCGAGTCGAAACCGGCATAGGCCAGCAGGGCCGCAGCCGCGGCCAGCCAGGCCAGCTTGCTCCTTAGTCCGCGGCGCGCGAATACCGTGAAACAGGCCTGCTCCACGACAATGCCGAAAGAGACGCTGGCAATGATCTTCAGATAGGTGACCCGGGTTACATAGATGTCGAGCAGCAGGGGCAGCACCACCAGCGAGAGAAGCTGGGCGAGGCCGAGGACGACAACAAGGATCACGCCGAATACACGGATCCTGAAGACGGGGCTGGACAGGCTGTTTGGCACTCGGGTGCTCCGGTACGCGGATAACATCCCGAGATTATTTGACCCGGCGAACCTTACGGATGCCATTCGTCGCGGTTTTCATTCGTTCATCGCAAACACGGGACCGTGATCGCGGACATCGCAAACGCGGTCGCATCCCCCGCTGCGCGCGCTGCAGACCTCGCGATATCGCTCGCATCTCCCGCCCGGGCCCCGACGCCCGAAAACCGAACCGGCGGGGCATGAAGAGGGGATAATCATGAAGAGTTTCAAGCGAGCCTGTCTGGGCTCAACCGCCTATGCGCTGGCCGTCGTGATGGGGGCAGCTGTTGCTGTTCCCGGCGTCGCGACCGTTGCGACCGCACAGGACTACACCAGCGGCGGTGTCGTCGGCACGGTGGTGGACGCGAATGGCAACCCGGTCTCGGGCGCGAGCGTGACGCTGCGTTCGCAGGCCCAGGGCTTCAGCCGTGAGCTGTCCACCGACGCCAGCGGGTCTTTCCGCGCCACCCTGCTGCCGCAGGGCAGCTATGATGTGACGATCAGCGCGCCGGGCTTTGCCGATATGGCGGACACAGTCGTGATCCGGGTCGGCGGCCTGTCGAACTATACCTTCAACGCCGTGGAAGCGAGCGACACCGAAACCATCGTGGTGACGGGAACGGCGGTGCAGCAGCTGCAGTTCCAGCAGACGACCTCGGGTCTGAATGTCGATGTGGAAGATCTGGTCGCAACGCTGCCGGTCGGCCGCAATATCGAGTCCATCATCCAGTTCGCACCGACAGTGGTGGCGAGCGATAACGACTTCCGCAGTGTTGGCGGCGGCGGTGCCGGCGCGACGGCCGTCGGTGGTGCGTCAGCCGCCGAGAACGCATTCTACGTCAACGGCCTGAATATCACCAATTTCGACACATACCTGGGCGGTGCAACGGTGCCGTTCGATTTCTACCAGACGGTTGAAGTGAAGAATGGCGGTTATCCGGCCGAGTTCGGCCGCGCGACGGGCGGCGTCATCAATGCCGTGACCAAGTCGGGCACGAACGAGTTCGAGTTTGGCATTCACGGCAACTGGTCGCCGGACGCCCTGCGTTCCGACAGCCCGGACACCTATCTGTCCCGCAACTCGCTGGATGAAGCCGAGGCGATGGACCTGATCCTGGAAGCCGGTGGCCCGGTCATCCCGGATCGCCTGTTTTTCTACGGCCTCTACCAGTTGCGTGATACCCGTAGCGAGAACGCGTCGATTGCCAACGGGACCTACGACGTCATCGAGTCCGACGATCCGTTCTTCGGCCTGAAGCTGGATGGATATCTGACCGACAACCACCACTTCGAGTTCACCTATTTTGACACCACGCGGGAGACCACGATGAGCTCCTATGCGTTCGACGGTGTCGATACGGTGGGAACGGACGTGATCGGCACGACGGTCTATGAAAATGGCGGGCCGAGCTATGTTGCCAAGTATACCGGCAACCTGACCGACAATTTCACGATTTCGGCGGCCTATGGCGTCAGCGAAGATCGCCATTCCGAACTCGCATCGAACCCGGACGCCCCCTATGTCGTCGACCAGCGCTCCGGTACCGCTGTCCGTATCGGCCCGCAAACGTCCGGCAACAATGACTTCAACGAGACACGGCGGGAGTTCTACCGGATCGATGGTGATGTCTTCTTCGACTTCATGGGCTCACACCATCTGCGCATCGGCTACGAGAACGAGCGTTTGTCGCTGGAACACCTGCTGGCGCGAACGGGTGGTGCTGACTGGCGCGCTTACACCGTGTCTGCGAGCACGGCCAGTATCTACGGATTGCCGGAGGGCTCCGAGATCATTCGTTCGACCGTGGGCCGGTTCGGCGGGGCGGTGGAAGGTGAGAACCAGGCCTTCTACATCCAGGACTCCTGGGATGTCACCGATCGCCTGAACCTGCAGATCGGTGTGCGCAACGACCACTTCCAGCTCGAGAACCTGATCGGTGAAGTGCCGGTCGATCTCGACAATAACTGGGGTGCGCGGGTCGGTTTCAACTATGACGTCTTCGGCGACAGCGGCACGCGTCTCTACGGTTCCTACGGCCGCTACTACATTCCGCCGGCGCTCAACATGAGCTTCCGCGGGGCCGACCTCTTCGTACGGGAATACTTCGAGCTTGTTTCGCTCAACACCACGACGGGCGAATTCGTGCTCGGCGATGTTCGCACGACCGACAATTCCGGTGTCGCGGCTCTGGGGGCAAGTGCCTGTCCGGATGGCGCGATCTCGCCGGCGGGAACGACATCCTGTCTTGTTTACGGCAACGGGTCGCAGGAGCCGGCGATCTCCAAGACGTCGCGTGATTTGCGGGCGACCTACGAGGATGAGTTCTCGATCGGTATCGACCACGATCTCAATGATGACTGGACCATCGGTGCCCGTGCGACGTGGCGTACCCTGGGCGATGTGTCCGAAGACGTCGCGATCGATGATGCCATCATCCGCTACTGCCAGGACAATGGCATCGCCGGTTGTGAGGAGATCTGGTTCGGCGACTACCAGTACGTGATCATGAATCCGGGTGAGGCGATCGACGTCTATACCCGCGATCCGCTGCCGGGGCAGTCCGAACGTACGGTCATCCATCTCACGGAAGAGCAGCTCAATCTGCCGACCGCCGAACGCGATTATGCGGCGCTCGAGCTGAGCTTCGAACGGGCATTCGATGGTGTCTGGGGCCTGCGCGGTTCCTACGTCTGGTCGACATCCTACGGCAATTACGAGGGCACGGTTCTGTCCGACAATGGCCAGGACGATGCCGGTACGACGATCCTGTACGATCACCCGGGTCTGACCGACAACGCCTATGGCTATCTGCCGAACCACCGTCGGCACCAGTTCAAGGTCTGGGGCAGCTACCAGCTCCTCGACGACCTGCTGGTCGGCGGCAATCTGTCGGTGACTTCGCCGCGCCTGTACGGGTGCCGCGGTGTTCACCCGACCGAAGCCTCTTCGGCCGCCTACGGCGCCTCGTCCTGGTATTGCCAGGGTGTCGCTTCCCGTCGCTCCTCGGAGTTCGAGAGCGACTGGGAAACCCGGCTGGACCTGTCCGCACGCTATGCTGTGCCGATGGGTGACAACCGTGGCGACCTGATCCTGCGGGCCGACGTCTTCAACGTCCTCGGACTGGAAGCGGGGGTCGACTACAACGAGAACGGCGACACCGCGGCGGGTACGCCGGATCCGAATTATGGCGCCGTGCGGTACTACCAGTCGCCGCGCTCCGTCCGGATCGGTTTCGACTGGACTTTCTGACGGGTTCTGGGATCCGACGGGAAAGGCGGGCTCTTCGGAGCCCGCCTTTTTCACAGGCAGTGTCGGCAATCCCGTCGGGCCGGGAGCGGAAGCCGTCTAGATCGCGGCGGCAGTCGTTGCGTCCTTGCGGCAGCTATCTTCGCCGGCCAGCCATTCACGTGCCGCCCCCTTGCTGGAGAAAAGCTCGGCGGTGCCACCCTGGTTGCGGATATTACTGGCCGTCCGCTCCATCAGTTCGTGCTGGTTCGACAGGCAGACCAGGGCTGTCTTGTAGCCCGCCAACGCGCGTGCCGTTGCGCGGGCCCGCATCTCCAGCTCGGTGGGGTCGAGTATGTATGCGGCCAGACGGACATCGCAGAGGACTTTGGTGACCTGCATGCTGGATGTCAGCGCCTGGAAGGCGGCGATGACCGGCGGACGGGTTTCGTGGAATTGTTCGCCCGACGCATAGATCTCCATGGTGTCGCCGATCGGGCGGAGTTCGAAACCGTCCTCGGTATACATCCATCCTCCAATGCCTTGGCCGGCGTCCCCTGAGCCGATCGGACGCCTGAAGTCCGCCCGACAGCGTCGGCGCACAATCTTGCCGGGGCGTTAAGCCGGTCTTCATGTGATATGAACCTTCCGCCGCCCCGGCGTCCGGCGTCAAGGCCGGGTGTTCCCGAATACAATCCAGCGTCGGGTTGTACGTCTCTTGTTAACGTCACCCGGGCTAGTACGGCGGCAAGGAGGCGCTTGCATGTCTTGGCAATGGATAGACAGGCTGGTCGGAGCCGATCCGCGCCTGAATCTGGAACATGCGGTACGTTGCCGCGTGGCCGCCGCCTTCACGGTCATTTTCTGTCTTATGGGGCTGGTCAACGCGGCGATGCTGGCACTGATCGTCGATGGTCGCCCAGGCATGGCACAACTGGCCGTCGGTACGGCTTTCATGGCCGCGGTCGTGGGAGGAGTAGGCCTGCGGCTGCGCCGGCCGAACCTGACCATCGCCATGATGCTGGGATTGTGCGCGCTCGCGCTCGGGGCTGCGGCCTTTGCCAATCGCGGCTCCTTTCCACCGGCTTCGCTTTATCTGCCCGGCATCATCCTTGGCGCCTACATCGCCTGGGGCCGTCAGGCGATTTTCGTTGCGGCTCTGCCGGTGGCTGCCTATTTCGGCTATGTCCTGTGGGAGGCCGGCCGCAATGATGGCAGCCTGCTGGCCTTCAGCCCGGCGGAAATGCTCCATATCCTCGTCGCCGCGTCGGCTTTCTCCTGTGTCTGGATTGTTCTGTTCGGCACCAGTTTCCGTTCGGCTGCGCATGATGCGCAGCAGGCGCTGGAAGAATATAATGCCAAGCTGGAAGCAGCCCTGGCGACGGCGCGCGAGGCGAACCGGGCCAAGTCGGAATTCATCGCGAACATGAGCCACGAGGTGCGTACGCCGCTCAACGGCGTGCTCGGCATGACGAGTGTCATGCTGCAGGATGCGCGCCTGTCCGAGGAACAGAAGCATTCGCTGAAGCTCATCGATGCCTCGGGCAAATCGCTGCTGGAACTGCTCAACGATGTGCTGGACCTGTCGAAGATCGAAGCCGGCGGGCTCGATCTGGAAGAGGGTGACTTCGACCTCGTTGCGCTGGTGCGCAGCACGGTCGAGCACTGGCGCCTTCAGGCGGGCGCGAAAGGCGTCGATCTGGTCTTCACCCGGGAAGGGATCGGCGAGCGTTTCAACGTCCGCGGTGACGCGATGCGGGTGCGTCAGGTTATCAACAACCTGCTCTCGAATGCCGTGAAGTTCACGCATCGCGGCGGAATCACAGTTGTCCTGTCCCGTCCGGACAGTCAGAACGGCGCGGTGATACCGGTGCGCATAAGTGTGCGGGATACCGGTGTGGGTATTCCCCGGGACAAGCACGATCTCATCTTCGAGGCTTTCACCCAGGTCGATACCTCGACGACGCGGCAATATGGCGGCACCGGGCTGGGCCTGGCGATCTGCCGCCGTCTGGTGCGCCAGATGGGCGGCGATATCGGTCTGTCCAGTGATCCCGGACGCGGCGCGACCTTCACCGTGGATCTGCCTTTTTCGGCTGGCAGTCAGCCAGTGCCCACCGCGGTCTCGGCCCCCTCGGATCCCATTTACGTCGACAAACCCGTCCGTATTCTTGTGGTGGATGACGTTGTCACGAACCAGCTCGTGCTGCGTGCCATGGTACAGCAGGTCGCCAGCGGCGACGGGCTGGTGATCGAATGCGCATCCAGCGGCCGGGAGGCCGTCAACAAGGCCACGTCGCAGGCCTATGACATCGTCCTGATGGATATCCAGATGCCCGAGATGGATGGTGTCAGTGCCATGCGATGTATCCGCGAGACACGCAAGTCCGGCCATGCGAGCATGGTTGCCGTCACGGCGCTGGCCTCTGAGGACCATCGCCGCGAGTTCGAGGCCGACGGCTTCGTTGCCTACCTGCCCAAACCGGTCGAATTGGCAACGCTGCGCGCCGTGCTTGCCCGGTTACTGGCCGGGGCGGAGGACGCTGCGGTCGAGGCCCCGGGCTCAGCTGCGCCGAAGCGCTAGATCTCCGCCACGATCAGCTGCGGTCCGCCTTCGGCCAGGGCCGCCTGCAGGGAGTCGTCGAACGCGCCCGCGGTTGCAGCCCGCCGGGCCGGCACGCCAAAGCCTTCTGCCAGCTTCACCCAGTCCATCTTCGGATTGTCGAGCGACAGCATCTGCTGCGCCGCCGGTCCCGGCTCGCCGGCGCCGACGCGTGCCAGTTCCACATTCAGCACCAGATAGGAGTGATTGGCGAAAACGACATTGACGATGTTCTGCCTTTCACGCGCCTGGGTCCACAGCGCCTGCAGGGTGTAAGCCGCTGCACCGTCGCCGCACAGGGCGAACACCTGGCGGTCCGGGCAGGCCATCGCTGCGCCGACCGCCTGGGGCATGCCCGAGCCGATGGCGCCGCCGGTCAGGCACAGCCAGTCGTGACGTGGGCCGTGTTCGATCCACGGGAAAACACCCATGCCCGACGTCGTGGCATCGTCGCAGATTACCGAGTCTTCCGGCATGTGCCGCAGGAGCGAAATCCCGACATAGCCCGGATTGAGCGGCTCGTCCGGGAAGAGTTTGGGGGCCTGCGACAGTTTTGAAAGGGCCGGAGCCGGCGCATCGGGGAACTGCGCCGCAAGGCTCTGCAATGCGCCCTGAATGTCGCTGGAAGCGTCGCCCAATGTAACGGTTCTGGCACCCGGAGGTGTCAGTTCGCCTGGCTGGTCGGGATAGGCGAAGAAGGCGACCGGAGGTTTGGAGCCGGCGATCACCAGAAGGTCGGTCCCGGCCAGTTCCTCAAGCGCCTGCTCCCCGAAATAGGCAAGTCGTTTCGGTGACACCCGGCCATGCCCGCGGGTGATACGGGGGACGAATGTGTCCATGAAAAGTTTCGCGCCGGTCGCCTCGGCGATCCGGCCCGCAGCCTCCAGCCCGGCATCCAGACAGGCATCATTGCCCAGCAGGATGACGGGTGCCTTTGCGGCTCTCAGGGCGTCCGCGATGTCGGCGACGGTATCGGCGGGCACCGGCGTCGCTGCGGGCGGCTCGATGGCTGGCAGCACGTCCGGTTCGGCATCCGACCAGGCGCAGTCGGCCGGCAGGATCAGACTGGCGACCCCGCGTGCAGGGCCGTAGGCCTGACGCACCGCTTCGACGGCCATGGCGGATACTTCGGACGGTTCGCGCACCGTGCCGACCCAGCGCGACATGGGGCGGCAGACGCCTTCGACATCGCTGGTCAGGGGGGCATCGAGTTCCAGGTGGTGGCGGGCATGATCGCCGACAATATTGACCACGGGCGCATGGCCACGCTGGGCATTGTGCAGATTGGCGAGACCATTACCGGCACCCGGGCCCAGATGCAGCAGGGTGCAGGCCGGCTTTCCGGCCATGCGGGCATAACCGTCGGCGGCGCCGGTCGCCACGCCCTCGAAGAGACACAGGACCGATCGCATCCCCTCGATCCGGTCGAGGGCTGCGACCATGTGCATTTCCGAGGTTCCGGGATTGGTGAAACACACGTCCACGCCCTGATTGATCAGGGTGCGCACCAGGCTTTCCGCTGCAAACATCGAGACTTCCTCCAACCGTATATCGTCTTGTCTTTTGATCGTTCTAGCGCGGCGTGCGCACAAAGTCCGGGGTCAGCGCGTCCAGTCTCGTGACGCCGGTCAGCGCCATGTCGCGCCGCAGGGCACTCGTAAGAATGGCCAGAGCGCGGGTGACACCGGCTTCGCCGGCAGCACCGAGACCGTAGAGATAGGGCCGCCCCACCGCGACGGCCCGCGCGCCCAGCGCCAGGGCTTTCACGATATCGGTGCCGCGCCGGATACCGCCATCGAGAATGACCTCGGCCTGGCCACTGACGGCGGCGACGATATCGGCCAGCGTGTCGATGGTCGCTGGTGCCGTATCCAGTTGGCGTCCGCCATGATTGGAAATCCACACCGCGTCTGCGCCGGCATCGACGCAACGCCGGGCGTCATCGGCCCGGCAGATGCCCTTGATCGCGAAGGGGCCGCCCCAGGCTTCCTTCATCCAGGCTGCGTCCTTCCAGGTGACGGAGCGGTCGAACTGGGTGTCGAGAAACTCGGCAATGCCCATGTCACGGGTTTCCAGATCGACCCAGTTGGCCGTGGAGATTTTCGAGGTGGTCGCGATGTCCCACAGATAACCCGGCCGGGCGAGCACCTGGCTGACGGTCTTGGCATTGATTTCCGGCGGAACGGAAAAGGCGTTGACCAGGTCGCGCTCGCGATTGCCGGCGACGGGTACATCGACGGTAAGGATCAGGCCGGTAAAGCCGGCCTTGCGCGCCCGTTCCAGGGCCTGTTCGACCAGGCCGCGATCCTTCCAGACATAGACCTGGAACCATTTCGGCCCGTCATTGAAACGGGCGATGTCCTCGATCGTGGTCGAGGCGAGGGTGGAGAGGCAATGGATCAGCCCGGCCTTCTTCGCCGCCCGCGCGACCGCGGCTTCGCCCTCGCGTGGATGAAAGAGCCGCTGAACCGCGGTCGGGGTGACGATGATCGGGGCTGAGCAGGCATCGCCCATCACCGTGGTCGCCGTGTCGATCTCGGAGATATCGACGAGCGACTTGAACAACAGCTCGTAGTCGGCAAAACGGCGGTTGTTGGCGCCGAGGGTGAACTCGTCGTCGGCCCCGCCATCGATATAGTCGAAGACCATGCGGGGCAGACGGCGCTGCGCCTCTCGGCGCAGCGCCGCGATATTATGGGCGTTTTCTATCCGGCTCATGGGCGGGAGCGTTGTCCCGCCCGCACCGGCCGTCAAGCGGGCTGTTCGTCGCGCCCTGTCCGGCGGATCCCGAAGAAGAGGGCGTAGAGCACCGGCACAGCGATCATGGTCAGGATCGAGGCGAAGGTCAGTCCGCCGATAATGGTCACCGCCATGCCCTGGAAGAAGGCGTCCGCCAGAAGCGGTGTCATGCCCAGGATGGTCGTGGCGGCCGCCAGCAGGACAGGCCGCAGGCGGCTGACCGAGCCGTCGCGAACGGCTTCGAACCGGTCGGCTCCGGCCGCGATCCGCATGTCGATCTCGTCCACCAATACGATGGCGTTCTTGATCAGCATGCCTGACAGCGACAGCAGGCCCAGCAGCGCGGTGAAGGAAAAGGCGACATTCGTGGCCAGGAGGCCGATCACCACACCGTTCACCGCCATCGGCACGACGGCCCAGATGATCAGCGGCTGACGCACCTTGGCGAACAGCATGAAGGAGATGGTCAGCATGGCGATGAAGGTCAGCGGCAGCTGGCTGCCCAGCGACTGGTTCGCCTCCATGGCGCTTTCGTACTCGCCGCCCCATTCCAGGGTGTAGCCGGGCGGCAGCTCGACCGTTTCCACGATCTCGCTGAAACGGACAAAGCCCTCCGCCGCCGTCTCGTACGGCTGCGGATTGGCGCGCACCGAGATGGCCCGTGTCCGGTCGCGCCGCTGGATGAGGACATCCTCGAAATCGACGTCGAAACGCGATACGACCTGGTCGATCGGGACGTAGGCCGATTGCTGCGAGCTCCAGACAAGCCGGTCGCCCAGATAGGTCTCGCCGGCACGCTCCGAGGCGGGAGCCCGGGCGATGATCGGGATGAGTTCCTCGCCCTCGCGATAGACCCCGACCTGGGAGCCTTCGGTGGCGAACAGCATGGCATTGGCGACATTTTCGCGGGTCACGCCGATGGTGCGGGCGCGTTCCTCGATGATGACTGGATTGATCACCGGTGCCCGGCTGCGCCAGTCGGTGCGCAGGTCGATCACATTGCCGCGGACATGCAGTTCCTCGACGATCCGCTCGGCGATGGTGCGCAGCATGTCGGCATCGGGACCGAGGATGCGGGCCTCCAGCTTGGCGCCGGAGGGCGGGCCGAAGACGATCCGGTCGACCCGGATCTGCACGTCCGGATACGTGTCCCGGACATGAGCCAGAATACGGTCCGCCAGGGCCGGAATCTCGTCGCGATGTTCGGTGCGCACAATGACCTGGCCATAGGCCGTATTCGGCTGTTCGGAATTATAGGTCAGCATGAAGCGCGTTGCACCGGCACCGACGAAGGTGTCGAAAGCCAGGGTTTCCGGCTGCTCGCCGATGAAGGCGCCGATATCGCGCATCGTCGCGGCAGTCGAGAGAATGTCGGTGCCTTCCGGTTCTTCGACATTCACATAGAACATCGGCGTGTTGGAGTCCGGGAAGAAGGAGTTCTTCACCGAGCCGAAGCCAGCATAGCACACGACCGTCACCACGATCAGGCCGGCCAGGACCAGCCAGCGCCGTTCAAGGGCCGGTTCCAGGACGCCGCGATAGAAGCGGTACATCCGGCCGGAATAGAGTTCGGCGTCGGTTTCGGGAGCGTCGCCGCGCGCCAGTGCTTTCTGGCGTTGGGCGTGGAAGAGGTGAAAACCGATCATCGGCACCACGGTGACCGCAATGACCCAGCTCAGCAGAAGCGAAATCGCGATGACGGCGAAGAGGGAGAAGAGGAATTCCCCGGTCGCGTCCGGCGACAGGCCGATGCCGGCAAAGGCCAGAATGCCGATCACGGTCGCGCCGAGCAGCGGCCATTGCGTTGACTGGACGGCTTCCTCGGCAGCATCGAGCCGCGGCTTGCCGCGCATTACGCCGGTCAGCATGCCTTCGGCCACGACGATCGCGTTGTCGACCAGCATGCCCATGGCGATGATCAGGGCGCCCAGCGAGATGCGCTCCATCTCGATGGCGAACATGTTCATGAAGAAGATGGTGCCGGCAACGGTCAGGAAGAGCGCAGACCCCACGGTCAGTCCGGCGCGCCAGCCCATGAAGACGCACAAAACACCGACCACGATGGCAATCGACAGGCCGAGACTGAACAGGAAGCTGTTGATCGCCTCGTCGACCACGATGTGCTGCTGGTAGATCGGGTGAAGCTCGACACCGACCGGCAATTGCGATTCCAGCTCGGCGAGGCGCGCTTCCACGGCATGACCGACATCGACGATATTCGCCGTCGACAGGCCCGCGACGCCCAGCGTGAAGGCGCGGACATTGTTGTGGTAGATCAGCTGTTGCGGCCGTTCCTCGCGGGCGCGAGACACCTCGGCGATGTCGGACAGGCGGATCGCTTCGCTGCCATTGCCGGGCGTGATCAGAAGATTGCTGATGGCATCCACCCCGCCCAGCGTCTGGGGAATGGCGATGCGCACATAGTTTTCGCCGATCGGCGTGGCGCCGGCGGAGACAACGGCATTCTGCTGGTTCAACTCGCTCAGCAGGCTTTCATAGGACAGGCCTAGCTGGGCCAGACTTTCCTGCGGGATCTCGATATAGATCCGCTCTTCCGGTTCGCCCTCGACCGAAACCTTGGCGACATTCTCGACCGTCAGAAGCTCGCGGCGCAGCATGCGCGCGATATCGCGCACCCGGTCGTCCGAATACCCGTCAGCGGTCACAGCATAGAAGATGCCGTAAGTGTCGCCGAAATCATCATAGACGATGGGAGTGCCGGCCCCCGGCGGCAGGCCCGCCGTGGCGTCCCGGATGCGGGCGCGCAGCTCGGTCCAGACGGCCGGTATCTCGTCGCCGCCGATCGTATCGAGCATCTCGACATGGATTTCGGACATGCCCGGCGAGGATTCCGACAGGATCTCCTTCACCTCGCCCATCTGCTGGATGGCGATCTCGAGGTGTTCGGTGACCTCCAGCTCGACCTCTTCGGCCGTCGCGCCGGGATAGGGCGTGAAGATGATCGCCTGCTTGATGGTGAAGGACGGGTCTTCCAGGCGGCCGACATTCGTGAAGCCGAACAGGCCGCCCAGCACGCAGAACAGGATCACAAGCCAGGTGAGGACCGGCTTCTCGATCGACAATCTGGCGAGCGACAGGGCGCTTTGGGCCTGGATACTCATTGCGCGGTCCCGAACCGTGGCTGCGTGTCGTCGAGCGGTCGGACTTCCATGCCCTCATGCAGGGCCGAAACGCCGGCTGTGACGATCAGGTCGCCGGCCTGGACGCCCGTCGTCACGATGACATTGCTTCCACGCAGCCCCGCCGTTTCCACGGTGCGCGGGGATACCGTGCCCGTATCGGCGTCATAGACCCAGACCGAGTTGCTGCCGTCCGGCCGTTCGGAGATGGCCGCCAGCGGCACCATGACATCGGTAGTTACGGGGCCGTTGCGTTCGACTTCCGCCCACACGGTGGCAGTCATGCCGGGCAGGATATTGGCGGGTATGTCGTCGGGCAGGGCGGCGATGGCGCGATAGGTGTTGGAGGTATCGTCCGGCTCGCTGACCAGTTCGCGCGGGGTCAGAGAAAAGGTCTGCCCCGGCAGGAAAGAGAAAGCGGCTTCCAGTGCGACCAGATTGTTCTGGTCGAAGGTAGCAACCATGTCCTCGGACACCGGGATGGACACCCGGAGCTCGCCGACATCCTGGATGCGCACGATCGGCTGTCCCGGCGAGACGATGGTGAAATTGTCGACCAGGCGGCGGCTGACCAGTCCGTCAAACGGGGCGGTCAGCGTGGCGTATTGCAAATTCCGCTGGGCGTTTTCCAGGGCGACGAGGCGCAGGTCATACTGGGTCTGTGCGCTGTCCAGGGCGGCCTGGGAAGCAATGCCGCGCTCGTGCAGGGTGCGCTGGCGCTCCAGATCGGTGCGCGCCTGTTGCAGCTGGACCCGCGCTTCCTGGCGGGCGAGCTCGAAGTCTTCCAGATCAAGCCGGGCGACGAGGTCGCCCTCGGCAATGCGCTGGCCTTCGGTCAGGGGCAGTTCGGCGAGCTGGCCGCCGACCTGGAAGGCCATGTCGACACTCAGACGCGCCTCGACCCGGCCGACGAATTCGTGGCGGGTTTCCGGGGCATTGCTCTGGACTTCCCCGAGCTGGACCAGGCGGGGCTGGGGCGGCGGCGCCGCGGTTTCACCCGAGCAGGCGGCAAGGGCAAGCGCGGCCGCGAGGACCGGGAGGGGGGCAAGGCGGTTCATTGGTACATCTCCCGGGTCATTGCGACGAGACGGTTGTTCACGGCATTGACCTGCAGTTCTTCGACATGGCTCAGGCCCAGCATGGAGCTCAGTTTCAGCCCATCGAGGGCAAGAAGGACGATCTGGCCAAGCACCGGGTCCGGCGCCATGGCCGACAGGCGCTGGAATTCGCCAGCGAGTACTTTTCCGGCGGCTTCGAGCAATTGCGGTTGTTCGGCCGCGGCGGCGAGAATGGCATTGCCGATCGGCTCGGCCGCAGTGGTACGGGTCAGCAGGGCTTCGATGACCCGCGGCAGGGGCGGCTCGCCCGCCGCTTCGGCGTCGGCCTCGGCGCGGTGGATGTCGTCGCGCACGCCAGTGACCATGCGGGTCACCATGGCTTCGAGCAGGGCGATCTTGTTGGGGTAGTGATAGAGCACACCGCCCTTGGAAATGCTCGCTTCTGCGGCGACGGCGTCGATCGTCATTGCGCGCGTACCGTCGCGAGCAACGACGGTCTCGGCAGCATCGAGAATAAGATCCTTGGTGGTGGTGGGTTTTCCGGACATTTCGGAACTGACCTGATTTATGCTGCGCCGCACATAAACCGTCCAGACGGTACAGTCAATACCGTCCGGACGGTATAGTATATGGCCGGCTGATTACAAAAGTCCCTGTGCCGCCATTACAGGTGGTGCGGCGATCTCGCGCCCGCCCTGGCTAGTAGAGACGATGCCTCCGCTCGCCTAGACAGGCCCCGGAGAGCGGTGAGGGCCGCTCGGTTCAAGGGCGGAACATCATGAAACTCTCGATCTGTCTGGTCGCCGCGGGCGCGACCTTGGCGGCTGTGGCCGTGCCGGCGCCGGCTGTGGCCTATGGCCGTGACGGCCACCGTATTGTCTGCGACCTGGCTTATCGTCACCTGACCGGAGAAGCGCGCAGCGAAGTTGACCGGCTGATCGCGCTGGACGCGCAGTTCGACCATTTCCGCGATGCGTGCTCCTGGGCCGATGAAGTGCGTGGCACGACGCACCGCCACACGGCCTCCTGGCACTATATCAACCAGACCCGCGACGACCCGCATATCGACCCGGAAGACTGTGCCGAGGACGGCTGCATCACCCAGGCCATCGATCTCCATGCCGGCATCTTTGCCGATCAGGCCCGCAGCGACATGGAGCGGCTGGAAGCGCTGAAATTCCTGGCGCACTGGATGGGCGATGTGCACCAGCCCCTGCATGTCTCGATCGAGGGTGATCGCGGCGGCAATGACATCCCCGTGCTGTGGCGTGGCGAGCGTTTCACCAATCTGCACCGGGTCTGGGACAGCGAAATCCTGCTCGACCATATGAGCGAGGAATGGCCCTGGGCTCTGGAAGGCCAACGCTGGGAGCACCTCGCGGAAGCGCTCGAGGCAGAAATCCCGCTAGGGGGTGTGGATGTCTACGCCCAGCTCGACTCCATCGGCTGGGCACAGGAGAGCCATGACATCGTTCGCTCGCGCGAGTTTGCCTATTATTGGGCGCGGGCCGACCAGACGATCGAACCGGGCGAGGCCTACTACCAGCGTTCGCTGCGCACCAGCCGTGACCGGCTGAAACAGGCCGGTGTGCGCCTGGCCGGTCTTCTGAACCAGCTGGCCGGCGAGCGCGAGGTCGCGGCAGGCGGTGGCGGCGCTGCAACCGTGTCGGGTGCGCTCGACTGATCGACCGGAAGCGGGCCGGTTCAGCTTGTCGGTTTCGTTAGGGTTTGGTTAATATCTCCGGGACGTTTCGCATCCACGGGTGGATGCGGGTCCCGGGGGGTGCCGTGCTCGAAGGCATCGACAATACCGTCCTGATCGGGGCGGCGGTCGCGCTCGTCGTGCTCGCCGCACTGGGATATGCCTATGCCCAGTATCTGAGCCGTCAGCGCGCCAGCTCCGACGAGCGCCAGATGGTCAAGCTGCGTCGCAAGCGTTTTGCCGACTATGAAGATGCACGCCGGGAATACGAAAAGCTTCGCAAGAAAATCGAGACCGGCAACACCGTACTGATCGATCTGATCCACGATCTCGGCGACGACTTCGTCGGCCGGGACAGCGCCCAGCAGCAGATTGCCTTCGACGAGGCACTGCAGGCGGTCGCGGCGATCCGCCAGGCGAATGCCCGCGCGAAGATCGTGGTCGTGCTGCACACGCTGGGCGGCTATGCCCGGCCGGCCCACATGATCGCCCAGGCCCTGCGCCAGCATCTGGAAAAGACCAAAGGCCACCACAATCCCAAGCGCGAGCCGCGGGTCATCGCCCACATCCCCTATATCGCCATGTCGGGCGGCACGATGATCGCGCTGGCGGCCGACAAGGTGTGCATGAACAAGACCGCCTCGCTCGGTCCGATCGACACGATCTATGGCGGCTTTCCCACCGATGCCTACAACGCCCTGATCGAGCAGAAGGGGGTGCTGGCCACCCAGGATGTGCTGGTGATGCTGGCGCATGAGGCCCGCAAATACGACCAGTATGCGGTCAAGGTGGCGCGCGAGATCGTCAATCCGGTTCACCGCAAGCCCGGCAAGCCGGAGCATTATCTGGCCGATTATCTGTCCTCCGGCGAGCTGTCGCACAGCCAGGCGATCTCCGTAAAGGAAGCGCGCGAGCTGGGCATGAATGTCGCGTCCAAGGTGGACGAGACGATCAACGGGCTGGTCGATGCCCGCATCCGCATGATCAACACGCGGCTGGAATACGAGACCGGCCAGCACGACGATCCCCGCGGTGACCGCCGGGATGGCGGCGGTCAGGGCAGTGCCGGTGGAGGCGAGGGCGGTGACATCGCCGAGCAGGTGATCGAACGCGCAATCCGGCAGTCCCTGCGAGGACTTGTGCGGCTCTAGCGGGCACGGGCTGCAGCGCGGGCTTGAACCCGGGGGGCGCACGCCCAATCTGTGCCCGGCCTGCCAGAAGGAAGACCGCCATGTCCGCCAAGTCCGAAACCTATGCCGATGTCCGCAAGCAGATCGCCTCGGTGATCGCCGGCGAGACCAGCCTGACGGCCCGTTATGCGACGGCAGCCTGCCTGCTGCGCGAGGCTTTCGGGGAGCGCTTTTTCTGGACCGGCTTCTATCTCGTCGATCCGGACAAGCCGGCCGAACTCGTCGTCGGACCCTATCAGGGCACGCTGGGCTGTCTGCGCATTCCCTTCGGCAAGGGCGTTTGCGGTGCGGCGGCGGCGTCGGGCGAGACCCAGCTGGTCGAGGATGTCCATGCCTTCCCGGGACATATCGCCTGCGACAGCCGCTCGAATTCCGAGATCGTGGTGCCGGTGCGCGATGCCAGCGGTGCGCTCGTCGCGGTGCTCGATGTCGACTCCACCGAATTCGGTGCCTTCGACACCGAGGACCAGGCCGGGCTTGAAGCCATTTGCGGCGATCTGCTGACGGTGGCATGACGCCGGCGTCCCGCTCCATCCGGCTGGACGGCCGGGACATCACCTATCTGCTGCGCCGCTCGGACCGGCGCACGATCGGATTTTCCATCAGCCATGAGGGTCTGAAAGTCACGGCGCCGCGACGGGTCAGCGACCGGGATATCGAACGCGCCCTGACCTCGAAGTCCGGCTGGATCCTGGCCAAGCTGGACGCCTGGTCGGCACGGCCGGCCCCGCGCACGCTGGACCTCGTGGACGGTGCACTCCTGCCCTGGCTGGGCGGCGAGATCAGCCTGCGGCTGGACCCGACGGGCGTGCGCACAAGTGTCCGCCGCGATGAGCACGGGCTGGTCCTGCGCCACGATCCGGACCTGTCCGGCGAGCTGCGTGCCCGTACGCTCACGGCTGCGCTTCAGCGCTTCTACACCCGGCAGGGCCAGGCCCTGATGGCGCCGCGCGTCGAGGCCTATGCCGCGCAGCTGGGGCGGCCGGTTCGCAAGGTCATCGTGCGCGACCAGAAACGGCGCTGGGGCTCCTGCGCCGCCGATGGCACGATCCGGCTCAACTGGCGGCTGATGGGATTCCCTGAAGAGCTGGTCGACTATGTCTGCGCCCATGAGGCGGCACACCTGGTCGAGCATAATCACTCGCCCGCCTACTGGCGGGTGGTGGCGGCTCTGATGCCGGACTGGAAAGCGCGGCGCGACCGCATGCGCCGCGATGCCGACCGCTGGGTCGCCTTCTGACGAGCGGCGGCACCGCCCGGTCTACTCGCCGCTTTTCAGCTTGCGGTCGAAATAGTCGAAGATCGTGTGCCAGAGATGCACCTGCCGGTCCTCGCCGCGCACGCCGTGGCGCTGGCCGGGATAGGTCATCATCTCGAACGGGTAGCGCCGTTCCTGCATCTGCGAATAGAGGCGCACGGAATTGGCGAAGATGACGTTGTCGTCGGCCATGCCGTGGATCAGCAGCAGCGGCGTCTCGTAATTGTCCAGATGCGCAAAGACCGAGGAGGACTGGTAGCCTTCAAAGTTCGCGTCCGGATGGTCCATATAGCGCTCGGTGTAGGCGGTGTCGTAGAGCGTCCAGTCGGTGACCGGTGCACCCGAGACGCCCGCGGCGAAGGCGCCGGGCGCCTGCAGCGTGGTCATCAGCGTCATGTAGCCGCCATAGGACCAGCCCCAGATACCGACCCGGTCGGCGTCCACAAAGTCCAGGCTTTTCAGATAATCCAGACCGACGAGCTGGTCTTCCACCTCGACCGATCCCATGCGGCGCTGGATGTGGCTTTCAAACTCCCGTCCACGATTCCAGGCGCCGCGATTGTCGATGGTGAAATAGACATAGCCGCGCTGGGCGAAGAGCTGGGGACGCACGCCCTGCCAGCCGCGATGAACCTGCTGGGAGTGCGGACCGCCATAAAGATACTGCACCGCGGGATACTGCCGGTCCGGATCGAAATCGGCCGGCAGGTAGAGCTGGTAGTGCAGCGTGGTGCCGTCGGCGGCGGTCAGCGTGCCGAACTGCGGTACGATGTGATCGGCCGCATAGTCGAAATAGGGATGGCCCTCGACAACGGCGTTTTCCTCGATCCAGCGGATCCGTTCGCCATCCACCCCATAGAGCGCGGTCTGGGCCGGCGTGTCGCTGTCGTCATAGGTGCCGATGAAGGTCGCCGCATCGCTGGCGAAAGTGGCCGACCAGCGGCCTTCACCCTGCGTGATCTGCACCGGATCGGCCGACCCGTCCAGCGGTACCGAGTAGACATGGCGTTCGAGCGGTGTCTCGGTCCAGCCGGTGAAGTAGATCACGCCGTTTTCGGTATCGACGGCATCGACTTCGTTGACCAGCCAGTCGCCGGCCGTGACCTGGGCGATCAGCGAGCCGTCGGCGGCGCGGTGCTGGATATGGCGGTAGCCGCCCGGCGTGTCCTCGCTGGTCCAGATGACTGTGCCGTCGGCGAGGGCGCGGAAATCATTGGTCAGATTGATCCACACATCGGTCGTCTCGACCAGCCAGTCGCTCGCCTCGCCGGTCGCCGGATCGGCGGCGAGAATGGTGAGTTCGTTCTGCATCCGGTTGAGCACCTGGATGTAGGCCGTGCCGCTGTCGGACGCCCAGTTCACACGGGCGAGATAGATATCGTCGGTCTCGGCCAGCTCGACCTGGCGGCGTTCGCCGGTCTCGCGATCGAGGATGAAAAGCTCGACGATCGCATTGTCGGTGCCGGCGCGCGGATAGCGCTGGTCGACCACCGCCGCCGAACCGTCGGTGGCGATTTCCATGCGTTCGATATTGTCGACCGGGCTTTCATCGACCCGGGCGATGGCGAGATAGCGCTCGTCCGGCGACCACCAGTAGCCGGTGCGCCGGTCCAGTTCTTCCTGGGCGACGAATTCCGCCATGCCCCAGGAAACCAGCCCGCCGCCTTGTGTCGTCAGCGCGGTCTCTTCGCCGGTCTCCAGGTCGATGAGGTAAAGATTCTGGTCGCGCACAAAGGAGACGAAATTGCCCTGCGGGGAGATACGGGCATCGGTCTCGTATTGTGGCGTTTCCATCAGGCGCCGGGCTTCGCCGCTCTCGACATCGACGCGGAAGACGTCGCCGTCGAGCGGTACGAGGATGGCGTCGCCCTGGCTGTCCCAGTCGTAGGAGACGATGCCGCTTTCGGAGATGCGGGCGCGTTCGCGCAATTGCCGTGCAGCTTCGGACAGCTCTTGCTCTTCCGGTGCCAGCACGCGGGCATCGACCAGGCGATAGGGCTCGCCGCCGTCGATATCCATGGCCCAGAGGTCGAGCACGGAGGCGTCCTCTTCCTTGGCGCGCAGGAAGGTGACGCGGCTGCCGTCTGGCGAGAAGGTCAGCGAGCGGGGCCGGGCGCCGGCCAGGTCCGGGCTGGCAAAGGCGCGTTCGATGGAGAGGGCGGGTTCGGGCGCCGGCGGCGCTTGGTGCGTCGAGGCCGTGTCGTCCTGCGACGGCTGGCACGCAGCCAGCAGGACGGATGTGGCGGCAATCAACCGGTATTTCATGAACGCTCTCCCCATTGGTCCGACGGCACACTAGCCGTGCGCCGCCGGGTTGGGGAGTGGGCGAATACCGTTGACCTCACGGACGGGCATGTTTCTCTGGGGCGCACAGACACAAACGGTATGATTTGCCATGGCCAGCCCCGTCGACGATTATCTTGAAACGCCCGGACCCTGGCGCGAGGAAATGCGGGCCCTGCGGCCCATCCTGCTGGATTGCGGACTCGATGAGGCGCTGAAATGGGCCAAGCCCTGCTATGCTCATGCCGGCGAGAACATCGCCATCATGCAGCCGATGAAGGACTTCCTGGCGCTGATGTTCTTCAAGGGCGCGCTGGTCGACGATCCGGACGGTTTGCTACGCGAACAAGGCCCCAATTCGCGCGCGGCGAAACGGCTGGAATTCACCGGCATCGACGCAATCATGGCGGCCGAGGCGCAGGTGCGGGCGCTTGTCGCGTCCGCGATCGCGGTTGAGACGTCCGGTGCGAAATTGCCGCCCCGGGGCGAGCTGGAATTGCCGGAAGAGCTGACCGAGGCGCTCGCCGACGATGCTGAACTCAGCGCCGCCTTCGACGCCCTCACGCCCGGCCGCCAGCGCGGCTATGCCCTGCATATCGCCGGTGCGAAACAGGCCGAAACCCGCCGCAACCGCATCGCCAAACACCGCCCCCGCATCCTGGCCGGCAAGGGCCTGCACGATTGAGCCGCCCTTTCTGTCCTCACTCTATTTCCACTTCCCCCGGCCCCGGAATAAATCCGGGGAAAGCATCAGCGCTCTCTTTCTTCCCCACATCGTGGGGAAGTGGGCCGCGGCGGCCGCCGCGGGGCGAACGGGGCGGCGCGGCCCCCCCCGGGCGG
>JAZAHA010000063.1:0-56341 GCA_036231565.1 Pseudomonadota bacterium
CATTCGTCTGTCGTGCGCGTTTCGCCGCGCGTCAGCCGGCCGCGCGGCAGGCTGACGCAGGGAAACTGACACGAGATACCGATCAGAAATCGAGGACGAGCGCCGCCCGGAAATTGCGGCCCGGCAGCGGCACGAGGTCCTTGAGGACAGAGGTGTGAACCCGTGCTTCCTCGTCGGTCAGGTTCCGGCCTTCCAGAATCACCCGCATGCCGCGATCGGTGAACGGTTCCATCGTCCAGCGCGCATTGACCAGAACATAGCTCTGGGTCTTCAGCTCCTCGGCTGCGGTCTCGTCCTGCACATCCGCCCATTCGGCCTCCAGGTGCAGGTCATGACGCGCCGTGCTGGCCGTCACGCCCGCCGAGAAGGAGAGCGGCGGGATGCGCGGCAGGTTTCCACCATCATCGAGCTCACCGCGGACATACTCGCCCGTCAGCTCGCCGGACAGGTCGAACACGCCGAGCGAACCGAGCGGCCCTTCGATACGGCCCTCGAAACCGCTGAGCACAGCGTCTTCCTGGCGGTATTCATAGACCGGGAAACCATCCTCTTCCGCCCCTGTCGGGAAGGATGCGATGAAGCCGTCATAGTCGGCGCGGAAGAGCGAGCCTTCCAGCTCCCATTCACCGATCGTGGTGCGCGCGGTGATTTCTGCCGACAGAGCCTTTTCAACGTCCAGTGCCGCATTGCCGGTCTCATAGGAGCGGGTTGCGACGTGCGGACCGTCGGCAAACAGTTCGACATCCGTCGGCGCGCGTTCACTGGACGACAGGGTCAGGGCCAGGAAAGTGTCGCGAACCGGGCGGACGAAAACCGAACCCGAGAAGGATTGCGTATCGAAGTCGCGGCTTTCGGTCGGCGTGTCGAGCTCGCGTGTCTCCAGGCGCAGGCCGCCTTCCAGGCCCCACATCTCGCGATCCCAGCGCTCGACGATGAACAGGCCCCAGTCGGAGGTCTCCGACGGCGGGACATAGGCTTCCTCGCCGGCGGCCTCGAAGTCGCGATTGAAGGCCTGCAGGCCGGCCGCGCCTTCCCAGCTGCCGCCCCACAACTCGATCGGCGTGTGACGGGCCTCGAGCCGGCCTTCCCAGCCGTCATTGGTGAAGCGGGTGCCGACTTCGTCGCCTTCCAGCTCGACATGCTCGTAGCTGCCGACGCCGAAGGAGAAGCGGACGCGTTCAATGTGTTCGCCCAGATCGCGCCACTCACCGCGCAGGTCATACCGCATCTGGGTCAGATCGATACGGACGTCGCCATGATCGTGCCCTTCGTCCTCGTGATCATGATCCTCGTCGTGATCTTCATCCTCGTCTTCGTGCTCTTCTTCATTCGCGTGGGCATGACCGGGAACGCCGTAGAGCGCATCCGACTGTTTGATCGCGAAGCCGAAGAAACCGTTCTCGCCGACCCAGGAAATGCCGGCCGAGGCCGAGGAGAAATCGAGGCGAGAGTTCTCGACCGTGCCGTAGGGATGCTCCTCTTCCTCGTGATCGTGATCCTCGTCCTCATGCTCGTGCTCGGCCTCCTCGAACAGGCGAAACAGATCGGACTCGGCATAACCGGGGATGTCGTAATTGTCTGCGGTCCGTGTGAGGGCTTCCAGATTGATGACGAACTCGCCGGCATTGAAGCGGACCCGGCCTGCGGCGGTCTCGCCCTCGTCGACTGACGTCATCGACGCGTAGAAGCGGCCATCCGGACCGTCCTCGGCACGCTCTTCGGGAATACGGCCATCGATCACGTTGACCACACCGCCGATCGCGCCGCCTCCATAGGCGATGGCGGCCGGACCCCGCAGAATTTCCACGCTCTGGGCTTCCAGGGCCTCGGATGCCACCGCGTGGTCGGGCGAATTGGTGGACGCGTCGATCAGGCCGACGCCGTTGACCAGGACCCGCACCCGGTCGGAACCGAGGCCGCGGATCACCGGACGGCTGGCAGCCGGACCGAAATAGGTCGTCGAGACGCCCGGCTCGTGCGCGATCGTGTCGGCCAGGGAGCCAGACAGGTTGTCTTCCAGATGACGCCGGTCGACGACCTCCACCGCACCGACCACTTCATCCGCTGTCACGCCGAGCGGCTGGGAGGTCACGACGATGACATCGGCATCTTCGCGCGCACCGTCAGTATGTGTCTGGGCCCATGCCGGCGCGCCGGCCAGGAGACCGAGCACCAGTATCGAGCTTGTGGAGGCAAGAAGGTTACGCATGGCATCCCCGCAACGTAATAACAACACAATTGTGAATGGTGATATTATAACATCCTCGATGCGACAATCCCCCGGGGTGTGAAAACGGGGGGACTGCGATTAAATATCTGTCAGATGACTCGCGATTCTCTGATCCGGGCCCTTGAGGCCGCCGAAAGCCACTGCACCGAGCGGGGCGAAAAGCTCACGCCCGTGCGCCGTCGTGTGCTTGAACTTGTTCTGGAAGCCGACGCTCCGGTGAAGGCATACGACCTGCTCGAGGCGCTCAAACCCGGGCCGGGCGCTGCCAAGCCGCCAACGGTCTACCGCGCCCTGGATTTCCTGATGGCGGCGGGACTGGTGCACAAGGTCGAGGCGCTGAATGCGTTTGTCGGCTGTTCCCACGCCCATGACGATGGCGGCGCCGAACTCTTCATCTGTTCCGACTGCGGCAATGTAGAAGAACGGCATGGCGCGCCCGATCCGGTGAACATGCCCGACGGCTTCGTGATCGAACGTTCGGTGGTCGAGCATTTCGGCCACTGCGCCAATTGCAGGCACTGACCCAATTTATCCGGACCGGGACGTCACGCGATGATCGAACTCTGGCGCGGCACCGTGAATGCCTGGGAATGCGACGAGCTGGGGCACATGAATGTGCGCTTCTATCTCGCCAAGGCTGCCCAGGCTGTCGCCAATCTGGCCGAGGAGGCCGGGCTCAATCCGGTCCATCGCGCCGATGCCTTGGCCACGCTGATCGCGCGCGACATCCATATCCGATTCCTTGCCGAGGCCCATCCCGGCGCGCCGGTCTATATCGAAGGCGGCCTTCTGGATCATGATGCGTCCGGCGCGACCGCGATGCTGGTGATGCGTCATTCCGGATCGGGCGTGCCAGCAGCCAGTTTCCGGATCGTGCTGGGCCATGCCTCGCCCCAGGACGGGCGCGATTTTGCCTGGCCGAAGCGCTTTGCCAGCCGGGCCGACCGGCTCGCCGTCAACTGTCCGGACTTTGCAGCTCCGCGCGGCATCATGCTGGATGCCCGCCCCGGGACCGAAGCCAGCCTGGCAAGGGCCGACGCGCTGGACCTGCAGCAGATCGGGCGCGGCCGTTTCGGCATGGAGGAGATGGATGCCTTCGGCCGCATGCGGCTGGAATTCCTGCTCGGCCGCATTTCCGACAGCGTGACCAATTTCGCGGCCGCCTTCCCCGAAGAGTACGCGATGCATGCTAAGGGGGGCGGAGGCAATGTCGGCTCGGCGCTGCTGGAATGCCGCATCCGTCCCTGGCGCTGGGCGAGGGCCGGCGACGGTTTCGTCGTGCGCTCGGGGCTCAAGTCCGCCGGCGCCAAGGTCCGCAACCTCGTTCATTGGGTGCTGGAACCGGAGACCGGGCTTCCGTGGTGGACGGTAGAAGGTGTCGCAGCGCCGATGGATCTCGACGCGCGCAAACTGCTTGCCGGGTCGTCGGAGATACAGGAGGCCCTCCAGGCCGCCTGCGTAGACGGCCTGGAAGCGTAAGCGGTCAGGCCGCGCGGACTGTTTCCAGGAAGCGCCGGACCTCGGACTGAAGCGTGTCGGAATAGCCTTTCAGGGTATTGGCTGCCTTCTCGACCGTCTCGGCAACGTCCGCACTGGTTCCGACAGAATTGCGAACCTCGCCGATATCGCTCGACACACTTCGCGCCCCGTTGGCGGCCTGTTGAGCCGCTGCCGAAATTTCGCTCGTTGCAGCGGTCTGTTCCTCCACCGCTGCTGCCAGCGCATTCGCCGTCACATCGATCTCGTCGATACTGCTGATAATGAGCCGGGAAGACCCGATGGCATCATTGGCAGTCGACCCGATTTCCGCGAGTTGATCGGCGATTTCCTTTGTCAGTGACTGCGTCTGTTGTGCGAGGCTCTTCACCTCCGACGCAACAACCGCAAAGCCCTTGCCGGCCTCGCCCGCCCGAGCCGCTTCGATAGTGGCGTTGAGGGCGAGCAGATTAGTCTGTTCAGCAACGCCGTTGATGGCGTGCACGATGGCATCGACACCAGAAACCGCAGCGTTGAGACGATCCATGCTGGCAGAGCTGACGCGAGCACTTTCACTTGATGTACGTGCTGCATTGGCGGCCGCAGCGACCTGTGAGGAGACTTCCAGGATCGACGCCGTAAGCTCTTCCGCAGCCGATGCGATCGATTCCACGCCGGAGCTCGCCTGTCCGGCGGCGGCAGCAACCGCCGTTGAACGCGATTCCGAGTTCTCGACGGACAAATTCAGGTCGCGGGCATTGCTCTGCAACGCGACAGATTCTTCGGCGAGCGAGCGGATTACAACTCCCACTGTAGCCTCGAACGCATCTGCCATCTCGTGCGTCGCCTGACGACGCGCTTGTGCGGCGCGCTGCTCGGCCTGGACATTCTGTTCCCGTACCCGATCGATTTCCGCCAAGTTATCGCGGAAAACCTTGAGGGCTCGCGCCATATCGCCGATTTCGTCGCCACGCCCATCACCTGAAATCTGCCGGTCGGTCTCGCCTCCCGCCAAAGCCGTCATGTCGCCGGTTATCCGCCCGATGCCGCCACTGACAGCCGTCGAGATTGCCAGCCCTAGACCCAGCGCCAGTACAATACCGACACCGACGGCAACGAGAACGATCAACTCGGTGCGGTCCGATTGCCGCTGTCCTTCCGGACCCAGCGTATTCTGTCGGTCCACCATGGCCTGGCGAAGCGTGGCGGCTTCTGCAGCCAGCTGTGGGCCGATCTCGTCCATCACGGCGAGTTGGGCGTTGCGGGCCGAGATCGCCGCGCGTGCTGCCTCGAAACCAGCCTCAAAAGCGTTGAACTGCGTTTCGACCTCACGCAGCTGTGCCTCGCGTTCCAGCGTGTTCTCACCCGCCAGAAGCCCATCGATCAGCTGCCGGGTTTCGGAAATTTCCAAGGCAGCGTTTCCAGCCGACTCGACTGAATTGTCGACGAGAAACCGCTCGGCGCTGACACGGGCCAACAGATAGTGCTGCTGCGCGAGCGCGGCGTCGAAGAGGTCCTCAATGTCACCGCTGTCATGCGAGGTAACGACAACGCGGGTCAGGGCATCGCGTGTGGCCACACCGCTCTGCACCATGCTGGAAACATGCCGCTGACGCTCCGCCTGATATTCCACCGCTCGAGCGAAGGCATCGCGATAGACCTCGACCTGACCGACAAGCTGATCAAGGCCGGCTTCATCAAGATTGTCCTGCAGGTCTGCGACAAGCGTGTCGACCTGTGCAGCGGTCGCTGGATCGCCGTTGGAACGCCAGCGGAAACCGGCCAGCCGGGTGTTCGAAAGGATGGTATTGACCTCGTTGATCTCGAGAGTCTGCCGGGCGGCACCCCGGTATTCGGTAAATACTCCGGCCAAACCTGTGGTGCCGGTGTAGCCAAAAAAGCCAATCACTGCGGCTATAATCGACAGCAACATGAAAGCGGCCAGTAGCTTGAGCCGCAGGCTGACATTAGACATCGATGCATTCCTTCGATGGAAGATCAGCCTGTTTCATTTAACGCTGGTTTCCGAAGCATTAAGGCTAAGTAATTCGATATTCCTTCACCATTGCAACGGCCTGACCTATCCACCTTAAGTCGTTTCGAGGCCCGCCACCCCAGATCTCGACACGAGCTCAAAGCGCTGATTTGGCAGCGTCGAGGACCATCGCGTCCGCTTCACCCCAGGCCCTGGAATTTCCATGCCCCGGTTTTCAGATTTTTCGATCGCGTCCAAAATTCTTGTCATTACCGGCCTACTGGTCGCGGCCATCGCGACGGTGTCCACGATCGGCATCGTCAGTCTCAATCATGTCGAGCACGACGCGCTCGCGATCGAGGAACTGGCGGTACAGATCAACCTCGGCGGCCATCTCGGGCAAGACGCGATCGATCTCAACCGGACCGAATACCAGGCGGCCATCGACCCGGGACGGGTCGCGAACGCCCGTGCCCACATCCTGGAGAGCGAGGCCGACTTCGAACACCTGATGGCCGAGGCCCGTGCAACCGCCTCCCCCGAGCAGACCCGCATGCTCGACCGCATTGAACGAGCATATTCGGCCTATCTTGCCGATATGGAGCACTCGATCCGCACCGCCGAGGAAATCGGCGAGATCGAAATGACCGAAGAGCACCGCGCGCTGCTGACAGCGGTGCACGGCTCTGACGACACCATCGTCGAGCTGCGCAATGCCATAGAGGCCTATATCGAATACGCTGACCACCGCGGGGTCGAGCTGGCCGCCGATGCGGAAGCGACCATGAAGTCGGTCCGCATCGCGATGATTGCGGTCAGCCTCATCTCGGCGCTGGGCGGTTTTGCCCTGGCCCACATCATCAGCCGCAGTCAGATCGTGCAGCCGCTGGACCGCGTTGTCGGCAATCTGACCCGTGTCGCAGAAGGCAATCTCGATGTCCGGGTCGACGGGATCGACCGGCGCGACGAGATCGGCGCGCTGAACCGCACGCTGCAGCACTTTATCACGGTCTCGCGCGAGCGTGTCGAACAGATCCGCAAGGATCAGGAAAACGCCCGCCGCGAGCTGGAACGCGCTGCAACGGTCAAGGAACTGACCGACGCCTTCGAGGCCCAGATCGAGATTTCCATGGCCACCCTGGCCAGTGCCGCCGAAGAACTGGAAGCCACGGCGAGCTCGATGGCGACCGCGGCGGAAGAGGGCAATGCCCAGACCCAGAGCGTGTCGGCCACCATGGTTCAGACCTCGTCCAATGTGCAGACCGTTGCTGCCGCCACCGAGGAACTCGCTGCCGCCATCCGCGAGGTCTCGAGCCAGATCGGCCGCGGTGCCGAGATTTCCGAAACTGCTTCCAGCCGCACCGCCCAGGCGCTCGCCCGGATCGACGGTCTGGCCGGGGCCGCCCGCGAGATCGAGGACGTCCTCGTCCTGATCGCCAGCGTGACCGAACAGACCAAACTGCTCGCTCTCAACGCCACCATCGAGGCCGCGCGTGCCGGTGAAGCCGGCAAGGGCTTTGCCGTCGTCGCCGGCGAGGTGAAGAACCTCGCCGAGCAGACCGAGCAGGCCACCGCCAACGTCACCGGCCAGATCCGTACCATCCAGCAGAGCACGCAGGACGTCGTCGGCGCCATCCAGGCCATCCACGACGTGGTCGGCCAGGTCGCGGAAATCTCCGCCGCCGTTGCCATCGGCGCCGAACAGCAGACCGCCGCGACGGACGAGATCAACCGCAATGTTCACGAGGCCGCGGCCGGGACCGAAGAGGTCAACCGTTCCGTGACCATGCTCGAAACGGCCGCCAGTTCGACCTCTGCCGCCGCCTGCCAGGTGGCCGGCACGGCAGAAGAACTGTCCCGCCAGAGCTCCAGCATCCGGTCGGAGATACAGCGCTATCTTCAGGCCGTGGAAGCGGCCTGACCGGGAACGGGGCTCCCCTCCCCCTGTGCCCGGCAGGCCACACTTCTCCCTTCAAACGCGAAAAGCGCGCCGGTGAAACTTGCCCTTGCCGGCGCGAGCGGCTACCCAGCCCACCCGGATCAATCGGCACAAGTGAGCAGATCCATGACTCGATCCATCTAGGAAAGCAGGTAGCCGGCGCGCTGCCTGGTCCCGTCGACAGCCCGACCCGCGCGATGCGGGAACGGTCCACGGGTTATCCATTGCGCCCGACCTTCGCTTTTCCCGGATGATCAAGTTCATGAGGACGGATCGCCCCACCTCTGCAAAGGGGCTCCGATGCTGCCATGTCCGACTTTCTCGACGACGAAAATGAAACGCCGCGTTCGCGCGAGCTGAAGAACACCCAGGTTCTGGCCTATCTCGGCCGCCAGTGGGCCCGCCGTCCGTGGATGCTGACCGGCATGATCAGCTTCATGACGCTGGCGACGATCACCGAGCTGATGATCCCGCTCGCCGCCGGCCGTTTGATCGACACACTGGCCGCCGGGCCGGATGCCGGAACGCCCTGGCCGGCCTTCGCGCTTTATCTGGGCGTGGCGGTCGTGTTCTACGCCTTCCGCCAGCTGGCCTCGCGCTGCGAAGTGCCCTTCTCTTCGGCGAACATGGCCGACCTGACCTCGGAAGCCTTTTCCAAGGTGCAGCGCTTCTCGCTGGACTGGCACGCCAACACCTTCGCCGGCTCGGTCGTGCGCAAGGTAACGCGCGGCATGTGGGCCTATGACAATCTGACCATGAACATCATCTTCGGCGTCGCGCCGTCGGTGGCGGTCATGCTCGGCATCGCCGCCGTGATGGCGTTCCGCTGGCCGCTGGTCGGCCTCGTGGTGCTGTGCGTGATGGCCGCTTTCGTGACGTCCACCCTGGTGCTGAGCCGTTACTATATCCGTCCGCAGAATATCCGCTCGAACGCGCTGGACAGCCAGATCGGCGGCGCGCTGGCCGATGCGGTGGGCGGCATCGCCACGGTAAAGGCCTTCGGCGCGGAGACCCGCGAGGACACGCGCTTCCACGCGCTCGCCTGGCGCTGGCGCGCCGAGGCGAAGAAGACCTGGCTGCGCTTCGTCAATTCCTGGCTGGTCAACATCGTCACCGACCTGTCGATGCAGGCCGCCCTCGTGGGCCTCTTGGTCTGGCAATGGTCCCGCGGCGCCGCGACGGCCGGCGATGTCACGGCAGCGCTGACCGCCTACATGATCGTGGCCGGCTATATGCGCCGCTTCGGCGAACAGGTGCAGCAGGTCCAGAAAAGCATGGACGAGATCCAGGACCTGGCGATTTTCGACCTGCAGGAAAACGAGGTCGAGGACCGTCCGGACGCGAAGGACTTCCGTCCGTCCAGGGGCGCGATCCGCTTCGACCATGTCGACTTCACCTATGCCGGCCAGGATCGCCCGCTCTACAGCGACTTCTCGATCGCGATCCGGCCGGGCGAAAAAGTCGCGCTGGTCGGCCCGACCGGGTCCGGCAAGTCGACATTCGTCAAGCTGGTCCAGCGTCTCTACGACGTCGACGATGGCTGTGTGATCATCGACGGCCAGGATGTGCGCGAAGTGCGCCAGGACAGTCTGCGCCGCCATATCGCCCTGGTGCCCCAGGATCCGGCGCTGTTCCACCGCTCGATCGCGGAGAATATCGCCTATGGCCGGCCGGGCTGTTCCCTGGACGAGGTCGTCGAGGCCGCGAAAGCCGCCCATGCCGACACCTTCATCCGGCGCCTGCCCCAGGGCTATGACACGCTGGTCGGCGAGCGGGGCGTGAAGCTGTCCGGCGGCGAGCGTCAGCGTGTGGCGATTGCCCGGGCGATCCTGGCCGATGCGCCCATCCTCATTCTCGACGAGGCCACTTCCAGCCTCGACAACGAGACCGAGCGCGACGTGCAGGCGGCGATGGAAGCGGTGATGGCCGGACGCACGACCATCCTCATCGCCCACCGCCTCTCCACCATCCGCGATGCCGACCGCATCCTGGTCTTCGATCGCGGCCGCGTGGTCGAGCAGGGCACGCACGACGAACTCGCCGCCAATGATGACGGCATCTATGCCCGTCTGGCGGCGCTCGCTGCGGGGTAGGATATGCGAACCCCCATCCTCCCCCTGGATGGGGGAGGTGGGCCGCGGCGCAAGCCGCGGGCCGGAGGGGATGGGAGCGAGGTGTTTGCCAGTTTGCGAGCACCGGGATTCACCCCTTCCGCCCGGCTGCGCCGGGCACCTTCCCCGTCAAGGGGAAGGATGGGTGTTCTGCTGGCCCCCGCCCTGTCCCTGTGCTTTCCTGACCGTGTTCAAGAACAAGGTCCAACCCATGCGCATTACTGCCGCCGTGCTCGGCTTCCTGCTTTTTCTCATGCCCGCGGTCGCCGCGGCCGAGGACGGTCATCCGCAGCCTTTCGACGGCAATTACAACGCCATGCCGGTGGTCGATGCCGCACTGGCGCAGGCGCGCGCCGAGGACAAGCGCCTGCTGCTCGTGCTCGGCGCCAACTGGTGCCATGACAGCCGCGGGCTGGCGCATCATTTCGAGGACACAGAGCTCGCCGCCACGCTGGAACAGTCCTATGTGACGCGCTTCATCGATGTGGGCTGGCGCAATGAAAATCAGGACGTCGCTGCCCGCTTTGGCATTGCCGCGCTCTATGCGACGCCGACCGTCCTGATCATCGCCCCCGAAGAGGAAGTCCTGCTGAACCGCGAGGCCCGCAATGACTGGTCGAGCGCCGCTTCGGCACCGGTCGGGGAAGCGCGTGCCTGGTTTGCCAAATGGGCGGACCAGGGCCCGGCATCCGCCGGCCTGCTGGAGGGCTCGCTGACCTATCAGGCCATGCTGCTGGAGATCGAGGTGTTCGAGGACGAAGAGGCCGCCCGCCTTGCCCGCGCCTACCGCGACATCGCCGCCTGGCGGGCCGCACCGGTCTCCGAACGGCCGGAGAATTTCGCTGCGTTGGACCGCGAGGTGGAAGCCTGGCGCCGGGCGCTGCCACGCCAGATCAGCCGGCTGCAGTCACGCGCCCGCAGCCTGGTCGCTGAAGCGCTGAGCACGCGTGCCGGCGCTGACCCGGTGACCATCGAGACCGTAGCGGCGCTGGATGCCGACGAACCCGATCTCTCGCTCGCTTTCGAGCCGCACGTCTCCTCTGTCTGGTAGCGTTTCATGACCCGCCTTCCCTACTACGAGATCCACGCCTTCGCCGATCCGGACGCGCCGTTCAGCGGCAATCCGGCCGGTGTCTGCGTGATGGATGCCTTTCCCGGCGACGCCGTCCTCGCCGGCATCGCCAATTCCAACAATCTGTCCGAAACGGCCTTCGTCGTCCCGCGCGGTACGGATCAATGGGATCTGCGCTGGTTCACGCCGGCGGTCGAAGTCGATCTGTGCGGTCACGCCACGTTCGCGGCGGGCGCGGTGCTGCTGGAAACCGGTGCCGTGCGCGGCGAGGTCGCGCGTTTCCAGACGCGTTCCGGCCCCCTGAGCGTCAGCCGCAGCGCGACCGGCTTCACCATGGACCTGCCGCAGGTCGGCTTTCATGCCGGCAAGCCGGATACCGGGACGCGCAACGCGCTCGGCCTGTCCGGACACGAGCTCGACGCCGTGTTCGATATCGAGCGAATTCACGGCGCGCGCTATCAGATGTGGGTTCTGGCGGATGAGGACACAGTGCGGGAGGTCCGCCCCGATCTCGGACAGCTTCGTACCATCGGCAAGAATGTGATCATCACCGCGCCCGGCGACGCGGTCGATTTCGTCTCGCGCTTTTTCGCACCGGCTTCAGGCGTGGACGAAGACCCGGTGACCGGCTCGGCCCACTGTTCGCTCGCGCCCTACTGGGCGGATCGCCTGGGTGAGCCCCGTCTGACGGCCCGCCAGATCGGCCCCCGCCCCGGCCGGCTCGAGGTGGAACCGGCCGCAGGGCGCGTCACCTTCCACGGTCACGCGCCCCGCTATCTGGACGGTGCGATCATCCTGCCGGACGCCTAGTACCGCCAATGCGGACGGTCATGGCGGTGGCCGCGACCGCGCGGATACTCGATCCGCACATCGATCCACTGGCGGCGGCCGTAGCGGTCGGCAACGTAGAAGCCGCCATCGCGCGAGCGGTAGACAAGGCCGGGCGAGGCATAGCGGCTGCGCTCATAGCGCGGGTGACCGTAAGGGCGGTCCCAGCGGCCGGCTTCATAGCGCCAGGCGCGCGGCGGGCAATCGATCACCCGGCGGTCGCGGAAATCCTCGCGGCGGTCACGCCGGCCGTCATAATGACGGCGATCGCGGCGATCCTCGCGCAGATCCGGGCAGGCCGCAGCGTTCAGGACCCAGGTGTCAGCCTGGGCGGCGCCGGCGACAGAAATGCTGCCGATGGTCGAAAGCGCCAGGGCAGCGGCTATGGTTTTGATACCGAACATGATCTCAGTCCTTTCCTGTCAGGTCGGTGCCCTCCTCGTCCGCCATGAAGCCACAGCCCGCCCGAACCTGGCTTGAATGCCCTGTTCAGGGGACGGTCATCTTTGTGGCGCTCTGATAGTCAGGGTGACGCTTGGTTTTGCCGCAGAACTGGCAGATAAGCGCCTGAGCACATTGGGGGACAGGAAAGTCATGAAACGTCGCGTCTGGATTGCTGCTGCCTTGTTGTTTGCTGTCTCGCCGCTGGCCGCTGCCCAGGACGTGCGCGACGAGCCGGCCCTGGCCGGTGCGCCCTCACCGGACGCCGAACGGCTGTCCAGTCGCGATCTGTCCCGCTGGCTCCAGGGCAAGCCGCCCAAGCCCGGCGTCACGCCGGTGGCCGGCCGGTATTCCGGCGATGACACCTGCCAGTGGGCCAATGACGGCGAGTGCGACGATCCCGGCATAGGCACCGGTGCCTGCGAACGCGGTACGGACTATTCCGACTGCTGGCGCATCGTGCAGGGCGTCGAGGATAATTCCTGCCGCTGGGCCAATGACGGCGAGTGCGACGAGCCGGGCTTCGGCACCGGCGCCTGCACCCAGGCCACGGATCTGAATGATTGCGGCGAGATCATTCATCTGCGCTTCCGCAATGACAGCTGCGAGACCGCCTTCGACGGTGTGTGCAACGAGCCCGGCGTCGGTGACGGCACCTGCGCCGAACGCACCGACCGGGCCGACTGCATCGGCCGCGACCGTCCGATGGGGATCAACGACCATTATTTCGGCCATGACGACCGGGTCTTCATGGACACGTCCGTCTTCCCGTGGAGCGTGATCGGCCAGGTCGATTTCGACGCCGGCGGCGCCTGCACGGCCACACTGGTCGCCGACACGGTTCTGATTACCGCCTCGCACTGCATCAGCGAGGACGGGCGGCTGGATGCGCGCGGCGTCTTCCGCACGGCCTATGCCCGCGAGGGCGGTCCGCTGGAAGCGCGGGTTATCGACTATTTCAATTCCCCCGACTGGGATGAGGAGCGCTTCTCCTCCAGCGACGATCTGGACGGGACCGACTGGGCACTGCTGCGCATCGACCGTCCGCTCGGTGCCGAGCTGGGTCATGTCGGAGCCCGCGGGCTGATCGACACGCTCGGCTCGCGGCAGGCGCTGTCGGCTGACCTGTTCCAGGCCGGATACAGCTGGGATACCGGCACTCACCTGTCGGGCAATCTGGGCTGTCACATGGTCGAGGTCTTCAACGACAACACCATGGCGCATAATTGCGACACGACCCGCGGCGACTCGGGCTCGCCCTTCATGGTGCGCGAGGGCGACGAGTATTTCATCGTCGCGACGGACTCGAACTTCCGCTCGAACCCCGGCGGCCCAATGATCTATATCGCCACGCGCTCGGAAGGCTGGCTGCCCTATCTGGACGATTTCATCGCCGGGCGGATCGGCAATGACAGCCCCCGCCCGCGCGGTCCCGGCAAGCCGCCGAAATAGCGGCTACCCGCCCAACAGGGCGACCAGGCCGTCTGCCAGGGCATGGCGCCAGCCGGCAATGTCGTGTCCGCCCGGGAAGGTCTCCAGCCGGGCTTCATAGCCGGCGGCCGTCAGGGCCTCGCGGAAGCGGCGGTTGGCGTCCAGCATGACATGGCCGCCATTGGTACTGGTCTCGACATATTCCAGCTGTCCGGCGGCGAGGTAGAAGCGCGGTGCCCGGGGCCCGGCCGGCGGCAGGTCCCGGCCCAGCCATTCCGCTGCTTCGCCCTCCGGCGCCCAGTAGAAAGAGCCCGACAGGGAGATCACCCCGCCAAACGCCTCCGGCCGCTGCAGGGCGGCGCGGGCAGCAGCGAGGCCACGGCGGGATGCGCCGGCCAGGATGACCTGACCCGGTGCCGGTTCGAGGCCCTGCTCTGCCAGTGCCGGCAGGAGTTCGTCGGCGAGGAAGCGGACCTGGTCGTCATACCGCCGGGTCTCGCTGACCGTGTCGAGCTGGTCGACCAGGACGAGGTTCACCGGCGGGATTTCGCCTGCGGCCGCAAGGTTGGCCGCGATCTCCCAGGCGGGGGCGCGCACGCCCCACAGAAAGGCATCATAGATGACCAATAAGGGCGACATAGCGGTCGCATCGGGGTTGCGGTAGAGCTGCAAAGTGACACGTCTGTCCAGGGCGTCGCTCTCCACGAAGAGGAATTCCGGCTCGCGCTGGCGGCGCGACGGCCAGGGGCGCTGCGGCGCCAGATCGGGCGCCCGGTCGAGACGCAGGACGGCCTCGGCTCCGGATCCGCGCAGGTGCCGCGGATTGTGCGGATCGGACCGGCGCTGCCAACGCTCGCCGTCGAAGACGAGGAAGGAATAGACCGCCTCGATCTCGCGCGGCACGTCCAGCGTGATCCACCAGATACCCGTCTCGCCGATGCTCTGGAGCGGCAGAGTGAAATCCTCGACATAATCGGTGACCGGCTGACGGGCGTGCGGGGCGGCGATGACGCTGTCGAGCCGGACGCCGCGAACCGAAGGCACCGTCTTGAAGGCGAAGGTGACGCGCGCGAGCGTGTCGTCACCGGGATGCGGTTCGATGACGGGCAGGCCATGGGCCGACAGATCGCGCCAGGCTTCCTCGCCGGCATGGGGGCGCTCGTCCAGCATCGCGACCGCGGCGGCGACGGCCTGCGGCGGCTGGGCACGCAGGGGCGGCGTGCACAACAGGGCGAACGCGACCAGACCCCATCCCCATCTTGCCCACATGCCAAAGAAACCTTTTGCCGCCGCGCCGGCCAGTCTAGCCTGTTGCAGCCTTGAGGGGAGACAGGCAATGACATCCACGCTTCGCACGCTGGCCGGCGACCGCCGCTCGCAGATCATCCTGATCCTGTCGGCCCTGTTTGCCCTGGCCTATCTGTTTGACGATTTTGGACTTTCCGCCCCCTACCCCGCCAATGTGGCGATCAAGGCCGCCGGCATCGTTCTGCTGGCCGTGTTCGCCTTTATCCACGGACATCGCATCCTCGCACTGGGGCTCTTTTTGGGATCGCTGGGCGATATCTTTCTGGCGCTGGAGCCCTCGCAATTGCCGCTGGGCATTGCCGCGTTCGGGCTCGGCCATCTGGTCTACATCTTCCTCTTTGCCCGCATCCGGCTGGAAGACGGCGGCCGCGGCGGCTGGAGCCGGATCGCCGCTCTCGCCCTGGCGGCCTATGGCGTGGTGATGCTGGGCTGGCTGCAGCCCTATTTCGGCGATCTGCAAGTGGCGGCCTCGATCTATAACGGCATCATTCTGGTAATGACCGTACTCGCCGTCATCGGCCGCGTGCCAGCGCTGGCCATGATCGGCGCCCTCCTATTCCTGGTCTCCGACAGCGTGCTCGCCGTGCGCCTCTTCACCGGCTATCTGGAATGGGCCGGACCGGTGGTGTGGGTGACCTACTATCTCGGCCAAGCCGGCATCGCGCTGGGACTGGCGCTGGCGCCTCACCGGCAGGACTGACCGACGCCGGGGCGCCAGGCCCCGGTCAGCCCTACAGATTGCAGTGCCGGAAAACCGGAACACGACCTGTGCGCATCCAACACCGACCCACACAACCCCTGATGGCCCGATTATTGCTGACGGCCAAGCCCGATGCGTTAAGAATGCCTTTACGTTTTCGCACGGGACAGCTGCAGGGGGATTATCATGGGTGTGACATTGCGTACGGGAACCGCCTTGGCGACCCTAATGGCCGGACTGGCCTCTGCGCCTGTCCTTGCCGACCATCCGCATTCGGCTGACAAGGACACGGTTCGCACGCTGGGAAAAGGAACAACGACCGAGCAGGCTGACACGCAACTGTCGCCGCGCGAGGATGCCCTGCTCCGCCAGGTCGAACAGTCCCGTCTTCATACCCTCATTCTCGCCCGGGCTATCGGCGAGTTCTGCAGCGAGACCGATGCCGATCTCGACAGCTGCCGCCTGTTCGGCCAGCTCAGCGCATCCGGCGTTCTCGATGTCACGATACAGGGCTTTGACACCACCGGCAGCGCAGCACCGGCGGAGCCGGAGGCTCTCGCATCCACCAAGCCGGCAAAGGCCCGTGCGGCAGGCCCGGTCGTACCGTTTGCCGCCAATCCCGCCGCAGACTGTACCACCGGAAGCGGTTCGAGTGCCTTGCAATGTGGTATCGGTGCGGACGCGTCGGGCCCGGATGCAGTGGCTGTGGGAGACAATGCGCTGGCCTCATCAAGCGATTCGAGCGCCATCGGAAATGGCGCTGTGGCGGATGCGATCATCACTGTCGCGGTCGGCACCGATGCGCAGGCGCTGCTGGCGGGCGCGACGGCCCTTGGCGCCGACGCCAGTGCGTCCGGCGCCTTCTCGACCGCGACCGGTTCCAATTCCTCCGCCTCCAGCACGAATGCGACGGCCACCGGCAGCCTGGCAAGTGCAAGCTCGGACAACTCCACCGCGACGGGGTATGACGCCACCGCTTCGGGCTCGTTCGCGACCGCCACCGGCAGCCTGTCCGAGGCCTCGGGAAACCACACCGTCGCCGCTGGCAACACCGCCACGGCCGATGCGAACCTGGCGACGGCCATCGGGTCGTTCTCCACCTCTTCAGGTGTGCGCTCGACCGCCAATGGTGCCTTCGCCAGCGCAACAGGCAATCGCTCGGTCGCCCTTGGCGATACCGCCTTGGCATCAGCCGATAACGCGATCGGCGTGGGACGGAATTCCAGCGCCTCTGCCCAGGACGCGGTGGGGATCGGCAACGGCTCCGCAGCCTCGGCAGGTTTCGCAATCGCGCTGGGCTCGCAGGCTGCAGCGTCCGGTGCCGATACCATCGCCCTTGGCCATCTCGCAGCGGCCACCGCAACCGGCGGGATCGCCATTGGCGGCGATGTCGACAGCGACGGGACGGGGGCCATGGCGGGCGGGCCCGGTGCGATTGCTCTGGGGCTTGATGCCGACGCAGGCAGCGAGACCGCGATTGCCCTCGGCGCAGAAGCACAATCCAGCGGTATCGACGCCATCGCCCTGGGCAACAGCGCCTTCGCCGAAGATGATGGCAATACGGCGCTGGGCGCGTATTCGAGCGCCACGGGTGATGTGTCCACGGCTGTCGGCGGACTGGCCGAAGCCTCCGGCGACGATGCCGTCGCCGTGGGAGGCGGATCGCTGGCGAGCGGCCTCGAAGGCGTCGCCATCGGTGCCGGCAGCGAGGCCAGCGCAGAATTCACCACGGCTGTCGGCGGCTTCGCGCTTGCCGATGCTGACGATGCGACAGCCCTCGGTAATTTCGCCGAAGCCGGCGGAACGCAATCCACGGCTGTCGGCACCAACGCCATCGCCGACAGTGATGACGCGACGGCGCTCGGTGAAGGCGCCGCGGCAACGGCGGACAATACGGTTGCAGTCGGCCAAGGCGCGGAGGCGTCGGCAGAATGGGCCGTTGCAGTAGGGGAAAGCGCCGCGGCATCGAATGTGGATGCGGTCGCTGTCGGCAATGAAGCCGACGCCAGCGGCGCATTCGCGACCGCGCTCGGCGGGGCCTCGACGGCCAGCGGCATCGATTCCGCAGCGCTGGGCAATGGCGCTCTCGCCGGCGCAGACGAAGCCACGGCGGTCGGCGCGAACGCTGTCGCGGCTGCCGACGATGCAACGGCGCTCGGCGAAGGCGCCGCCGCGACAGCGGAAAATACCGTGGCCGTCGGCCAGGGCTCCGAAGCGTCCGCGGCCAATGCCATCGCGCTTGGCGAGAGTGCCGTGGCCAGCGATGAATTTGCGTTCGCAGGCGGCAATGACGCCGATGCGACCGGGTTCGGCGCCGTGGCGATGGGCGCGTTTGCCGAAGCTTCGGCCGACTACGCCGTCGCACTCGGCGGCAACAGCGTGGCGCGGGCCGAAGACAGCACAGCCCTCGGTGACAGTGCTGCCGCGCTGGCGCAGAATTCCGTCGCGCTGGGGGCAAACTCGGTCGCCAACCAGGCCGGCACCGTATCGGTCGGCTTTGCCGGTGGCGAGCGCCGGATGGTGCATGTCGCGGCCGGCGGCGTATCGGCCGGGTCGACGGATGCCATCAATGGCAGCCAGCTCCATACGACCAACCAGACTGTGAATCAGAATGCCTTCGACATCACCCGGAACGCTGCCGACATCGCCCAGAACACGGCCGATATCGCGGCTCTGAAGTCCGGCGGTGGAGGCCCGGGCAGCGGTTCGCCCTATCTCGCAATCAACTCGACGGGCACGGCCGGCAGCGCCACGGGCGAGGATGCCATCGCCATCGGTGAGGACGCCGCAGCGGAGGAGGATGGCGCTATCGCGCTGGGCCGAGGTGCCATCGCGTCGAATACCGGAGCCGTCGCGATCGGCGACGGCGCCATCGCGTCAGGATCGACGGCGGTCGGCGCAGGCGCGCAGGCGACCGGGGCCGACAGCGCGGCCTTCGGCATGGCGGCCCTGGCAACCGGCGACAGCGCCACCGCAATCGGTGAGAACGCACAAGCCTCCGCCACCGGCACCACCGCCGTGGGCGAAGCCGCCCTGGCGTCGGCCGCCGGCGCCGGCGCCTTCGGCAAGGGCGCGGAAGCCCACGGCGAAAATGCCGGTGCCATCGGCGCCGGTGCCCGCGCCGAATACGACAATTCCTGGGCGATCGGCTTCGGAGCGCAGACCGCTCGCGCCGGCCAGATCGTCCTGGGCACGGCGTCCAGCACCTATACGATGGCTGGCCTGCCCTCGACCGCCAGTCTCGCCGCGCAGAGCGGGGCAACCGGACTGGTGACGGCGGACGCCAATGGCAATCTGGCCTGGGATGGCGGCGCCACCCTCGCGGCGATCAACGCCAACGCCGCCGAAATCGCTGCAATCAAGGCCGGGCTTGGCAACGGCGGCGGAACGGCGGATCTGACCGCTTTGCGCGCAGATGTGGATGCCAATACGGCGAATATCAGCAGCAATCGCAGCGATATCGACACCAACGCGGCCGGTGTCCAGACCAGTGCCACCGCCATCACCGATGCAAACCAGCGCATAGCGACCAACCAGTCCGGCATCGACCAGAATACCGCAGACATACAGACCAATGCGGCCGCAATCACCGGCACGAACCAGCGCGTCTCGGCGAACGAGACCGCCATTGCCGCCAACACCGCGGGTATCGCGACGAACCGGTCCGATATCGACAGGAATACAGCGGCAATTGCCGGTACGAACCAGCGTGTCTCGGCGAACGAGACCGCCATCGCGTCCAACACGACGAGCATCACGCGCAATTCGGGCCGGATCACTGCGAACGAGCTGGCGATCTCGAGCCTGCAATCCGACGTGTCGGCCCTGCAGATCGATTTCGACGCGCTGGCGATGCAGGCCGACCGCAACGCGCGGGGCATCCGGGAGAATACGGACGGTATCGCCATCGCCAATGCCCTGGCCGGCTCGACCTGGCTGCAGTCGAACGAGGAGTTCGCCCTGTCGGCCAACTGGGGCTATTACGGCGGCTCGAACAGCCTGGCGGTTTCCGGTGCCGCACGGATCGACCGCCGCCTGTCGGCGAATTTCGGGGTCGGGGTCGGGGTCGGCAGCGATACCGGCCATGTCGGTGCACGCGCCGGTGTACGGTGGGGCTGGTAGCCGCGCCGCCGCGGCCGGATATGAATTGTCCGCGTCGCTGACGCCTAGAATTCGTGGACGATCGAGACGTCCAGCCGGCTGTCGGTTTCCTCGCGGCCGGGCTGGGCATCGAACTCGTGCTTGACGCGATAGCCCAGCTCCACCCCCCAGTCCTCGCTGATCGCGGTGGTCAGCTTGAAGCGCTGCTCGGCGCGTGATGCCGGACCGGCCAGAAGCGTCGTCTCCGAAGAGAATTGCGCGGTTTCCGTCACCGCAAAATCATAGACCGAGCCCAGTTCGAGCACCCATTGCGTCTCGCCGCCTTCGTCGGTCGGCACGCGATGGCGGGCGCCGGGGCCGGCGCGCAGGACCCAGCTGGTACGGTTATTGTCCAGCGCGTGCAGCGTCGCGCCCGCCGAAAGGACGGCGGTATAATCGAAGCCCGACATGCGATCCTGCTCATAGCTGGATCCGAGATAGAAACTCCAGGCATCGACGGTCGGCCGCTCGCCGCGGGCTTCGACAAGCCAGCGGTCGCGCGTCACATTGCCGGCGTTCTCGGTGTAGAAATATTCCGTCTTGCCGTCGAAACCCCAGCCACCATTGAGCGGCCGGCTGAACTCCAGCGCCATCGAGTAATTGGTCTGGTCGGTATTGCCGCTGTCTATGGCGAGACCTGCCTTGGCCCGGCCATCCCAGTGATAGGGGTGCAGCCAGTCCATGCGGCCGGCCCAGTGCCGGACCTCTTCCGGTGCCGCTTCAGCCGTGCCGGCCTGGCCTTCGGTGCCGTCAGCCTCTGTAACGGACGGCGGGGCAACACGCTCGCCATCCGTTTCCGGAGCATCGACAATGGAGACTTGCGGGGTGCCGCGGCGGGCCGCCTGGACAATTTCCGGTTCCAGCGCGACCGTGTCGCGTGCCGTCTGGTCCCAGGCGCGCAGCACATCGAGACGGCGCGGCAGCAATTCGGCGACAGCGGCGCGGACATCGGAACGGCCACCGGGCGTAACGGTGGCAATCAGGTCAGCTGTGGCAAGGAATTCTTCGTCGTCCTGGCGGACATCGGCTGCGGCCAGCAAGGCCCGGTACTCGCGGGACAGTTCGGCATGAGCCGTTGACGGACAGAGCATTACCGCAGCGCCGAGAAGCGGAATCAGGCGAACACGCATACGCAAACCTTTCGTGTGCCGGCAGACCTAACGGCCGAAGGCCGTCAGGTCCAGACATGCACAGCGCAAAAAAGGCGCGGAAAGGCGTGTTTTTTCAAGCGCGAACCGGTGTCCGGCCTGGCTTGAAACGCTCTAGTTGAGCAGGCCCTGTTCGGCCGCCATCGACTTCATCGCCTTCTGCAGCTTTTCGAAGGCGCGGACCTCGATCTGGCGGATACGCTCTCGCGACACGCCATACTGGTCGGCCAGTTCTTCCAGCGTCTTGGGCTCTTCGGTCAGACGGCGTTCCTGCAGGATGTGCTGTTCGCGCTCATTGAGCTCGCCCATGGCAGACTGCAGCAGCGTCATGCGGGTGTCGAACTCGTCGGACTGGACCAGCTCGTCTTCCTGGCTTTCCGCATCGTCATCGGCCAGCCAGTCCTGCCATTGCCCCTCACCCTCTGTGCCGCGCAGCGGCGCGTTGAGCGAGGCATCGGGACCGGACAGACGCCCGTTCATCGACACGACGTCCTCGGTGGTCACACCCAGCTTGGTGGCGATCGCCTCGACCTGTTCCGGCTTGAGATCGCCTTCCTCGAGGGCCTGCATCTGGCTCTTCATGCGGCGCAGGTTGAAGAACAGCTTCTTCTGGGCCGCGGTCGTGCCCATCTTCACCAGCGACCAGGACCGCAGGATGTATTCCTGGATCGAGGCGCGGATCCACCACATGGCGTAGGTCGCCAGGCGGAAACCCTTTTCCGGGTCAAATTTCTTGACCGCCTGCATCAGGCCGACATTGCCTTCCGAGATCACCTCGGCCACCGGCAGGCCGTAGCCGCGATAGCCCATGGCGATCTTGGCCACGAGGCGCAGGTGGGAGGTCACCAGTTTCTCGGCGGCTTCCGGATCCTCGTGCTCGCGCCAGCGCTTGCCCAGCATGAATTCCTCATCCTTGGACAGCATCGGGAAGCGGCGGATCTCCGCCAGATAGCTCGACAGGCCCTGTTCGGGCGAGAGCGCGACTGAAAGTGCGTTGGCCATGATGACATCCTATCCCTTCGGCAGCCTGCGGGCATGCGTCATTTTCACGCCCCCGGATGCCGCGTCCGACGCCTATGTAGGAACCGAATGTGCCGAATGTTAGCCCCTCACAGTGCTGTGATGTGCATGACGGTCATTCGTGAATGACCGAGCCGGGCGCTCAGGCTTTACCGCGCACGCGCGCCGGCCGCCCGGCCGGAGCGCGGACAGGCTGCTCCAGCGGGAAGAACAGACCGGTTCAATCGCGTTTGGGAACGCTGGCCTGGAAGCGCAGATAACCGCGTTCCACCATACGCCGCATGGCCTCGTAGGCCTCGCAAAGCTCGTCATAGGCCGATCGCAGATGGGTCAGGCGCTGGACTTCCTGTTCCGACAGGGGCGAGCGCGAACGCGCGGCCGACATGGCCGCATCCACCCAGGCGCCGCGCGCCTTGGATGCGGACAGGGCCAGGTTCTGGAAATCCTCGATGGTAACGTGATGGATCGTCTTGTTCATCACGGCCTGATTGGCCGCAAACACGGTGTAGTCGATCTGCTCGAGATGCCCGCGCCGCTTGCGCTGCTCGACCGGATCCTCGACCAGGTCCGGCTCGAAATGGTCCGAGATCCGGCGATAGCTCGATGTCATCGTCTTGGCCATGGCGACACCTCCTTATGGGCATCCATGGCCGACGCTAGCACAGGATGCCTTAACGCCCGGTGTAAACCGGCCGCTCTGACAAAACCCTGACAAGGCCGAAAATTCGCTTGATGCGAGCAGGTGGATTTTCCGGAACGACTGGTGCGGGATAGGGGCTGGTCTGCCGGCTCGGTGGAACGCACCGATGTCGCCCGGCCCCGGCCGGCCATGCGGCGCTGACAGCTCTGGATGTTCTGCCCGAGGGGGCCGAATAGCCGGGCGTTGAGAAGGGTATCGGGAAGCGGAAACACCAAGTGGCGTTTGGGACGTAGGGGGCACCGGGCCTTCCCGCTTCCCGATCTGCGTTACGGCGTGGCCGGGCCGCCGCCGAAAATCAGCACGAGAGAACCGCTGACGAAGGCAATGGCGTAGAAATACAGCCGGATTTTCTGCCTCATCACAGGCCTCGCACGATTACGTTGTTCTTGCCGGAGAAACGGCCGCCCGCCGCTTTGGTTCCCGGGATGCTGAAGAATTTTCGCATCCCGGGAAACCCGGCCCGTCAATCGACCAGATCGGCGACGATACGGGTCGCGGCATTGATCAGCAGCACCTCGTCATCGACCCGCACATAATAGTGGCCATGCGGCGGAGGGGGGAGATGGTAGCGGCTGTATTCGCGCACCACGACATACTCCTCGCGCTCGAACCGGTCGCCCACGCGCCAGGCGTCGCGCCGGCCGTCGCGATAACCCTGTTCGTAAGCGCGCGCCTCATCGCGGCGGTCGTGATCGCCCGGCCCGCAACGCCCCTGGCGTTCAAGGCCCGGCGGGCAGTGCGGCGGATCGGCCTGTACGGGTGCGCCGGCGAGCAGGGCCAGCCCGGCGGCCGCCACTGTGCCGCGCAGAATATTCCTGCAAGTCGCGGACGGATGGAAATGTGTCATGTCCAACCTCCTTCACTGGGGACAGGAGGTGAAACGGCCGGACACGCGCCGGGTTCCCCGGCTGCACCCTGTGCCGGAGGCGGACGGGTCAGTTCCGGGCGGCCAGCGCGATCAGTTTCGCGACCGTGTTGAGATTGCGCCCGGTGCCGGTTTTCGTAGCCGGAACAACGAGTTTCGACTGTCCCATGCCCTCGCCGTAATGGATGTAGATTTCGCGCGCGCCGGCGGCGATCTCCTCATCGGCCCGGTGACGCAGCGTCGCCTCCAGATCGGCCGGCGGGGCCGCGTCGAGGAAGTGGACGATGCAGCGATTTCCCGCCGCTTCGGGAAACGGGTTGGCGTCGAGCACGGCCTGCATGGCTTCGGGCGAACGCATGATCACGCCCACCGGCTTGCCGGCATAGGCCTCCAGCGCGGCCTCCAGCGCCGCGCGGGCATCGTCCGCCGTCATCGCGCTTTCGAAGACGAGATTGCCGCTGGCGATATAGGTGCGCGGATTCTCGAAGCCGATCCGTCCGGCCATCGCCCGCAGCTCGGCCATGGGCAGCTTGCCGGCCCCGCCGACATTGACGGCGCGCAGAAGGGCGATGTGTGTGGGCATGGTGTCGTCCGGAAACCGCGGTTCAGCGTTCCAGTTCGATATCCCAGTAGAGATAGTCGAGCCAGCTTTCGTGCAGGAATTTCGGCGGGAATTTCCGGCCTTGCGACTGCAGCTCGTGCATGTTGGGACGCTGCGGCGGACGGCGCAGCGGCATGCCGGCCTCGCGCGGGGTGCGGCCGCCCTTCTTCAGATTGCAGGGCCCGCAGGCCGCGACGATGTTTTCCCAGCTGGTCTTGCCGCCCTGGCGGCGCGGGATGACATGGTCGAAGGTGAGCTGGTCGACGCCCGGCGCACCGCAATAGGCGCATTTGAAACCGTCGCGCAGCCACACATTATAGCGGGTGAAGGCGGGCGAGCGGTCCTGGGCGATATAGTCGCGCAGCGCCACCACCGAGGGCACATGCATCTCGAAGGACGGCGAGTGCACGACCTCGTCATAATGGGAGACGACGGCGACGCGTTCGAGGAAGACATTCTTGATGGCTTCCTGCCAGGGCCAGGTCGACAGGGGCCAGTAACTCAGGGGCTGATAGTCCGCATTCAGGACCAGACAGGGCCACCCCTGCGGTGCGCGATCAAGCACCTGCATGGCGACCTCCCTCGACAACGCCGCCGGAGCGGCCGCTGAGGGGGTGTGTATTCTGGACAAACGTCCTGAAAGCTCACCTCCCGTCGCGCTCAAGACGCGGATTCGTCTCGACGAATCATCTCGCATCCCGGGCTTGGAGCAAGATTACAGCTATTCGCGTGACACGCCTATGACGGTCTTGAGAATCTTGCGTGCCGGCCCGGCAGGGCCTGTCCGGGCTAGAGGTAGCGGCCCGACAGGGCGCGGCCCAGGAAATGGGCGCCCAGTTCCAGACCGTCCTGGCCGATCGAGTGCGGAATGCCTTGCGAGATATGCCATTGCGCGCCGTGCCCGGCGGCGGCGATATGTTCGAGCGCGTCGAACATGAAGCCCAGCGGCAGCACCTGGTCCTGGTCGCCATGGATCAGCATGAGGGGCGGCTTCGAGGCCATCTTCTCCTTGAGGCGTGCCCCGCCCGGCAGGGCGCCGGAGAAGCCCAGTATCCCCGCCAGCGGCCGCTTGCGCCGCAGGCCGGCGTGCAGCGACAGCATCGTGCCCTGGGAGAAGCCGCACAGGACGAGGTCCTGCTCGCTCAACCGGTAGCGGTGCAGTTCCTGGTCGATGAAGGCATCGACGATGGGCCAGGCTGCGCTGGCACCCGTCTCGATGCGCTGCGGATCGAGATTGGAGATCGGGAACCATTGATACCCGTCCGGCGCACCCGGCACCGGGTCCGGCGCATTCGGCGACACCCATTGCACATGCGGCAGATCCTTTGCCCAGTGCTGGCCCAGCCCGATCAGGTCCTGCCCGTTCGACCCGTATCCATGCAGGAAGATCACAAGTTTCTTCGGCGCCTGTCCGTCGCGCGGGGCCAGGCGGGGTCCGTCGATGGGTCGTGACATTAAAGGCTCCGGTATGGTCTGCGTCTCCCGAGATAGCGGGATGCGGGCGCCGGGGGCAAGGGGGAGACACAAGGCTTCCCCTGCAAAGCGGGGGAAGTGGCCGATCCCGGCCAAGGGCCGGGTGAGGTCGAAGGGGGTGAGTCTGCGCGCTCACGCGCTCCAGGCCGCTCCCGCGGCCGCCCCTCACCCTGCCCTCTCCCCGGTGGGGGAGAGGGAGGCCGCAGCCCCTTCTCCCCCACCCGGGGCGCAGGTGGGCGAAGCCCGGATGAGGGGCGCGCGGCCCCGCCGCGCCTTCAAGGTTCCTTCGCGCCGCTTGCGCGGCGCCCCCTCAGTCGGCTACGCCGACAGCTCCCCCGCAAGCGGGGCGAGCCCTGATGGTCCCGCAATGAGCCCCACCCATGCTGATTGAACTCGCTCTCACCTTATTGCTTACCGCGCAGTCCGCCCCGGACCCCGCTGTTCGCGGCGACCAGTGCGCCCGGCTGGGTGGCGCGTTCGGGACGTCATGGACGGATGGCATCACTGCGGAACGGATCGCGCTAGAGAGAGACTTCTATATCTGCCTGAACGAAATCGCGGACACGGGCCGGACCGCAATCGGAGCCGCGCCGGCGCTGCACCGCGAACTCGATAACCCCGATAGAGCCGTGCGCAATGGCGTTCTTCGCACGCTTGCGCATATTGGCGACCAGTCGGTTGTGCCACACGCGCATCAGCTTCTGGAAGCAGGCGACTTCACCGCTTCTCTTGCCGCATTGACCGCCCTGGAGCTTCTAGGAACGGAAGCTGATGTCGAGCCCCTCCGCCGCGCAGCTGCAGGCCACTGGTCTGCCATAGTCCGCCAGCGTGCGTGGCAACTCTCGCTCAGCGGCGCCCTGAGCGACACTCGCGAGCCCGGATCGGGGCCTGCCCGCGAGGAGGAGATGCGGGTTGATCCCGTCTTCGGCATGCGTATCCCCCGCGTGCCACGAGACCGCGATCTCTATATTCTGCGGCTCAGCGACTGGCCTTACCCGTCCTGCCCATCAGAGACCTTCCGGGTCGCCAGCGAAGTTGTCAGCTGGCGCGACCGCATCCCCGAGGGCCAGCCCACCCCGACCACGCTGCGCTTCGCCGATGGCTCGTTACGCTACACCGGCCGGGGTGAATGGGGCGGAGAGCTGGAATGGCAGCCTGATGATGGTCCGCCAGAGCAGATCGTTTCGGACAATATTGTCGGCGCAACCCGCACGAGCGCGACAACCGTTTTGGTTGTAGCTGGCCTGGCGCACTCTGGGGATGAAGGGCGAGTACTCATTGTCGAACGGCACGGCGACCACTGGCGTGCTGAAGACGCGACCAGCCTGCCTTCTGCCCCCTTGTGGGTAGTAGATTTTGGCGGGGGCCGCATCGGCATTCGTACGGCGCGCGGCTTTCATGTGTTCGACGGCCGCCGGATGATTGGGGAAGGCCAGTGCGAACCCGGCCCCCTCGCGCCGCCGGAGTTCGCCCGCTAGCGGTTTGCCGGGACGCGGACCCGGGGTACACCTGCCCCCAGCCATGACCTTCACCACCCGTTTCGCCCCCTCGCCCACCGGTTTCCTCCATCTCGGCCATGCCTTTTCGGCGTGGACCGCCTTCACCGCTGCGCGGGAGGCCGGCGGGCGGTTCATTCTGCGGATGGAGGATATCGATACGGTGCGCTGCAAGCCGGAATTCGATGCGGCCATCCTGGAGGATCTGATCTGGCTGGGGCTGGACTGGGAGGAGCCGGTGCGGCGGCAGTCGGCGCATTTCGGCGATTTCGACGGTGTGCTGCAACGGCTGCAGGAACGGGGTGTGGTCTATCGCTGTTTCAAGACGCGGCGGGAAATTCTGGAGGATATCGCCCGCGCGCCGCATGGCGTCGGCGATGTCTATCGCGGACCGGCCGAACCGATGAGCGCGGACGAGGAAGCGGCGCGTGTCGAGGCGGGCGAGGCCTATGCCTGGCGGCTGTCGCTGGCGCGCTGCCGCGACGTGTTGGGGCCACGCTTTGCCGCGATGCGTTTTGTCGAAGATGGCCGCGGCGAGATCGCTGCCGATCCCGATCCGCTGGGCGATGTCGTACTGGCGCGCAAGGATGTCGGCACGAGCTATCACATCGCCGTCGTGCATGACGACGCCCTGCAAGGCATCACCCATGTGATCCGCGGCGTCGACCTCTTCGAACTCACCCCGCTGCACGTGCTGCTGCAGACACTGCTGGACCTGCCCACACCGGTCTATCGCCATCACCGGCTTCTGACGGATGCGAAGGGCGAGCGCTTTGCCAAGCGCAACAAGGCTGCCACCCTGCGTGGCATGCGGGCGGCCGGCGAAACGCCGGCCGATATCCGGGCGCGCTTCGCCTGAACGCACATATGAGCAGGATTTAATCCGCCGCCGCGCATCCGGATAGCGCCTGCCACGCATCACCCTCACAGGACATCACGCAATCCGTAACGGGGGACAATCATGCCACTGCTTTCACTTTCGCTCACCGCGGCCCTCGCCGTCGCGGCGCAAGCCGGTCCGGAACCGTCGCAAGCCTTTGATGGAGCGCTGATGCTCGGGGCCGACCGGGCGACAGCCGAACAGGCACTCGAGCCGCGCTGCGACCGCCTGCGGGCTGTGTCCCCCTCACCCGCCGGCTTCCCGCTGGCGCGCGAGGAAGAAACCCACCTCGTCTGCACCGGCTTCACCTTCGACAGCGGCGAACGGCTCAACGCGGCGGTCTTCACCCTCGCCGATGGCGCACTGGTCCAGATCGAAGCGCGCGGCGACACGGCACCGCTGACCGCGCACGCCGGTGACAGCGTGTCCTATGCCCACTGGACCGCCTATCCGGCCGCCGGGCTGATCCTCGACAATGCTGCAGGTACCGCGCACATCCTGTCGGCCGACGGTCTGCACACCAATCTGTTTGCCTGGCACAATCCGCTGCTGGACGGCGAACCGCTGGACTACCCGCCACTCGATGTGTCCATACCGCCGGAAGTGCGTCCGGGCGCCAGCCTGGACACGCTGATGCCGGAGATCGAGGCCGCCTGCCCCGTCGTCCAGGTGCGCGAGATCGATCCGCCCAGCCTGCCGACGCAGCCGGCCACCCAGACCCAGATCAATTGTTTCGGCTATCCCGTCGCCGGCTTCGAACGCAAGATCGAGTTCGTGTTCGGCGATGACCAGCTTGTGCTGGCCTGGATCCTGACCGGCCGCGGCGAAGAAGACCGCCTGCAGGCGGCGATGGATGCGGCCTATGGCATGCCGGTTTATGCCGGCGACATGTTTCGCTTCTACGAGGACGGCACGATCGCGCTGCGTTTCGACAAGCCGGAAATCCTGATCGTCGAACAATCGCTGGGCGCGGGCTATATCGACCAGCTCAACGGGGCGGAGACGGCCGACTAATCCGTCAGACGCCGCGCCTCGACGCCTTCCACCCACTCGCCCGTACGCACCAGCCGGCCGTCGCGCCAGGTGTATTCGCGCACGGTGATGCCGCCGCCCGGCACACCGCGCGCGCCTTCGCGGATCTCGATCCGGGTCTCGCGATAGTGCTGCACGATGCGCGCCTGATTGCCGGACATCAGGGCGACGGTCTGCCAGGTCTCGCCCTGCGAAACGATCAGCGGGAAGGCGCAGCTGCCGGTGCCGCAGAAATAGGCCACGGCCGGACCGTCGCGGCGGGCCTGGCAGTTCAGCCGGCTGGTATCGACGACATAGTCGGGCCGGCGATCGGCATTGATATCGCCGGACACCGTCGCGGCGGCGGCGATATCGCCGTCACGGCAGACAAGGGCGCCGCTGCTGATCCGGTCGAGATGATCACGAAAGGCTGCAAGCACACCGGCGGGCAGCCCGGCGGCCGGTGTCTCCGCTGCATCCTGCTGCGAGCAGGCCATGGCGGTCAGGGCAGCTGTTCCGGCCAGGCCGAAACGCCGCAAAGCGCGTGTCCACATCGCCGCACCCCGTCTGCGCGCCCCAGCGCTGACCTCAGATTAGGGCTCACACACAGCACCCGGCAAGCACATATGCCGCGGGTTTAATGCGGCCTCCATGCTAGGCAGGCGGCACCGGACACGCTATCAGGCGATCCATGTTCGTGCGTGATCTCTGGTATTTCGGCTGCCTGTCGAGCGAGCTCAAACCGGGCCAGCACCTCCATCGCGAGTTGCTGGGACAGCCCGTCCTGTTTGGCCGCGACCACAATGGCAAAGCCTATGCGCTGAAGGATATCTGTCCGCACCGCGGCATCCTGCTGTCCGGCGGCCAGGCCCAGCAGCATGATGGCGAGACGCATGTGGAATGCCCCTATCATGGCTGGCGTTTCCGCACCGACGGGTCCTGCGCCGCCATCCCCTCGCTGACCGCCGAGCAGGCGAAGGCGATGGACCTCACGAAGATCCGCACCCGCGCCTTCCCGGTACATGAAGACCAGGGCCTGATCTGGATCTACTACGCCCGTGAGGAAGACGCCGACAAACCGCCGGCCGTCGAACCGCCGAAGCTGGATATTCCCGAGGGCGAAAAGCCGCGCCTTGTCGTGCGCGACGTCTTCAACTGCCATGTCGACCATGCCGTGATCGGCCTGATGGATCCGGCCCACATCCCCTATATCCACCGGCAATGGTGGTGGCGTTCGGCCAAGTCCGTGCACGAGAAGGAAAAGAAGTTCGGCCCGGTCGAGCGCGGCTTCACCATGCTGCCGCACACCCCGTCGAAGAATTCCTATCTCTACCGCCTACTGGGCGAGCCGCAGACGGAAATCCGCTTCCAGCTGCCGGGCCTGCGCACCGAATACGTCCAGGCCAGCGGCAAGCATTTCACCGGCTTTACCGCCGTGACGCCGACCAATGAAAACTCCACGGCCATCACCATCGTGGTCTACTGGAACCACCCGCTGATCCACGCCATCCCGAACTTCCTGCTGAAGATGGGCATTTCCATCTTCGTCGGACAGGACCGCGATGCGGTGAACGCCCAGCAGGTGGGCCTGGCCTATGATCCCAAACTGATGCTGATCCACGATGCCGACGTGCAGGCGAAATGGTATTTCGCCCTCAAACGGGCCTGGGACAAGCACCGCGATACGGGCGAGGCTTTCAAAAACCCCGTCAAGCCCGCCACCCTGCGCTGGAGAAGCTGATGCCGCCGATCGACGATATTCTCACCGGACTGCTCTACATCGCGATGATCGCCGTCGTGGCCGTGCTGGCCTTCGGCATCGTCAATCTCTATCGCGGCGACGAGAAGGCGCGCTCGCGCTCGAACAAGCTGATGCGCCTGCGCATCGTGCTGCAATTCGCCGCCATCCTGATCATTATCGCGATCTTCCTGGTCCGGCAGAATTTCGGCGGCTGACCCCGTCAGTCCGCCAGGCCCTGCAGCGCGTCGCGCACGGGGCCGGCCACCTGGTCGATGCGGCCGTCATTGACGCCCACCGCCCGCACCTCGCCCGCCACCGGATCGACGGCGACCACGACGAACCACATCGTGTTCGACCCGGCGTGCTGCAGCCGGCCGCCCTCGCCGACACCCCAGCCCATCGCATACTCGCCGCCGAAGGGTGGGGTGTGCAGCAGCGCCCAGCTGTCGGCAGAGAGATAGTCTTCCGGCCGATCGAGATGCGCGGTCAGGAAGCGCGCGATATCGCTCATCGAGGCGTGCACCGTGCCGGCCGGTCCCATCACCGGCGGATTGTCGGCACGCGGCCCGGGCGCCACGGCATTCAGCCCGCCGAACAGGCCGGCGCGGTGACCGCGCGGCTGGTCGACCGCGTCCGCCGAACCGGGCGCGCCGAAACCGGCGCTGGTCATCCCCAGCGGTTCGAACACGTCGGCCCGGATCAGGTCTTCCCAGCTTTCGCCCGTCACCTGTTCCAGCATCGCCCCGGCGATCACATAGCCGGCATTGGAATAGAGAAACTCCGCCTCGGCCTGCGCCGCCGGTTCGCGGGCGAGCATGTTGGCGGCATAGTCCAGACGCTGTTCGCCCAGGGGCGCATCGCTCGTGGCGTAACCGACCAGGGCCAGCATGCCCGGATTGGCGTCCAGCCCGGAGCGGTGCGAGAGAAGATGGCGGAAATTCATGTCGCGATAGGCCGGATGGATTTCCTCGATGCGATTGCCCAGATGTTCAGCGACCGTATCGTCCCAGCTCACCACACCGCGCTCGGCGAGGCGGGCAACCAGGGTCGCGGTCATCGCCTTGGTGTCCGATCCGATATGCCAGAGATCGTCCGGCGCGATCGCGGCATCGCTGCCGCGGGCGCGCACGCCCGCCGTGCCGATGCGGACATCCCCGCCACGCGCAATCATGACAGACGCGCCCGGCGATCCGGTCTCCGCGATCAGCTGTTCGGCCGTCACGGCAAGTTCGGCATCCTGGGCGGCCGGGGCTGCGGCCTGCAGCATGATGAAGGGCGCGGCGGCGAGGCAGAGTGGTGACAGCATGGATATCCTCCGGTTTGCCGGCCGGGCTTTCGCGCGCGGCGCCGGGGCGCTAGACAGGCGGACATGGTCCGACTGACGAAAATCTACACCCGCACCGGCGACGCCGGCACCACCCGGCTCGGCGACATGTCCGAAACAGTCAAGCATGACCCGCGGGTCGATGCCTACGGGGATGTCGACGAAACCAATTCCTCTCTTGGCCTCGCCCGCGCGGCGCTGGGCACCGGCCATGAGCTGGATGAGGATCTGGCGCGCATCCAGAACGACCTGTTCGATCTGGGCGCCGATCTGTGCGTGCCCGAGAGCGATACGCCGCCGGATTTCGAACCCCTGCGGATGACCGCCGGACAGGTCGAGCGCCTGGAGGCGGCGATCGACCGGCTGAATGCGCGCCTGGAACCGCTGAACTCCTTCATTCTGCCGGCTGGCAGCGAAGCCGCCGCGCGCCTGCATTTTTCGCGCACGGTCTGCCGCCGCGCCGAGCGCAAGATTTCCGCCCTGATTGCGTCCGGCGCCCGGATCAATCCGCAAGCCCTGAAATATGCCAACCGCCTGTCCGACCTGTTATTCGTGATGGCCCGGATCGCCAATCTGGAGACCGGCGGCGATGTGCTTTGGGTGCCGGGAAAAGACCGGTAGCCAGGCGATTATTTCCGCGCAGGAAACACGAAAGTGATATCTGCCCGGTCGACATGCGCTGCAGATCGCCTATCTCTGGCTGCGACAATTCAGCTCATCCGGAGACCCGCATGACCCGCTTTCTGACTGCCACTGCCGCCCTCGCCCTGATCGGCGCCGCCGCCCAGGCCGAACCGGTTCCGTTCGCGTTCGACAAGTCCCACACGATCATCCAGGCGTCCTGGGACCACCAGGGCTATTCCACCCAGTCCCTCCAGTTCACCGATTATGACGGCACGCTGGATCTCGACCTGGAAGACCCGGCCGCCTCGACGGTCGACATCACCTTCAACCTAGTCGGCGGCATCTGGGCCGGCGCCAACCAGGAGCGCTTCCTGGGCCACCTCGCCTCGGACGACTTCTTCGGGCTGGACGCCAATCCGACGGCGCATTTCGTCGCCACCGGCTTCGAGACCGAGGATGGCGAGACCGGCACGATGACCGGCGACCTGACGATGAATGGCGTTACCGCACCGGTCACGCTCAACGTCACCCTGAACCAGGTCGGCGAGACCCAGGACGGCAATACCAAGGCCGGCTTCACCGCCACTGGCTCCCTGATGCGTTCGGAGTGGGATATGGGCTTCGCCGTCCCCTACGTCTCCGACGAGATCGAACTCTTCATCTCCACCGAGCTCGTCGCTGCGGCGGAATAACCGCATCGCAGCGACACTGGACGGTCGAGGGCGCTTCCGGCTGGAAGCGCCCTCTTTTTATGCCCTGCGCGCTGAGTACAAAACGTACCCTAAACTCGAACTCCCCAATCCGGATCACGCCGCACCGCAGCATTTCAGCGCTGTCGCGCCGCTGAAAATGCAGTCGCGACCAACCGCATCGGCATACCCGAATCCACATGCCAGGTGCGAATTGACGCACGCGTAAGCCAGCGGGCTGCATTGACTTACCGCACGCGCGAAGGCAGTTTCGCCGCCTGTTCTTTGTAGGTGCGCAGAATATCCCGCGCGCGGCCAACCGGAGCCCCAGCATGAAGATTCTCGTCCCCGTCAAACGGGTCGTCGATTACAACGTGAAGGTCCGCGTGAAGCCCGATCAAACGGGCGTCGACCTCGCGAATGTGAAGATGTCCATGAACCCCTTCTGCGAGATCGCCGTCGAGGAAGCGATCCGTCTGAAGGAAAAGGGCGTCGCTGAAGAAATCGTCGTCGTGTCCATCGGACCGGCGCAGGCCCAGGAAACCCTGCGGACCGCCCTCGCCATGGGCGCCGACCGCGGCATCCTGATCCAGACCGACGAGACCGTCGAACCACTCGCCGTCGCCAAGCTTCTGAAGGCCGTGACCGACGAGGAGAAGCCGGAAGTCGTGCTGCTGGGCAAGCAGGCGATCGACGACGACGCCAACCAGACCGGCCAGATGCTGGCCGCGCTGCTGGACTGGCCGCAGGGCACGTTTGCCTCCAAGGTCGAGATCGCCGACGGCAAGGCCACCGTGACCCGCGAGGTCGATGGCGGCCTGCAGACGATCGCGCTGGAACTGCCGGCCGTGATCACCACCGATCTGCGCCTGAACGAGCCGCGCTACGCCTCGCTGCCGAACATCATGAAGGCCAAGCGCAAGCCGATCGACACCAAGGCTCCGGACGATTTCGGCGTCGATATCGCCAAGCGTCTGGACGTCGTGAAGGTCTCCGAACCGCCGAAGCGCGAAGCCGGCATCAAGGTGGAGAGCGTCGCCGAGCTGGTCGACAAGCTGAAGAATGAAGCGGGAGTGATCTGATCATGACGGTTCTCGTTATTGCCGAGCACGACAACAGCGCGCTCAACGACGCCACCCGCGCCGTGATCACCGCCGCCAAGAAGATCGGCGGCGATATCCACGTCCTCGTGGCCGGCAAGGATGCCGGCGGCGTGGCCGAAGCCGCGTCCAAGCTGGACGGTGTGGCCAAGGTGCTGCACGCCGAAGCCGACGTCTTCGCCTCGCCGACGGCGGAAGCCATGGACGCGCTCGTCACGCCGCTGATGGATGATTATGACGCCGTGCTGGCGGCTGCGACCACGATGGGCAAGAACTTCATGCCCCGCGTCGCCGCCCGCCTGGACGTGATGCAGATCTCCGACATCACCGCGGTGGAAAGCGCCGACACCTTCGTGCGTCCGGTCTATGCCGGCAACGCAATGATGACGGTGAAGTCCAAGGACGCGAAGAAGGTCATCACGGTCCGCCCGACCACGTTCGAGAAGGCCGGTGACGGCGGCTCGGCCCCGATCGAGGATCTCGGTGCCTCCTCCGGCCCGTTCAAGTCGCAATTCGTCTCCGAGGAGCTGTCGGAATCGGATCGTCCGGAACTGACCCAGGCCAAGATCGTCATCTCCGGCGGTCGCGGCATGCAGTCCGGCGACAATTTCCACCTGCTGGACAAGATCGCCGACAAGCTGGGCGCCGCCGTCGGTGCCTCGCGCGCCGCTGTCGATGCCGGCTTCGTGCCGAACGACTACCAGGTCGGCCAGACCGGCAAGGTCGTCGCGCCGGAACTCTACATCGCGGTCGGCATCTCCGGTGCCATCCAGCACCTGGCCGGGATGAAGGACTCCAAGGTCATCGTCGCGATCAACAAGGACGAGGAAGCACCGATCTTCCAGGTCGCCGATTACGGCCTCGTCGCAGACCTGTTCCAGGCCCTGCCGGAACTGGACGAAGCGCTCTAGGCGCAAAGTCAGACGCGAAACAGGAAACGCCCGGCCATCCAGCCGGGCGTTTTCTTTTGGTGCTCTCGTCAAAGCAAATTTAGCCAATCGCCAGCAGATGCCGGCCCAGCCGCCACCAGGTGCGAAGCTCCGAAGGACGCCGCCCGGCCTCTTCCAGCGCATCGAGCGCATCCCGGTCGAGCCAGCGGCCGTCGCGCATCACGCCGCGCGGTGCGTAGAGGATGGACGGGCTGGTCAGCGGATCACCGTTGACGAGCACAAGATCGGCAAGGCAGCCCACAGCCACGCAGCCGATCTCGCCCTCCAGGCCCAGCACATCGGCCGGGTGCACGGTCGCCGACCGGATCGCCTCGAGCGGTGTCAGACCGGCCCGGACCAGAAGCTCGATCTCGCGCACCGTCGACACGCCATGCGGCGAGGCCATGACACCGGAATCCGTACCGACCGTCAGGCGCACGCCGGCCTCGTGCATCAGGCCGGTGAAACTCTCGTAGAAGGCCTGCATCTGCGTGCGGTCTTCATGGACATAGCGCGACCAGAAATCGAATGAGTCCTGCTCGAAGCCGGCGACCACCGGGTTATAGCCTTCCATCTCGGGACGCAGCAGATGGGCCCCGCGCGTCTCGACGATCCGCGCCAGGTTCTCGTGCACCACCAGCGTCGGATCGACCGTGGCGCCGGCCGCCGCAATCGTCTGCGCCAGGGCACGGGCGCCAGCCGGATCGGTGTCGTCGGACAGGCCATGCCAGACGATCGACTCGGTGTGCTCGATCGTGTCGAAGCGGGCTGGCAGCGTATCGGTGAAGGGCAGCGGGTCGTCTTCGGTGCCCTCGACCGGGTGGCCGCTCATCGTCATCCCCAGCGCTGCAGCTTCCTCGCGGATCGCGGCAAAGCTCTCGCGCGACAGGTTGGAATAGAGTTTGAGATGGCGGAAGCCGGCCGCATGCTGACGCTGCACAGCCGCGCGGGCCTCGTCGGCGCCGCTCACCAGCTCGTGCAGCAGGTTGGCATTGCGGCCGCCGCGCTCATTGATGATCGCGCCAGTGGTGATCAGGCGGGGGCCATAGAGACGGCCTTCATCGATGCGCCGGGCCAGCGGCAGATGGAAGGGCATGCCGCCCATATTGCGCACGGTCGTGACGCCGCGCGCCAGCCCGGCCGCCAGGTCCACCTCGTCGAAGACATGGACGTGCATATCGATCAGTCCGGGCATCAGGGTGCGGCCGTCCGCATCGATGCGCGGAATGTCCGGACCGATGCCGGACATCCCGTCCGGTCCGACGCGGGCGATCCGCCCGTCCTGCACCAGGACCGACACGCCGGCCTGCCGGGTACCGGTTTCCGGGTCGAACAGTGTGGCGTGCTCGATCAGCCAGGTCCGCGATGCGTCATGTTCCGGCACCATGGCGCCGGGCACCCGGGCGATGATGACGGCCGAAGCGGCGATGGCGGCCAGGATGATGGTGAGGCCGCCGGCGAGGATACGAAGCATGAATGTCTCCCGTCTGGATTTCGGGAGAGATCAGCATGTCCGGCGGACGGCATCGTCCGGAATCCGGATTCCGGACGTGCGGAATTCGTCAGGCGCTGCGGATGCCGGAAACCGGCCGGTCCACGCTGCTGCGCAGGCCTGCGGCGTAGGCCGAGGGCGTCTGGCCGGTCTCGCGCTTGAACACCGCGTTGAACACGGATTTCGAGGAGAAGCCGGCAGTGAAGGCGAGGTCGATCACGCGCTGGGCCGTGCCGGCGCGGGCATCCTCCCGCATCATCGCGCAGACATCCTCGATCCGCAGACTGTTGATGTAGTCGTTGAAATTGCGCCCCGTCGCCGTCTTGATCGCGCGTGACACGGCACGCTCGCCCAGCCCTGCCGCCGCCGCGACTTCCGGCCGGGTGAGACGCGGTTCGGAATAAAGCGCCTCGCCGCGCACGACCGTATCGATACGCCGGAAGTCCTCGGCCTCGGCGGCCTCATCGCCCGGGACGGGCGTGGCCGGCCCGCCCCGCGGCGCGTCCAGCGCACCGGGCTCGAGCCCCTCGAACAACCGGCTGTGGCGGACCGCGATCAGGATCAGCACCACCACGAAGGCCAGCGAGACGCTGATCTGGAAGAGATAGGCGGTCTGGGTCTCCAGCCAGGGCCAGTAGGGATGGATCCAGTGCGCATCCATCCGCAGCACGTCAAACACACCATCGACGACATAGAAGCCGATCAGGGCGTAGAGCCCGTTGAGCTGGATCGCCCGGGCATCGGACCGGGTCTCGCGGGTCGCCCGGCGGAAGCGGTGAATGAGCCAGATCGCGGCGGCGGAGTAGACAAACAGGCTGATCCGGGCAGCATGCTCGACCCAGGCGATCTGCGTCGTCAGAGCCAATGCGACCAGGAAGGGCACGGCATGCGGCCAGTCGCGCCACGTCAGCGCCGGGCCGGCAATCATGATGCCCCGGACGGTCAGGTAGACGAGCGGCGGATAGGCCAGGCGGAAGGCCGGCGTGACCAGCCAGACCTCGCGAAAGCCGGCGGTTTCCTCGAGCACGTTGAAGATCATCCAGATGCAGGACATCGCCATAAGCGCCGAGACCGCCCGCAGGCGCGGCTGCGAGAGTGTCAGCAGCACGCCCAGACCGGCAATGGCGATCAGGGCGATGTGGACGAGATTGACCGGCTGAAGCGTCATGACGGGCAGATTAAGGACTGGGAACGGCCTGCCTACCCCTTCCAGCCGCGAAAGTCGCGATATTCGGCCAGGGCGGATACGGCACGGCGCAGCCGGTCCGGCGCATCGGCGGCCTCGCGCTCGCAGGCATCATAGGCGGCATGCACGCTGTCGAAGATGTGCTGGGGTGCTTTGATGAGCGCATCGCCCGCCCGGCCAGCGTCGATACCGGACGCATCGGCAACCGGTGTCTCGCCGCGTTCCAGCCGGACAAGGCGGGCGGCGAGATCCCGTTCGATCACGCCGAGCTGCTGCGCCAGTCCCCGGTCCCGGCTGCGGTGCAGCCAGACCAGGGCAATAATGGCGACAAGAAGAATGAGCGGAAGAAGCAGGGCCATGCGGCCCGGACTACTCCGCCGCGCCTTCGCCTTCCAGCACAACGGTCAGCGAGCGCAGATCGACAAACTTGAAATTCTGGCCACCGGTCTCGTTCTCATCGTCCTGCACGACAAAGATCCCGCCGGGGAAGGTCTCGCCCAGATTGGCGGTCGAGATGTCCAGACCATCGGTATGCGTCACCCCGTCAACGGCGCCGGCGACGATCCGGAAGCGTGTGACGAACTCATGCGTTTCCAAGTCATAGGCGACATAGGCATTATCGCTCTGGGAGGAGACAATCAGCCAGCCGCCGGTCTCGCCGCGCGGCAGGAGAGCGGCACCCTCGGCATCGGCGCTGAGCTGCCGGCCGTCGACGGCCGCAATCTGCACCGGTTCGGCCGGGTCGCTGGGCTCGGCCCCCATCATCCAGACGCCGACATTCTCTTCATTCATGTAGACCGTGCCGGTGCGCTCGTCCGCGACACAGCCTTCCGCGATCGTGCCCAGCGTGACGCGGCGAACTTCCTCGGCGGTGACGCTTGCGCCATTCCAGCCCACGCGGACCTGTACGAAAGTGCCCGGATCCTTGTCGGAGACGAAAGCATAGAGTTCGCCATCCTGGCGGCTGCGGTAGAAGCAGAAACCGTAGGGTTCGACGATATTCTCCAGCGGCACCGCGCCGGCATAGCTCACATCGCGCGTGTCCGGATCAATGAAGAAGAAGGCGATGCCGATATTGGAACGGTCGGACGCGCCGGCAATATCGACCATGCGGCCGTTGAGCGCGAAGTCGTAGCGCACATCGACATTGTTGAGACGGCCTTCAGGTAGGTAGGCATGCTCGGCGCCGGTCAGGGTGTAGACGTAGACGCCATTGTCCTTGTCGGTGCCGAAGATCAGGCTGTCGGCCGGCGTGTCCGAGACCCATACGGCCGGATCGTCGGCCGCATCGCCCGTACCGGCGACGCTCGCCGTTTCCAGAACCGCCTCGATCTCGACGGCCGGCAGTCCGCCGCCACAGCCGCCCAGTGCCAGTGAGAATGCCGCAAGGCCGAGAATCCGCTTCATCCCTGTCCCTCCACAAGTCCGGTTCGCCGCGCCATAGCACGGGTCCGGCCGAAATGGCACGCTGACAATCGTGACACTTCCTTGACGGGGTGATGCAATTTCGCACCGTCACAAAACTTCAATCCAAACGACACGGAAGTGCAGTCCGGGCGTCATCAGCCTGTCGCGGCTTTTCCCCCAATAAGGCGCCGAAATCGGACTGCCAGGCCCGACTCGCCAGTCATTTCCTTGAAGGGGGACATCATGACCAGGACATTCGCCATGCTCGGCACCGCCTCGGTGCTGGCGCTCGCTGCTGCCACCGCTGCCCAGGCCGGCACCATTGCCGGCCGCGTGATGGACGGTTCCCAGACCGTGGGTCTGGAAGGCGCCACCATCCGTATCGTGGAAACCGGCCAGACTGTTGCCGCCGGTTCGGACGGCGCATTCCGCATCGTCGGCCTCGCTGCCGGCACCTACACGCTGCGCATCAGCTATGTCGGCGCCGAGCCGGCCGAGACCTCGGTCACGCTTGCCAGCGTCGCCGACACCGCGACCCCGGTGATCACGATCGGCGAAGACGTGGACTATATCGACAACATCCTGGTGGTCGGCCAGCGCGGCGCACTCAACTCCGCCCTGTCGCGCCAGCGCGCCAATGACGGCAATATCGTCGTCCTCTCTGCCGACGCGATCGGCCAGTTCCCGGACGAGAACGTCGCCGAAGCCGCCCGCCGCGCCGTCGGCGTGAACGTGCTGAACGATCAGGGTGAAGGCCGGTTCGTCTCGATCCGCGGTCTCGATCCGAACCTCGTCTCCACCTCGATCAACGGCGTGCGCCTGACTTCGCCGGAAGCCGAGGACCGCCAGGTCGGTCTCGACGTGATCGACGCCGACGTGCTCTCCAGCGTCGTCATCAACAAGTCGCTGACCCCGGACATGGACGGCGACAGCGTCGGCGGCAATGTCGAGATCGAAACCACGTCGGGCCTCGATGTCGACCATCTCTACATCCGCGGCCGTGTGGCTTCGCTCTACTCCGATATCGAACAGGATTTCGGCTGGCGCGGCTCGGTGAACTTCGCCAACAATTTCCTCGACGGCCGCCTGGGTGTGGCCGGTTCGCTGTCGCACCAGGAACGCGTCTTCGGCTCCGAGAGCTATGAGATCGACGGCGGCTGGGAAACCGGCGAAAGCGTGCCCTTCCCGAACGAAGTCGAGATGCGCAACTACCAGATCACGCGCGAACGCACGACGGCGGCCCTGAATTTCGACTATCGCTGGTCGAACGCGCTGAGCTTCTACCTGCGCAATACCTGGTCCGATTTCTCCGATGCGGAGCACCGCAACCGGGTCGAGGTGAAGCTGGAAGACGCCGAGTACAATGACGCTGCTTCTTCCGGCAATCTGGCCGCCTTCGTCGCCGAAGAGATGGAAATCGACCGCGACATCAAGGATCGCCTGGAAACCCAGATGATCTTCGCTACCGATTTCGGCGGCGAATGGCTGCGCGGCAATACGACGGTCGACTGGTCGCTCTCCTACGTCCATTCCGAAGAGGAAGAGCCGAACCGTCTGGACACGGATTTCTCCTACGAATTCGAGGATGATGAGGTCTTCGGCGTCGACGTTTCCAACCCGCTGCTGCCGCAGCTGGTCTATGGTGGCGGCGCGACCACGGACGCCGTCTTCGATCCGTCGATCTACGAAAACCAGGGTTTCGAGGTGACCAACGGCCTGTCCCAGGACCGCGAATACGCCGCGGCGCTGAACGTCCGTCACGACTTCAACTATGGCGGCATGGCCACCTACATCCAGTACGGTGTGCGGGCCCGCCTGCGCGACAAGAAGTATGTGCTGGATTTCGACGTCTATGAGAGCGACGACAATCTGACGCTCGACCAGGTCGTGCGCTCGGTCGACTACTCGCAGGACCGTATCGGCCCTGTGCCGGATCCGGTCGCTGTGCGTGACTACTTCAACGCCAATTTCGGCGGCCTGGAACTGGACCCGATCGCCAGCGACATCGACAGCTATGGCGCGACTTACGGTGTCGAGGAAGACATCATGGCCGCCTATCTGATGGGTTCCGTCGAGAACGGTCCGCTCAGCGTGGTCGGCGGCTTCCGCATCGAGCAGACCGACGTGTCGGCCTACGGCTATGAAGCCTTCCTCGCCGAGGAAGGCTCGACCGTCGGTGGTGTGCTGCAGGACCAGGACACGGTGATCGTCACGCCGCAATACGTCTCGGACGACTACACCGACGTGCTGCCCTCCATCCTCGCCCGCTATGAAGTGGCCGAGAACTGGATTGCGCGCGCCTCCTACTATGCCTCGATCCAGCGCCCGAACCCGGGCCAGTTCGCGCCGCGTCTCCTGGTCGAACAGAATGATGATGACGAGATCGAGGGCGAGCTCGGCAATCCGGACCTTCAGCGCCTGGAAGCCGACAATTTCGAGGCCTCACTGGAATGGTATCCGAACAATGACGCCGTCGTTTACCTCGGCTATTTCTACAAGGATCTGGAAAACGTCATCGGCCCGGTCCAGTACGAGAACGAGCTGATCAATGGCCGCCTGTTCGACGAGGCCGACAGCTATATCAACCTGCCGCAAGCGGAAGTGTCGGGCTGGGAGTTCAACTACCAGCAAGCGCTCGACTTCCTGCCGGTCGAAGGCTTCATCGCCGGTTTCAACGCCACCCTCGCCGACAGTGAGGCGACCCTGCCGGACGGCCGTGTCGTGCCGCTGCCGCGCCAGTCGGACGAAGTCTGGAACGCCGTGCTCGGCTACGACCGGGGCCCCTGGGACCTGCGCGCCGTCGTCTCGCACCGCTCCGAATTCCTCGACGAGATCCGCGGCGATGCCGACGAGGACCGCATCGTGCTCGACCACACCCAGCTCGACCTGTCGGCGAAGTTCCGCTTCAACGATCATCTCCAGATCTTCGGCGATCTGAAGAATGTCACCGACGAGCCCTTCCGCGCCGTGACCCGTCCGGACGGTGTCGACCGGGTGGAACAGTTTGAAGAATATGGCTGGTCGGCCGTCTTTGGCGTGCGCTTCACTTACTAGACGAATATCGCATTCCGCACAGGAAGCCCCGGGCCATCGGCCCGGGGTTTTTCTTTTTGTTTCCTGTGGTTAATTGCCGATGCAGCCGACGCGAAACTGTCGTCCAGGCGTCACCGATCCGTCGTGTTATCGGCGTAGACAGGCGCCGACCCGCTCCTCCCCGACCGGGTAACCTTCCCGCTTATCCCTCCGGGCAAGGTTTCAAACTTGCAGGGCCGTCCGCGTTGTGGACGGCCCTTTTTTCTGCCCTTCCCGCTTGCGCAAAGGCTGCCGCACCAGCGCAGCGGTCTGCCCCTTACGACACTGTAAGTTGCACCCGGCCAACGATACTGCTTGATTGCTCGCATCCTGCCAACCAGCTGTTTTCCCGAGAGATGCCGACAAATAGCGGACCATGCCAATGAGTATTCTGGCGCCGTGCCTGGCTGCGGGGGGCTTTGCACATTCCGAAGGCCGGCACCTATGGCGACAGGCTGTCCTTCTCGCTGGCAGCATCGGACGGCGAGGCAGCACAGATGCTCGCTCCCGTCGAGCCCGCGACATTCATCTCACCATCGCAGAACACGGCCTACCAGTTCATCGAAGCGGATGACGGCGAGATCCGATGGGTCCGCATGACACAGGGGAGCGGCTACAACAATGACTTTCCGAGCAACTAGGTCCCGCCGCGCGGGCGGCTGGCGCGGTCTGGCGCTCTGTGCGCTCGCCTCCCTGGCCGCGGCCTGCAGCACGACGCCTGCGCCCGACGACAACACCACGGACAGCCGCGCTCCGGAGCTGGACGTCGCCGGGCTGGAAAGCTTTGTCCGCCAGGAAATGGCGGGCACCGGCGTGCCCGGTCTTTCCATGGCGGTCATCCGCGACGGCGAGATCGTCTACAGTGGCGGTTTCGGCGTGAGGAATGCACAGACCGGCGGCGCGGTGACAACCGATACCCTGTTCGAAGCGGCGTCGCTTTCCAAACCGGTCTTCGCCTATTTCGCCATGCTGCAGGTGGACAAGGGTGTCATCGAGCTGGACCGCCCGCTCTACGAATACCTGCCCCATCCGGATCTCCCCGACGATCCGCGTGCGCAGGAACTTACCGCCCGCATGGTGCTGACACACGCCACGGGCCTGCCGAACTGGCGATCCTATACCGGCGGCGTGCTCCAGTTCGTGTTCGATCCGGGAACGCGTTACGGCTATTCCGGCGAGGGCTATGAATATCTCCGGCGGGTGCTGCGGCACGAGCTCGGCGTCGACGATGACGGGCTCCAGGCCGTGTTTCAGGCCGAGGTCGCGGACGAGATCGGCGCGGACTTCATGAGCTACACTTGGGACGCCTCGATCCCCGAGCGTAAAACCTTCGGACACCGGAACGGCATACCGACCGACAATGACGGGCACGACATGAATTTCGGTGCGGCCTACAGCCTCAATACCACCGCCGAAGACTATGCCCGCTTCCTCACCGCGCTGATCCGGCCCGACGCAAGCCGGGCGGAAACGGTTGAACGTCTGCTGGCCGTCCAGGACACGATGCCGGCCGAAGAGGGCGAGCTGCATCGCAGTCTCGGTTTCCAGATCAAGGCGACCGCGCACGGGCTGCGCTACGACCATTTCGGCGATAATGGCGACTTCCGCTCCTATTGCCATTTCAGCCTGGACAGCGGCGACGGCCTTGTCCTGTTCGGCAATTCCGACGCCCTGTTCTCATCCGGCCTTGCCAGGCGGATCGTGGAGCATCTGGGAGAGGAGTGGGTCTACGACTAGCCTGCGGCGCGCTCACACGCCCCTTGCGATCGCCGCGCGGATCAGGGCCTTGGCGTCCTCGCTGTCCCATTCGGCCGGCGCTGTGACCCGGCCCAGTTCGCGGCCCTGGCGGTCATACAGTACCGAGGTCGGCAGGCCCGGCGTGCGGATCTGGGAGAAGCTGGCCAGATTGCTGTCGTGGATAATGGGCAGGTTTTCCAGCTCGATACGCTCGAAGAAAGTCAGCACCTCGTCGATCGAACGGTCGAGGCTGACGGTGACGACCTGGAAATCCTCGCCACCGAGATCGGCCTGCAGCCGGTCCAGCGCCGGCATCTCCTCCACGCAGGGTCCGCACCAGGTTGCCCAGAAGTTCACCAGGATCACCTGGCCGCGATAGTCCGACAGGCGGACCTCATCGCCGTTCTCGTCGACATAGACGGCCTCCGGCTGGGGCGGCGCGTCATCGATCTGCGTGAAACGGCGCATCTCGCCGCGGGCATAGCTTTCCAGCCCGCCCGCATCGCTCTGGTCCATCGCGCTGAACACGACGACAAGGAATCCCACCACGAGGATTGCGGCCATGCCAAAAATGGCTATTCCAAGTGGGGTCTTCATATCGCTTCGCTCCCAAATCCGCAGGAATCCCCGATGGCCGAGAAACCCCCGCAATCTTCCCAGTCCAGCGCCATGTGGGGCGGACGTTTCGAGGCCGGGCCGTCGGCGGTGATGGAAGCCATCAATGCCTCCGTCGATATCGACCGGCGCATGGCCGAGCAGGATATCGACGGATCCCTCGCCCATGCCCAGATGTTGAGCGAAACAGGCGTGATTTCAAGCGAGGATGCTGCGGCAATCCGCCAGGGCCTGGAACAAATCCGTGAGGAGATCCGCGCCGGGGACTTCACATGGTCCGCCGCGCTGGAAGATGTGCACATGAATGTCGAGGCGCGGCTGAAGGCGATTATCGGCGAACCGGCCGGCCGCCTGCACACCGCCCGCTCGCGCAATGACCAGGTCGCGACCGACTTCCGCCTCTGGCTGCGCGATGCCTGCGACCGGATCGATGCGCAACTGGCCGAATACCAGAAGGCGCTGGTCGCCCAGGCCGAGAAGCATGTCGACCAGGTGATGCCCGGCTTCACCCATCTGCAGACCGCCCAGCCGGTCTCGCTGGCGCACCACCTCCTGTCCTATGTCGAAGTGGCCCAGCGTGATCGTGGCCGCTTCGCCGATGCCCGCAAGCGCCTCAATGAAAGCCCGCTGGGCTGTGCCGCACTGGCCGGCACCGCCTTTCCGATCGACCGCGAGATGACCGCGAAGGCACTCGGCTTCGACCGGCCCATGGCCAATTCGCTCGACGGCGTCGCAGCCCGCGATTTCGCGCTGGAAGTGCTCTCCGCCGCCTCGATCTGCGCGGTCAACCTGTCGCGCTTTGCCGAAGAGATCGTGCTGTGGTGCACGCGCCGCTTCGGCTTTGCCTCTTTGTCGGATGCCTGGTCGACCGGCTCGTCGATCATGCCGCAAAAGCGCAATCCCGACGCCGCCGAACTGGTGCGCGCCAAGCCGGGCCGGATCATCGGTTCGCTGACCGGTCTCCTGACCGTGGTGAAAGGCCTGCCGCTGGCCTATTCGAAAGACCTGCAGGAAGACAAGGCGCCGGTTTTCCAGGCGATTGACGATCTGGAACTGGCTCTGCTCTCCATGGCCGGCATGGCCTCTGATCTGACTTTCCACGGCGCCGCGATGGAAGCCGCCGCCGGCGAGGCCTATTCCGACGCCACGGATCTGGCCGACTGGGTCGTGCGCGAACTGGGCAAGCCCTTCCGCGACGCCCACCACATCTCCGGCTCGATCGTGAAGATGGCCGAGAAGCGCGATATCCCGCTGGCACAGCTGTCGCTGGAAGACATGCAGAGCGTCGAACCGGGGATCGACGAGCGCGTGTTTTCCGTGTTGAGTGCCCGGGCATCGATGGAAAGCCGCACCAGTTTCGGCGGCACCTCTCCGGTGCGTGTGCGCGAACAGATCGCCGCGTGGAAAGTCCGGCTGGGCTAGCCGTGTAACGCCCGGGCAGAGTTGAGGGAATGGACATGAAACGACGCCTTGCCGCCCTGGTCCTTGCGACCCTGAGCGCCCTGACCGTCGCCGCCTGCGGCCTGCGCGGCGAACTGGAACGCCCGCCACCCCTGTGGGGCGATCCGCCGCCGCAGGATGAAAACGCCGACGGCGACAGCGAAAACTAGCGCCTGGCTCTCCAAATCGTAATGCATGTGGCTCTCGTCTATCGCGGCGGCCATGATAGGGTTCGCGGATGCGTCGCCGCTCGCTCATAGCTGCCGGGTGCGCCCTTGTCTGGGAAGCCTCGGTTCCTGTGCTCTGGCCTGTTCTGGCCTGGGCCTCCGCCTTTGCGATTCTGGCTCTTCTGGGCCTGTGGGACCGGATCGGCGATCCCTGGCGCGCGATCTATGCCATCGCTACCCTGCTGCCCGCGGCCTGGCTGACCTGGCGCGGCCTCCGGGCCTTCCGCTGGCCCGATGCCGATGCGCTCGCCCGGCGTGTCGAGGAAGACAGCGGCATCGAGGCGCGCCCGCACGAGGCGCTCACCGACAAACCGTCCGACAGCGATCCGGTCGCCCTGCGTGTCTGGCAGGAACACCAGGCCCGCATGCGCCGCCGCCTCGCCTCGGCTCATGCCCGCCGCCCCAAGGCTGCCTGGGCGCGTTATGACCGGTGGGCCCTGCGCGGCGCGCTGGGCCTGCTGCTCGTGGTGTCCTGGCTGGTCGCCGGACCGGCCGCCCGCGACCGTCTGGGCGAGGCCTTCGGCCTGACGCCCATTCTGGCGGGTGGTGAAACCCTGAGCATCGATGCCTGGATCGACCCGCCGGCCTATACCGGGCGCGCGCCGGTCTTCCTCGCGGAAACCGAACGCAGCGCCGAAGTGCCGGAAGGCTCGACCTTCATTACCCGTGTAGCCGGCAGCCGGCGCGAACCACGTCTCACCCTGCGCAGCGAAGCGGGGACCGAGCGCGGTGAAGTCCGCGAAATCGGCGACGGCGTCTGGGAGGTCCGCGCACCCGTCACCGGCGATGCCACCGTCCGTCTCGCCGCACCCGGCACGCGTGAAAACTGGACGCTCGACGCCATTCCCGACACGCCGCCGCGCGTGCGCCTGCTGGCCGTCCCAGACGCGACATCCGCCGGCGAGCTGGATCTGCGCTTTTCGGTCCAGGACGATTACGGCCCCACCGGCTATGCACTCGACATCCGTCCTGAAGAGAATGAAAGCGCCGGCTGGGAACGCCTGCCGATCGACGCCGTGTCTGTTACGCCGCTGAGCGAGGGAGAGGGCCTGGGCACGCTGCTGGAAACCGCCCGCCACCCGCTGGCCGGCTCGCGCGTGACGATCCGCGTGGCCGTCACCGATGCGGCCGGCAATGAAGGCCTGTCGCCGCCCCTGGGCGTGACCCTGCCCGAACGGGTATTCCTGGACGCGCTGGCCCGCGCTGTCGCCGAGCAGCGCCGCGGCGTGATGGCCGCCGATGCCGCCTATGCCCCCCTGCCCGAGCGTCCGGTGATGTATGCCGAGGATATCCCGCCGGGTCCGGCCTATCTGGCCGAAGAGCCCGAGCGCCGGATCGAGCGCGCCCCGGAAGGCCTGCAATATGCCGCCCGCGCACTGGACGCGATTTCTGACGCGCCGGTCTATTTCTTCGACGACCCGATCGTCTATCTGGGCATTCGCGAAACCGTTCATCGCCTGCGCCGCGCCCGGGACCAGGTCGACCTCACCGGGCTGGACGACGATCTGTGGAATATCGCCTTGCGCGCCGAGCTGGGCTCGCTGGCCGATGCTGAGGCCGCACTGCGCGCCGCCGAGCGCGCGTTGATGGAAGCCATGGCGCGCGGTGCCGACGAGACCGAGCTGGCCGCCCTGTTCGAAGCCTATGAGGAGGCGATGGACAATTACATGGCGGCCCTCGCCCGCGAGGCGGCGGAAGAGGGCAATTTTGCCGAAGGCAGCGGCGGTCCGCAGCTCGACCAGCAGATGCTGCAGGACATGCTCGACGCCCTGCGCGAAGCCGCCGAGCTGGGCGATACGGCCGAGGCACGCCAGGCGCTGGCCGCGCTCAGCGAACTTCTGCGCAATATGCAGATGCAGATGGGCCAGGGCACGGGCGGCGAGGGCGAAAGCGACGCCACGTCGGAGGCCATGCGCGAGGCGCTGGAAGAACTCGGCGAGATGATCGGCGAGCAGCGCGACCTGCAGGACCAGACATTCGGCCTGAACCAGCAGCAACAGCAGCAGGGCGGCGGTGCCCCGCAAAGCGGCGAACAGTCCGACCAGCCCTCCGGCCAGGGTTCGCAATCGCTGGCCGAGAACCAGAGCGGCGGCGCGTCGAGCACGCAGCAGCTGGCGGACGCCCAGGGCCAGCTGGCCCAGCGTTTCGGCGAGTCGGCCGAGGCCGTGCCGGGCGAAGGCGAGAGCGGCGAGACGCTCGGCCAGGCCGGCCAGGCCATGCGCGAGGCCGAGGAGGCACTGCGCCAGGGCAGTACCGAAGACGCACTGGCTGCCCAGGAACAGGCGCTCGCCCAGTTGCGCGAAGGGGCCGAGGAACTGGCTCGCGAGCTGATGGAGCGTATGGAAGAAGGCCGCGGCCAGGCCATGGGCGAAGGCGAGGACAATCGCGATCCGCTGGGCCGGCCGTCCGAAGGCGCCTTTGCTGACGGATCCGGTGTTGAAGTCCCCGAAGAGATGAGCCGGGCCCGCGCCCGGGCCATCCTCGAAGAACTGCGTCGCCGGGCCGCCGAAAGCGGCCTGACCCAGGAAGAGCTGGACTATATCGAACGCCTGCTCGACCGGTTCTGAGCTGACGGGCTATCGTCTGCATCAACGCGGACAGCCCGCCAGAATCCTGTCAGACTGTACCCGGCCGGACCGGCAACTCCCTTGTCAGCTCGCGAGTTGTCATCCTTGCAACTTCGTATGCTGTTTCCGAATTTGTCTGGATAAACTATCCCGGCATCATCGCCGGACGCGGCCCGTCAGATCAGTGATGACCGCTATCGGCCGTTTCGTGATGCTCGGCGACAACCGGCTCGTGCCCGGCAGCCGGGGTCGGAGCATGATCAGACGTATCATGAGACGGCGTGTCGGGGGACGGCGCTTCATGAGACGGTTCTGCGTTGGACGGGGCAGCATGCACACCATCTGCCTCACCGGCATCCTCGTGCACCGCATTGCCGGTCGCCGCATGCGCCATCAGCATCACCTCGACCTCGACAGCCGACGGCGGCGGGTCGGACACGATTGTCCGGAATTCCTGGCGCTTGCCGGCCCGCACCCGGGATGCCGGCACCGATACCGTCCACTCGAGTACCGGTTCGCCATGCGCATCGCGCAGCACGGCCCGCAGGCCGGGCATGGCACGCGAGCGGCGGTCGAAATTGCGCACATCGCCCTCGATCACAAGCAGCGGGACACCATGATCCACGTCGCGGCGGATATCCAGTTCACCGACCGAGAAACCATAGGGGTTTACCTCGGCCCCCACCGCGGCATAGGCCGAGGAGGCGCGCGGCCAGAGCGTCACGACATCGACCCGGAAGATCCAGGCGGTCGTCAGCAAGACAGCGCAGGCGACAGCGAGTGCGCCCCAAGCTCCGCCTGCCGCAGCGACCGAAAGGGTGTGTCGTTTCTTTTCCTGGCGCTCGCGAAAAGCCTTGTGCGGCTGTTTCTCGACAACCGGTTCCGCCGGGGATTGCGGTGACGCGATATCTTGCGCCGCGGCCGCTTCCGTTGGAATCTGGGCGTCGGCGGTCCATACATGTCCGCAGGATGCACAGCGCACACGGCGACCCGCACTGCCGATCGCATCGGCATTCGCGCGATACCGCGTAGAACAGGACGGACAGCTCAGTACAATGCTCATCGTGCGTCGTTTTCGTCCAACCAGCTTCACCCGTGTCAGTGGAGGCACTCCATCAACCCGAGTATGACCGCTTCCCCGCACAGCGATCCCGAACCGGTTGTCCGCTTCGACAATGTCGGCATGCGGTACGGACGCGGCCCCGAGATTCTGCGCGATTTGTCGTTTGATTTACCACGGGGTTCTTTCCAATTTCTCACCGGACCGTCCGGTGCAGGCAAGACATCGCTGCTGAAGCTCATCTATCTGGCCGCGAAACCGTCGCGCGGACTGGTGTCCTTCTTCGGCCGCGACGCCGCCACCCTGCCGCGCCGGGACCTGCCGGATCTGCGGCGACGGATCGGTGTCGTGTTCCAGGAGTTCCGCCTTCTCAATCACTTGAGCGTGTTCGACAATGTCGCCCTGCCGCTGCGCGTGGCCGGAAAGAAGCGCTCGGACTATGCCGAGGACGTCGCCGAACTCCTCGCCTGGGTCGGCCTGGGCGACCGGATGTCGGCCCTGCCGCCAACCCTGTCCGGCGGTGAACAGCAGCGCGTCGCGATCGCCCGCGCCGTGGTCGGCCAGCCGGAAATCCTCATCGCCGACGAACCGACCGGCAATGTCGACCCGGAAATGGGCATGCGCCTGCTACGCCTCTTCGCCGAGCTGAACAAGCTCGGCACGACGATCGTCATCGCCACGCACGATCTGCAGCTGGTGCGGATGGTGGATGCGCCGGTGATGACGCTGTCGAACGGCCACCTGCACATCCGCCCCTCACGCGGCCGCCGTCAGCGCGACGCTGACCAGCGCGAGGCCGATGGCCGCGAAGCGCTGGATGCGATGACACGCCCGAGTGCGGATACGGAGGCCGGCGATGAATGACACCGCCCTGCCCAAACCGCCCCCTGGCGGCAATGGCCGGCTGCTCCCCCCCGATGCAGGCCGCGACCGGCCGCTGTTTCTCGTCGCCGCCATCCTGGTCTTCCTCGCCTGCATCGCGGCCCTCGGCGCGCGGGGCGCCTGGCTGCAGGCCCAGACCTGGACCAGCGACCTTGAATCCAGCCTGACCATCCAGGTTCGCCCTGTCGACGAGCGCGACACCGCGGCCGACGCCGAAACGGCCGCGGAAATCGCCCGCTCCATGGATGGTGTCCGCAATGCCACCGCGCGCACGCGCGAACATGCCCTTGCCCTGCTTCGCCCCTGGCTGGGCGAAGGCAATCTGCCGGACGACCTGCCCCTGCCACTGATGGTCGAGGTCGAGCTGGACAGCGAGATCGTGCATGCCGGAAGCTTCCAGCCCGAGGCGCTACAGGCCCGGCTGGACGAGGCCGGACTGGCCGCGACCGTCGACGATCATTCGCGCTGGGCCGCAGCCGTGCGCCGCGCCGCGACGACAGCACAGACGCTGGGCCTGGCCCTTCTCGCACTGGTTGCCGGTGCGGCCGCGGCCGTCGTCGCCTTTGCCGCACGGGCCAGCCTCGCCGCCCGAGTGGACGTGATCGACGCGCTGCATCTATGCGGGGCCGAGGACCGGTTTATCGCCGGCCTGTTCCAGCGGCGTTTCTTCATGCTGGGCCTGAAGTCGGGTGCCGCCGGCGCGATCTTTGCCGGTCTGGTTTCCATTCTGGTCAGTGTCGGCGGATCGCCGGCCGATATGGCATTCTTCCTGCCGCAATGGGCCGCCGATCCCTTCGAGCTCATCCTGCTGGCCCTGGCACCATTGCTGGCCGGCCTGACTGCCGCGGTTTCAGCGCGACTTGCTGTCGCGTCGGACTTGCGGGGACGCTGGTAGCGCGCCACAAAACGGCCGGGTTCGCGAGGACATGCTGATGCAGGTTTCACGGGCGGCAGACGCCGCAAAGCGATACGGGATCGGACGGACACGATGAGCCGGGGCTGGACGGCATTGCGCACACTCGCCTTCCTGCTGGTGGCCGCTCTGGCCATCGGCTTTGTGGTATTCGCCGGACGGATCGCCACCTACGCCACCCCCGACACCGGACGCCAGGCCGACGCCATCGTCGTCCTGACCGGCGATGTGGGCCGGACCACGGCGGGCATCGATCTCCTGCGCGAAGGCCGTGCGCCCCGGCTTCTGATTTCCGGTGTCGACTCGTCGGCCACTCGGGCTGACATCCAGCGGCATTCCGGCCTGTCCGACGACGAACTGGACTGCTGCGTCATTCTTGGCCGCGATGCCAGGGACACGATCGGCAATGCCCGCGAGGCCGGCACCCTGGTGCGTGAAAACGGCTATCGGAGCTTGATCATCGTCACGTCTGACTATCATCTGCCGCGCAGCCTTCTGGAGATGCACGCCCTGATGCCCGGTGTCGAACTGATTGCCTACCCCGTTCGTACGACGCCGCCCTGGCGTGATTTCGGTGCCTCGCGGCTGTGGCTGCAGGAGTATGCCAAGTTCACCGCCGTTTGGCTGCGCCAGACCGTTACACCGCGCCCCGAAAGCGTCTGATGACCCTGATCCGCTCACTCGTCTTCTACATCTACATGTATTCGCTCATGGTCTTCATGGGCATGGCCGGGCTGCCGCTTCTCCTGGCACCGCGCACCTGGTCGCGTGGCTGGCTTCGGATCTATCTCAAAATGCTCTGGTTCGGCCTGCGGTGGATCTACGGCGTGACCTTCGAGGTGCGTGGCCGCGAACACCTGCCCGCAGGCGGAGCGCTCGTCGCCTCAAAACATATGAGCATGTGGGAGACGCTGGCCTTCTGGGAAATCCTGCCCGATCCGGCAATCATCCTGAAACACACCCTCACATACATGCCCTTCTTCGGCTGGTTTGCGGTCAAGCTGGGCAATATCTCGGTCAACCGGAAGAAGGGTGCCAGCGCGCTGAAGGGCATGATGCGCGATGCGGCGCGCCGCGCCGGCGAAGACCGGCAGATCCTGATCTTTCCGGAAGGAACCCGGGTCGAGCCGGGCGAGCACCCCGACTTCAAGCCGGGGGCTGCAGGCCTGTATCTGAATATGGGTGTGCCCTGCGTCCCGGTGGCGCTGAATTCCGGCGTCTTCCTGAAATCCTATTGCGGCCTGAAGCGGCCGGGGCGGATCGTGGTGGAGTTTCTCGAACCGATCCCGCCGGGGCTGGGCAAGCCCGAATTCCTGCGCGAGCTTCACACGCGCATCAACACCGCATCGGACGCCCTGCAGGCGGTCGATGACGCCGGAATGCCGTTGGGGAGGACAGGCCGGTGACCATGAGAACCAAACTGCTATGGCCCATCGCGGCCATCATCGGGCTGTTCGTGCTGTATTCGGCCTACTGGATCATCGCCAGCGGGCAGATCCGAAAGGGCGTCGACGAATGGATCGCCGACAAGGAAAATGCCGGCTACCAGATCGAGCATGCCGGTCTGCACATCGGTGGCTATCCCTACCGTTTCCAGATCCGGCTCGTCGAACCGCATTTCCGCGCCCCCGAAAGCGATGGTGGCTGGGATGCCCGTCTGCAGACGCTCAGCGCGAATGCCATGCCGCACGACCTGTCGCACTGGATTGTCGCCTTTGGCGGCCCGCTCTTGCTGGAAGACTATGCCAGCGAAGGCAGTGTGATCGAGGTGACCGGGTCGGACGCCCGGATCAGCCTGGTCTACAGCGTGACCGGCGAGACCGAGCGCGTCGGTGCGGAATTCCGCGACCTTGTGGTAACCACCCACGCCGGCTCGCCGCCGGACATCCGGTCGATCGACGAACTCCTGATGTCCGGCGCCGTGGATGAGGAAGACGGGTTGCGCATGCGCCTTGCCGTCTCAGGTGTGCGCGCGGCACCCGGCGTCCTCGAGCCCGATGTCGAGCGTGCCTTCGGAGACACCGCCCGTTCTGCCCGTATCGATCTGGAAGTCACGCACTGGTCGGCCCTCGCCGACGGCGCCAACGCCATCGCCTGGCGCGACGCCGGCGGGACTTTGCAGATCGCCGATGCCGAGCTGGAATGGGGCCCCGCCCATATCACCGGCAATGGCGACTTCACCATAGACAGCCTGGCGCGTCCCGACGGCCGCCTGTCCCTGCGCATCACCGATCCGGACACACTCGCAGACGCCCTGATCGAGGCCGGCGTCGTTCCGCGCGAAAACGAGCAGGCGCTCAGACTGGCCGCCATGATGGCGCCGCGCAGCGCCGAAGGGGTTGCTTTGCCCTTCCGCATCCATGACGGCGGCATCTATCTGGGCCCGGTACGCCTCGGTGCAATCGGCGATTAGGAACGGGGCAGGCCGGCTCGCCCCGTTGCCTTACTGCCCCATAAACGCGGCAAGACCATCGACCAAGCGGCGGTTTTCCTCGGCCTTGCCGACCGTGGCGCGCAGTGCATTGGGCAGGCCATAGGGCTCGACCGGGCGGATGATCAGGCCTTTCGACGTCAGGAAAGCGTCTGCATCTTTCGCTGTGCGGCCTGGCGCCTCGGGGAAATGGATCAGCACGAAATTGCACACACTCGGCGTGACCTCCAGGCCCAGACCGCCGATCTGCTGGCGCAGCCAGGCGACCCATTCCTCATTGTGATCGGCCGAGCGTTTCATGAAGTCGCGGTCGGCAATCGCCGCCGTACCGGCTTCGATGGCCGGCAGGTTGACGTTGAACGGACCGCGCACCCGGTGCAGCACGTCGATGATGGACTTGTTGCCATAGGCCCAGCCCAGACGGGCACCGGCCAGACCGTGGATCTTGGAGAAGGTGCGGGTGACGACGACATCGTCGCGCTCGCGCGCCAGGTCCAGCCCCGCGGAATAATCGGCATTGCGCACAAACTCGGCATAGGCCGCATCGACCACCAGCAGTGTCGAGGCCGGCAGCGCATCGCGCAGGCGGCGCACTTCGGCGTCGGAGATATAGGTGCCGGTCGGATTGTTCGGATTGGCCAGGAAGACGATCTTCGTGTCATCGCCGGCCGCCTCGATCAGCGCGTCGACGTCGGTGGTGTAGTTGCGCTCGGGCGCAGAGACGAGTTCGGCACCGGACTGCATCGCCACCAGGCGATAGACCAGAAAGCCGTATTGCGACTGCACCACCTTGTCGCCCGGATTGAGGTAGGCCCGGCCCAGGAGCTGCAGCAGCTCGTCGGAGCCGCAGCCGCAGACGATGTTTTCTGCTTCCAGGCCTTCCTCGCGCGCGATCGCTTCACGCAGCTTCGTGGCCCCGCCATCGGGATAGAGATGCAGGCGTTTGGCCGAGGCTTCGAACGCCGCCGCGGCCTTGGGCGAGCAGCCGAGCGCGTTTTCGTTTGAGGACAGCTTCACCGGATTGGCGATGCCCGGCGCTTCCGCCGCACCCGGCTTGTAGGGACGAATGTCGAGAATACCCGCGCGCGGCTCAATACCCATGAAGCGACCTCTAGTCCTGGAGCGTCCGGTCAGCCCCTTGCCGTCCGGACAGGTGACGGGGAGATAGCGCGGGCTGCGCCTGCCCTTCAAGTGCGCGTTTGCGGACGGGCGCAGTATGGCGCTGCGGCCGGACCGCGCCGGTATGCTTCACGGCCTCTGCCAGGATGACTCCACCCAGGCCCGGCCAGGCATATTCCCCGACTTCTTCCCAGACCGACGCGATACGGCGGTGGGTCGCCCAGCCCCAGGGCGGCGCATAGAGCGCCCGCGCCCAGGCGGTCGCTTCCAGCAGCGAATCCTCGAGCAGGCCGGACAACTGGCCGCGCGTGAAGGGCCGGCCGTGGCCGAAAGGCGTCTTGTCGGACAGCGCCCACATGCCGCTGCGCGAGGCGGTCACCAGCATCAACCGCCCCTCCGGGGCCATTACCCGCCAGATCTCCCGCAGCAGGACGGGAAGGCTGTCCGCCTCTTCCAGAGCATGGACCAGCAGGACGCGGTCAAACAGGGCTTCGGGGAAAGGCAGGTGAACCTCATCGCCCAGCGCTGTCGGCGTGCCTTCGCGGGACGGTACGATGACACCCTGCCCGGCGGGCATGAAGGAGATGCAGCGCCGCGACTGGCGCCGGTACGGGTCCAGATAGGGATTGGCAAAGCCCAGGCCCAGCACGTCGAGATCGCGCGTCTCGGGCCACAGCGCCCGGATGCGGCGGCCTATCATGCGGCGGGCGGTCAGACCCTGGCGGGTCTTGTAGAAGCGATCGAGTTCGGTGGCATCGCGGCGCACTGGCCAGACTCCCCGTTCATGTCCTACACAGTCGGTATTCAAGGTCACACTAGGACACAGACTCATAATTTCTGAGCCATATCTGGATAGCGGCGAGTTTGACGAGGGCAAGGTAGTTATCGGCGTGTTTTTCGTAGCGCGTTGCGATGGCCCGGAAGTGTTTGATCTTGCTGAA
>JAZAHA010000064.1:0-22870 GCA_036231565.1 Pseudomonadota bacterium
CGAAGCGGGGGAGGGGCCGCCGCGGCACGCGGCGGAATGGCGGAGCGAGGCTCTGCTGTCCTCCGGCGCTTCGCGCCGCCCCTTCGACCCCTCCTTCGCCAAGGCTACGGAGGGCCCACTTCCCCACTACCGTGGGGAAGAAAGGCTGAGCCTGGGCGAGCCCGGTCAGGATAAGTATCGTACCGTGAAGCGGGCGCGGCAACTTCGGACATCGATGACGGACGCAGAAATGATCCTCTGGTCGCGTCTTCGCCGACGTCAGATCGACGGTTTCAAGATCCGCCGCCAGCATCCCATCGGGCCCTATATCGCCGATTTCGCCTGTGCCGAGGCAAAGCTGGTGATCGAGGTCGATGGCGAAGCCCATGGTAGCCCGCAAGAGCTGGCTCATGATCGCCGGCGCACCCGCTTCATGGAGTCGCGGGGCTGGCGCGTGATCCGCTGCTACAATGTCGAGGTCTACAGCAATCTCGACGGTGTCCTGATCCAGATCGCAGAGGCGCTGGCCGCCCGAACCTCTTCTCCCCGCAAGCGGGGACGAAAACCCAGTTGAGTCGATAAAGGAAACCAGCCCGCAAAGGGAAAGGAAGCCAAGATGACCGAAGCCTATATCTACGACGCCACGCGAACCCCGCGGGGCAAGAAGAAAAATGGAGCGCTCAACGAGATCACCGCGCTGCAGCTGGCCACCCAGCAGCTCGAGGCGATCCGCGACCGCAACAATCTCGACACCTCCCTGGTCGACGATGTGATCATGGGCGTTGTCTCGCCGGTGGGCGAGCAGGGTGCGAACATCTCGCGCTCGGCCGTGATCAATGCCAACTACGCCGAGACGACCGCCGGCTACCAGATCAACCGGTTCTGCGCCTCGGGCCTGGAAGCGGTGAATGTCGCGGCCGCCAAGGTGATGTCCGGCGAGGCCGATTTCGCCATCGGCGGCGGTGTGGAAGCCATGTCGCGCGTACCGATGGGGTCGGATGGCGGTGCGATGGGCTCCGATCCGGAGATTTCCTTCGACCACTATATCGTGCCGCAGGGCGTCTCGGCCGACCTGATCGCCACCAAGTACGGCTTCTCCCGCGACGATGTCGATGCCTATGCCGTGGAAAGCCAGAAGCGCGCAGCCCGCGCCTGGGCCGAGAAGCGGTTCGCCAAATCGGTCGTGCCGGTGAAGGACCAGCTCGGCGTCACCATTCTCGACCATGACGAGCATATGCGTCCGGACACCGACATGCAGGGCCTGGGCTCGCTGAAGTCGGCCTTCAAGGATCTGTCCGATTTCGTCGGCTTCGAAGCGGTCGCCACCCAGCGTTATCCGGAAGTGGAATACCTCAACTGGGTCCACACGGGCGGCAATTCCTCCGGCATTGTCGACGGCTCCGGCATGGTGCTGGTCGGCTCGAAGGAGGCCGGCGAGAAGGCCGGTCTCAAGCCGCGCGCCCGCATCCGCGCCATGGCGTCGATCGGTTCGGAACCGACCATCATGCTGACCGGCCCGGTCCCGGTGACCGAGAAAGTGCTCAGGAAAGCCGGCATGAACGCGTCGGACATCGATCTGTGGGAGCTGAACGAGGCCTTTGCTGCTGTCGTGCTGCGCCTGATGCAGGCCTACGAGATCGACCATGACATCATGAACGTCAATGGCGGCGCCATCGCCATGGGTCACCCGCTGGGGGCCACCGGCGCGATGATCCTGGGCACGGTGCTCGACGAGCTGGAACGCTCCGGCAAGTCCACCGCGCTGACCACGCTTTGCGTCGGCGGCGGCATGGGCACCGCGACGATCATCGAGCGGGTGTAGGTGCGATGAGCGGCGACGAAGACGAAACCCCTCAGTCCGAGGACAACGCCCTCGCTCTGGGGCTGCCCCTCGGCCTGCCGATCGGCCTGGCCCTGGGCGTATCCCTGGGTGTTGCGCTGGAAAGCCTCGCGATCGGGATTTCTCTCGGTGTCGCCTTCGGCATGTCACTCTCTCTCGCCTTCGGCGCGGCCAAGGCAAAGCAATTGAAGAACAAGCAGGACGCCGCCAAGGAAGGCGATGCGTCCGACGAGGAGAAATCCTGATGTCCCTGAAAAACTTCACACTGGAAACCGATAAAGACGGCATTGCCCTGGTCACGTTCGACAGCCCGGGCAAGTCGATGAACGTCATCTCCGCCGATGTCATGGACGACTTCGACGCGCTGACGAAGACCATTATCGAGGACGACAGCATCAAGGGTGTCGTCATCACCTCCGGCAAGGACGCTTTCTGCGCCGGCGCCGACCTGTCCGAGCTGGGCGGGGCGAATGCCGCGCTGGCCAAGCTGCCGGAAGAGGAGATGAAGCAGAAACTGTTCGAACAGTGCTTCCGTCTCAACAAGACGTTCCGCGCCCTGGAAACCTGCGGCAAGCCGATTGCTGCGGCGATCAACGGCCTCGCCCTGGGCGGCGGTTTCGAGATCGCGCTGGCCTGTCACTACCGGGTCATGCCGTCGGACAATCCCAAGGCCAAGCTGGGCCTGCCGGAAGCCATGGTCGGCGTGCTGCCGGGCGGTGGCGGTACCCAGCGCCTGCCGCGTCTTGTCGGCGTGATGACTGCCGCGCCGGTCCTGCTGCAGGGCCAGCAGCTCGATGCGGCCAAGGCCCAGGGCCTGGGCATTGCCGATGCCGTCGTGCCGCTCGCCGAGCTGGTCGCGAAGGCCAAGGAAATCGTCAAGGAAGATCCCAAGGGTGCGAAACAGCCCTGGGATGGCGACAAGTTCAAATTCCCCGGCGGTGGCCCCTACCATCCCGCCGGCGCCCAGGTCTTCGGTGCTGCTTCGCCGATGCTGCGCAAAAACACCTACGGCAACTATCCCGCCCAGCGCTATATTCTCTCGTGCGTCTATGAAGGCTCCCAGGTCTCCATGGACCAGGCGATCCGCATCGAGAGCCGGTATTTCACCAAGCTCCTGCTGCGCCCCGAAAGCCGCAACATGATCCGCTCCATCTTCCTGTCCAAGCAGGACCTGGACAAGGGCGGCCGCCGTCCGGCCAGCCAGTCCAAGGCGGATGTGAAGAAGATTGCCATCATCGGCGCCGGCTTCATGGGTGCGGGCATCGCCACGGTCTCCGCCCAGGCCGGCATCGAGATCGTGCTGATCGACGCCACCCAGGAAGGCGCCGAAAAGGGCAAGAAGCACTGCACCGATCATTTCGAGAAAGGTGTCGCGCGCGGCAAGCTGACCCAGGACAAGGCCGACGCCCTGGCCGCCCTGATCACGCCGACCACCGACTATTCCCTCATCAAGGATGTGGATTTGGTCGTCGAGGCCGTGTTCGAGAATTCCGAACTCAAGGCCAAGATCACCAAGATGGCCGAGGAACAGATCGGCGAGACGGCCGTGTTCGGTTCGAACACCTCGTCCATTCCGATCACGGATCTGGCCAAGGCCTCGGCCCGTCCGGCCAATTTCATCGGCATTCACTTCTTCTCGCCGGTCGAGAAGATGAACCTGGTCGAGATCATCATGGGCGGCGAGACCGGCGATTATGCCCTCTCGCGTGCCATCGATTTCGTCACCAAGATCAAGAAGACGCCGATCGTCGTGGCCGATACGCGCGGCTTCTACGCCAATCGCTGCGTCATGCGCTATGTCGGAGAAGGCCTGAAAATGCTGGGCGAGGGCGTCAAGCCGGCGCTGATCGAGAATGCGGCCAAGATGGCCGGCATGCCGGTCGGCCCGCTCTCCCTGCAGGACGAGGTGGCACTGGATCTCGGTGTGAAGCTGATCAAGCAGACCCAGGCCGATCTGGGCGACAAGTACCAGCCCAACGGCACCGAGCCGATCCTGTTCAAGATGGTCGAGGAGTATGACCGTCTGGGCCGCAAGAATGGCAAGGGCTTCTACGACTATCCGTCCGAGAAGGGCCAGCCGAAACGCCTCTGGCCGGAGCTGGAGCAGTTCGCGCCGGGTGGCCAGTACGCCGCCGAACAGCCGACGGCCGACGAGGTCAAGGATCGCATCCTCTACACCCAGGCGCTGGAAGCGGCGCGCTGCATGGAAGAGGAGATCGTTGCCGATCCGCGTGAAGCCGATGTCGGCTCGATCCTGGGCTGGGGCTTTGCGCCCTATACCGGCGGCACGCTGTCCTTCATCGATACGGTGGGCGCCAAGGCCTTCGTGAAGCGCGCCGAAGAACTCGAAGCCAGGTATGGCGACCAGTTCAAGGTGCCGGCCCTCCTCAAGGAGATGGCCGAGAAGGGCGAGACCTTCTACGGCCGCTTCGGCACCAAGGAAGCCGCAGCCGCCTGAAGCGCGACTGCATAAAGACTGCAAAAGCCGGTGCAATGCGAGTTGCGCCGGCTTTTCTTTGCCGCTATTCCGGGCGTGTTTTCGGGATGTTGGAAGTTTTCATCAGGATTTCCACAGAAAGCGAAAACCTTTCCACCGATTGAGCCGACTTGTCCACGAAACGGGGTGTTTCGTGCGTTGCCGGGACGGCGGGCCGGTGGTCTACTCATGTCATCGACAGCGACCGAAGCGGGCCTCCGGGCCCGGGGATCGCCGGGAAAGAAGGCTCCAGGGGAGACGGTCCGCAAGGACCGGCGACCGGACGAGCGGCCCGGAACAGGCCCGAAAGGGCGGGTTCCCCCAGGCCAGGCCGAAAGCCAGGATCCGCAAGGACACCCAGCTTGAAAGCCCTTCCGCACCGGAGAGACTGATGCGCCCGCAAGGGCACAGACCAGGAAGCCGCGATTACAGCCGGCCCTTTCGGGGGTTCGCTGGCTCCGGTCACCCGACCGGGGTGCGCCGAAGGACAGGGTGTCAAAACCCGAACCGGAAGCAACACGGCCGCCCGCCTCCCTGCTCCTTGTGAGCCGGGGACGGGCGGTTGGTGCTTCTGGGGCGGTGCGCAGCGGTTTCCGCGCGCAGGACGCCGCCGGCTGCACGGCCAAGCACGCACATCCAGGAGTGATTTCCGCGCGGCACAGCACGGAGCCTTTGCGTGCATAAACTATAAAAAGGCCGCAAGTTGCTGCCCTTGTTCGCGAAATTCGATCGTTCAGGGTCGTGAAGACAGGGTTAATACAATATTCGGTGCGTTAACCAAGCGGAACGTCACTATGCGCGCCAACAGGCGCTTGGGGCGTTGCGGGGCAGGACTACACCCGATGTTGCAGAGAACCGGATATCACTGGCCGTCGAGGATACGCTCTGTCGCGTTCGCGATATGGGCTGTCGCCTTTGCGCTCACGGGTGCACTCGGTTGGGCGGCGTGGAACAGCTACCAGACCGCTTCCGAGACCGCGGACTACGTCGCTTGGCGCCAGGAGGCCGGGCTGGTGGTTCCGGTGCTCAAGACGATCATCAAGGACAGCGAAACCGTTCGCTGAACCGGGGGCGCCGGGGGCGCAATTTCCGGGTGGCTCCGGTCTCTTGAGCGGTCGCATTTCCGAACCGCAGAACCGGTCCCCACTTCGGCTGAAAATGCCGGGTCTTTGGTGGTCGCATTTCCGAACCGCAGAACCGGTCCCCACTTCGGCTGAAAATGCTCTAGTCTTCATGCGCTCGACGCAGGAGACCGAGATGTCCGACGCCCGCCTGGAAGACGATGACTACATCATCGGGACCGATGCCGTGGAAATTGCCCGGCTGGGTCAGCAGCATGCGATCTGGCGCGAAACGGCCCTTGCCGGCTGGCGCCGCGCGGGTTTGCGGCCGGGCATGACGGTGATGGATGTCGGGGCCGGCCCCGGCTATGCCGCTTTCGATCTGGCCCGGCTGGTCGGGCCTCAGGGCCGCGTCATCGCGGTCGACCAGGCCCCGGCCTTTCTGGCCGCACTTCGTGACGGCGCCCGCCAGCGCGGCCTCTCCAATATCGAGACCCTCGAGAGCGATCTGGCCGATGTCGACTGGCCCGAGGCGGTCTGCGACGCGGTCTGGTCGCGCTGGTGCCTGTCCTTCGTGCCCAACGTCCCCGGCGTGATCGCCGGCATTGACCGCGCACTGAAACCCGGCGGTATCTTTATTGCCCAGGAATATGTCGATTATCGCAGCTTCCGCATCGAGCCGTGCGAACCCGTCTTCGAGCGGTTCATCGAGGCGGTGCGCCAGAGCTGGCTGCATTTTGGCGGCGATCCCGAGATCGCGCGCCGACTGCCGGCCATCCTGTCCAACCAGGGCTGGGAGCTCGGGCCGATGACGCCGGTCATCCACGCCGCGCGCCCCGGCGACTGGATCTGGAGCTGGCCCATCGCCTGGCTCGAACAGGCCCCCGATCGCCTTGTGGAACTCGGCTTTCTCGCACCGGACGATGCCGAGTCCTTCCGGCTTTTCCTGCACGCCCGTCAGCAGGATCCGGTCTCCCTGATGACGACGCCGATGGTGCTGGAAGTGATCGCACACAAGCCGGCCTGACGGTACCGCATCACTGAAATCGCGGTTTGATCTTCTTCCGATAAGGCTATTCTCGCCATACTCGAAACGGGAGGCGAGCATGACCTACACGCTGATCGGTGCGGCGGTGTCGCTTTATACCGGCAAGGTGCGCGGCTATCTGCGCTGGAAGAATGTACCGTTTCGCGAAGTGATGTCGACGCGCGAGGTCTACAAGAGCGAAATCCTGCCGCGGGTCGGCTGGTCGGTCATTCCGGTCGTGGTGCACCATGACGGCTCGGACACGGGCGTCACCCTGCAGGATACGACCGACATCATCGATTATGTCGAGCAGCACGAGCCGGGGCCGTCGGTCTATCCGGACAGTGTGCGCCAGCGCCTGGCCGCCCTGATCCTGGAACTCTTCGGCGATGAATGGCTTGTGATCCCGGCTATGCACTATCGCTGGGCCTATAATCGGGATTTTGCCCATGGCGAGTTCGGCGCCTTCTCCTTCCCGGACCTGCCGCCGGAAGAACAACGGGCGCGGGTGGCAAAGCCGGTGGCGTATTTTTCCGGCGCCTTGCCCGGGCTGGGCATCAATCCGGACAGCGTGCCGGCGGTCGAGGCCGCCTATGAGGCCTTTCTCGCTGCTTTCGAGGCCCATCTCGCCCGGCACGACTTCCTGTTCGGTTCGCGGCCCTCGATCGCCGACTTTGGCTTGCTCGGGCCGCTCTATGCGCACTTGCTGCGCGACCCGGCCTCCGGCGAGATCATGCGCCGCCTCGCGCCGCGCGTTGCCGACTGGGCGCTGCGCTGCCATGCGCCCCAGCACGCACTGACCGGTGACTTCCTGCCGGACAGCGATTTGCCCGAAACCCTGCTGCCCATGCTGCGCATGTTTGCTGCGCAGCAATTGCCTGTTCTCATCGACACGGCGGACCGCCTTGGAACCTGGGCAGACGAGAACCCGGATATGGCGGAAGTGCCGCGTGTACTGGGCTTCCACAAGGCCAGGGTTGGCCATGGCGACACGGTCGTCGAGACCGATCGTGCGGTCATTCCCTACCCGCTGTGGATGCTGCAGCGCGTGACCGACTTCCTGGCCTCACTGGACGGTGAGGCGCGGTCGCAGGCGGAAAAATTGCTGCGCAGCATCGGTGCGCAGCAATTGCTCGATTTCACGATGCCGGTCCGGCTCGAACGCCGGCATTTCCGCCTGTGTGTCCAGGGGCGCTAGAGGTTGTTTCGACCCGCAAAAGCCGGTGCCCGCTTTTGCTGAAAATGCCTTAGCCGCCGAACCGCCAGATATCCATGGCCAGGGCGCTGCGGCTCCAGGATGTGTGGATCAGTTCGGCATTCGGCGTTCTCGCGGCGGCCATCGCCACCAGGAGCGGGCGGAAGTGCTCCGGTGTGGGGTGGTTGAAGCCGGCGAGCGGCGCGTCCTGCCAGCTGGTCAGCGTCTCCACATCGCCGCTGGCGATTTTCGGCACAATCCAGTCGCGGAAAGCCTCGGCGCCGGGATGGGGCGGCGCTGCCTCGGTCGCGCCGAGCGATGCGCGCAGCGAATGCGTCAGCGAACCCGAGCCGATGATCTGGACGCCGCGGTCCGCAAGGGGCGCCAGGGCCCGGCCCAGCGCGATGGCGCCCGTGTCGCTGCCGGGCAGGCTGACCTGGAAGACCGGGATATCGGCTTCCGGCCGCATCAGGGCGAGCGGGATCCAGGCGCCGTGGTCGCGTCCGCGATGCCGCTCGGCTTCCGCATCGATGCCGGCCTCGCGCAGCAGATCCAGCGTGACTGCGGCGAGGCTGGGCGATCCGGGGGCGGCATAGATCGTCCGTTCCAGCACGGGGCCGAAGCCGCGGAAGTCATGGATCGTGTCCGGTGTGGCGGCCGACTGCACCCGCACGGGGGCACCCGCTTCCCAGTGCGCCGAGACAACCAGGACAGCACGGGTCTGCGGCGCCAGGCCGAGTGCTTTCAGCGCGTCGTGGGCGGGCGAGGGCACGGTGAGCACGTCGGGGGCGCCGTGTGAGATGAAGAGCGGGCCGAGGGGCATGAGGGGTACTCCGGAAAGTCGAGCCCGCAATCTGGTATTTCTGCCCGCAAGGGATAAGTATGCCCGATCGAAGCTTTCTCTTTCTGGCGAGGAATAAATGGACCGGATCGATGCCCTGCGCCTGTTCTGCTCGGTGGCCGAGCTGGGCAGTTTCACCAAGGCGGCCGATCGCGAGGCGATGACGCCCGGTGCGGCCTCCAAGCAGATCACGGCCCTGGAACAGCGGCTGCAGGCGCGCTTGTTCGAACGCACGACCCGCTCTGTCCGCCTCACCGATGCCGGCGCGGCCCTGCTCGACCGCGTCCAGCCCTGGCTTGATGAGTATGATGCGATGGAAGAGGGCGTGGCGAGCGCGCGGCTGGCACCGGCCGGCGTGTTGCGCGTGACGGCGCCGGTCGATTTCGGCGCCCGCCGCCTGATCCCGATCATTGCCGACTTCATGACCGAATGGCCCAAGGTTGAGGTTCGCCTGTCGATGGCCGACCGCATGGTGGACCTGGTCAATGAAGGGTTCGATGTCGGCGTGCGGATCGGCAATCTGCCGGACAGCGCCCTGATCGCCCGCCGTCTTGCACCGGCCTGCATGGCGTGCGTGGCGTCGCCCGCCTATGTCGAGCGCAACGGCATGCCGAAGCATCCCGACGATCTTGCCCGCCACGACATGATCATCGACCGCAACAAGCCCAGCCCCCAATTGCTCAAATTCGAGCGCGAGGGCGAGGAAGTCGAGGTTCGCGTCAATGGACGCCTCTCCCTCAACGGTGCGGTGGCGGCCGTGTCGGCGGCCAAGGCGGGGCTGGGCGTGGCCTGTTCGCCGCGCTGGGCGGCCGTCGATGCGCTGGAGCGCGGCGAGGTGATCGACGTGCTGGCAGACTGGGCGCCGGAACACCGCTTCCTCTGGGCCGTCTTCCCGTCCAACCGCTACATGACGCACCGGGTGCGCGCCTTCGTCGACTATCTGGCCAGGCGGTTTGACGGTGTCGTCTAGCCGCACAGGCGCTATAAGGACACGTGTGGACCAGGCAGGGGGTACGGCATGAGACCGCAGGTCACGGGATTTCTGGCGATGGCAGCGCTGGTGCTGCTGGCAGGGTGCGCGACAACCGGCAGCGAGATGATGGGCGTTGGCGGGGGACCGGAGAATGTTGCCGGCTCCGTCTTCGACCATCCGCGCGCCGACCGGCGCGGTGCGCCGCGCGGCTTCGGCTATCAACTCGCCGGACAGTCGGGCTGGTCGGGCGATCTGATCTATGAGGATGATAGCGGCGGGGCGATCCGGGTTGCGCTGGTTCTCGCCGATGCCGACGGGATCGAACAGGCTGCGGATCTGCAGATTGCCATGCCCTATCTGGAAGGTGGCGTGAGACGCTTCCACGGCACAACGGCTTCGGGCGAAACGGCCGAGCTGCAGCTGCAGGCCGGCCCCTGCGAGGTGGCGGGCGAGGCCGGCTTCACGCATTTTGCCGCGCTGCGGATCGGCGAGACGGTCAAGGCCGGCTGTGCCCGGGAACAGGCGCAGGATGATCGCTGGTCGAACTATATCATGAGCTACCTGCCGGCCATCGATGCTTGCCTGGCCGAGTTCGGCAACCGGCCGGCCCATGTCTCGCTGGCCTATACGATGAGCGGCGGCGCGACCGGCGTCCGGATCGTCGATGCCGATACCCAGACCTGGGAATGTGCGACGCGGGACGAGGGCCGGGCCGTCAATTCGCTCCGCCCGCTCGACTCGGCGGATGCGCTGTTCGGGGAAGGTGATCCGATATTCGTGCGCGGTGACTTCCCCGACTTCGGCGAGGGCTGTTATGTCTACGAGTCGGTCCGCGAGGCCGATGGAACGCTGATCGGCGCGCTGGGCTATGACGCCTGCAATGCGGTGCCGGTAACGACGGCGCAGGCCGCCGCTGCGGGCTAGCCCGCCGGATACAGCCTTGCGGCACGCGACAGGTTGAGGACAAGACGCATGCACCGAGCCTTGCTGATCTCCACGCTCTGCACCGGTCTGATCGCCAGCCCGGCAAGCGCCGAGCTGCGCGATGTCCTGACCCGTGCCGATGGCTTGAACGGTCAGGTCTGGCTCGCCTTTGACGAACAGCCGGGATCCGCCGAATTGTCGCAGACGGCGGGCAGTGTCAGCTTGATGATCGGCGGTGTCGCGGTCCGCACCCGCGAGGTGTCGCCCTACCGCGCCGACCTCGTCAGCCGTGTCTCGATCACCCCGGTGGCCGATGGCGCCCTGGTGGAACTTGGCCAGGCCGCCGCCTGGCAGGATGTTCGCGCCGAATTGCGCCAGGGCGGTGTTCTGGTGAGTTTCAGCCTGGATGCACCGGTCGCCGGGGTGTCGCGGGCTGCGCCTTCCACGCCGTCCGCAACGGGCGCGGCGAGGACCGCAGCTGCAACGGACGGTCAGAGCGCATCGGCCGCGGCCACCCATGGCGAGCCGGCTGCGGGGGTCGGCGGTCACGCGGCCTCGGGCGAGGCTGTGCCGACAGGGCATGTCCCGGTCGACCCCGCACCGGCCGGTGAGGCCGGGCATGAACCTGCCGCGGAGCATAGTCCTGCTCCCGAAAGCCATGCGCCCGCGCCGTCCACCTCGGCAGCACCGGCCAATCCGGTCGCGGCTGCCGCGTCCAATGCGACGGGCGAGTGTGCCGAAACCGGCGCGGCCGTCGCCGAAAACCCCTGGGATGACGAGAGCCTGCACCGCCACGCGGCCTGCCTGACGCGGACCGGCGAGCTGCGGCCGGCTGCCATCATCTACGAACAGATGCTTGCCTTCGCTCCCGACGATTTCCGGGCGCTGATCGCTCTGGCCGAAGTGCGCGCCCAACAGGGCGAGACCGCCGAGGCCCGCGAGCTCTATTCGCAGGCGGCGTCCTATGCCATCTCCGACGCCGAGGCCGCCCGGGCGCGGGCCCGGCTGCGCGAACTCCAGCAGCGCTGATCTCCAGCCAGTCAGGAAGACATCATGCAAGCAGACGAACCGGCCGGCCGGGTGCTCGTCATCGCCGGCTCCGACAGTGGCGGCGGCGCTGGTATCCAGGCCGACATCAAGGCGATTTCGGCCATGGGCGGCTATGCGGCGACGGCGATCACGGCGATCACGGTCCAGAACACGCTGGGCGTCAGCGCCATCCATCCCGTGCCCAATGCCATCGTTGAAGGTCAGATCCGGGCCGTGCTCGACGATATCGGCGCCGATGTCGTCAAGACCGGCATGCTGGCGACGGTGGAGATTGTCGAACTCGTCGCCGCGGTCCTGGAGGCGGCCGATCCGGCCCTGCCGCTCGTGCTCGATCCGGTGATGATCGCCACATCCGGCGACCGGCTGGTCGATGACGGGACCGAAGCCGCGATCCGCGACCGTCTTGTGCCGCTGGCCACACTGGTCACGCCGAATGCTGCCGAAGCAGCCCGCCTGACCGGGCTGACGGTGGAGGATGTGCAGGGCCAGCTGGCGGCTGCCGAAGCGCTGGTCGGCATGGGCGCCAAGGCGGCGCTGGTGAAGGGCGGGCATCTCGCTGGCGATGCCGTCACCGATGTGCTCGTCTCCACCCGCGGCATGGAATTGATGGAACGCCCGCGCATCCGCACGAAGCATACCCATGGCACCGGCTGCACCCTGGCCTCGGCGATCGCGGCGCGGATGGCCGGCGGCGAACCGCTGCCGGAGGCGGTGCGCAAGGCCGGCGATTATCTGCACGAGGCCATCCGCCGCGCCCCCGGCTTCGGCGCCGGCCACGGTCCGGTCGATCACATGTGGGTGGTGCGGCCCTAGCTCAGCGGCGCTGGCCTTCTAGCGATCGGGCTAGCGATCGGGATCCGCCGCCCGCTTCCGGGCCAGCCAGACACCGGTCAGGATCACCGCCAGGGCGAGCACGGCATGCCAGCCGATGGTCTCGCCGATCAGCACGCCGGTAATCATCGCGGCGATCGGGGTGAGATAGTTGGCGATGGCGAGGAAGTTCGGTCCTGCTGTGCCCGCCACCTGCATCAGCACCACCGAGGCCAGCGCGGTCGGTGCGGCGGCCAGCCAGACAACCGCCAGCCAGGCGGTCGGGGCGACCGGGCCGGCCTGTGCCAGTTCGAACGCTCCTAGGGGCAGGGCGAAGAGCGCGCCGCAGATCAGCATGCCCGCGCCGGAGACCGAGGGCGGTGTTGTGGGGATCAAACGTGCCAGGATGGCGTTGATGCCGTAGCAGACGGCCGCCGCGACCACGCCCAGCTGGGCCCAGACATCGGCGCCGCCCAGATCCGTCAGTGCCGCCGGTCCCAGCAGCAGAACGACACCGGCAAACCCGGTGAACACACCGGCGAGGCGCCTGAGGGTGAGATGTTCGCCGGGCACGAAGACATGTGCCATCGCCACGGTCGCCAGCGGCATGGTGGCCACCAGAATACCGGCCAGCGCGCTGTCGATATATTGCTGGCCCCAGCTGACCAGGTAGAAGGGCAGGGTGTTCCCGAAAAAGCCCAGCCCCGCGAACCACAGCCAGCGCTTGTCATTGAGTGCCGGCAGGCGGTGACCGCGCAACAGCGCCCAGCCGGCCAGCAAGAGCGCCGCCAGGGCGATGCGCACGAAGATCAGCCCGCCGGGCGGCAGCGTCTCCACCCCGTGCTTGATAAAGGCAAAGGCCGATCCCCACAGCACGGTGAGCAATACCAGCGCAGCCCAGTCCATCAGCCCGGGCAGGTGGGCATGGGCGGGCTTCATGCGAGGCCCCGGCAAGGGCTCGCCCCGCGTGCGGGGGAGCTGCCGGCGCAGCCGGCTGAGGGGGCGACGCGCAGCGGCGCCGAGCGCGTCAGCGCGCATGGACTCACCCCCTTCGACCTCACCCGGCCCCGGGCCGGGTTCGGCCACTTCCCCCGCTGCGCAGGGGAAGCCTTGCGTCGCTCGCCCGGCCCCACCCTCACAACACAGCCCTCAGACCGTCGGCGAAGGTGGCGATGTCGGTGTCGTCATTGAACAGGTGGGGGGTGATGCGCAGGCGGTCGCCGCGCTGGGAGATGTGGATATTGCGCGCGGCCAGCCGGGCCAGCAGATCGTCCGGGGCTCCGGCTGGCAGGCCCAGGGTGAGATAGTGCGGCGCGCGTTCGACCATGTCGTCGGCCAGTCCGAGCGGCGCTGTGGCCGCGGCGATGGCGGCCGTGCGTTCCGCCAAGGTCTGCGCGATGGCGTCGACGCCCCAGTCGAGCACCTGGTCGAGACTGGCCAGGGCGGCCGGCGCCAGCTGCATCGCCGAGCGCTCGCCCATGTCGAAACGCCGGGCGCCGGGGGCATAGGCTTCGGTATAGTCGATCAGACGGGTGAAATTGTCAGCGCCCTCGCGGGTGATCCAGTTCTGCTCCAGCGGTTCGCCTTCGTCATGATGGTGGGGCGCCACATAGAGCAGGCCCATCGAATAGGGGCCGAGCAGCCATTTATAGCACGCCGCTACCGCGAAATCGGGCTGGATCGCGGCCATGTCGAAGGGCAGGGCGCCCAGTGACTGTGTCAGGTCCAGCACCAGGGCAGCGCCCTGGCGGCGGGCCGTGCTGGAAATATGGGCGAGGTCCAGCTGGCCGCCATCCAGCCAGTGCACATGCGGGCAGGCGACGATCGAGGTCGCGGGACCGATGGCGCGGATCAGGGCTTCCGTCCAGCCCTGGCCGGGCTCGCGTTTCACGGTGACAAGCCGCGCGCCATACTGCGCGGCCAGATCGCGCCAGACATAGACATTTGAGGGGAACTGGCCATCCAGAACCAGGATTTCCGATCGTTTCTGCGGCGCCAGATTTCGCGCGGCCGTGGCCAGGCCGTAGGAGGCTGACGGCACAAGCGCGATATCGGCGGCTTGCGCGCTGAACAGGCGCGCCCCGCGCTCGCGCAAGTGGTCGGGCAGGCCGAAGAAATCCTGCTGCACGTCATAGGCCCAGGGCTGTCCCTTGGCGGCATAGCTTTTCTGGCCGGCCGCAATGGCGCTTTTCGGCATCGGCCCCATATAGGCCGTGTTGAGATAGACGCGGTCGCGCGGGATGTCGAAAAGGTCACGCTGGGACGGGATCATGGCCTAGCCTCTTGCCCCGGCGGGAAGAGGGCGTCAACGTGCAGCCCGTCACGAATACACCTTTGTTTCCCGCTGCCAGGAGAGCCCTGTGGCCGACGATACGCTGACCGCCCCCGCCCGCACCGACAACCCCAAGCCGATGCTGCGCCCTGCCGATCCGCGTTTTTCCTGTGGCCCGGTCAAGAAATACCCCGGCTGGAGCTGGGAGGCGCTGGCCGATGCGCCGCTCTCGCGCACCCACCGGGCCGGTACGGCGATCCAGCGGATCAAGGAGTCGCTCGAGCGCACGCGGGCCCTGCTGGAACTGCCCGACGATTATCATGTCGCGCTGATGCCGGGCTCGGACACGGGTGCGATGGAAGCAGCGATGTGGTCGCTGCTCGGCGCGCGCGGCACGGACGTCTTCTCCTGGGATGTGTTCGGCAACAAGTGGACGAGCGATGCCCGCGACGAGCTGAAGCTGGACGATCTGCGCACTTTCCAGACCCCGGCCGGCACTTTGCCCGACCTCTCGAAATATGACGGCAAGCGCGATGCGGTCTTCACGCTCAACGGCACGGCGGCCGGTGTGTGCATTCCGGATTATGACTGGATCGATGCCGACCGCGAGGGCCTGACCCTGTGCGACGCGACCTCTGCCGCTTTCGCCGTCGACATCGACTGGTCGAAGATCGATGTCCTCACCTTCTCCTGGCAGAAGTGCATGGGCGGGGAAGCCCAGCACGGCATGCTGGTGATGGGGCCGCGGGCGATCGAACGCCTCAACAGCTTCCGCCCCGACCGGCCGATCCCGGCGATCCTGCAGCTGCACAAGAACGGCAAGGCCGATATGGCGCTCTATGAGGGTTCCACCCTCAACACGCCGTCCCTGATGGCAGTCGAGGACTATCTCGCTGCGCTCAAATGGGCCTCGCGCATTGGCGGCCTGCCGGAACTGATCCGCCGCAGCAAGACCAATTTCGAGACGCTGGACGCCTGGGTGCGCCAGTCCGACTGGGCCGGCTATCTGTGCGAGGACGAGAGTGCGCGGTCGCCGATCTCGGTTGCGTTGAAATATATTGCCCCGGAGGCCGCCGCGCTGGATACCGAACAGCAATGGGCGCTCACCAAGGGTATCACGACGCTACTTGAGCGTGAGAATGCGGGTCTGGACGTCAATATGCACCGGGCCTCCGTGCCGGGGATCCGCATCTGGTGCGGCCCGACCATCGAAGCCGACGACCTGGCCGCGCTGGGGCCGTGGCTCGACTGGGCCTATCGCGAAGCGCTGGACGCACTCTGACCGGCGCTGTATCGCTGCGCCCGACACACTCTTGAGGGAGGGGACACCTATGACGCGTTTGGGACTGGCCGCACTGGCCGCTGCATGCCTGGCCGCTCCGGCGGTTGCCGACGATGAGCGCGGGACGGAATTCCGTCTCGGCGTGACGGCCCACGATCTGGCCGATCATGTCGAGGACGGGCCGAACATCACGGTCGATGCCCTGTTCGCCTCGCCGGACTTCCTCGAGGTGATCTGGTCGCCGCGGCCTTATCTCTACGGTTCGTTCAACACGAACGGGCTGACCAATTTCGGTGCGACCGGTCTCGCCTGGAACTGGGCGTTTTCCGAGAACTGGAATTTCGAATTCCGCACCGGGCTGAGCTATAATGACGGTGTCGAGGACATCGACCCGAATTCGCCGCCGGACGACCCGACGCGTATCCGCCTCGCCACGACGCGCTCTCTGATGGGCAATGAGATCCTGTTCCACAATGCGATCGGGCTCGACTATGACCTGAATGAGCATTGGTCGGTCGGCGCCTATTACGAACACATCTCCCACGGCCAGATCCTGGCCTCAGGCCGCAACCAGGCCCTGGACAATGCCGGCATCCGCATCGGTTATCGCTGGGGACGGTAGGGATTTTCCTCCCCACATCGTGGGGAGGGGGACCCGCGAAGCGGGGGAGGGGTCGCCGCGGAACGCGGCGGAATGGTTGAGCCAAGCGTCTTTCGCGGCCTGCGGCCGCGACCCCTTCGACCCGATGCTGCGCATCGGCCCACTTCCCCACGATGTGGGGAAGAAAGACCGAGCTCAACCCGCCCGCGCCGCTTCCGCCTCGTCCGCCCGCGGATCCGCTTCCACGCGGACATAGATGCCGGTGAACCAGTCGGCCCATTCGCCGTCTGCGTCCTGTTGCTGGAAGTGCTGGCGCACCGTGCCGTCGTCCCGGAGCGTCCAGCTGCCGCGGAAGGCCGCGCGGGTGCCATTGCCCGGATAGAAGATCTCGCCTTCCAGCACCATCGTGCCGGCCGCGTCGAGCCCGCCGGTATAGTCGATGAAATTGCCGGGGCTGACCCAGACCTGCCGCCAGGCGCCGGCCAGCGGGTCATAGGCGTTCAGGCTTTCGCCGGTCGAGCCGCCTGCGCCCTCCCAGCGTTCGGTGATCAGGCATCCGCCCTGGGATTTCACGATCGTGTTTCGGCCCTGATAGGGGCCGTCATCGGGGGCGTAGACATTCCATGTGCCCAGCCAGAAATCGAAGTCGTCGTGCACGGCTGCGGTACAGCCCGGCGGCGGGCCGGATTGTGCCCATGCTGCCGGGACGGGCGCTGCAGCCAGGGCGGCCGCGGCCGCCCATGTCCGTAAGGTCGTCATGCCGTGCCTCCCCGCCCGGTCTCGACTATCAGGCTGGCATGCAGTCACCGGACGGACAAGCAATGCGCCGCCCGTTCATCGGCAAATCCGCGCGGCTTGCCGCACCGGACGCGGGCCGTGGTGTGCCGGAATGACGAAGATGTCATCATCCAATCAGCATGCGGCGAGCATCCAGTGGCTATAGCGACGAGGAAGACGGGCGGATTACCAGCATGTTCCGGACACGGCGGGTCTACGAAACCGATACGCTCAATGTGAAGCTGAGCTATTACGGCCCCGGCCTCGGCATGGGCGTGCACAGTCATGATTTCGACCAGGTCTCCTTCCTGCTGGGCGGCGGGCTGAGCGAGGGGCATGGCGGGGCCTTGCGCGAAATACATCAGCGCGGCATCGGCCTGAAACCGGCGGGTTTCGAGCATGACAATCGCTATCACGGACGCGACGGTGCGCTCATCCTGTCGATCAATCTGCGGCCGGGGGCGGCTGCCGCGCTGGCCGGGCTGATCCCGGACGACTGGCAATGGTCGCCGGACACGCCGCCGGACCGGATGAGCGATCTTCATGCCCTGATGGCTGCGGAGGGAGATGCGGCCGGTGATGCCGTGGTGGATATTCTGGCCCGATTGACGCCCGGCCGGAAAGCACACCACGCCTCGCCGCCGGCCTGGCTGAAGCGGATTCGCGATCGGCTGGACGATCCTGCCGACCTGACGGGGATCGCCGCCATTGCCGAAGAGGCCGGTGTGCACCGTGTCTATCTCGCGCGGGTGTTTGCGGCCCATTACGGCGTGGCTCCGACGGCTTACCGGCTGCAGCGACGTGTCGGGCGCGCTGTCGGTCTGCTGGCGACCGGATCGGCGCCCGGCGATGCGGCCGCCGAGGCCGGGTTCGCCGACCAGGCGCACATGACGCGCTGCCTCAGGCGGCAGACCGGGCTGACACCCGGCGGCCTGCGCCGCTTTCTCCTCGCAGCCTGACCCGGATCTCCGGGTTGCATCCGTTCAAGACCGCCGCTTGCCGGCCGGTTACGGCTGATGCAGGACTGAAGGAGATCCCGATGCGTTTTTTGTCCCCGCTGGCCGCTGCGACGGCCGCCCTTCTTGCCACCACGGCCGTGCAGGCCGAGACGCCGCAGGCTGCCGCCGACCGGCTGGATGCCTTCCTCGACGGGTTTGACGGCATCGAACCGGGCTATGCCGTTGTGGTGGTGTCGGCGGACGAAGTTCTCATGAACCGCGCAGACGGGATGCGCCGGGCTTCCACCGGTGCGCCGATGACGCCGGATACGCCGCAATACATCGCCTCCCAGACCAAGTCGCTGGTCGGCCTGATGGCGGCCCGCCTGGATGCCGAGGGCATCCTGCCGCTGGACACGCCGATCTCCGACTACTGGCCCGGGCTGGACATGGACGGCGATTTCGACCCGTCCGCCTGGACCCTGCGGCAATTGCTGAGCCACCAGGTGCCGCTGTCCTCGCCGCTGGTCACCACGATCCTGGCGAGCTCCCAGCCCATCGCTGTCGCCGACATGCCGGTCATGCTCGAGCGCCATGGCGAAGTGCGCCGCTCCGGCTTCGAGTATGACAATCTGGGCTACAACATCTATGCCGCCATTCTGGGAGCCCATACCGGGCGGCCCTGGCAGGACTGGCTTCAGGAGGCCGTGTTGGACCCGCTGGGGCTGGACGACACCTCGGCGCGCACGTCGGATCTGCCGGCTGACGAGCTGCCCTGGCGTCATACCTGGGCGGGCGATGGCTGGCATGAAATGCCGCCCAAGCCGGACGGCACCATGCAGTCGGCCGGCGGTGTCTACATGTCGTCCGGCGATACCGGCCGCCTGCTGCAGACCGTCTTGCGCGGGGAAGGCCCGGCGGGCAGCGGCATCACGGCTTCGATCATCGATGCCGGCGTCATGACCTCCTATGTCGAGACCGGCATGGATGACGGGAACAATCCGATGGGCATGCCCTGTCCGGGCTATTCCCTGGGCTGGAGCGTGTGCGATCTCAACGGCGAAGCCCTGTACTTCCACTCCGGCTTCTATGCAGGTGTGCGCTCCATGATGGCCTTCATGCCCTCGCGCGGGGCCGGTATCGCGGCCTATTCCAACTCCGACGACATGACCGGCTTCCTCACGACGGCGACCGTGCGTCTGTATTTCCAGTATCTGACCGACGATCCGGAGGCCGGGGCCAACGCGGCGTCCGTGTCCGGGCAGTATGCCAGCCAGGTCGCACGCAATCGCGAACAACTGCCGCGCCAGTATGCGAGTCTTCGCGAGCACGAACGCTGGCAGGGCTGGCAATGGCAGCCCTCGCGCGACGAGCTGGCAGCCTATACCGGCGTCTGGCAGCTCGGCCCCTATCTGGACATCGAGATCCGACTGGAGGACAGCGGCCTCATGGTCTACTGGGGTGACTACACCATGACACTGGAGCCTGCCGCGCCTGACCTGTTCGGCGGACAGCAGACGCCGATGAGCCGGATCTCGGTCTTCCGGTTCGAGCGCAATGCGCAGGGCGAACTGGCCGGGCTGCAGTGGGGCAGCGACCACTACACCCGGCACTGAGTTCGGCGGACAATCGAAGCTGGCCCTGCACGGCCTGTCGCCGGGACAGGCCGTGCAAGGTTACATGCGTTCAAGACCGCGCTGCGTGCCGCAAAATAGTGTGGGGGCGGGATACAGTGACACTGGAGTAGCTTCATGCGCATTCAATCGGGCCTCGCCGCCCTCGCGTTCACACTGGCCGGCACCCCGGCCCTGGCTGAAACACCCCAGGGTGCAGCCGACCGGCTGGACGCTTTTCTGGACCGTTTCGGAGGTATCGAGCCGGGCTATGCCGTGGTCGCCGTGACGGCCGACGAGGTGCTGTTGAACCGGGTGGAAGGCGTACGCCGCGCGTCAACCGGCGAACCGCTGACGACCGACACGCCGATCTATATCGCCTCGCAGACCAAGGCCTATATGGGCCTCCTGGCGAGCTGGCTGGACGCGCAGGGCATTCTCGATCTGGACTCCACCATCACCGATCACTGGCCGGATGCAGATTTCCCCGAAGGCGTTGACCCGTCCGCCTGGACGTTGCGCGATCTCCTGACCCACCAGGTGCCGATCTCGGTGGGCCGGCTGACCATGCTGGAGGCCTATGTCGCGCGGGTCGATCCGGCGGACTACCCCGCCCTGATCGCACAATATGGCGAGGCCCGCGAGCCCGGCTTCGACTATGACAATCTGGGCTACAATATCTATGCCGCCATCCTGGAGACCGCGACCGGCCGCACCTGGCAGGACTGGCTGGATGAAGTGATCTTCGAGCCGACCGGCATGACGCGCACGTCCGGGCGCACCTCCGACTTTTCGCTCGAGGAGCAGTCCTGGAACCACATCTGGCAGGGCGAGGAGGCCGGCTGGTACGACGTGCCGCCCAAGACCGACGGCATGATGCAGTCGGCGGGCGGTCTGGTGACGACGACGACCGACATGGCGGCCTGGCTGCAGCTGCAGTTGCGCGGCCACGGACCGGAGGGGAGCGGGCTGACCGATGCAGTGGTCGCAGAAGCACACGTATCCGGCGTGGCCACCCATCAGGAAGACGGCCGCAACGCCTACGAACTGCCCTGCTCGGGCTATTCGCTGGGCTGGAATATCTGCGATTTCGACGGCCACACGCTCTACATCCATGGCGGCGGCTATACCGGGGCGCGGACGGGCATGGCCTTCTCGCCGGATCTGGGCGTCGGCATCGCCGCCTTTTCCAATTCCGACAACATGACGGGCTGGCTGTCGGGCCGGACCATCGTGATGTTCCTGCAATTCCTGACCGAACATCCCGATGCCGAACGCTGGGCGGATACGCGGGTGGAATACTATCCCCGGCAGATCGCCCGCTATCTGGAGCACCGCACCAATCGCGAGGCCGAGAACCGGGCCGACGAGGCCTGGGGCGGCTGGACCTGGCAGCCCGAAGCCGCCGAGCGGGCCGGATATGCCGGTACCTATTCCTCCGGCGAGCCCTATGGCGTCGTGACGATTGTCGAAGAGGGCGGCGGCCTTGTCGCCAGCCTCGGCGACATGCGGCTGCAGCTTGAGCCGGCCCGCCCGGATCTGTTCGGCGGCGTCGCCCACGCCTTCTACGGCCCCGACCGTTTCGCTTTCGAGCGTGACGCTGCCGGCGCCATCGTCCGGCTCGACTGGGACGGGGATGTCTACGAACGTGTGGATTGAGCCACTCGACACGGGTTGCGGGGCTGATCCCTCTCTTGTGAGGCCCCGCAATCTGTTCTAAGCCTGCCGCCCGTTCGAGCCCGCCGTTTCATTGATCTGACGACTGACATCCGCCGCTTTGCGGCACCCGTCCGGACCGCGCGGTCCGGCAGGCGATGTCTCTCGGGCGGCGGGCACAGTCGCGGAGGCAGAAATGGCCAATGTTACCGTCGTGGGCGCCCAGTGGGGCGATGAAGGCAAGGGCAAGCTGGTCGACTGGCTGTCGCACCGCGCCGATGTGGTGGCGCGCTTCCAGGGCGGCCATAATGCGGGCCATACGCTGGTCGTCGGCGACAAGGTCTACAAGCTCTCCTTGCTGCCCTCCGGCGTGGTCCGCGGCAAGCTTTCCGTGATCGGCAATGGCGTGGTCGTCGACCCCTGGGCCTTCGTGGCCGAGGTCGACCGGATCGCCGAACAGGGTGTGAAGATCACCCCGGAAGTCGTGAAGATCGCCGAGACCGCCGCGCTGATCCTGCCGATCCACCGCGAACTCGACGCCCTGCGCGAGAACCGCGATGACGGCGAGGCCATCGGCACCACCCGCCGCGGTATCGGTCCGGCCTATGAGGACAAGGTCGGCCGCCGTGCCGTGCGCGTCATCGACCTGGCCGACGAGGCGGCGCTGCGCGGCCGCGTCACCGAAATCCTGCACCATCACAACGCCCTGCGCCGCGGCCTGGGGCATGAGGAATATCCCGCCGACAAGCTGGTCGCGGAACTGCTCGATATCGCGCCGAAAATCCTGCCCTATGCGGCACCGGTCTGGCGCGTGCTGAAGAATGCCAATGATACCGACCAGAAAATCCTGTTCGAGGGCGCCCAGGGCGCTCTGCTGGACGTGGATCACGGCACCTATCCCTTCGTGACCTCCTCCAACACCGTTTCCGGCCAGGCCTCGGCGGGCACGGGCGTGGGTCCCAAGGATGTCGGCTACGTGCTCGGCATCGCCAAGGCCTACATGACCCGTGTCGGTTCCGGACCCTTCCCGACCGAGCTGTTCGACGAGAACGGCCAGCGGCTTGGCGAGCGCGGCCATGAATTCGGCGTCGTCACCGGGCGCAAACGCCGCTGCGGCTGGTTCGATGCCGTGATCACCCGCCAGACCCTGCAGGTCGGCGGTGTCGACGGTGTCGCCCTGACCAAGCTGGACGTGCTGGACGGGTTCGAGACGATCAAGGTCTGTGTCGGCTACGAGCTCGACGGCCGCCGCCTCGACCATCTGCCCGCCGGCAAGGAAGCCCAGGCGAAGGTGACACCGGTCTATGAAGAGCTGGAAGGCTGGCAGGGTTCCACCGCCGGCGCGCGCTCCTGGGCCGATCTGCCGGCCGAAGCGGTGAAATATGTCCGCCGCCTGGAAGAACTCATCGAATGCCCGATCGCCCTGGTCTCCACCAGCCCCGAGCGCGAAGACGTCATCCTGATGCAGGACCCGTTCAGGGGGTAGGGGCTTCCCCTGCGTCAGCGGGGGAAGTGGCCGAACCCGGCCCGGGGCCGGGTGAGGTCGAAGGGGGTG